>DATJVI010000103.1:0-93575 GCA_035501875.1 Burkholderiales bacterium
TCGACGGGGAGCGATCCCTGATCTCGACGTTGACCTTTTCGGTCCCCTACACCGTGGCGTCCGCGATACTGGATCGCAGCCTGTCCCCGGAACACCTGACGCGCGATCGGATCGCGAACCCACGCGTCTGGGAGCTGGCGAGGAAGGTGCGTGTCGTACACGACATGGACCATACGATAGGCTCGGTGTTGGCGGATATCCCCATCGGCGCAGCGATCAAGCGCGCGCGGCGTCTGGGGACATTGCGGCTTCTGCTCGGCGTCGGAGGCGCTGCCTTGGCCGGGAAACTCTTGCTCTCGGACCCGATCGGAACGCTGCGCCTGCTGCGCGCCTTGCGGAAAGCGGCCGGGACCGAACAGGGAACGGACTTCTCACGCGCCACCAAGCAGCTCAGCGCCACCGTGCGCATCCACAGCACTCGCGGCCAGCGATTCGAAGAAACGGTGACGATTCCGCGCGGGTTCGCGGGGTCTGCCGATCAAAGCGCCTTGCGCATTCTGGCGCGAGAGAAATACTGCACTCAGGCTGCGGCCGTGATCGGAGCCGCCAACGCGGCCCAAGCCGCGGATCTGATCGACCGTCTCGAGCAGCTGGAGCCGGGAGATGTTCAGCGGCTGGTGCGGCTCAACTGCGAACCGCGGTGAATGGTGAATCGTGACGCGTGATTTACGATTCACGAATCACGGCCCTTCGGGATCGGTTCTGCACCCTCACCGAGGATCGTCAGGTACGCGTCGTAAACGTACAGCTTGTTTCGTCTGCGTCCAGTCGTCTCGCGCACGACGCCGAGTCTTAGAAGGTGGTTCATCGCGGTAGTTACTGTCGGCTGGGTGATGCCGAGCTCCCTCGCGGCACGGGGGAAGGAGAGGATGACCCGCTTCTGCAGTAGACCATACACGCGCAGCGCGGAAACCACCGGTCGCCCGAGCGATTCAATCCGCACCCGGTCAGCTGTGAACAGATCCATGATCCGCTTCGCGGACCGGGTGGCTTGTTCCGTGGTCTCTACGACGCCGCGCAGGAAGAACTCGAGCCACAATTCCCAAGCCCCCTCGGTGCGAACACGCTGGAGCAGGTCATAGTAGGCGTCCCGGTTGGCTTTGAAGTAGAGGCTAAGATAGAGCATCGGCTCGGACAGCGCCTCTTCGGCGCAAAGCAATAATGTAATGAGCAGGCGCCCCACACGGCCGTTGCCGTCGAGGAATGGGTGGATGGTCGCGAACTGCACGTGGCAGAGCGCGGCTTCAATGAGCAGCGGCGTCTTCACAGGATCGTCGTGCAGGAATTTCTCGAGCGCACCCTTGCAGTCCATCACCAGGTGCGGCGGAGGCGGAACGAAGCGCGCGTCGGCCGGGCGTGAGCCACCAATCCAGTTCTGCGAGGTACGAAACTCGCCGGCAGTGGCTGTGACGTACGTGCCGAGGCGCGGGTTGGTGGGCATCTAGTTAAAGCTGGCTTTAATTGGCAGAGGCGTTATTAAAGGATATGGCCAAATCCTTTAACAAGCAACCGCCAACGAAAGCACACTTAAGAAGCGGCGCCCGCCCTGCCGCGTGATGCTCGTTGCCTCGCCAAGCGTTGAAGCGCCTGGCGAGGTTAGCTGCCGAGTCTAGCCGACCGCTGGCGCGGCGAGCGCTAGCTCGGCCGTCGGTTCCGGTTGCGCCGCCGACTCCGGCCGCTTCACCTTGTACAGCAGCGAGTACAGCGCGGGCTCGAAGAACAGCGTGAGCAGGGTGGCGACCAGCAGGCCACCCATGATCGCGACCGCCATCGGGCCCCAGAATACGCTACGCGACAGCGGGATCATCGCCAGGATCGCGGCCAGAGCCGTCAACATGATCGGACGCAGCCGGCGCACGGCGGAATTGCTGATGGCATCCCAGTACCCGCTGCCGGCCTTCAGGTCCTGGTCGATCTGGTCCACGAGGATCAACGAGTTGCGCATGATCATGCCGGTGAGCGAGATGACGCCCAGCATCGTGACGAACCCGAACGGCATATGAAACACGAGCAACGAGATCGTCACGCCGACGATCCCCAATGGAGCGGTAAGCAGGACCAGCACGGTGCGCTGGAAGCTCTGCAGCTGCACCATCAGCAGCGTGAGAATCACCAAGGCCATGAGCGGCACCACCACCGCGATGGACTTCTGCGACTTCGCGGATGCTTCCTGCGCTCCGCCGACCTCGATCCGGTAGCCCAGCGGCAGGCGGTCCTCGATGCGTTTCAGCTCGGGCAGGATCTGCTTGGTGACCGAAGGCGCCTGGATGCCGTCGGGGATGTCCGCGCGCACGGTGATCGCCGGAGTGCGGTTGCGCCGCCAGATCACGCCGTCTTCGAAGCTGGGCACGATGTTCGCGATCTGCGACAGCGGCACCGAGCGATTGGCGGTTGGGAAGACGATGATATCGCGGAGCGCCGCGAGGTCGGTGTGCTCGCCCGCTTCGGCGCGGGCGACCACGTCGATCAGCTTGTCGGCGTCCCGGAATTGCATGATCGGCACGCCGGTCAGCAGCCCGTTTACGTTCTGGGCGAGGGCGTGCGGCGTCATGCCGAGAGCGCGCGCCTTGTCCGGGTCGACGGCGAGACGGACCGTCTTGATCGGGTCGTTCCAGTCGAAGTTCACGTCCCGCGTGTTGGGGTTGGCGCGCATCACCTGCGCCACCTCGTCGGCGATCTTGCGCAGCCGCGAGGCGTCCGGTCCCACCACTCGGAACTGCACCGGATAGCCCACCGGCGGTCCGTTCTCGAGGCGCTGCGCGCGGGCACGCACGGACGGGAATCCATGCTCGAAGGCCGCGCGCAGCCGTTCCAGGAGCTCCTCGCGCTCGCGCAGGCCTTTGGCGAGGATCACGAACTGCGCGTAGTTCAGGTTCTGCAGCTGCTGGTCCAGAGTGAGGAAGAAGCGCGGCGTGGCCCCGCCGACGTAGGCGACGTAGTTGGCCACGTTGGGGTCGGTGGCGAGCATCTGTTCCAGCTTCTTCACCTGCTCTTCGGTGGCCGCGAACGACGAGCCCTCGGGCAGCCAGACATCCACGAGGAGCTCGGGCCGTTCCGCGGCGGGGAAGAACTGTTGCTCGACCAGGCGGAAGCCGGACACCGCCAGCACGAACGCGGTCACCGTGATCGCGATGACCGTCTTCGGATGTTCCATGCACGCCTCCACCACGCGCCGGAATCGCCGGTAGAACGGCTTGTCGTACACAGCGGCCGCGCGAGGGTCGTGCTTCGGCTTCGGCAGCAGGAAGTAGCCGATGTACGGAGTGAAAATCACCGCGACGAACCAGGACACGACGAGCGCGATCGCGACCACCGCGAAGATCGCGAACGTGTACTCGCCGGCGCGCGAGCGCGCCAGCCCGACCGGAAGAAACGCCGCGGCCGTGATCAGCGTCCCGGTGAGCATCGGGAACGCGGTCGAGGTGTAGGCGAACGTGGCCGCCTTGACGCGGTCCCAGCCCTCCTCCATCTTGCGCGACATCATCTCGACCGCGATGATGGCGTCATCGACCAGCAGGCCGAGCGCGATGATGAGCGCACCGAGCGAGATCCGGTGCAGGTCGATGCCGCACACGTGCATCACGACGAACACGATCGCGATCACGAGCGGGATGCTCAGCGCGACCACGATCCCGGTGCGCAGCCCCAGGCTCACGAAGCTCACCGCGAGCACGATGGCCAGAGCCTCGATGAGGCTGCGCATGAACTGGCCGATCGCGTTCTTCACCACCAGCGGCTGGTTGGCGACCTGGTGCACTTCGATGCCCACCGGCAGACTGCGCTGGATGCGCTGGAGCGACGCGTCGAGCGCGTGCCCCAGATCGATGATGCTGGCGCCGGGGACCATGGACACCGCCAGGCCGATCGCTTCCTGTCCCATGTAGCGCATCTTGAAAGTCGGCGGATCGACGTCGGACCGGTATACATGCGCGATGTCTCCCAGCCGCAGCGTGCGGTTGCTGGTGCGGATCTCGATGTCGCGGATGCTGTCGACGGAGCCGAAATCCCCGGGCACGCGCAGGTACACGCGGTTCGCGCCCGCGTCCAGCCAGCCCGCTGGCGTCACGTCGTTCTGCGTGCGCAACACGTCCAGGACGGAGACGGGACTTAACCCCAGCGTGGTGAGCCGCTTGCTGGACAGGTCGATGTAGACCTTCTCGTCCTGCGCGCCGATGATGTCCACCTTGCTCACATCGTTGAGCCGCAACAGCTCCTGCCGCGCCTGCTTGACATACTCCTCCAGCTCGGCGCGGGTGAACCCGTCCGCCGTGAAGGCGTAGATCGACCCGAAGGTGTCGCCGAACTCGTCGTTGAAGAACGGTCCCGCCACGCCTTGGGGCAGAGTGGCCCGAATGTCGCCGACCTTCTTGCGCACCTGGTACCAAGCGTTGGGCGCTTCCTTCGACGGGGTGTCTTCGCGCAACGTCACGAAGACCGCGGCCTCGCCGGGTTTGGAGTAGCTGCGCAGATAGTCGAGATACGGCGTCTCCTGCAGCTTCTGCTCGATCTTGTCGGTGACCTGCTCCTCCATCTCGCGTGCGGTGGCTCCGGGCCAGTACGCCTGCACGACCATGATGCGGAACGTGAACGGCGGATCCTCCGCACGTCCCAGGTGCAGGTACGCGTACGCGCCGGCCGCCATCAGCGCGCCGATGAAGAAGCGGATCAGCGCCTGATGGTTCAGCGCCCAGGCCGAAAGGTTCACGCCCTTCATTTGGCTTCGTCCTCGAGGATGGTCACCTGCTGGTGCGGGAACAGCTTGTGCACGCCCGCGGTCACGACGAGCTCACCGTCCTTGAGACCGTCGACGACGGAGATCCAATTCCCGCGGAAGGTCCCGAGCTTGACCGGTGCGAGTGCGACGGTGCTGGTCGCGGGATCCACCACCCAGACGAAGGTCTGGCTGTCGCGTTCGACCAGCGCGGTGAGCGGCAACTGCTGCGCCCGGTCTCCGGCCTCGCGGTCGATCGTCACGCTTGCGGTCATTCCGATCTGCACCGCCTGGTCCGGATCGAGGATGGTGACTTTCCCGATGTAGGTGCGCGTGACCGGGTCCGCGCTCGGCGAGATCTCGCGGAGCCGTCCCCGGTACGACTTCCCTGGCTCGGCCCAGAGCGCAACGCGCAACGAGCTCGCGGTGCGCACATCGGCGAGCCTATTTTCCGGGACGTGGATGACTGCCTCCTTCTCCTCCAGCCGCGCGATGCGCATCACGGTCTGTCCGGCGGTCACCACCTGCCCGGTCTCCGCATCGACGCTGGTGACGACACCGTCCGACAGCGCACGCAGGCTGGTGTACTCCGACTGGTTCTGCGTCTGCGCGAGCGTGGCGTGCGCCTGATCGAGCTTCGCCTTCGCTTCTTCGAAGATGTTGCGGCGGCGGTCGTAGTCGGTCTGCGAGATGAAGCCCTTCTTGAGCAGCTCGGTGCCGCGCGCGAGCTCGGAGGTCTGGAAGCGAAAGTCGGCCTCGGCGGATGCGACCTGAGCATTCAGGCTCTGCACGCTCAACTGGTAATCGGTGGGGTCGAGCGTGGCGACCAGCTGACCCTTCTTCACGGCAGTCCCTACGTCCACGTGGCGCTGTGCGATTCGGCCGGGCACGCGAAACGCCATCGGCGTCTCGAAGCGGGGCCGGATCTCGCCGGAATACACCGATACGTCCTTGACGGTGCCGGACTCGATCTTGAGGGCCCTCACCGGACGCACGTTCTGGAGCTTGTCCTCGGGCTTGGCGCGCCCCGTGAGGGAGTAGGCCAGGACACCGGCCAGCACGAGGGCGACGGTCGCAACGGCGGCAGATTTCTTCATACCAGGAGCCTCGTCAAGTGGATGGGTGCGGGAGCAGGTTCACGGCAGGGGGTGCGGAACGACGCGCATGGTATTGCCTGCCGCAGTTGCCGTATGTGAACTACGCCACAAATCGCCCGCGGCCCATGCACGCCGGCAACGTGCAGCGCGGCGCAGAACCGGATGGCGGCGCTCCTTAACATGCGTCCCACGAATGCGGCTGGCCTCCGCCGGCTTACGTGGAACCGGGCTGAGCTCGGCAAAACTTGACTTGGAGACGACGATGACCTTAGCGATGGTGAAGCAGCCGGAGAAGACCCATAGCCCGAGCCTGATCGACGGGCTGGCCGATGCCGAGTTGACGCCCGAGATCTGCAATCTCGAGTACTGGCTGCAGGCCATCCGCTGTTCGCTGCGCGGATATGTGCATGGCCACACCCCCGGCCTTGCTGTCCCGCGCCATATGCTGGAGCCGGGGCCGCTCCGCGAGGCGAGCCTGCAGGAGTTCGCTTTCCGCGCCACCACCGAACAGATGACCGCGCGCCACTTGAGCCATCTCGTGCGTACCGCGCCGGACCAGGCCACGATGGATTTCTTCGCCACGCAGTTGATCGACGAAGCCCGGCACGCCGACGTGTTCCGCTGGCATCTGGTCGAAATGGGAATCCCGCGCGCGACGCTCGAAGCCCGCATGGCCGAGATCGTCGGCAACAAGCGCGACGCGATCCTGCGGCCGCTCGAGCAGTTCGCGTTGGATCTGGTCGCGAAGCCCGATGCCGACTTCATCGGCGGCGTGATCTTCCTCACCGTCATCGGCGAGGGCGCGCTGGCACCCGCAGCGGAGATGAGCGAACGCAAGTGGCGTGTGTTCGACCCGCCTGCGGCCGAGATCGCGCAGGGGGCCAATATGGACGAGGTCCGGCACTTGGGCGTCGGCGCGGAAGTCGTGCGCGCTCACATCGAGCGTCACCCGCAAGAGCGCGGGCGCCTGCTCGAGCTGATCCAGCGCGGGCTGCAACTGTGGCAGGAGCTCCCGATCCTCCCGCTGCTGATCGAGCGCGAGATGCTGTTCCAGGCCGGCATGGAGCAGCACCGGAGTCTTCTCGGCGACTACGAGCTCATTCCCGGGCGCCGTCTTGCGGACACCACAGTCGAAGAGCGCATCGGCCTGCAGGCGCACTGGGCCGACGAGATGCGCGGCCAGCGCCTGGTACGCATGGGCCTGACCGGGCTCACGGTGGCCGGCTAGCGCCAGGGGAGCACGCGCGATGAATGCCTCTGTCGCCCGGGCGTCCGGGGGCCGGGTGGCCGGCCCAGTGCGGCCCGCTTACCCGGCGAGCAAGACGCCGCGATGGTCGCTCGACGACGAGTCGAGCCTGAATCCCGATCGCCGCTTCCTGCTGGCGCACATCCAGTTCGACAAGCCGATCGTGCGCGCCAGCGGACACTACCTCTACGACGAGCACGGCAACGCGTACCTGGACTTTCTCGCCCAGTACGGCGCGATTCCTTTCGGGCATAACCCGCCGGCGCTGTGGGACGCGGTGACGAGAGTGCGCATCCATCAGGAGCCCAGCCTGGTGCAGCCGCTCATCTCGCCGGCCGCGGAGACGTTGGCCGCCAAGCTCGTTGCGCACTCGCCCTGCGGCCCCGGCTACGTCACCTTCACCAACAGCGGCGCGGAATCGGTGGAAGCGGCGATCAAGCTCGCGCGAGCCAAGACACACCGCCAGCTCATTCTGAGCACGCACCGCGGATTTCACGGCAAGACGTTGGGCGCACTGTCGGCCACCGGCACCGAGATGTACCGTGCCCCGTTCCTGGTCGACACGACGCAGTTCGGGCACGTCCCCTACGGAGACCTGGATGCGCTCGCGCAGCGGCTCGCGAGCCGCGCTGTGGCAGCGTTCGTCGTCGAGCCGGTGCAGGGCGAGGCGGGCATGATCGCGCCGCCGCCCGGCTATCTGGTCGGCGCCCAGGCGCTGTGCAAAGCCGCCGGAACGCTGCTCGTGCTGGACGAGATCCAAACCGGGCTCGGCCGCACCGGGAAGCTGTTCGCCGCCGAGCATGACGGCGTCAAGCCCGACATCGTGCTGCTCGCCAAGGCCCTGGGCGGAGGCCTCGTCTCGCTCGGCGCGTGCCTGTGCTCCGAGCGCGCGTGGGCCCCGGACTTCGGCGTCTATCACAGCTCGACCTTCGCCAACAATCACTTGAGCTGCGCGATCGGCGTGGCTGTGCTGGACGAGCTGGTGCAGGACGATCAGCGGCTGGTGCAGGAGATCGCGGCGAAGGGCGCATACCTGCGCCGCGGCCTGGAGCGCCTGGTCGCCGACTACCCCGACGCCTTCTCCGCCGTGGACGGGCTGGGCTTGATGCAGGGCCTGCGCACCACGCCGTGGGAAGGCGGCGACGGGTATTTCCTCGCGCACGCGAGCTCGACCGGGACCGCCGTGCCGCTGATCTGCGGCTACCTCATGGCGCACCACCGGATCCTCACGGCGCCGACCTTCAATCACAGCGGAGTGCTCCGGATCGAGCCGCCGCTCACCATCACACGCCCCGAGATCGACAGGCTGCTGCTTGCTCTGGAGGACGTCGCGCAGCTCATCACTCGCGGCGATTTCGCGCGCCTGTTGGAATACATCACCGGAACGCCGGAGGAGACTGCGGCGGACCCGCATCACCAGCCCATCGAGAGGTCACCCAGCCATGCAACCGACGAGCCTGTCCGAGCCGTGTCTCGGTAAGTACGCGTTCTTGATTCATCCCACCTCGCTCGAGGACTTGTTTGCGTCCGGCCCGACCGCGTTCTCCCGCTTCACGCCGGGCCAGCGGCAGAACTGGGAGCGCTGGATCGCGTCGTGGTCGCAGCGCCGCTACGAGCCCGGCGTCGCCTACCACCTGCCCGTGCTGCGCTCGTTGGCGGGCGGCTACGTCGAAGGCTGGCTCGTCGCCATCCCGCTCACGCCCAGCCAGATGATGCGGCTGAAGCCCCAGGAGAAGAAAGAGCTGCTCGATCAGTGCGTGGAGGTCGCCAAGGACCTCGGAGTGGACATGCTCGGGCTGGGCGCGTTCACCTCCATCATCTCGCGCGCCGGGACCGACATCGCCGGCAGCGGCGTCAATGTGACCACCGGCAACAGCCTCACCGGGATGGCCGCCGCCGAGGGACTCAAGATCGCGGCGCGGCGCGTGGGCAAGGACCTCTCCCGCGGCCATGTCGGCGTCATCGGTGCGGCGGGCTCGGTCGGCCGCCTGGCATGCAAGCGCCTGGCGATCGATTGCCACCGGATCACCCTGTTCGGTAACCCGTCCAATCCCGGATCGGTGCAGAAGCTGAAGGCGCTCTCCGGGGAGCTCTACCAGGACGCGATCGAGCGGCTGCACGACGGCATGGTGTCCGGCATCGGCACCCCGCTGCTTCCCATCCTCCATTCCATCGAGAACGCCTATCAGATCTCGGTGCAGGAGCGCAGCCCCGATGCGCTCGCGCGGCTGCACGATTGCATCGCCGAGCAGGCACAGGGTGCGGGGTTGGAGGCGCCGATCGCGGCGACGATCGATCTCGAGGGCGAGCTTCCGCGGATGGGCTTCGTGATCTCCGCGACGAGCCAGGGCAAGGCGTTCATCGACGCGGGCGTGCTCGCGCATGGTGCCGTGGTATGCGACGCCGCGCGTCCGGCAGACGTGGTCGCCGACCTCAGCGAGCTGCGCCCCGACGTGTTCGTGTACGAGGGCGGGCTCATGCGCTTGCCGCAGCCCGTGTCCTTCGGGCGCCGCAACGTGATCGGCTGCCCGCCCGGGATCAACCTCGCGTGCCTGTCGGAGACCATCGTGCTCGCCATGTCCGGCATCCGCCGCGATATGAGCATCGGGGCCGAGCCTTCCTTCGCCGAGGCGCAAGAGATCTTCCGCCTCGCCCACCACCACGGCTTCGAGGTCTACGTGCCCGAGGCCGAGCGCGCCGCCGGGGCCGTGCGCGATACGCGAAGCGCAACCCTGCTCGCGGCCGCCGCATGACGACGCAAAACCGATCGAGGACCGAGCCATGAACCCGAGCCTTCCGCAGTGCCTGAGCACTTTCGTCCAATCCGTGAATACGCATCCCAGCGTCGGCAAGCTACTGAAGGGCTGGGAGCCGCTGCTCACGATCGAAGCCACCGACGACGGGCAGCGATTCCACCTGCGCGTGCAGGACTCCAAGGTCGCAGAAGTCGGCGCGGCCGATGCCGAAACCTCGCACTCGATCCTGGTGCGGGGAGAGAGCACGGTGCTGCGCGACGTCTTCTCGGGCACCGTGAATCCCGCCCAGGCCTACCTCGAAGGCAACCTGGAAGTGTTCGGCAGCGACCGCGACCAGATCAAGCTGGATGCGATCAGCTTGGTGCTCTGGGGGATGTAAGGCCATGCGCTCAGAGCTCTCGGGCTATGTGGCCATCAGCGCCGGGATGGCGCTCGCGGCGAGCTGCTACGCGATGCTGGGCAGCCTGCTCGGCGGCATCGATGCCAAGTGGATCGTGCTCGCCATCGTCATCGCCGGTGCCTTCTGCGGATTGGTCTCGGCCTCCATCGGCGAGCTGGCCGCGATGTTCCCTTCCGCGCCGGGGATCCGCACCTACCTGCGCGCGGCGTTTGGCAATTACTCCTCGCTCGCGATCCTGTTTCTGTACCTCGCCATGGTGGCGCTGGCCGCCGGAGTGGAAGGGACGGTCGTGACCACCGTGCTCGGCAACGTCGTGCCCGGAGTGCCCAAGGCGCTCGTCGTGCTGGGCCTGTTCCTGCTCGTCATCGCCACGAACACGCTCGGCCTGGAGCCCCCGCGCACGCTGCAACTCGCGATGACCGTGCTGCTCGTCGTCGCGACGCTGTTCGTCGGCACCTCGGCGCTTTGGGCAGGGCGGTCGGCGCCGGAACTGCATCACGCCGTTGCCGCCAACACACCCAGCCTGCTCGATCTCGCGGCGGCGGTGGGGACCGCGATCTTCCTGTTCATCGGCTTCGAATGGGTCACGCCGATGGGGCGCGGTCCCAAGGCCTATGCGCGGTTGATCCCGCTGTCGATGCTGGCCGCCATTGCGGGCCTGATCGTGGTCTACGGCGTGTTCGCCGCCGCTCTCGACCGCCAGGTCGACCGGGGATTGTTGGCCGGCAACCCGATTCCTCAGATCACGCTCGGCGCGGTGTTGTACGGCGACACGGGACGGTACGGCCTTGCGCTGGTCTCGCTGCTGGCCATGCTCACGTCGTTCAACGCCGGGCTCATGGGCGCCTCGCGCCTGATCTACGGTTTGGCACGAGAAGGTGTAGCCCCCGCGTGGACCGCGCGCATCAGCCTGCGCACGGGAGTGCCGATCAATGCGGTCGCCGCAGTCGGAGGGCTCTCGTTCGCGCTCGCGTTGATCGTGATCCAGACCGGGACTTATCGGCTCACCGGCGTCACCGTCGCTGCGATCGAGTGCTTCGTCTACGGCGCGCTGATGTTGGCCGCCTTGCGCCTGCGGCGCACGCGCGCGGCGGCTGCGCGATCGTTTCGCAGCCCTGTCCCGATCGCGGCGCAGTGGGTGATCGCCGGCGCGTTCCCGCTGCTCGCGGTGTGCGCGCTGTTCTCCGTGCCCGAGGCGGGTTTCTGGCCGATCGCGTTCATCGGCGCGCTCGCCACGGGCGCCGCACTGCTTGCGCTGCTGTCGGTGAATCGCACCGGCAAGCGAACCCTGTTCACCACCAAAGAAGGAGCGACCCCATGAATTCCGTGGCATCGCCGGCGATCGAAGAAGCGCCAGAGTATCGCCTGGAATACGACAACCCGGCTTACAAGTCCCAGGAATATGACGAACGGCGCTGGTCGATCCAGAGCTGGTTCGAGCGTACCGCCTGGAAGACCCTGTACGGCAGTCGTTACGGCCGTGCGCCAGACGAACCCTCCCCCAGCCCGCACCTGTGGGAAGACCCGCTGCTGCGCCAGATCTACCTGCTCGACATCGCTTCGTTCATCACCGCCGAGCGCACGTCGATGCAGGCCGTGTCCGGCATGATCGGCCTGGCGCCCGACGAACCCACCCAGATCCATCTCAGCACGCAGGTGCTGGACGAGGCACGCCACTACGAAGTGTTCTGCCGCCGGCTCGCCGACTTCGGCATCACGCCGGAAAAGCGCCAGCAGCTCGAGCGTCAGGTGACCACCCGGGCCATGCGCAACTTCTACGACCTGATCCTGGAGCAGGTGGACAAGCGCGACTTCATCGGCGCCTCGCTGGCCCAGAACATCACGATGGAGGGCATGGCCTATCCGATCTACCGCTACGAGATCCGCTATTGGTCGCGGTTCGACCCCAGCCTGAGCCGCATCATCCGCGGGGCATTCGCGGACGAGGCGCATCACGTCGGGTTCGGGGAGGCGGTCGTGCGCAGCCAGTTGAAGGGGCTGAGCGTGGAGAAGCGCAACCAGATGGTCGATCTGCTGCACGACATGCAGGGGCTGATGACGGAGGTGTTCGAACAGGTCATCAAGCACTACATCGGACTGTACCAAGAGGCCGCCAACAACCACATGGATCTGATCGGCGACCTGGAAATCTTCCCCGGCCAGACCATGGCCACCTTGAGCGAGGAGCAACAAGCGCGGCAGCTGCTCAAGGAGATCAAGCACGAGCAGGCCGCGCGGCTGAAGCACATCGGCGTGGAATACGCCTGCGCATGAGAGGAGAACGACCATGGATGCATGCAACCGTTTCGAGAGCCGCGGCACCTATCTCATGATGCGGCTGGAAAACCTGGCGGCGCTGGCGGCCTGCATCACGCTCGCCGTGATCCATATCGGCGAGATCCGCTGGACGCACTTCATCGCCTTGTTCGCCTATATCGACGTCATCGGCTATATCCCGGGCGCCATCGCCTACCGGCGCAGCCCCGACGGATCGATCCCGCGCATCTACTTCGTGCTCTACAACACGATGCACGGGTTCCTGTTCAACGGCGCGGTCGTCGCGCTCTGGTGCCTCATCGTGGGCCCGTCTTGGGCCCTGCTCGCGATCCCCATCCACCTGTTCGGGGACCGCGCGCTGTTCGGCAACTCCTTCAAGCCCTGGGGCATCTCGTTCGAGCCCAAGAAGCATCCGGCCTTCGCGCGCTTCGAGCGCGAATTCGGCGAATCGCACATCTGACAGGACGCAGACACATGGACGCGATCAGACAACTTGTCGAACCTTCGATGCCGGCGGCGCGCGCTTCCCACTCGCAGCCTGCGGCCGCCGTCATGCCATTGTCGTCCCGCCTCAGCCCGGAGACGGTCGCCCGCTTCGCCGATCACCCGTCGGGATATCTCGCGATGAACCGGGAGATGCGCCATTTCGTGAGCCCGGGCATCGACGGATTCATCGCCTACGTGCCCTTCGGCGGTGTGCTGTTCCAGCTCGGCGGCGTGTTCGCGCCGCAGCCCGACCAGGCCCGCCTGCTCGCACAGTTCCGCGCGCTCGCCAGGCGCATGGGCAAGCACATCTGCGCCGTGCAGCTGCGCCCCGATGACCTGGCGCTGTATGAGCAATCCGGCTTCTGCATCAACCAGTTCGGAGCGTCCTACACGCTCGATCTGGAGAAGTTCCAGACCGCGGGCACGCGCTTCATGAAGATGCGCAACAAGATCGCGCGCGCACGCAAGTCGGGAATCACCGTGTCCGAGCTGGGGGTCGATGCTCCGCGCGATGCGCAAGCCTGGAACGCGCTGCAGTCGATCACCGCGACGTGGCTGCGAACCAAGGGCCGCCACGCCAAACTGCTGGAGTTCCTGGTGGGAGAGCTGGGCAGCCCGGAAGATACGGACCGGCGCGTGTTCGTGGCGACTCACGAAGGCAAGACGGCGGCATTCATCACTTACGTGCCCTCGTATGGCCGCTATGCGGGCCTCATGCACGACCTCTCGCGTCGCGCGCCCGACTCGCCACCGGGTGTGATGGAGCTGATCAACATCACCGCCATCGAGCGCTTCAAGAGCGAAGGCGTGCGTTTCCTGAACTTCGGGCTGACGCCGTTCTTCGGCCTGTCCGAGCAGACAGACTGCGTGCCCACGCGCAGCAAGACCGTATCCTGGCTGCTCGGCATGCTGGCGCGGCATGGCAGCGCGATCTATCCGGCCGAGAGCCAAGTGCAGTACAAGCTCAAGTGGAGCCCGGAGACCATCGTTCCGGAATACATCGCCTTCGAGGGACGCTTCCGCTGGTCGATGGCATGGCGGCTGTTATTGCTGACCCGATCGATCTGAAACCTATGCGACATCGCGTCTGCCCACGCCGCGGCAAGTCCGTCCTCCCCCTTCAAGGGGGAGGTGGAGAGGGGGATGGGGGAAGATGCACTGTATCCCCCATCCCCACCATGGCCCTCCCCTTGAAGGGGAGGGAATGCATGGCCCTGGCGCTGCGGCACTCGACTGCTAACACCGCACGCCCTATCAACCATGGATGCTCACTCAAATGAATCGAGAAGACACTTTGCTGGTGGAGCTGCAGCGGCTCGCCGGACTGCCCGAGATGCACGGCAGTCTCGATGCGCATCTGCATGAGCTGGCTTCCTCGGCCGCGCGGCTGCTGCGCGCCCGGAGCTGCACATTCCTGTGGTGGACCGAGGAGCATTCGGCGCCGGACGGCGAAGCCGCGATGCGCCCGTCGGAAGCAGAACATGCCAGCGGGGACGCGGTGTTCAAACGCGTGACCGTAGAGGCGCAGGCAACTCCACTGGGAGAGCTCCCCGTGGCCGGCGCCGCACAAGGCGCTCCGGCCGGGGACATGCTCCGCTCCCCGATCCGGAGCAGCGGGCGGGTGATCGGCGTGATCCACGTCTGCGGACCGATGGACAAGCCGCGTTTCGATGGCGACGATCTTCGCTTGCTGCACATCGTGACGGTATTCATCGGCAAATCCCTGCAGGCCGCGCAGCTGCATGGCCTGCTGCAGTCGCGTTTCGCCCAGATCGCCCTGGCGCAGAGCGTGGACGACACGGTCGGCCAGGTGCTGGCGAGCGTCCCGCATCCCACCCGCATCGTGAAGCTCCTGGCGAAATCGTTCTACCGGGAGATGACCAAAGCCGGGTTCGGCGCCAACGACATCATCAATGCGGCATCGCAAATCATCTCCGAGCTAAGCGCCAGCCTGAAGCGCCACGCCAAGCGTCGCGACGCCAGCCTGGTCGAGGCGCGTAGCAAGCAGGAGGAGGCGCGGCCCGTCCCGCTTCCTCGCCCTGGGAGAGCAGCCATCGCATCGGCCAGATGAGACGAGCCTGACACCTGCCCATCGACTCGCCGGCCGGGACGGAGTGCGACCCACTGCCGGCCTCCGGCAGTGCATCGTTTCAACCTATGCCCTCCGGCATATGGTCCCGAGTCGCCGCCCAAGTACACTGGTCGAACTACTCTGTTCGATGGATGGGAGGGGCAGTCGATGATGTCAGCAATTGGTCAGCGAGCGGCGGCGAGCGGGCCCCAGCTGTTTTCGGCACCTGCGAACGAACCCATGTGGGCCGGCTTTTCCGGCGATGACCTGGAGCTCATCGCCCGCCATGCCACCCCCCGAACCTTCGCCAAAGGTTCCGTGGTCATCAGCGAAGGCGATGAGGCGCTGGCCCTCTACGTGATCGTCAGCGGCAGAGTCAAGGTCTACACCACCACGCACGACGGCAAGGAGATCATCCTGCGGCTGCATGGGCCCGGCGAGTACTTCGGCGAGCTGACCCTGCTCGACGGTGCGACCCGATCTGCTTCCGTGAACGCCATCGAGCCCTGCAAGCTGCTGGTTCTGCCGAAGAGCAAGTTCGTCGAATGCTCGGCAAATCACCCGCAACTGTACCTGAAGCTGCTTAAAGACTTGAGCTCCCGGGTTCGCCAGCTCACAGACGAGCTGAAGCAGGTGGCTTCGATGGACGTATACCAGCGAGTCACGAAGCTCCTCCTGGATCTCGCCGTCCGGGAGCAAGACAGGCTGGTGGTCACGCAACGCCTCACACAACAGGAGCTGGCCAACCGCATCTGTGCCTCGCGGGAGATGGTGAGCCGGGTGTTGCAAGGCCTGGTCACCGGCGGCTACATCACGCTCGACCGCAAGCAGATCGTCATCAACAAGAAGCTGCCGGAGAAGTGGTAGCGCTTACTCGAGCCCGCGCTTCTCGAGGTCGTGTTTGATTGCGTTCAGCGCTGGCTGCACCGGGCTGTCGCGGAGCACCCATTTGATCCCGCGGTAGATGTTCCAGGCCAGGCGCAGGTAACCGCGGAGGAGCCCGCTGCTGATCTCCGCTGGCGATAGGAAGTGGTCGACCAGGCCGCACAGCCGGTCCATCAAAGCCTCCTCCAGCTTGTGCTTGTCGGGCCCCGCGCCTTTGGGCCACACCAATGCGAGCGGGCCGCCGTCGATCGCAGGTTCCTTCGCGCTGCCCAGTAACGGGATGATCGGGATGGCGTCGATGGACTGCTTCTCCTCGTGTCCGCTTCGCCGCGTGGTGAACGTCTGCCTGCGGCTCGCCCTCTTCTTCTCCTCTGGGTCCCAGCCGTCGAATACGTGATTGGACGCGTCGAGCACGAAGTGCTCCTGAAGAAAGCGCTGGCAATTGAGCCGCCCCAGCAAGTAGTCGTGATGGCGGAAGCCCCGCGCGAGGAAGCCCCCGAACCCGCCCAACGCTCCCGAGGCCAGCGCAAACTCCTCGCGCTTCGCATCTTCGAGCTTGCCGGTGGTCGAGGTCCATCGCACCGGCGAGATTACGAACCGGCTGAAGACGCCTTCGTCGCGCGCAAGCTCGAGCTCTTCGACTTTGAAGCGCATTTGATACAGCACCGCCGATGCCAGGCCCATCAGCGCCGGAAGGATGGGGATCTGGGCGTCGGCGTTATAGTCGGGGTTCAAGCTGACGACATTCGGGAAGGGATCGACCATAAGCACGGCACGCGTCGCCTTGTCCGGCTCGCGATCGTTCCGTCCGCCCGGTCCGGCCAAAGCATGCCGAGCGATCTCGAGCGGTTCGTTGTTGATGACGCCGCCGTCGACGTTGGCATATCGATACTCGTAGGCGCCCGGGTTGCTGCTCACGCGGTCGGGCCAGCTCGGGTCGATTCTCGTCTCGCGCTCCACCACCACCGGCACGCCGTTGACCTGCTCTGGCGCCGGGATGTACCAGGGGCGCTGGTTGTACTGCTCGGCCTTGCGGCGAAGCACGCGTGCAGAGAGGCCGACGGGGAATGCGCCGCTCGCGAGCGCCGCGGTCTCCAGCACATCCCAGCTCCCGCCGCCACGGAACCCGAGCGGCAGCGCGTCCGAGGGGCATGACTCCGAGTCCGAGAGCGCGAAGCGCATGTAGTCTGCCTGCATGGACATGCCGTAACCCTGACCTTCGGCGCCGATCATCTGGATCGAATACGGAACGCCGCGCAGGTTCGTCGTGCACAGGTACACGTCGAGTGGATCGGCTACGTACGCCGGCCAGGGGCGGCCAGCGTACCGCACCCCGAGCGCCGAGTCGGCAATCGCATCCACGGCCTTCGAGTTCAGCAGCGACTGCACCCGCGGTGCGGCGTCGAGATCGTCGTTGCGCAGCATCGGGAAGATATCGGCCCGATTCACCCAGCTGTCGTACAACTTGTTTTCGGTGGCAGCCGGCGGCGCGAGCGAGCGTACCGGGTTCACGCCTGTGCGCAAGCTGGAGGCGAGAATCGTCGCCGTCATGGCTCCCGCCGAGGTGCCGGAGATCACCTTGATGCGCACGCGGTGCGGCGGGACGCCCGGCTGCCCGCGCAGGCTCTCCCATTGCTCGAGCGCCTCCAGCAGAAAGTCGATCACGCCGGCTGTGTACGCGCCGGCGGATACCGCGCCGGCCATCACCAGCCCGATCTCGAACACCGTCCCGCCGTCATCGCTCTGCGCCATGTTCGCTTCCTCCTCGCGTGTTCAGTCCTGCTGCGCCCGCACCTCGAACGCGTGGTTCAGGGGACGAGCCCCAGCATCGCGATGACCTCGAGCCCGCCGGCGCTCGCGAACGGCAGCAAGATCGCGCGCACCAGAGGCTGTTCGACGAAGGGCACGAACGCACCCTGTTTGAGCTTGCGGATGCGCTCGATCATTTGCTCGATCTGCTCCACGCTCGGGCAGTATTCGTCCGAGTCGCCTTTGCGTGCCAGCAGGCAGCGTTCGAGCTGCACGATGCAGCGTTTGCGTACGCGCGCCCCGGTGCGCTGCAGGGACCATGCGGAGAAGCCCGCGACGCCGAGGCTCGCAAGGTACACCACAAGCAGGCCGATGGGCATGTCCCAATTGTCGAACATGTGCCAGCGCGACATGACGATCAGCGCCAGCAACAGGAACGGAAAGTAAATGAGAGGCGTGATCGCGCTGGTGCGCTCGGCCACGATGCGCGCGACCAGCCAGGCGTCGACGACGCGATCGCGCAAGCGGCCCTTGGCATCTCCCGCCGGTTCGCTCGCAGCCGCGTTGGCTGGCGTGGATGCAACGCTCAGCTCGCGCGCATACTCTTCGATCAAGCCCGGAGGCCACCGGCGCTGCACATCTGGATCCGACACCGTATCGCAGAAGCGGTCGGCAAGCCGCGTCAGGTCGGCGACGAAGAACAGCACCACCAGGTAGCCCAGCGTGACCAAGAGCACCAGCAGGAGGTTGAATGAGCGCGCTGCGGGCCCCCGCAGCGGTGCTCCCGGGAAGCCCCAAAAGGACATGATGATCACGGCGAGCAAACCGAACGCGACGGCCCAGAGGATGGCCCGCCGAATGCACCATCGCGGGCGGGTCGCCTCGGCGTAGTCGTTCCAGAGGCTCTGCACGCACAACTCCTGGCGTTGGTCCTTGTCACTCGGTTCTCCGGGAGCGCGCGAGCTGGACGGAGCCGTGAGCCAGCCCAACGCCAGCTTCCAGGACCAACGCCGCTCGCCCCCCTCCTTCAGGAGGAAGCGCCGTGCCACGCCGGCAGCATTCCGCTTGCTCTTTCCGCAAGCCGCGAACAGGAGCAGCGCCACCAACACCAGCGCCAAGCAACGCAACAGCTCGCTTGGCCAGGCGCTGATCCCTTGGAACCAGAGAACGGGCTCGCCGGCGCCGGTGCTCGCCTCTCGATATGCCGACGCCAGGCGCTGTGCGAGCCACGCGAACAGAACCACCAGCGACGCGACGATCGTCCAGGCAGCGTAGGGCGCTCCACGAGCGCGGCTGTCCTTTTGCGAAGCTTCTGCGCGATAGCGGAGGCAGTAGGCGGAATCGACGAACGTGTCCCGGACCGGACGCACGAGCAGCGACGTGAGCAGCAGCAGCACCGCGAGACCGATGCCGAACGACAAGCCTGCGGAATCCGGCACGAGCGAAGCCACAAGCGGCTGCACGCTCATCAGCCCTGGCGTCGATGCGCGCGGGCTCTCGGACAAATCCCATGCGTGCTGGCGTCCGATCTCGTACAGCCGCGGTCCGGCGAGCCAGGAATCGATCTCGGCCTGCGACACCCGCGGCGTCCACGCGGCCCGCTGCAGGCGCGCTCGCTGGCCAAGCGGTACCGTGTCTCCTGGAGCATACTCTGGGCAGAGCACCGCTGCTGTCGGTTCTGCGTCGCCGGCGTACGCGTTGTACAGCGCGAGGCGCGCGGAGAAGTATGCGGATGTCTGATAGGTGCCGCGAAACGGCGGCACCCATCTTTGCACGCAGGGTGCGAGCTCCAGCCCGAAGCCCGATGCGACGACCACGTTGCGCGTCCAGTCGTACTGCTCGCTGGCCAGCAGTCTCGCGTCCAGGTCTGTCGTGAAGAACACCGCGTGCGGAAAGTCCTCGCGCAGGGCGCGCATCACCGCGATCTTGTCGTACACGTCGCTGCCGAGGACCCCGATGGCGCGGATCTGGTCGCGGGCAGCGCCGCGCAGCAAATTTGTGGACGGGACGCGCTCTTCCAGGCGGCGGCTCTCGTCGCGGATGCGCTCCGACAAGCGCCGCAGGTAGTCGAACTGTCGCGGACCTTCGCCGCGCTCGAGCGCTGCGGCCGCGCGGTCTGCCTGTGCCGCGGACTCTTTCTGCTTGTCGTCCTTCGTGCTGTCGGTCGTATCCTCCGCCGGGGGAACCTGCCCGTCGAGTCCGCGCAGGTAGTTGTACCGGAGCACACGGCACGGGCCGAGCTTCGGGACTTTCTTCGGAAGTTCCTCCGGGTCCTCCTCGCAGGAATACTCCAATCCGAGACTCTGAAGGAACGCCTTGGGCAGCATGCGGCCGTAATAGGTATCCGCTTCCGAGATCAGCACGATGTAATAATCGGGCGTCGCCGGCTTTGCGCTAACCTCACCGGCACATCCGGGTCCATCGCTGCTCAGCCCTTGCGACTGCCGGCACTGCAGTTCCGCGACCAACGCTTTGCTCAACTCCTCGTCCGTGGCGATGGTCGAGAACAGCTCGATCCCGCAGCTGTGGAAGTAGTGATACAAGACCGACCCGGTGGCGCGCACACCCGCCTGGTCCCAGTGAGGCGGCAGCCAGTGGTGATTCCCACAGGGGTGATACGGCGAGCTTCCGTTCAATCGCAGCAGCTCACGACCGGAGGCGGTGGCGAACGCCGAGTAGAAGCGCACTTGCCGGATGTATGGCGCGGCCTCGCAGTGCTGCTCGCGGGGTTTGGCCGTGGGCCCGCATTCGAGTTGAAGCGAGCGCGACTTCCCGTCTACTTCGTGAACCATATCGCGCAACGTATCGGAGTCGGCAGGACCGATGATGGCGGTCTCTACCGTTACCCGGCGGTGCGCGGGGCCTCCGCATGCTTCCGAGAGGGCGCGCGCCAGGTTTGCGACATTGGTCAGCGGCGTGGCCGGAGCGCGCGACGGCTGCGAGAAAGCCTCTTCCTCGATCCACAGCACGAGAGCCGAGCGCGCGGGCGAGCTGCCCCCGATGACTTGCCGGCCGTTGGCTGGAGGGGAGTCCGTGCCCGGTTCGCTCCTGCGGTGGTAGATCTCGAACGGGACCAAGCGCCGCGAAGCCCTCGGCTTGCTCAGCGGATCCGGCGTGAGCAAACCCATGCGCTGCGCGTCGAGGGGGACGAAGTGCGCGACGGAGAGCGCGGCTTGCAGTGCATAGCGGGCGCGGCTGCGGTTCTCGCTCGCATCGAGGTAGCGCGAGCCGGAGACCATCACGCCGAGAAGGAGCAGATCGAGCTTTCCTTCTGAGCCGCTCAGCACACCGCTGCATACTTCCGGAATCGTGTGCGGGCCCTGCGCACTTTTCTCGCCGCCGGCCTGCGTGCTTCTGGCTCGGTGCTCGTGCCGCCAAACGACGGAGAGCGGATCCTCCCATAAGCGCGCGTTGATATCCTGCAAGACCTCCCGGCGGTGCTGCTGGCTCTTCTCCCGGGCCGGGCGTCCTGCGTCGAGCGGGACGCGATTCCACACCAGCGTGCCGGCGATCGCCGCCGCGATCACCAAGAATCCGGCGATCGGAAGCTTGGACGACTGCTCCTGCTCCGCCATGGCTGCTCTCCTCCCTGAACTCGGGGCCGCTGGTTCGCGTGCCCTCGCCGCAGGCTGCACCTCCGCCCGGCCGGTGACCTGCTGGCGATGGCGCCTGGCATCTCCTCGCTAGGTTAGTCCGGTTGAGCGCCGCGTGCCCATCCGCCGTTCGTCGTAGCCATCCGGCTCTGTCCAGCGGATGCGGCGCAAGCGGGTCGTGCCGGTGGGCGAACGTGCCCTACCCGCCTAACGTGCGGCCCGCGCCTGCAGGATCGGAGATGCGATGCCCGCGGATCAGCGAGAGTGGCCCACCGACGCGGACGACCTCGCTTGACTCCCTTCGACGCCTTCGCACGCCCGCTTCAGCGCGACATAGAAAGTCGCACCGCGGTCGGGCTCCGCGTCCGCCCAGACGCGCCCGCCTTGCCGTTGCACGATCCGCTGCACTGTGGCCAGGCCGATCCCCGTACCCTCGAACTCCGCCTCGCGATGCAGCCGCTGAAACACGCCGAACAGCTTGGAACTGTAGCGCATATCGAACCCGGTGCCGTTGTCGCGGACGTAGACGATCACTTCATCGTCAGCGTCGGAGCGCGTGCCGATTTCGATCACCGCTTCCGGGCGCCGGGAAGTGAACTTGATCGCGTTCGACAACAGATTGACGAACACCAGCCGCAGCAGCGCGGCATCGCCCATGACGGCGGGCAGCTCGTCCACCTTCCAGGTGATGTTGCGCTCCTGGGAATCGCGCAAGCACTCGTCGCGCGCATCGGCCACGACACGGTTCAGGTCCACGCGCCGGGTGCGCACCTCCGCGCGGCTGGTGCGGGAGAATTCCAGCAGCTCGTCGATCATCGTGCCCATCCGCAGAGCGGATTTGGAGATCGTCTGCAGGTAGCGTCCCGCGGTCTGGTTCAAGCCCGGAGCTTCCTCGGCGAGCATCTTGGCGAAGCCATCGATATGCCGAACTGGTGCGCGCAGGTCGTGCGAGATCGAGTACGCGAAGGATTCGAGCTCCCGGTTCACCGCCTCCAGCTCTCTCATCCGCTGCTGCCTTTCGGTCTCCCATGCGATCTGGCGCCTGCGTGTCCAGCGATAGACGGCGAACGCGCCGACGATCAGCAACAGCATCAGGACATAAGCAAACTGCACCTTCTGCCACCACATCGTCCACAGATAGGTGCGCGGTTCCGCCACATAGAACGTCGCCGGAAAATGCGCCAGCCGCCGGAAGATGAACACCGACTCCTCTCCGGATACGCGGCTCACGCCCTCCACGATCCCGCTGGTTGGAAAACCTTCCTGGCGCAGGAAATTGATCAGCGTACCGTCCTTCGATGCGCCATAGATCTGCGCCAGGTCCGCGTCCTTCGGCAGCGGGTAGCGGACCACGAGATAGCCGTCGTCGCGGACTACGCCAAGCGCGGCACCGCCCGGCAACGGCGCATCCTTCCAGAAGCTCTGCGGCTTGGCGAGGTGTACACCGGCCCCCAGCACGAATCGCAGGTTACCCTGCTCGTCACGCACGCCGTAGCGGAGCGGGATCACCCAGTCCTTGCTCACCGGCCCAAGAAACGGCCGGCCGATGGCTAGCACTCGCCCGGTGGAGAGCTCCTCCAGGCCCTTGATGAACGAGGGCTCATGAGCGAGCGAGGGCAGCGGCTGCCCGCGGGAGGTCTCGGTCGTCGCGAGGACCTGACCATCCACCCGCGCCACCACGGCGATCCGCAGCTCGGTGTTGGCCTGCTTGAAGTGTCTCAACAACAAGTCGGCATGGTCGAGATCGATGCGGCCGCTTTCGCGGCGAATGTCCTCACTGAGCACATACAGCGCGTTCTGGATCGACAGGAAGTAGGAGTCCAGTGCCGTCTCGCCCAGCTGCGCGAGGGAGGTCAGGTATTGCAGCTCGCGGGTCTTCTCGGCGCGCCACGAGACCAGCGAATATGCGAGGCCGAACAGAAGCAGGAGGATTGCCATGAGCCAAGCCACTGCGCGCATGTGCGCGACGGCTTGATATTCATCTGTCTTGACGGCCACTCAAGAACCTTCGTCGCTACACCGGCGCCCGATGGCAGGGGTCAACGAATAGGACTGTACGCTGGAGGCGGGTCAGGAAGCAACCGGGGAGCGCGCGCAGTCCACAGAGACGTCCCCTCCCCGGCAGTGCCCACGACACCCGGACCGCCTCCACGGCTCGGGGAGAGCCGCCCGCCAAGGGGCGGCCCCACGCCCGGAGCGGGGTGGCATAATTGCCACCGTCCCTGTCGTCGAGCGCGCGATCGAGGAGCCTGGCGGACGCGCGGCGCCGAGCGTCTCCGCGCGATGCGTCGCCTGGGGCGGACACCATCTGGCATAGCCTGAAGCTCGGCGGCAACGGAACCAACGTATAAGCAACACGAGGGAGGCCATGCATCCGGAAATCCCCGACCTGCGCAGCGACAATCGCGTCGCTTGGCAGCCGAGCCAGCGCTATCCCGATCCCGCCGTTCAGGTCCTCGACCAGAGCTTCGCGAAGTACCGCCTCAACCTCGCGTCGGTGGAGCGGATCGCACATGGTTTCCGCTGGTGCGAGGGGCCCGTGTGGTTCGGGGATGGGCGCTACCTCCTGTGGAGCGACATCCCGAACAACCGCATCCTGAAGTGGGAGGAGGAGACCGGCGCAGTCAGCATCTTCCGCCGGCCCTCCAATTTCGCCAACGGCAACACGCGCGATCGGCAGGGACGGCTCATCACATGCGAGCACGGCGCACGGCGCGTCACGCGCACCGAGTACGACGGCAGCATCACCGCGATCGCCGACCGCTTCGAGGGAAAGCCGCTCAACTCCCCGAACGACGTCGTGGTGAAGTCGGACGGGTCGATCTGGTTCACCGATCCGCCGTTCGGGCTCCTTGGCTACTACGAAGGCTACGCCGCGCAGCAGGAGTTGCCGATGCACGTGTACCGCGCGGACGGCGCGACCGGTGCGCTGAGCGTCGTGGAATCCGAGGTCAACCGCCCGAACGGGTTGTGCTTCTCGCCGGACGAGTCGATCCTCTACCTCGTCGAGTCGGGCAGCACGCCGCGCAACGTGTACGCCTACGACGTCGTGGAAAGCGGGCGGCGGCTTGCGAACAAGCGCAGGTTCATCGACGCGGGCGCCGGTACGCCCGACGGGATGCGCTGCGACGTCGACGGGAACCTCTGGCTGGGCTGGGGGATGGGAACTGCGGAGCTGGATGGAGTGGTGGTCTATAACCCCGAGGGCCGCCTCATCGGCCGCATCGTGCTTCCGGAGCGCTGCGCGAATTTGTGTTTTGGCGGGGCGTACCGCAATCGCCTGTTCATGGCGGCAGCCAAGAGCGTCTACGCGTTGTATGTCAACACCCAGGGCGCGCGCGGGGGGTAGATCGGCCGCCTGCACTTCGGCTCGCGCAACTCGCCGCCCGCGCAGCGGCGCTGGAGCGAGCGGACCAAGTGTGGCAGGAGGACCTACATGATCCAAGTGAAGCCGAGCGGCGACACGCTCGGCGCGACCATCGAGGGCCTCGATCTGTCGCTGCCACTCGCCGACGAGCACGTCGCGCTGATCTTTCGCACGCTCGCGACCCACGGCGTGGTCTGCTTCCCAGGCCAGAGGCTGGAGGCGGGCCAGCTCAAGTCGTTCAGCCAGCGCTTCGGAACCCTCGAGATCAACGTCGCGGGAACGTTCTACGAGCCCGGCATGCCCGAAGTGATGATCCTGTCCAACATCGTGGAGAACGGCCGGCCCATCGGCCTGCGCGACGCCGGACAGGATTGGCACACCGACATGTCCTATAGCAGGACGATCGCTTTCGCCAACGTGCTGTATGGAATCCGCATCCCGCGCCGGGACGGCCGGCCGCTCGGCGCCACCGAATTCCAGAATATGCAAGCGGCCTACGACGAGCTGCCGCAAGAGCTGAAACAGCGCCTGGAGCACGCCACCGCGCTGCACGACTTCAACAAGTTCTGGGAGATGATGCGCCGCGAGAAGGGCAGCCCGCGCCCGCCGCTCACCGAGGAGCAGCGGCGCCAGAAGCCGCCGGTCTCGCACCCGGTGTTCCTGCGCCATCCGATCACCGGCCGCTACGTCCTGTATGCGAATCCGGGCTACACGGTGCGCATCGACGGCGTCTCCGAACGCGACAGCGACGCGCTGCTCGATTTCCTGTTCCAGCATCAGCTCCAGGAAAAGTACCGTTACGCGCACCAGTGGCAGGAGCACGACGTGCTCATGTGGGACGACCTGCTCACGATCCACCGCGCGGTCGCCGACTATGGGCCCGACGAGCCCCGGCTGGTCAAGCGCTGCCAGGTGATGGCGGATCGGATCTTCGATCAGGCGTTCGTCCGGTCGCTACCGGGCCAGGTATCCGAAGCCTGAGAAGCGGTGAGGCTGGTCACGTATCAGAGGCAGAAGACTGCCGCGCTTGGCGCAGTGGTGGACGGACGCATCGTGGATCTCACACCGGCGCTGCACGCGGTGTGGGGACGCTTGGAGCCAGGCGTTCTGACGCCGCGTCCAAGCACGGCAGCGATGATCGCGTTTCTCGCCGCCGGCCCCGCGGCGCTGGAGGCAGCGCGCGCCCATGTGGCTGAGCTGCAGCGCGATTGGCATGCCGAGGCCCACCCTCGGCTCGAGGCGAGTGTGCTGCTCGCCCCGATCCCGCGTCCCGGCAAGATCGTCGCGATCGGCCGCAACTATGCCGACCACGCGGCCGAGACCGGTGTGAAGCCGTTCGAGCGGCCGCGGATCATCGCCAAGCTTCCCTCCTCGGTGACCGGACCCGGTGCGGTGGTGAGGCGGCCGGAGGGAATCACCAAACTCGATTACGAGATCGAGCTCGGCGTCGTGATCGGCCAGCGCGTGAATCGAATGCCAAGCGCATCGGCGCTGGACGCGGTGGCCGGCTACACGATCCTGAACGACGTAAGCGCGCGCGAGTTCCAGTTCGACGTCTCGCCCGCGCAGACCACCTTCGCGAAGAGCATGGACGGCTTCTGTCCGATGGGACCATGGCTCACGACCCGCGATGAGATCCCCGATCCGCACGCTCTGGCGCTCAAGCTCTGGGTAAACGGCGAGCTGCTCCAAGACGGGAACACGCACGACATGATCTTCGACATCCCGCGCCTGATCGAGTACATCAGCCGGTACATGACGCTCGAGCCCGGCGACGTGATCGCGACGGGCACCCCTGCGGGTGTCGGAGCGTTCCGGACGCCGCCGCGCTGGCTCCAGCCGGGCGACCGGCTGCGCCTCGACGTGTCCGGGATCGGTGTGCTCGAGCACTCGATCGGATAGAGCCACCACAGAGGCGACCGGCGCTTCGCCCTGCTTTCCTTCCATTCACGTGCATCCGGCTTTTGTGAGGGTCGAGCAGACGGCAGACCCGTCCCGCGATCGCACACCTCTCTGCCCCCTTCAAGGGGGAGGTTGGGAGGGGGATGGGGGAGATGGGCCGCTTGCCCCATCCCCACCCTGCCCTCCCCTTGAAGGGGAGGGTAAACCGACAGCGGGCACGTTGGACCCACAACGAAGTCTGAAGGACCTCCATTCAAAGCGAGGGAGAATCTACGCGGCCGGCACGCGGGACTGACACGCAAGTCAGAAAGACCCGATTCCGTATAATCCTCGCGACCGGCCACCGATGAGGCGCACACGATGACAACCGCCAGCAGATTCCTCGTGAAAGCAGACAACGTCACGCCGTACCATCCCGCCAACCATACGGGAACCGTGAACCGCCGCTTGATCGGCCCGGAGACTGTCGGCGCACGCCAGCTCGAAGTCGTGCTGGGCGTGGTCGAGAAGGGCAAGGGAGCGCAGCCGCATTCGCACCCGGGCATCGAGCAGGTCTGCTATATGCTCGAGGGCCGCGCCCGCGCCGAAGTCGGCGGCCAGGTGATGGAGCTCGGCCCTGGGGACTGCTGCTTCTTCCCTGCCGACGCTGCCCATGTCTTCACCGTGGTGAGCGACGAGCCGGCCAAAGTGCTCGTGATCTACGCGCCGCCGTACGGAGAATCTCCCGACAAGGCGAAGCGGCACGGATGAGCGCCATGCGTAGGCGGCATCGCTGCGCGCGTATTGG
The DNA here is from genome assembly GCA_035501875.1 of Burkholderiales bacterium. GTDB lineage: Bacteria > Pseudomonadota > Gammaproteobacteria > Burkholderiales > SHXO01 > SHXO01. The sequence continues at coordinate 27,328 of DATJVI010000103.1, forward strand.
CCTCGCGCTCGCTGTGGCGGCCGCCACGGCGGTGGCATCCGCGCAGAAGAAGTACGATCCGGGCGCGACCGACACCGAGATCAAGATCGGCCAGACCAAGCCGTACAGCGGCCCCGCTTCCGCGTACAGCTCGGCGGGGAAGGTCCAGCTCGGCTTGTTCGAGAAGATCAATTCCGAGGGCGGCATCCACGGGCGCAGGATCAAGCTCATCTCGCTCGACGACGCCTTCACGCCGCCCAAGACCGTCGAGCAGACGCGCAAGCTCGTGGAGCAGGAGCAGGTGCTGATCGTGTTCAACTCCAACGGCACCGCGGCCAACTCGGCGGTGCAGAAGTATCTCAATGCCAAGGGCATTCCGCAGCTGTTCGTGTCCTCCGGCGCGAGCAAGTTCGCCGACCCGAAAAACTTCCGCTGGACCATGGGCTGGCTGCCGAGCTATTACAGCGAGGCGCGGGCCTATGCGCACTACATCCTGCACCACCGCGCGAACGCCAAGATCGGCGTGCTGTACCAGAACGACGACTTCGGCAAAGACTACTTGAACGGCCTGCACGACGGCTTGGGCGAGCAGGCGAAGCGCCTGATCGTGGCCGAGGCGAGCTACGAGCTGTCCGACCCCACGGTCGACTCCCAGATCGTGTCGCTGAAGGGATCCGGGGCCGACACCTTCGTCAATATCACGACCGCCAAGTTTGCCGCTCAGGCCATCCGCAAGGCCTACGACATCGGATGGACGCCGCTCCAGTTCGTGGCGGTCACGGGCTCGTCGGTGGGGCAGGTGATGGTGCCGGCCGGCGTGCACCGGGCGGTGGGCGCGATCACCGTCGGGTTCGTCAAGGACCCGACCGATCCGCAGTGGGACAACGATCCCGCGATGCGAGAGTGGCGCGCTTTCATGACGAAGTACTACCCGGACGGCGATCAGACGGACTGGTACAACGTCTACGCGTACGCGGCGGCGCAGACCCTGGTGCAGGTGCTCAAACAATGCGGCGACGACCTCACCCACGAGAACGTCATGCGGCAGGCCGCCAACTTGAAGGACTTCGAGCTGCCGCTGCTGCTGCCCGGTATCCGCATCAACACCAGCCCGACCGATTATCGTGTCATCCGGCAGGTCCAGCTGCAGCGCTTCGACGGCAAGAAGTGGGTGCGGTTCGGGGAGGTGATCGGGAACTGACGCGGCTCCGGCGCGCAGCCGGATGCCGCACGAGCCGGGGACCGCCGCCTCCTACCCACGGGCGATCATGATGTCTAAAATCGCCCTATGGCGACCATCGCGAAGCGGCTGGCGCGGAACGTCCCAGGCGAGTTCTTCGTCGACTCCACGTGTATCGACTGCGGCACCTGCAGGCAGGTTGCGCCCGACACCTTTGCGGCGGGCGGGGACAGCTCCTACGTGTATCGCCAGCCGAACGAGGAGAGTGAGGCGCATCGCGCCCGGATGGCGCTCGTCGCTTGTCCGGTCGCGGCGATCGGCACCCAGACCAAGCACCATCTCGGCGACGCGCGTGCCGCGTTCCCCGAACTGCTCGACGACCAGGTCTACTACTGCGGCTGGGCGTCCGAAGCGAGCTACGGGGCGCGCAGCTACCTGATCGTGCGTCCCGGCGGGAACATCCTGGTCGACTCGCCGCGCTACGCCAGCCTGCTCGTCGAGCGGATCGAGGCGCTCGGCGGCGTACGCTGGATGTTCCTCACCCATCGCGACGATGTTGCCGATCACCGCCTGTACCAGACCCACTTCGGCTGCGAGCGTATCCTGCACCGGGACGATGTGACCTCCGGAGCCCGCGACGTGGAGATCAAGCTCCACGGCGCCGAGCCGATCGCATTGGACGACGAGGTGCTCTTCATTCCGGTGCCAGGGCACACGATCGGCTCGACCTGCCTGCTGTATCGGGGCCGCTTCCTGTTTTCGGGGGATCACGCCTGGTGGGACGCGAGCCGCGAGCGCGTCGTCGCCTCGCACAGCGTCTGCTGGTACGACTGGGACGAGCAGACCGCATCGATGGAACGGCTCACCGCTTACCGCTTCGAATGGCTGCTGCCCGGGCACGGGATGCGATGCCGGCTGGGGCCGGAACGGATGGGAGAAGAGCTGAAGCGGTGCGTGCGGCGCATGAAGCGAGGCTGACGGCTGAACCTAGCCCACAAGGAGGACCCGGACTATGGCGCGTGTTCCCTACCTGAACAAAGCCGATCTCGCCCCCGAGAATCAGGACTTGTTGACCCGAAACATCAACCTGTACCGGGCGCTCGCCCACAGCCCCGACGGGATGCGCGTTTTCGTCGGCCTGGGCCAGTACATCCGCTTCCACAGCCGGCTCGATCCGAGGTTGCGCGAGATGGCCATTCTCCAGGTGGGGTACTGCGCCCGCTCGCCTTACGAGTTCTCGCACCACATCAAGATCGGCCGCGATTTCGGCGTCACCGACGACGACATCCGCGCGATCGAAGCCGAGACCGAGGGGCGGTCGACCAGCCTGGCGCCGCTAGAGCGGGCGGTGTTACAAGCCGCGCGTGAGCTGACCGCTCAGCCCAATCTGTCGGAAGCGACCTTCGCGCAGCTGCGCAACGGCCTCGACGACGAACGGATCGTGGATCTGGTGCTGACGATCTCGTTCTATTGCGGCGTGGTGCGCCTGCTCGCCGGACTCCAGATCGACGTCGAGGCCGACTACCTGCACTACCTGCAGGAATTCCCACTCCCGGTGTAAGCGGACATCGCCCTCTCTCCTCCGCGGAAGTTGCAAGCCGACCCGCGGGGCCGGCGCTCGTGCCACCCCTTCCCTGGAAGGCGGCCCGCGGCATTGCGGCTCCTCGAATTCGAGAGCAAGCGGCGGGGTGCTTGCCACACGGGAGTGGGCGAAGATGCCGGCCTGGGCGCCAGAGCGCGCGCCAACACCTGACAGGAGCACTATCATGATCTGCATGCCGAAGACCAAAGACGCGCCGTTGCCGCGGTTCGCCGGCGACGACGATCGCTGGGAAGCCGTGGTGCACCGGGATCGGAGCGCGGACGGCTCGTTCTACTATTCCGTGCGCACGACCGGCGTCTATTGCCGGCCGTCCTGCGCAGCGCGGCTGCCGCGCCGCTCGAACGTCCGGTTTCACTCGACATGTGAAGAGGCCGAGCGGGCGGGCTTCCGTCCCTGCATGCGCTGCCGGCCGAACGAGGCGGCGCTCCCCGAGAAGCACGCCGCCGCCGTGGCACAGGCGTGCCGCATGATCGACGCGCCCGAGGAGATGCCGGATCTCGACACCCTGGCGAGCGCCGCCGGGATGAGCCGCTTCTATTTCCATCGCGTGTTCAAAGCGATCACCGGCGTGACCCCGAAGGCTTATGCCGCCGCCCGCCGGGCGCAACGGGTGCGCGAGGAGCTTCCGCGCCGCGCGACCGTGACGGATGCGATCTACGGCGCGGGCTTCAACTCCAGCGGGCGCTTCTACGCGACCTCCGCACAGGTCCTGGGGATGACGCCGACGCGGTTCCGAAACGGAGGCCGCGGCACATCGATCCGCTTCGCCGTCGCCGAATGCTCGCTGGGCTCGATCCTCGTCGCCGCCACCGACAAGGGGGTCTGCGCGATCCTGCTCGGCGACGAACCCGAGGCGCTGGTGCACGAGCTCCAGGACCGCTTCCCCGAAGCGTCGCTGGTCGGGGCCGATCGGGATTTCGAGCAGCTGGTGGCAAAAGTGGTCGGCTTCGTCGAGGCCCCAGCGCTGGGGCTGGATCTCCCTCTCGATGTGCGCGGTACGGCTTTCCAGCAACGGGTGTGGCAAGCCTTGCGTGAGATCCCTGCCGGCTCGACCGCGACCTATACGCAGCTCGCGCAGCGCATCGGGAAGCCGAAAGCGGTGCGCGCGGTCGCGCAGGCTTGTGCGTCGAATCCGCTCGCGGTCGCCATCCCTTGCCACCGGGTGGTGCGCACCGACGGATCGCTGGCAGGCTATCGATGGGGCGTCGAGCGCAAGCGGGCGCTGCTCGACCGCGAAGCGGCAGCATGAACGACGCAGCCGCTGTCCCGGTCGCGGACGGCAAAGGGCTGCTCGGGGCAGACGAGCGGGTCGCAGCGCTCGACTGGCAGCGGATCGGCGTGGAGCTCGACGCCCACGGCTGCGCCATCGCGACCGGGATGCTACGGGCTCACGAGTGCGCAACGCTCGCCGAGAGCTACGCGGTGGAGGAGCTGTTCCGCAGCCGTGTCGTGATGGCGCGCCACGGCTTCGGCCGAGGCGAGTACAAGTATTTCGCCTATCCTCTGCCCGCCGCGGTCGCCAGCCTGCGCACCGCGCTGTATCCGCGCCTCGCGCCCATCGCGAACCGCTGGAACGAAGCGATCGGAATCGAGACGCGCTTCCCGCAGGAGCATGCGGCTTTTCTCGACCGCTGCCATCGCGCCGGGCAGCTGCGGCCCACACCGCTGCTGCTGCGCTACGTCGAAGCCGACTACAACTGCCTGCACCAGGATCTCTACGGCGAGCACGTGTTCCCGCTGCAGGTCGCTTTCCTGCTCTCGGCGCCTGGGCGGGACTTCACGGGCGGGGAGTTCGTGCTCACGGAGCAGCGGCCGCGCATGCAGTCGCGCGCGGAAGTCGTTCCGCTGGCTCGCGGCGACGCGGTGATCTTTCCCGTGCACCATCGCCCCGTGCGAGGCAGCCGGGGTGTCTACCGCGTCACCATGCGGCACGGAGTAAGCCGCCTGCGCTCCGGCACCCGCACGACATTGGGCATCATCTTTCACGACGCCGAATGAGCAGCGCAGCCGTCTGCGACCTCTTCGATGCCGCGCCGCGCTCCGACGGAAAAGTCGAGCGACTCGGCGAGGATGCGGTCGTGCTGCGCGGCTACGCGGCATCCGCCCAGGCAACTCTGCTCGAATCGCTACAATCCGTGCTGCAGGCAGCGCCATGGCGCCACATGATCACGCCTGGCGGATACCGCATGTCGGTGGCGATGACCAACTGCGGCCGCGTCGGCTGGGTCAGCGATCAACGTGGATATCGGTACGACCCGATCGATCCCACGACGGGAGCACAGTGGCCGCCGATTCCGGCGTGTGTGTCCGACGTCACCAAAGCCGCAGCCGCCGACGCCGGTTTTGCCGGGTTCGAGCCAGACGTGTGTCTGGTCAACCGGTACGAACCCGGCGCGCGCTTGACGCTGCACCAGGACCGGAACGAGCGCGACTTCACGCATCCGATCGTATCGATTTCGCTGGGGCTGCCAGCGGTGTTCCTGTTCGGAGGGTTGCGCAGGAAAGACCGTCCGCGGCGCCTGCGTCTCGAGAGCGGGGACGTGGTCGTGTGGGGCGGTGCATCTCGTCTCGCTTACCACGGGGTCGCGCCGCTCGCGGACGGCAAGCACCCGTTGACCGGGCGCCAGCGCATCAACCTCACGCTCCGCCGCGCGTCGTGATGCGCCCACGACTGTGCCCATGAGTGCCGTCATCCACGTCGGCGTGCCGCTTCTGATCATCCTGGCGATGACCATTGTCGGCCTGGAGCTGACCCCCGCGGACTTGCTGCGCGTGCTCCACTACCCGGTCGAGGTGGCCGCTGGGCTGCTATGCCAGGTGCTGCTGCTGCCGCTGATCGCCGCAGGGCTCGTGCTATTGCTGCGGCTCGAGCCCGTAGTGGCGGGCGGGGTGATCCTCACCGCGGCTGCGCCACAGGCGATGACATCCAACTATTACTGTCTGCTCGGCCGCGCGAACGTCGCGTTGTCGGTCACGCTGACCGCGGCATCCAGCATCATCGCCGTTGCAACGACGCCTCTGGTGGCAGGATTGGCGTTCGGGCTGCTGCTGGAGCCGCAGGCGGGCTTCGTATTGCCGGCGGGCAAAGTGATGCAGCAGGTCGTAACGGGGCTGCTGCTGCCGGTCGCCGCTGGGATGCTGGTGCGCCGCTACGCGGCGCAGTTCGTCGAGCGCAACCGGATACGCTTTCAGCGGCTGAGCATGATCGGGCTGGCCGTGATGCTCGGGATCGTTCTGGTCGACCAGATCGCGACGATCCAACGCAATTTCGTAGGGATTCTGCTGGCTGCCGTGCTCTTCACGGCAGGCGCAGTCGCGCTGGCGCTTGCTGTCGCGAAGGCCCTGTCATGCCCGAGGGGCGACACGGTCACCCTGGTCGCGGCGTTCCCCTCGCGGAGCCTGGCGATCGCAACACTGATATCGGTCAATGTGCTCGGCCGGCTGGATTTCTTGTCCTTCGCCGGGACGTTTTTTCTGGTTCAGGCGATGCTGCTCGTTCCCGCGATGTTGCTCGCCCGCGAGCGTGCAAGCGCCTGAGTCAGTGCACGCGGCGCAGCTCGCCGGTGTTCCCATCCAGGCGCAGCATCTCGCCGGTCTTGAAGCGCCGCGTCACACCCGGGAGCTGTGCGATTGCGGGTAGTCCATATTCCCGCGCCACCACGGCGCCATGCGAAAGCACGCTGCCGACTTCAGTGGCCAAACCTGCCGCGCGACCGAAGTAGGGCGTCCATCCGACGTCGGTGAACGGGGTGACGAGGATCTCGCCCGGCTGCATGGCCGCAGCTTCCGCGAGATTGCGGGCTACGCGGGCCGGCCCCACTGCCACGCCACGGCTGAGCGGCATGCCCTGCATCACGTCGCCTCCCGTCAGCGCATCTTCCGCTGCGGCGAGCGGAACCGGTTTGCCTTTGCATACCCGCGGGAACTCCAGCGCCATTTTCCGCGGGTGCAGCCGCCGGCGATGCTCGGCGCTCCGCACCAGGGCACGATCGGGTCCCTGCGCGAGGCGCGCGAGCTCGTTATGCGTGAAGAAGAATACGAGGTCGACATCCGGCAACCGGCCCGCGGCGACGAGCCGCTGCGCGTAGTCCACGTAGCCGCGCTTGAGCTGTCTCGCCATCCAGACGCTGAACGACTTCGAGCGCTCTCGCTCGACCACCGACGCATGTGCCTTCGGGAGCAGCCACCGAATCAGCGCTCGTGCGCCCCACGACAGTCCCGCGAGCGCTTCATCCGCCTCGCGCTTCCAGTCGGTCTGCGTCTTGCGCGGCGCAGATACGATGAGCTGCAGCGACTGCACCAGTGGCAGCGGATCCTCCTGCCAGTCGCGCTCGCGGAGGTCCAGCTCTCGGATGCAGCGGTGGCCATGAGCTGCGAGGAAGGACTCGAACGATTTGCCCGCGCTCCCGGTAGCGGAACTTCTCAGCCACTGGAGCGCCTCCTCAGCCGACATGTGCGCGAAGCGCTCCTTGCCTGCCGGCTGTGCCGCGATGAGCGCTCCCAGGCTGTCGAGCGCGTCCGTCACGCCGATGGAGCTCTTGTCCGCATGGTCAGCGTCGGCCTTCGCTCCGGCCAACAGCGCCGCCACCGCTGCTTGGGATTTCGCGGTCGGCGGACCTCCCTTGCTGAGCAGCCCCTGGAACAGGTTGAGGAATCCGATCGCCATCATCGAGGTGTGGACGTGCACCGAGCCCGACTCGCTGTAGATCTTGACCGCTTGATCCAGGCGCCGGTAGTACTCGATCAGGTCCTCGGTGGGCTCCACGCGAAACGAGCTGTAGCGCGCCACGAAGGCGTCGAGTCGTTTCTTGCCGGCGGGGATCAATCGAAGGTAGCGCACCGTGTGCATGAGCCGCTGCAGGAGTGGGGCCTTGGGCGGGAGCTTCGCGGCCGGCAGCACCTGTCCGGTGAGCGTGAGGTCGTAACTTTCCTTGCTCATGCCGAACATCTGGGTGCCCAGCAAGTAGCCGGCTGCGGTGCTGATGAAGGTGTGCCCCTGCACGCTCACCACGCACGGCACGCGCTCCACCAGCTCCCTCGGTAGCCCGGCCATCACTTGCAGCTCGTTCATCCCCTCCGCATACGCGGGCCCCACGACTGACCAGCTCAGCGGCGGCATGGCGCCGGGCATCCACTCAGCGACGTTGTGAGTGGTGAGCTGCCAGTCGGGATCGATCGGATCGTCCAGCTCGTCCGGCCCGGGCAGCTCAAGTGTGGTGATGGGCCGTGCCTGGAGCCAGTAGAGCTGGTTCTCGTGGTCGATGGCCCATTCGAGATCGAGCGGATGGCCCATTCCCGCTTCGGCTTTCAGCGCATCGGTCAGCAGCTCCGCTAGCTTCGCCTCATCTACCGACGCTTGCTCACCCTGCACCGCGCGCTCGAGCACGGCGCCGTCGCGCGAGAGGACGAAGTGATCCGGCGTGCGGTAGCCGCCTACGAGCGCCTCACCGCGTCCTCGGACCGCGTTGATGACGACGCGATCTCGCTGGCCGGTGACCGGGTCGGCTGTGAAGATCACGCCGGCCGCGGTGGCATCCACCATCCTCTGCACCAGGACTGCCATCTCGGGGCCGCCCGCCACCTTCATCTCGGTGCGATAGGATTCTGCTCGTCCCGCTGCCGCCGATGCCAGGCAGCGTTCCACGGCCGTCCGGATTTCGGCGGCGCCTTCAACCTCGAGCACCGTTTCGAACTGTCCGGCGAAAGACGCCTCCGCACTGTCCTCGGACAGCGCAGACGAGCGCACCGCCACCGCGCCGCCGAGGCGCGCGCTGTATTCGTCCAGATCGGGCGGCAGGCGTCCCGGCACAGCTCCGACGATGACAAAGCCATCGGGCACGCGGAGCCCCAGTCGAGCAAGCGCTGCGAGCTGCGCGGCCTTGCCGCCTACCGGCTCCGTCGCGATACGGTTCAGGGGAATCAACTTCGGGGATGCTGTCTGGGCCATGCCTGTAGCCTGCGCCCGCTAAGCGCTCGTCCCGACCGCGTCTGGCGGGCCCTGTAATGCCTGCACGAACGTCACAGTGATTATGATCGGCCGCACACGCACCGTAAGGTTTGATTCAGGTCAAACGCGGCCAACGAAACGGCTACGAGAACCTCCGGTCTCCGCCCTCCGCTCGCGCGTGCTTCTACTTGGCGTGCTTCACCAGCTGGCGCGGCCCGACTTCCGCGCCGTACACGTTCCCTTGCGCATCCACCGCGAGACCCTCCGCGGCGCTCGTGCCCTGCATCTCGAGCGGATCGGGGATCCGATACAAGACGACACCGTCTTCGAGCCTCCCGATGCGAATCCCCCGCTTCCACCCCGGATGGCTGGCGGCCGGGAAGCCGTTGGATTCGGAGTCGGCCACATACAGCATGCCGTCGCGGATGTAGAGGCCGCTCGGCCGGCTGAACTGCTTCCACTCGGCGATGAACCTACCGTCCTGGTCGAAGATCTGGATGCGCATGTTCCCCCGGTCGGCGACCAACAGCCGCCCTTGCGCGTCCATCGCGAGGTCGTGAGGCGTTTTGAACTCGCCCGGCCCCGATCCCCACCTGCCGAACGAGGCGATGAACCTGCCGTCGGCTGTGAACTTCGAGATCCTTGCGACCGTACTCGGCCCGGAGCCCTCGTACTGCCCGGAGTGGCCTTCTGCGACGAAGATGTCTCCGTTGGGTGCGGTCACGACGCTGGTGGGCTCCGTCAGGGCCTCGGGCGGAGTTCCGGCTACACCCGGCTTCCCGAGCGTGAGCAGTACTTCTCCGTTCGGGCTGAACTTGACGACGACATGGCCCTTCGGCTTTTCCTCCGGGTACTTCTTGCGCTCCCGATCGTTCGCGCTTCTCGCATCGGCCACCCATGTGTTGCCGTTCGCATCCACGTAGATCTTGTGCGGGAACACGAACATGCCGGCGCCGAAACTCTTCAGGAGCTTGCCGGAGGCGTCGAACTTGAGAACCGGCGGCAGCGTCGAGCCGGCACAGCTATCGTATGCGAACGGCGATGCGCCCGGCGGGGCATCCGGGTTCCGGCCGCACCGGTCTGCCACCCAAACCGACTCGCCATCGTTGTCGATCGCGACGGCATTCAGCGCGCCCCATGTCCTCCCGTCCGGAAGGTTGCCCCACGGCGCCACAGTTCGGTAGGGGTTGGGAAGATCATTGGTCGGGTGAAGGTCGCCGTCCCCGTATGCGACAGCACTGCACAGCGCAATCGCGGGAACCGCAATCAGCCTCAGCAGACGCACTCGACTTGTGTGTGGCACTAGCGCGCTCCTGTCGCTCCGCTTAGACGGGCGCCGACGGGCGAAGCCTGGCGGGACCCAAGCGGCGCCGCCGCTCAGCGCTCCAGTTGAATGGCTGGTTGGGCACCTTCACCGCCAGTAACTGCGCCCGCGCTTGAGAGTGAGCTGGTCGTCGCAGGCATCGAACTTACCCGTCAAAGCCGCCTTCGACACGGTGCCTCGGAACTTTCCGGGACAGCATAAGTTGTCTTCACGATCCGGAATCTCGAACTCGACCTGCTGACCCGTGACCTTCACGGGAACGACGACAGGCATGCCCGGCTCGCCTTGAGCGCACTGAACGACCGCATAGTGCCCGCCGCGCGCCAGAACGATGTGTACTTCAGTCCCGACGACATCGCCCGCCTCTTCGATGTAGCGCATGTCAGAAAAGAAGCCTATCACGGATGGCGTACGGTCAGCCGCGTGACCGACAGGGATCAGCGAGAGCAGAACGATCGAGAATAGTGCGCTACGCATCTTTACGCACCCAACGACGGAGCTGAGCCGGGCTGACGACCGAAGCGAGCACGGAGCCCAACAGCGGCTACGCCGTTGGGCGCTCCCCTCGAGCGCCTGGTTGCGCACCGTCTGCACCGAGCGCCGTAAGGATAACCTGGGATAGCCACGCAATGTCATTTCGTCCGAACCACTTCCCCGCAAGGACCATCAAGATGCCGACAGCGAAAAGGCCGACGCCAAACAAGGGAAACCAGAACTCCCCGTTTGGATGGCGGATCACGATGATGGTCGCTAGCACTACCCAGATCGCAATGAAGCCAAACCAAATCGACATGCAGAGCTTCACCCAGGGCGAGAAAGTGAAGCGACCTTCGAGCACGGTTCGCCCCCCAATGGTCTTGAATGAGCCAATGAAGAACGGCTTCCATGAATTTCGGACCCAGGGAATCACCCTCTGAATCGACACCTTTCCCTCAGTGACGCTGCCAACGGCGTTCTGCTTGGTCAGTGCGTGAAAGACGGACGGTTTCACAACTTGCCCCAAAAGAGCGACGGACTCCTGCACTGAGAACGGGCTCTCAAAGCGCGCTGGCACGCCGCCATAGATCAACTCAAAGAACCAGCGAACCATCGCTTGAAGGCGCCCAACGACAAAGCTTACGGGACCGTGGCTTTACCACGTGTCCCTTGCGGCGCCGGATGAGAGCGCGAGCCTCTCACTACGAGCCGGGTCGAGGTCGAGCGATACACGAAGGCTTAGTCCGAGCCGTTCCACCACCACGCCGAGGATGCGGGTTGAATTCTCCTCCACTGAGCCGGAGTCAGCCGAAGCTGGAAGAGAAAACCCCGCTTTCTCAGTGAACTCTACCCGATGCACCAGGATTCCATGCCGGTCGCTCTGCGCCAGAGCTGCAGCAAAGGGTAGTGCGTCTGGCACGGCGTTCCGCGATGACGCCAATGCGCCGCCACGTGAAGCCTTGGTCCACACGGTACGAATCACCTGCAGCAAAACCAATGAACTCATTTTCACGTGGCCTGTGACGCCGAACGTTGCGTATGAGGGGCCGAGCGTCGCAGGCGCGAGGTCCCTTCGATGTGCGGGTTAGCTGGCAGGTTGCCTCCTCTTTTGATCCCGCGTCAAAGTTGTCGGGGCTCGTCGCAACTTGCGCCGTGTCTACTTCCGTCCGCCCGCGAATGGCGCGGCCGCCATCAGCACCGGCTCGACAGCGCGGAGCTCGCTGCGATCGACGTAGGCTTCGAGCGCGCGCCGCGTGATCGTACCCATCCCACCCTTGCCCCAGCTCGGCCAGGGCAGAAGGATCTTCGCCACCTCGTGGACCGGATCCCAGCCGACGAGAGCGCAGATGACGCCGCCCCGCAATCTCGCCTTCGACTCGAAATCGATCGTGCCGGTTTTCATGATGGCGGCTTTGAACCACGAGTCCTGGACCGTCACGCCCGCGATGACGGGACGGCCGAGCGCCAGCTGAGCGGGCAGTTCGTCGAGGGATTTCAAGGGGTAGGAACGTGCGACATAGCGTCTGTCAGATGCCCTGGCCTTTACGCCGATAAAGTCGATGACGTAGAACAGCTCCCGTGCCAGGAAACCCTCCGATCCCACCGAGCGCTTGGTGCGCGACTTGAGTGAGTCGGCGATGTCGGGACCGGACAGCCAGACCTTCTCTCCGCGTCTCGCGAGCGATATTTCCATGGCGCGTGCCACGACGGCAAAGGACGCACTGGCCGTGTTCGCGAGCTTGCTGGGGGTGAGTCCCTGGCCATCCGTGAGATCGAGACGCTGTCGCTCGGCGCGTTCTGCGGCCTCGCGCGCTTCGCGCTGCTTCTCCAGCTGCCGGATTCGATCGCAGAGCTTGCCAATGCCGGCCGCCCACGGCAATTCATAGGCGTTTCTGCCGGCGAGTTCCGCAATCGATCCGGGCAGCTCGCGGCGCGACGGCATCTTTGCACCATCGATCAGCAGCGGGATGATCTCTACGCCCGCCTTCAGCGCCGTCTCGATTTCGATGCGTACGTAATCGCCCTGTTCGGTTAATCGGCGTGTGCCGCTGGCGCCACGCAGTGTGAGCCACGAGGGACCGATCAAGACGAGGAAGACCGTCGTGTTGCGGATCGCCTCCCCGATCACTGCTTCGAACTTCTGACCCGGCTGAAGCGTGTCGAGATCCCGGAAAATTCTTTCTTCGCCGAGCGACCTGCCGAGGGAATGCCGCAGATACGCCGCGGCCGGTTCGGTCGGATCGCGGCGATAACTGATGAATACGCGCGTCGATTCCGCGACTGCAAGGCTCAAAGCGCTCTGCTTCGGCGCCAGGCGCGGTCGCGGATTCTTCGCATGTCGCTTGCTAGGGGAGCGTGCGCGCATGCCTCTATTCTACTGGGAGGTGAATTCGCGTCCTTCGATCTCAGGGCCTCCCCATAACGGATGCCGTTACGGTCCGTGGCTACGGCAAGGGAACGAAGCAGAACAACCTGGCGTAGAGCTCAAAGCCTACACCTCCCTTGGACGTCTGCGCACCGCCACATCCCGGAGCAGCGTTCTAGGTCCTTGAGCGAAAAGGCCAGAGGTCGGCGACTGAGGTTCTGTCAAGCGAATCCTTGCTTGTAGCTCTGGCGGATTAGCGAAGATTGTTTATCGCGTCCTCCCGTTCTGTCAGGCAATGTCGCCAATGACCGGGCGCCGGCGCGCACAGCGCGACGGGTACCCAACAGCAGCTACGCTCTTGGGCACCCCGGTCGATTGCGGGGTTCGGCGGCTGCCCGCGTGCACCCATTCCGGCCGGCTTCGCGCTACGTAGGTATTTGTTCGTACGAGAACTCAGGGATGCCAGTGCGATCGGAGGCATGCTCAACCGTGATTGCGCAGAGATTGCCAGCGGCATCTACATCGAGAACAGTGTTCTCATCCAGATCGCCCGTCTCGGCCATCGTCCCCTCGCGGAAGGGATCGGCTATCGCGCACTCAAGCCATTCGTCAAGAATGATGACTCGGTCCGCACGCTTGCGGATCTCGAGGGAGTACCGGGTGAATTTCACGCGACCGCTGCACCAAAAGTCGCCGGCTCCTCTCGTGAAGGCGCCGAATATGTATTGGACGGACCGCGTCCGTGTCGTTTCACGGCAAGCGTCCGCCTATCCTGCTGCTCTCATGCGCCGCGTTCGATTGCGTGCGCCCCCCGTGTTCGAGCAACGTTAGCGCCAGAACAATGGGTTGCCAACCCCACGGGCCTGCGCCCTTGGATCACGGAGAGCTCTCCGGTACGCGTGATAGGCGGATGGTTTTCGCGTTTCTTGTGCGTCGAGGTCTGAGGTCCGGCTACTGTACGCAATATCAGCAGCGGCAGGTGGGCGTCTGCAGCGGTACGACGCCGTTCGGGAGCGGGATCAGAGCGCTTAACCGGGAATGTGGGCTCCCGCTAGGAGGCGCCAAGCACTCGACGCCGCAGCGCGGTGGAGCGGCCTCTTCGCGAGTCTACGGGCAGCGTTAGTTCGCGCGGTAGCGCGCGATGACCTCCAGGTCGGGATCGAAACCGAGGCCGGGACCTCGAGGCACCGCGATCGAGCCCTCCTTCGGTATGCCTGCATCGCCATACAGGCGCGCTTCCAATTCGAAGTAGCGCCATTCGACGAGCGACCCCCGCCCCAACGCCGCGTTGACATGCAATGCGGCGAGCAGTCCCGGCCCATCGTAGAAGCTGTGCGGCATCACCGTGACGTTGTGCGCAGCCGCCAACGTGAACAGCTTGCGCAGCTCCGAAACGCCGCCCATTTTGGTCGGGCTGGGTTGCACGTAGTCGATCGCGTTCGCGTCGAAGAGCTGCTGAAACTGCAGCAGTGTCGCCGCGTTCTCGCCCGCCGCGATCGGGATGCCGCCCTTGGCGCGCACCTGTGCCAGCCCGGCGTGGTTTTCCGGCGGCCACACCGGCTCCTCCAACCAGCGCAAACGAAACGGCCGCAGCTTCTCGGCCATGTCCAGCGCTTCGCGCAGCGACCACGGGCAGTTGACGTCGACCATGATTTCGGCATCTTCGCCCGCCGCCTCGCGCGCGGCGCGAACCGGCGCGACTTCGATCTCGTGCAGTTTGACGTGGCGGAATCCCTGCGCGAGTGCGCGCTCGACGTTCGTGGCAACCAGCTTTGGATCGGCGTATCGGATCAGACTCGCATAGCAGGGAAGCTGCGGCGCACGGCATCCGCCCAGGAGTTGGTGTACGGGTTGGCCGGCGGCTTTGCCGACGATGTCCCATAGCGCGATGTCGATGCCGGACAGACCGAAGATCACCGGCCCGCCGCGCCCGAAGATGTGCAGTTTCTGCTGCAGCTCCTGCGTCAGGCTCTCGACCGTCAGCGGGTCGCGCCCGACGCACATGGGAGCGAGCATGTGATCGATCGCGGCCTTGGTGGCAGGGATGGCGTTGTAGCCGAAGGCCTCCCCCCAGCCGGTGATGCCCGCATCCGTGGTGATCCTCACGAGCAGCGCGTCGGCGGTCTGCCAGGCCTTGCCGCCCCACGCTTCGGTGGTGGCAGCCCCGCCCGCCGTGTAGGGGATGCGCAAGACGATGGTCTCGATAGCTTGGATTTTCATGCTGGTTTGGTCGTCTGGTCGAATGCAGGAGCCTCGCGGCGTGATTGTCCTCGTCCCGAACAAGGGGAAGACCTGCGGCCCGCGAAGCAGGGCCCTTGTCTTTCGCGTGAGAGGATACTATCTCAGCTTGAACCGACCCAAGCAACGCTCTGGAGAACCGAATGCGACATATCGCGAAGACCGTGACCGGGATGCCTGCCACCGACGGCGCCGGGGTAAAGCTCAAGCGCATCATCGGAACCCCTGCACTGGATCTGATCGACCCGTTTCTCATGCTCGATGAATTCGGCTCGGATGATCCGGACTCCTGGATCGCCGGGTTTCCCGACCATCCGCACCGGGGCTTCGAGACCGTCACCATCATGCTCGACGGGCGGGTCAAGCATGCCGACTCGGTGGGAAACTCCGGCGTGATCGAAGCCGGAGACGTCCAGTGGATGACCGCCGGCCGCGGCATCATTCACTCGGAGATGCCGGAGCGCGCCGATGGCAGGCTGCGCGGGTTCCAGCTCTGGGTCAACCTCCCGGGCGCGCTCAAGATGAGCCCGCCGCGCTACCAGGATGTTCCCGCCGCTCGCATCGCAACCGTCGCGCGCGATGGCGCGAGCGTACGGGTGATCGCGGGCGAGGCGTTCGGCGCCAAAGGCGCGGCCAACACTCTGGTCCCCGTGCGCCTGCTCGACGTGACGATTGCGGCGGCCTCCGATTTCACGCTCGAGGTGCCGGATTCGCACGCCTGCTTTGTCTACGCTTACGAGGGCACAGTGCGCGAACCGGATCGTGACGGAAAGCCACGCGAGATCGCGCGCGGCACGCTCGCGGTGCTGGAAGGCAGCGGAGGTGTGACGCTCACCGCAGGCAGCGCCGGCGCGAAGCTGCTGTTCGCGGACGGGCAGCCGATCCGTGAGCCGATTGCACGCTACGGTCCCTTCGTCATGAACACTCGCGAAGAGGTCGCCAAAGCCTTCGACGACTATTCGCGCGGCGCGCTCGACCGCGCCGTTTGATCGCGTGGCGCATCCTGGCGCATGGCCTAATCGCGCGGCAGCGACTGCAACAGGCTGCGGGCTTGCTCGTCCCGCGGCGCAAGAGCGAGCAGGCGGGAAGCGTACTCCCGAGCTTGTGTCGGATGCCCCGCGTCGCGCGAGTAGCCGGCCAGCGCCAGCAAGATGTCGCGGTCGCCCGGATGGCGCTTGAGCGCTTGCTCCAGGACCTGCATGGCGGCATCACGCTTACCGCCCGAGTACAACGCGACGGCGTATACGTAGGCGAACCGAGCCGAATCAGGTGCGAGCGAAGCCGCCTTGCGCAACTCTTCGAGCGCGTCCGGCAACCGCTTCAGCCGCACGAGCGTGAGCCCCAGCGCGTGGTGCAGCTCGGCGTTATCCGGGACCTGTCGCAGCCCCGCGCGCAGCGCCTTCTCGCCGTCGCTGTCCCGGTCCTGCTCCCGATACAAGTCCGAGAGATTCACATAAGCAGGAACGAAGCGCGGCTCGATGCGCAGCGCGGCCTGTAGCTCGGCCTGCGCTTGGTCGAAGCGGCGCTGACGCGCGTACAGGGATGCGAGGTTGAGGTGCCCTTCGGGGCGATCGGCATTCAGCCGCTGAGCCTCCACGTACTCGTTCAGCGCGCGGTCGAGCGCCTCGCGCTGGCTCGCGTCGAGCTGCTCGGCGGGTACGCCGGCGAGCAGGCTCGCCGCGTCCAGACGCACCGCTCGCACCGGGTCGCGCAGCAAGGGCGCAGCCAAGCCGATCCGGGTGGCGGGATCGGTGCTCGCCAGCGCACTCAGCGCGCTTTGGCGGATCAGCGGGTTGGAATGGCCTAGGCTTTGTCGCACGATCTCGGCCAGGTCCGGGCTGCCGAGACGTCCCAGCTCAGCGAGCGCAGTAGCCCGGGCGATGTCCGGAGCGCCGCTGTCCTGAATCAGCCCCCGCAGGCGCGCCGGGGCGTCGGCCGAGCCGCGACGCGCTGCCTGGAGCGTCTCGGCGTAGGTCTGGAATCCTTCGCGCTGCGGGCCGAACCACCGCTCCACCCGCTGCGCGGCCCACGCCGCGCCGGCGTCCCGATGACAGCCGGTGCATGCGTTGGGCGTGCCCAGCTTCACCGAAAGATCGGGGCGCGGCACGCGCATGCTGTGGTCATGACGCTCGTCGATGACCATATAGGTTCGCGTCGGCATGTGACACGCCGCGCACTGCGCGCCCGCTGAGCCGGGCTCGTGATGGTGGTGCGACTGCGCGTCGTACCTCTGCGCCATATGACACTGGGTGCACACCGCGTTCCCGCTCGCGCGCAGCTTGAGGCTGTGCGGGTCGTGGCAGTCGCTGCAGGTCACGCCCTTGTGATACATCTTGCTCTGCAGGAACGGCGCCCAGTTATAGACCTCGTCCTGCATCTGTCCGTCGGCGAAGAACAGGCCTTCGGTCAGCACGGCCGGCAGCTCCGAGTCCAGCAGCGGCGCCCCGTTGTCGTAGGGCTGATGGATGCTCGCGCGGCGCGAATGACACAGCGCGCACACCTCGATCTCCTTGTCCGTCGTCCGCGGCGTGCTGCGCCGGGAGTTCCCGCTCTGCGCATCGAGGATCCAGCTCACGCCCGCGCGCTCATCGAGCCGCACGCTCAGGCCTTTGGTCGCATCCATGTCGCGCCAGCCGGCTTCGCGCCGCGCCCAGGCCGCGTGCTGGGATGCCGGACCATGGCACGCCTCGCAGGCGACGTTGATCTCCGTGTACGTGGTGTGAAAGCGGTCCGTGGCCGCGTCGTAGCTCTTCTCCACGTGCGTCGAGTGGCATTCCGCACACATGTGGTTCCAGTTCTGACTCGGGCGCGTCCAATGCAGCACGTCCCGATGATCGATGTGCTCATTCGGGTACAGATGGAACCAGCGCTGACCGCCTCGCTCTCGCGGGCGGCTATCCCACGCGACCGGCAGGGCCTGCAACCGGCCGCCGGGAAGCTCGACCAGATACTGCTGGAGCGGATAAACGCCGAAGGTGTACTTCACCTCGAAGTCGGCCAGCTTGCCGTCGGCGCCATCGGTGTTGACGAAGAATCCTCCGTCGCGGCGGAACAACGTGGAGGTGATGCCGGAGTGTGTGAAGCGCACACCGCCGAAATCGCCGAGCACGCTCTTCTCGCTGGCGTGCTGCATGGCCTGATCGTGTTGAGAGCCGGACCAGGCTTGGTGCTGCGTCGCGTGGCATTGCCCGCAGGCTGCGGCGCCGATGTAGGTCGCCACGATCGCTGCCGGGGAAGCCGAGGCGGCTTGTTGCTGGTGCGCATGCCAGAGCCAAGCGCCGGCCACAGCCGCCAGCACCGCGAGCACCCCTGCGCCCGCCCACAGGAGGAGCACCGGCCTGCGCGGCGAGCCGGTGCCGGAGGGCACCGCCCCGGCCCGAGCTGCGGCCCTGGTCGCATCAGGGGCGTCGCGTTTGGCCCGCGCGCGTGACGGCTTCCGCCGAGAGGCCTTGCTCACGTTGTACCTCGCGGCTGGATCGCCCCCATCCGCCGCAATGCATGCGCCTCGCCAACGGAGAAAGGCACGGATCTTGATAGCTTGCAGAGGAGTGCGCGGCTCCCTGCATCGAAGACCCGTCGCTCGCCGCAGTGGACGCCGCTCACGGCGCTGCGGTGCGCGTCAATCGACCGCGAATCCGCGGCGCTCGCTAGAATGCAAGTTCGAACCAAGCGGTGCCACCCCCGACGCCAAGGCCATGCCATGAAACGAATCGCGTTCCCGCTGATCATCCTGCTGTTGCCAGCCGTCGCCTGCGCACAGGCAATCTACGAGTGCCAGGGCCAGAACGGTCCCGTCTTCACCGACAGCCCTTGCGCAGGCGGCAGGCAGGTCGATCTGCCGCCCAGCAACGTCATCGACACTGAGGCGCCGGCGCAACAGCCAGCCCCGCAACCTACCGGAGCGTCGTACATGCTGCTAGCGATCCAGTCCCCGGAGGAAGGCGGCACCGTGCACACAAGCACCGGCGAGGTGCGAGTCAGCCTGGCGCTCTCCCCGGCGCTGCTGGAGGCGGATGCGATCAGCGTGTCGCTCGACGGAACCGTGCTGCCGACGCTGCGCCACTCTCTGCAGTTCGAGATCACGCCCGACGAATGGGAGAGCGCCGCCGCGGACGACACGCAGCACGTGCTGGACGTTGCCGTCGTCGACGCGTCCGGCAATCCCTTGATCACGGCGAACGCGGTGCAATTCTACGTCCACCGCGCCACCGTTCGTCAACCGCAGGATAGCGCCGAGCACGAGCGCTGATCCGCGCCTCGATCCGGCCGCGTCGAAAGACGTTCGGCGCGCCGGCGATGCGCCCGCGACGCCGCTCAGTCACGCACTCGCGCGCTTGCGCAAGGGCACCGACGTCGTGAGGCCGACGCAGCGGGCCTGCGTGGATCGCGTACAGTCCTACCAGAAGCAAGCCCGGGCCACGCCTGTCTCCTCGAGACGCTGACAGGCGCTGGTTCACGCCACGGCTGCCACCATCCCGATGGAGTGCGCAGACTGGAAGCGGGCGCTGCACCAGCGAGTGTCCGCACTCAGATGCAGATGCCGCCGTCATGGACGCTGAGAAAACCGTGGACGTTCCGCGTACGCACGAACTCTTGCGGTGAGTGTGCAAGCCTTGACGTTGATGATCGTCAGGGCTACCTTGTCGATCCGTTGCGGATCGTTTCCGCTCGATCCCATGACAGTTTTCTTACCGGTGGCTGCCTCATCGTCTGTGCGCGACTTTGGTGCATGTGCACTTTCCCGGCGCGCTCACTTGTACGGTGTCCCAATTCAACAACTACAGCGTCGCGGGCGTGCTGCCATCGACGTAGGTGAGGTGACGGATATCCATTCTCCGTGAGCGGTCTTGAGACCATACGCGGAGCAGGGTCGTAAATGAACTGGACAGCAGAGTATGCAGAGAACATTTTCGGTAAGCGCGCACTGCCCGCGATCGTCGCCCTCGTGTGCGCGGTGAGTCTCGCCGCAAGCCCAGCGCAGGCTCAAGCGGCCGGGGGAAAGCCCAACATCTTGTTCATCATGGGTGACGACATCGGGTGGATGCAAATGGGCGTCTACCACCGTGGCATAGGGCTTGGGGAAACCCCCAACATCGATCGCCTGGCGCACGAAGGCGCGATGTTCACGACCGACTACGCCATACAGAGCTGCACATCGGGCCGCAACGTCTTCTTCACCGGCATGTATCCGCTGCGCACGGGCATGATCCCGCCGCAGCTTCCCGGGAGTCCGAGCTATCTGCGACCCGGCACACCAGCGCTCGCCAAGTTTCTGCTCGATCTCGGCTACAACACGGGCCAGTTCGGCAAGAACCACCTCGGCGACCACACCGCAGCACTGCCCACGGCGCACGGCTTCCAGGAGTACTGGGGTTACCTCTACCACCTCGACGCTATGCAGGGCGTGAGCTTCCCCGACATCAATAAACCGCCAACCCTGCAGACGGTCGCGCCGCCGTGCAAGAACACACCGATTCCCGGCGTCGCCGAGGTGCCGGGTGCGGTGGATCCGAGAACAACTGTTTGCCTGACCCCTCCGCGCCCGGTGCTCTGGTGCAAATCCTCCGACGGGACGGAAAAGAACCAGAGCTGCAAGGACGAAGGCCCGCTGACGCTGGATCGATCGCGGACCGTGGATGAGGAGATCTCTGGCAAGGTGATCGACTTCCTCGACCGCAACGACCCGAAAAAGACCGGCAAGCCCTTCTTCGTCTGGTACAACCCGGCGCGCATGCACGCCACCACGATGTTGCCGCCCAAGTACGAGGCCATGCTGGGCGAGCGCGGCGGCAAGGACTGGGGCATCAACGAAGCCGGCATGAAGCAGCTGGACGACAACATCGGCTATGTCTTCAAGAAGCTCGAGGACATGGGCCAGATGGACAACACCATCATTGTCTTCACCACCGACAACGGCGCGGAGGCCATTTCCTTCCCGGACGGCGGCGTGACACCGTTCAAGGGCCAGAAGGGCGAGTCCTACGAGGGTGGCTACCGCGCTCCGTGTGTGGTCCGCTGGCCCGGGGTCATCAAGCCCGGCACCGTGTTCACCGAGATGTTTTCCGCGCTCGACTGGATGCCGACATTTGTAGAAATTGCCGGCGGACCGAAGGGCGACGGGCTCAAGAAGCAGATCGAGGCCGGTTCATACCCGGGCATCGTCAAGACCGCGCTCGACGGCGTGAACCAGATCGACTATCTGACGGGCAAGTCCCAGAAGTCGGCGCGCGAAGTCTTCTACTACTTCTCGGGTTCCACCCCCTCCGCGGTGCGCTACAAGAACTGGAAGATGTATTACACCATGTCGCAACCTGGGGCAGAGGGATGGATTCTGCCGCTCATTCCCTTCCATTTCACGCTGGTACAAAACATCAGGCGCGATCCTTTCGAGCAAGCGGTGGGCATGAACGTGAAGTCTGCGATGGCCCTTGGGGGCGCGCTGGCCGCTCCGTCCACCGCTTTCATCTACGACTGGAACCTGCTGCCGATCGGCCAGCAACTTTGGCTGCAATGGTTCGAGACGCTACAGAAGTTTCCGCCATTGCAGGCGCCGGAGAGTTACAACCTTACGCAGGTGAAGGAACACCTCAAAGCCGGCACCGAAACACACCCGAGCGACCAGGGTGACACCGTGAACGAGACGAAACCGCCTGCGTCAGAGGTCACCGATGCTGAGACGCGGGTCACGGAAGTACGACCGACGAACCGGTTTGACGGGTTGGGGGCACGCCCGAGCAGAAGGTGCCCCGCAACGCTACGCAATTCGATCCTGTAGGAGACCAACATGCGAACACTCATTGCCGTCTTGATGTCTGCGATGCTATCGGCGCCGTCGCTCGCGGCTTACGCCGCGGACGAGGACACTCAGCCAACCACGGTACAGTCATCGGGCAATCCGATGGACCAGGCGGGGCAAGGCACTCCGCAATACACCGGCGCCGGGGCCGTGCAGGAAGGCGCTCCCGCAGCAGAGGGCCGGAGCGATCCGTCCGGCGCGTCGGAGCCGGGCGCCGGCCCGGTGACCAGTCCGCTTCCGACAGGTGCGGGCCGCGGCGATAACCAGTAGTTAAGAAGCAGTCGCAGCACCACGCGGACACCCGAGGCGCGGGCACGCGCGGCGTTCGCGCCTCGGGTGTCCGCGCCTCAGCGAGGCTAAGCCGATCCATCTGCTGGCGGGTCGTCGGCAATCAGTACCACGGACGCGAGACATGTTTTGCGGACGTATACCGGCGCCTGCATGGTGTCGTAACGTCCCATGCTCGGCGTGAAGGATGGACCTACCCAACTGTGAGGAGACCAAGCGATGAGACAAGCACGGATCTGGCTCGCCGGGATTGTTCTGGCGATCTTCGCCGTCGCGGCGCAGGCAGCCGACAAGAAACCCAACATCGTCTTCATCATGGGCGACGACATCGGCTGGTTCAACGTCGGCGCCTACCACCAGGGCATCATGGCCGGCCGTACGCCGAACCTCGACAAATTGGCTGCGGAAGGCATGCGCTTCACCGACTACTACGCGGAGGCAAGCTGCACCGCAGGCCGGGCGAACTTCATCACCGGAGAGATTCCGATCCGCACCGGCTTGACCACGGTCGGGCAGGCGGGCTCTCCGCTAGGCATTCCGGCAGAGGCCGTCACCATCGCGACGGTGCTCAAATCGATGGGTTATGCCACGGGGCAGTTCGGCAAGAATCACCTGGGTGACCTGAACAAGTTCCTGCCCACGGTCCACGGCTTCGACGAATTCTTCGGCTACCTGTACCACCTGGACGCCATGGAAGACCCATGTCATCCCAACTACCCGCAGGCACTCAAGGCGACCGTCGGTCCCCGCAACATGGTGCATAGCTGGGCCACCGATGCGGACGATCCCACCGAGCAGCCGCGTTGGGGCAGGATCGGCAAGCAACGGATCGAGGACGCGGGTCCGATGTGTCCGGATCGCATGAAAACCGTGGACGACGAGATCCTCGGCGACGCGCTCAAGTTCGTAGACAAGGCGAGATCGGACGGCAAGCCGTTTTTCCTGTGGCTGAACCCGACTCGGATGCATGTCGTCACGCACTTGTCGGAAAAGTACGAGAGGATGCGCACGCCGGAGAACGGCTGGTCCGTCCAGGAAGCCGGCATGGCGCAGCTCGACGACATCGTCGGCGCGGTCATGAAATACCTCAAGGACAACGGACTCGATGACAACACCATCATCGCATTCAGCACCGATAACGGCGCCGAGAACTTCACCTGGCCGGACGGAGGACAGACCCCGTTTGCGGGCGGCAAGGGAACAGCGCTCGAGGGTGGCTTCCGCGTCCCCTGCATCATCCGCTGGCCGGGTCATGTTCCGGCGGGCAAGGTCGAGAACAGCATCGTTTCGGGGCTCGACTGGTTCCCCACATTCGTCTCGGCGGCCGGCAACCCGAACATCATCGAGGAGCTGAAGAAGGGCAAGCAGCTCGGCGGCACCACCTACAAGGTGCACCTGGACGGCTACGACCAGACGGACCTGATCACGGGGAAGGGACCGTCAAAGCGCCACGAGATCTTCTACTTCACCGAGACCACATTGAGCGCGGTACGGATCAACGACTACAAGTACCGCTTCACCGATCAGCCCAACGGGTGGCTCGGTGCAACGGTGAAGGTGGACTGGCCGATTCTGGTCAATCTCCGTCTGGACCCGTTCGAGCGGACCGGCATGTATAACGGCAAGGACAACGGGTCGATCGCGTATTACAACTGGTTCGCCTACGAGTTCTGGCGCTTCGTATTCGTGCAGCAGGAGATTGCCAAGGCTGCCCAGACCTTCCTCGAGTTTCCGCCCATGCAGAAGGGCGCAACGTTCAACCTCGAAGCCCTGAAGGCTGAGCTCGAGAAGAAGATGGAATCGGCGAAGAGCGGAGCAAGCCAATAGGGCGAGATGCGGCGGGCGGGCTGACAACCGGCCCGCCGTCTTCAGTTGTCGGAGGACCTCATGAGCAAGAGCATCGCCGGCTTCGCCCGGATTCTGCGATTCCTATCGGTGCCCATCCTCGGATGGGCCTTCGCCGCGGGCGCCCAGTCGTCCGACCCGCTACCGTCGTGGAACGACGGTGCCGCGAAGAAAGCGATCGTCGAGTTCGTGCAGACCACTACCACGCAAGGCAGCGCGCAGTTCGTGCCGCCCGCGGAGCGGATCGCCACGTTCGACCAGGACGGTACGCTCTGGGTTGAGCATCCGATCTATTCGCAAGTGGTCTACTGCCTGGACCGCGTGCCCGCGGTCGCAAAGCTGAAGCCGGAGTTGGCGAAAGTCGAGCCGTTCAAGACGGTGCTGTCGGGAAACCGAGAGGCGATGGCGAAGCTTTCGATGCACGACCTCCTGAAAATCGTCGCCGCCACCCTGACCGGCATGAGCGTCGAGCAGTTCCAAGGGGAAGTGAAGAGCTGGCTCTCCACGGCCAAGGATTCGCGCTGGAAGCGGCCTTATACCGAGCTCACCTACGTGCCGATGCAAGAGGTCCTTCAGTACTTGCGCACCAACGGGTACAAGACCTACATCGTCACCGGCGGCGGTCAGGACTTCGTGCGGGTCTATTCCGAGCAGATCTATGGCATCCCGCCAGAGCAGGTGGTCGGCAGCGCCGGCGCGACGAAGTATGGTTACGACAAGAGCGGCAAGCCGCTTCTCATCAAGGAACCGAGGCTGGTGTTGAACGATGACAACGCGGGCAAGCCCGAGGGCATCCATCTGATGATCGGGCGGCGGCCGTACGCGGCATTCGGTAACTCGGTGGGCGATCGCCAGATGCTGGAATACACCAAAGCCGGCGGCGGCACGCGGCTCGCGATGCTCGTCATGCACGACGATGCAGAGCGCGAGTACGCCTACGGCCCGGCGCAGGGGTTACCTGCAACCAAAGTCGGCACGTTTCCCCAGCCGCTGTACGACGAGGCGATGAAGCAGGGTTGGGTCGTCATCAGCATGAAGAGCGACTGGAAGCGCATCTTCGCCTTCGAGAAGTAGCGCATCTCGCCTGGGCACGAGTCGGCTCTTCGATCGCTGTCTTCGATGAGTCACCGCGTAACGAGCGCGAACGCTCCGCGCTACGCGTCACTTGGCTGGGGGGAACGCGTGCGCCCCTGCGTACATCACCGTCGACTCGGACGCGGGACACACGGCATTTGTTGCGATCGTCTGATCTCCGAAGACGGCGTCGGACTCGCTAGCGTGCGCGGAGCCTGCTCGGGTTGGGCTTGTAGTCGAGCGCACACGCCCTTCTCCACCGCAGCGGCGATGGACGTCGCTCCGGCCGACGGTTAGAGACGAGGTATAATTTTTCCCAGTCGGTCTGCGAGTGCGAGCGGGGCAGCGTCCCCCGTCTCTTCAAGGAGCAAGCCATGTGGATCCGAGCGTTCGGCGTCGGCGCATTTGTAGCTGCGCTTGCAGGCTGCGCCGCTCAACCGCCGTCGAAAGTTCCAGTCAAGAAAATCACTCCGGCGCAGGCGCTCGAGAAGGACAGCCTCGGAGCCGAGGTGCGCTGGGGCGGGCCGATTCTCAGCGTCGAGCCGAAGCAGACCGAGACTTGCTTCAAGATGCTCAGTTACTTTCTGGGCTCCGACGGAAGCCCGCGCCTGCAGAACCAGCCGCAGGGACGTTTCCTGGCATGCGCGCAGGGCTACTACGATCCCGCCGTCTATGCTCCGCGGCGCACGATGACGGTAGTGGGAACAGTAGCCCCGGCACAAACGATCAAGGTGCACAAACTCGACCAGCAGGTTCCCGTCGTAGACGTGCAGGCAGTGAAGCTGTGGCCGGTGCCGTCGGCCCGAACGACGGACATCTATTCCGACCCGTGGTACAACGTGGATGGCGGCGAGGCGCTGCCCTACGGCGGCCTCTACTACGTTCCGTAAACCGCGGGAAGCGCGATTGCGCGCTGGAGAGGGCCCGGCCAGCGGCGCCGCTGACTGAGGAACGGACCGACCCGATACTTATTGCTTGTGCGGCGACACCTGCGGCTGCGGAAGCAAGATCGACGCATGCCACATATAGAACGTGACAGGAGCAGAGGCTGCAACGAGTTTGCCCGCGGGCGCGAGAAGCTGCGCCTGCAGTGTGTGTGCGCCGCGCTCGATGCCTTGGAGCAGGAACGTGTCGCCCGGCTGCGCGGGGCCGGCCGGCTGTCCATCGACCAGGATCCGGACCATCGAAGACGGGGGCGCGGCCTTGTAGCTCACGACCACGGTCACCTCGCCCGGGTTGCTGTGCACCGTCTCCTCGGAGGCCGGGGAGACGATGCTGATGTCTTGAGCGTGGACCGCGGTCGCGGCGACGCATAGCCAAAGTGCGGCCGCGCACGAGGCCGCGGCCCCGTACCGGGATACCATCCGCACTGCTCCTGATCGACCCGTCATCGCTGACCTGCTTCTGCGTCGAGCCTCGCATAGCGACGCCATGCGGCATGCTCTAGCGGTTCCGAGTACAGGTTACCATGCGACTGCGCGGCGCCCAACAGGGAGCCGACGAGCGGAGAGAGTCCGCGCCGGCGCGCCGGCTACTTCTTCTCGGTCGTCTGGGGCGGAGGCACCGCCTGGTTGTATGCCTGCGGCGTGATGTGGACGATCTCGGAGCTCTGCAGCGTCACCACACCACCGGTCTTCGCGTCCCTGAACTCCACCGCGGAGCCGTTGCGCTTGATCTCCTGCGTGTAGAACACCTTTCCGCTGCCCGGATCGGTCACCTGGTAGTAGGTGCTCGCCGCGCAAGAGGTGCAAAGCATGATCACAGCAACCATGCAAGGGACGATTGACTTGAGCATGCTTCGAACCTCCTGCCTCACCCGCGCAGCCGTGATCGGCGCGGTATTCGTTTGCACTACTCCTTGATCATCTTCATGGCCAACGCTTGCGTATAGTCGACGACGACGATGTCGCCGACGTTGACCTCGTTCAGCCGCTTGACGCTGTCGTCGACCTTGAACTCGAACGTGTTGCCCTGCGGACCGGTCAGCGCCACGATGCGATTGTCGTAGTCGATCGCATCCACACGTGCTTGGATGCGCTTCACTTCGACCAGAACTCCACCGGGCGTCGCGCCCTTCGGTGCCAGTTGCATCGCTGCGCCGACGTTGGCGGACGGAGCGCCGCCTTGAGGGCTGATGTACACGGCCACCGACTGCAGATAGCGCACGCGGAACTTCGCACCGGCATAGACTTGGTCGAGGTTCTGAGCTTCCGGCGGGACCTTCATGGTGACCAGCTTGCCGTTTTGCCCTTGCAAGACGACCGTGCGGTTCTGGTAGTCGACGTCGCGTACCGTGACCACCGCTTCCGACTCGTCGGTTACGACGGCCCCAGGCTTGTCTTGCGCATGCACGCTCGGCACGGCAAAACTCAGACATGCGGCCGTAAGAAACACAGACAGATGCTTCATTTGCTGCTCTCCTTTGACATCATTGCATGGCCCCCGTTAACGCAGGGAGCGTCGCGCCACTGCACGGCGGCAGAGCATAATCGATCCGGGCCTCGCACGCTTGACCCAGATCAAGGCACGTCATCTTCGCCTTCATACGCTTGCGTCTCGACGTCCCGCCGCCCGCGCGATGACATCTGCGTCAAGCGCCGAGGAGGTGCCTGCAGCACCCGCCACAGGTTCTCGAGCGGACCGACCAGCGCGGAGCACCGGCTTGCGCTTGTAGCATGAATCATCGCGTAAGCGGTAGAATAAAAAAGGCGATACCCGCCGAGACCTCGCAGGCCCCCCTGGGCGAGCGA
The DNA here is from genome assembly GCA_035501875.1 of Burkholderiales bacterium. GTDB lineage: Bacteria > Pseudomonadota > Gammaproteobacteria > Burkholderiales > SHXO01 > SHXO01. Next base: position 55,194 of record DATJVI010000103.1, read on the forward strand.
TTCCAACCACATATTCAGGAGATGCTATGCGCAAACTACTTGCAACCCTCGTTGCAGCGTTATTCGCAGCCGTGACCTTCGTGGCCTACGGCGCAGACCAGCCCGCTTCGGGCGATCAGGCCCAGCCGCAGAAGCCAGCCAAGCAATCGAAGAAGAAGCAGAAACACGCCAAGAAGCAGAAGAGCCAGGGCGTGGAGGCAGGGGCCCCCCAAGCACAGGGCAGAGGCACCCCCTCGGGCGCGGCGGCAGCCGGCGGCGGAGCTGTAGAGCAAGGTGCCCCCGCGGCGCAGGGCAGAGGCACTCCGAGTGGCGCGGCCGCCGGCGGCGCGGTCACCAGCCCCACCCCGAAGGGTCCGGGCCGCGGCGACAACCAGTAAGCCCGGCAACCGGCTGTCGAAGCGCGGGGGGAGGGGCGCACCCCCCGCGTGACCTGCAGGGCGCGGCTCGGATCAAATCGATGTGCTGCGTACCGCTCCCGCGTCGGTGTGACCTGGGCGTTACGCAAAGCAGCTGATCCTTTTCGCTGAACTGTTGTAGCTTAGTCGCCCGGACGCGCGGCCGCGCGCGAGGCGATCGGGACCGGAAGCGACCGAGGATCTCCACCGGCGATGTCCAAAGCGGCGCGGCGGGTCTCCTGATCGAGGTCGAACCGCGTCCCGACCACGTGGGCGTCGATGAGGAGGGCGCGTGCAGTCCTCCCGCAGCTCACCCCGCCGCTTCCCGCCGACCAAGGTTAGCCTCGCATCGATGACGTCCGGGGGCGTCAGCAAGATGGCCCAGCGGGTGGTCGATTGCTGGGACGCGTTCGTTCTAAGGCCAGGCGGAGCGCTCGAGGCGGAGCCCATCGCCACAACGCCGTCGTCATACGTCGCGAAGGATCGGCGTGACACGCCAGCGACAGCTCGTTTCCGGACCCAAGCACCCACCAGCCCAGCCGTTGGCGCGGCAGAGCCGGTAATTGCAGAAACCAGGGGCAGCGCGCAGTTGGCTCGCTTACGATGGCGCGGGTCGACTCGCTCGCGCCTCCTGGCGGGCGTAGGACCTCTCGGCGGCGGAACGTGAGATCATAGAAGGGAGGAAGCGGTAAACGTCGTCCCGGTGTCGGGACCTCGAGTGGCTGTCGTGCCTTTCGCTGGTTAGACCTTCGGACGGGTGCATGCGGATCACAAGGATTGAACAAAGGCAGCGCGCCCGGTCACCGCTCCGCCGCTTCGGCGCGGCAGCGGCGGCAGGGGCAGGCGCTTTCGGTCCGGCGATGTAGATCCGGCGATATGCCCCACGCAATTTCCGGCGTGCAGCAGACAGCCCAGCCCGATACATCACTGCGAGTGGCACGGGCTGCCGTGTTCCTGGCTTTGTTCGGGATCGCGATCGCCGCCTGCACGAGCTCCGAGAAGAAACAGTCCGGGACCGCGCCCGGAGGCGTGCGCCAGTCCGCCGCCTCGGAGCTTTCGCCTTCCGGATCGACCACACCCGCGAGCGGAGCCAAGCCGATGGAGGCGGCGGCTCCACCCGACGGGCAGATCGGCACACCGGCGGGCGTGGCGGGCCAAGGCACCACGGCCCAGGCTACAGGGCCGACGACCGGGGCGAAACCCTCATCGGACCAGACCCAGCCGGATATCGGCTGGCCCAGAACACTGCCGGCCGGTGGAATGGCCGTCACGATCTATCAGCCCCAGCTCGATTCCTGGGACGGATTCGCTCTGGAGGCGCACGCAGCCGTCGCGTTGGAATCCGGCGGTGAGCAGCCACCCACCTTCGGCGTCGTCGACCTGTCGGCGCGCACCCTCGTAAACAAAGAGGAGCGCCTGGTGGCGCTGGAGAATCTCAAGATCACCGATGCTCGCTTTCCGGCCGCGCCGGAGCAGGCACAAGCGTATGAGCAAGTGCTGAGCGAGACCCTTCCCAGGGGCATCAAATCGGTCTCCCTCGACCGGCTGGAGGCGCAGCTGGCCATCCGTAAAGCGCGCATCAAGGGCAAGGCCATGCCGCTCGAGAACACGCCTCCGCGCATTGTCTTCATGCCGCAGCCGTCGCTGCTTGTATACATCGACGGCGAAGCGCGATTCGTCCCCGTCGAGGGCACGAACCTCTCTCGCGTCTTGAACACGCGCGTACTGCTGCTCAAGGATCCCGCGGGCAAGCTGTATCTGCATGTGCTCGACGGTTACATGCAGGCGCGCGCGATGTCCGGGCCGTGGAGCGTAGCGCAGGCTCCGCCGGCGGATGCACCCAGGGCCGAGGCCGCGGCGCGCGAATTGCGCCAGATCGATCTGCTCGACGAGCAGGAGGATCCGAAAACGAAGAAGAAGCCATCACTGGGTCCCGAGCTCGCACCCAACATCATCGTCGCCACCACTCCCACGGAGTTAATCGTCACCGAAGGCCAGCCGAACTACGTCCCGATCCACGGTACTTCGCTGCTGTACGTGAAGAACACCACCGCGGACGTGTTCAAACTGCTGACCGATCGGATGTCGTACGTGCTGCTCGGCGGGCGCTGGTTCCGCGCGAGCTCGTTCGATGGACCGTGGGAGTTTGTTCCCGCGAAGAGCTTGCCCAAAGACTTCTCGCGCATCCCGGACAGCAGCCGGAAGGAGAACGTCAAGGCATCGGTGCCGGGGACGCGCCAGGCGCAGGAAGCGCTGATCGCGGATCAGATCCCGACCACTGCGCGCGTCCAGCGCAAGCTCGCCACCTTCGCACCGCAGATCGACGGAGAGCCGAAGCTCGCAGCGATCGCTGGGACGCCGCTGCAGTACGTGCTCAACACGCCCGCACCGATCATCCGCGTCGACGACACGAGCTGGTATGCGTGCCAGGATGGTGTGTGGTTCTCGGCAAGCTCGATGTCCGGCCCCTGGCAGGTCGCCGCCACCGTCCCCGCGGTGATCTATACCATTCCACCGTCCTCACCGGTGCATTACGTGACCTACGTGCGGGTGTACCGCGTGACGCCGACGTACGTGTATGTGGGCTACACGCCGGGATACTATGGCGCCGTGGTTGCTCCCGGCGGTGTGGTCGTCTACGGCACCGGCTATTACCACTCGCCATGGATCGGCCGCTATTGGATCGGGTATCCGGCGACTTATGGCCTGGGTATGGGGATGGCTTGGACGCCATGGACGAGCTGGGCGTTCGGCTTCGGCTTCGGTTGGCCGTACGGGGCCGTCTGGTGGCGCCCGCCCGCGCCGTGGTGGGGCCCGTATTACGGGTGGGGATACAACGCTCGCGGGGGCATGACCGCTTGGGGCCCCGGCGGATGGGCCGGCACCACGGGGAACATCTACGGTCACCGTGCGGGCCTTTCCACGGCGCAGCGCGAGGCGGCAGGGTACAACGCGTTCGGCACAAACCAGTGGGCGACGCGCTACGGCACGGCTTACAACTCCACTACGGGCAAGTTGATCGCCGGTCAGAACGGCGCGTTGAAGAACGTCTATCCGGCGAGTTACGCTGATGGCGCACGCGGCGTCGCGACGAACACCAAGACAGGGACGGCCGCATCCGGCGGCAAGCTCACCTTGGGCGACGCCAGCACAGGGAAGTCCGCCACGGCGCGCCGGATCGCTGGGGGCAAATCCGGCGAACCGCTCCCCTCCGCGATGGGCGTGGCAGGCGAGCAATGGGGCCTGATCGCCGTAGGGGGCCCGGGCAACCAGCAGGTGTTCGGCACCAAGGACGGTAACGTATACCGTCGCGGAGACAACGGGCAGTGGGAGCAGATCGCGCCACCGTCCGCCCAGGGAAAGCCGACGCTGGTTGCGCCACGCATCGAAGCCGCTATGCCGGCGCAATATACAGGTGCCAGCGTTCAGCGTTCCGCGCCAGCCCAGGTGCAAGCCGGCGCCGGCTCCCAGCTTACAGCGAGCAGCGTGCAGGGCCTCGACCGTGAGCGTCGGGCTCAAGATCTGGGCAACTTGCGTGCGGCGAGCTTCCAGGGCTCCCGCCCTTCAGGCGGCTTCAGCGGCGGCAAACCCGGCACCGCCGCCGGGCCACACTAGACGGACGGAAGCACCCGAGCGGCGCACTACAACGGGGTATACCCGCCTCGGATCGTGTACAGCGCAGCCCTCCGGCACCCCGCCTCGTCTCGCCTCGTGATCGACCTCGGCTCGGCCCCGCTCTCGAACCACGGGCGACGTGGGTCCGGTCAGCCGGAGACGACGCAGCTTGAACCCTGCGCGGCACAACGGTGCGTCTGAGCCTGTTTGGAGGGCTTCGTCCTCTGACCCGCGGCGGCGCAGTGCGCGACGCGCTGGCCGGCGTGACGCTCGCGTCGATGAATATTCCGCAGGTGCTCGGCTACACGCGCATCGCGGCGACCCCGGTCGTGACCGGGCTGTACACCGTGCTCCTGCCGCTTGTCGCGTTCGCGATACTCGGCTCCTCGCGCCATCTGGTTGTCGCGGCCGACTCGGCGACCGCCGCGATCTTCGCCAGCTCGCTCTCGGGGATGGCACCACCCGCCAGCGGGAGGTACATGATGCTGGTCGGCATGGTCGCGTTGCTGACTGCCGGGTTCCTGTTGCTCGCGCGGCTGTTCAGACTGGGGTTTCTGGCCGACTTCCTGTCCCGCACCGTGCTGGTGGGGTTCCTCACCGGTGTGGGATTTCAAGTGGGTATCGCGATGCTGGGCGATCTGCTGGGGATCTCCGTGCATTCGCCGCGGACCGTCCGACAGCTCTGGCAAGTCGTCCACGGCCTGGGACAAGTCCACATGCCGACGCTGGCGATCTCGGCGGCCGTGGTGAGCAGCATCCTGGTGTTCCGGCATTACCTGCCGCGGCTGCCCGTCCCCTTGTTTGCCGTGATCGGCGGCATCGCCGCGAGCTTTGCATGGGATTTCGCGGGCCGGGGCATCGCCGTAGTCGGGCCTGTCCCGGGCGGGCTGCCTTCCTTCGGCTTGCCCGACGTGAGCTGGTTCGACCTGATGAAGCTCCTCCCCGTCGCCGCGTCGTGCTTCGTGATGATCATCGCTCAGAGCGCCGCGGCCTCCCGCGTGTTCGCCGCGCGTTACCGCGAGCGCGTCGACGAGAACGCCGACATACTGGGCCTGTCGGCGGCGAACGCCGCGGCAGCCATGACGGGGGCATTCGTGGTCAACGGCAGCCCCACGCAGACGGCCATGGCCGAGCTCGCCGGCGCGCGCACGCAGCTTGCGCAGGTGGTGTTCGCCGGCGTGGTATTGCTCGTCCTGCTGTTTCTCACCGGCCCGCTGCAATACCTGCCCCGCTGCGTGCTCGCCGGCATCGTCTTCACGATCGCCGTCGGGCTCATCGACGTGCGAGGCCTGCGCGCGATGCGGCGCGAGAGCCCGGGTGAGTTCACCCTCGCCGTCGTCACGGCTGCCGTGGTCGCGGTCATCGGCGTCGAGCAGGGGATTCTGCTGGCTATGGCGTTGTCCCTGCTGCGGCACGTACGCCACAGCTACCGGCCGCACACCATGGTCTTGTTGCCGGATGCGAGCGGCCGGTGGGTACCGGCGCCGGCGACGCCTGGCTGTGAGACCGCGCCGGGACTGATCGTCTATCGGTTCGGCGCGGACCTGTTCTACGCGAACGAGAACCGCTTCGCCGACGAAGTGCGTGCGCTCGTCGAGCACGCACCAACGCGGGTGCGATGGTTCGTCGTCGATGCCGGAGCGATCACCGATCTCGACTACGCTGCGGCGCGTTCCGTGCTCGAGCTGCTCGACGAGCTCCAGCGGCGAGGGGTCGGGTTGGTGTTCGCGCGTGTCAACCGCTATCTCCGGTCCGATATGGACCGGCATGGCATCACCACGGCCATCGGGGAACCGAGAATCTTCGCCACGCTGCACGAGGCGCTCGCCGCGGTGCGCAGCGGGGATCGTACTTCGTAGTTCTTCCGGTGGGCTAGAAGTACAGGCCCCGTTTCATTGCGTCCGCGCGACGCGGAACCCGCGGAAGTCGCCGCGGTCGCCGGGGGCATCCCAGCCCCGCGAAGCCGAACGCGCAAGATCCGGCACGCTGACCCAGCCTCCGCCGCGCATCACCCGTTGCGAGCAGTCGGCGCTCACCCAGGCGCTGCCGTCGTTCGGCGCGCCGGTGTAGTCTTCGTGCCAGCAGTCCTCGACCCACTCCCACGCGTTGCCGATCATGTCGTAGAGCCCGAAGCCATTCGGCATGTACGTGCCGGCCGGCGCCGTATAAGTGTTCCGGTCGTCGCAGTTGTGGAACTTCCATAGCTCGGACCCCGGGATGCTCCTGGCCGCGAAATCGGCAACGCTGGCATAGACGCAGGCCTCATCCGGGTCATCGCCCCACGGGCGCGAGGTCTGCGTTCCGGCGCGAGCGGCGTATTCCCACTCGGCTTCGGTCAGCAAGCGATAGGGCTTTCCCGTCTTGGCCGCAAGCCATCGCGTGTAGGCCTTGGCATCGAGCCAACTCACGCACACGACCGGATCGCGCTCGGTCTGCCAGAATCCTGGGGAGCGCCAGTCCTTGGACGGTTGGCTCTCGGCGCGGCTGCCGCTCCAGAAATAACATCCTCCGCCGGCTGTGTACCCTGTCTCGCGCACGAACCGCGCGAACTCGCCGCGCGTGACCTCGAACCTGCCTACGGCGAACGGGTGTGCGATCGTGACGGTGTGTCGGGGACCCTCTCTCGGCCAGCGCCCCGCTTCGGAACCGGGCGAGCCCATCGTGAAGCTACCAGCCGGGAGCATCACCATCTCGGGGCAACCGTCGCAATCCCTTCCGCGCGCGTCCGTCTGCGCCCAAACGGCCGTGCCCGACAGGAGACACAGAACCAGCGCCAGCAGTCGCCCCAGCTCTTTCGTCCGTTGCATCTTCTCAGTCCAACGGTGCGCGGGACGTTCGACCACCTCGGTGGCGTCTTGATCCGCTAGTGCCAGGACCAGTTCCAGTACAGGCCCGACGGCGGGGTGTACTGATAATCCGCTCCCTGGTCTTCGACGCCTATAGCGCCGCCCTCGCTTGTGGTGGATGTGGCGGTCGGATAGCCGTAATACACCACGTCGGTGCTGGAGGAGATGGCGCGCGACTGGATCGCGTTGTAGATCGGAACGGTCGGAGGAATGGAGTAGATCTGTGGAGGCACCGAGCTGGTCACTGTCCATGGGCCGGTCGCCTCCGTTGCATAGAACCACACTCCCTCCTGCACCGCGTACCAGTCATTGACGTCGACTTGTATGATCGGAACCGACGCGTTTGCGACGTAGTTGAGCTGCGTACCGGGGATGGGTTTGAGCACGGGGTCACCGCTCATGATCACCGACAGCGTGGCACTGCGTCGGTCGGCAGCGACGACCGTCGAGCCACCCCTCATCGTCGGTGCACCCGCTTGCGTGTTCGCGATGGCGCGCTTCACGCTGCCCTTGGGGCTGTTGTCCGGAATGGCCCAGAAGTCGGCAGGCAGGTTCGGAGTCAGCAGATACTCCCACGGCCCAGTCAACGCGCTTGCCCGGAACCAAGTGCCGCCGATGCGCACGTATATCCGCTTCGCATCGTCGCGGAACAGATGTGCTGTGGTGTTCGTTGCATATTCCAGGCTAGTCCCCGGAACGCGGGCGAAACGCGGAGCGCCGTCGAGCACGATGAGCGCCGTGGGCTGCGTGCTGACGATGATCCGTGGCAGGTGCCTATCCGACAGCGTGGGCCTCTGGCCTTGTGCATCCGGCTTGCCAGGCAGCAGATTCACGCGGCCGGAGGCACGCGCCGCTCGCTCCAACTCGGCAGCGCCGAACGTCGGAGATGCGACCTCCCACGGCCCCTGCAGCGACGCCGATCTCACCCAGCCGTTGTACAGGTGCAGGTAGTTCATCCCCGCGGCATCCCTGAGCAACAACACGCGAGTGTTGAGCAGTCCCATGAGCTGCGTGCCCTTGATCGCCACGTAGCGCGGCTCGCCGTCGATGTAGACGAGCACGGCGGGTTGCTCGGAGATGATGATGTTGGGCGCTTTGACGCTGACCGCCGCGCTCTGCTGGCGTGCGCGAGCCACCGCTTGGCCCGACTCCAGGCGCGAGAGCGCGATCGTCTTGATCTTGTCGGGCAAGGTCCAGCGCAGATATTCCTGCCATGCTTGGGTCGCCTCCGCCGGGCCCGAGAAGCTCGTACCGGTCACTTCCAGATCCTGGAGCACCACCACACCGGAGGCCGAATCCACCTGCGTGAGCGCCTTGATGGCCACCCAACCGTTCACCGACTTCTGGGCCGTGGATTCCGCAACCACAAGCGAGCCGGCCGCGAGCACACCGTCACGCCAAGAGTCGAGCAGCGGCTCGTGGACCTGGAACCTGACATCCTCTGAGGTCAGCATCAGCGGCCACGAGGTGGTAGCAGCGGCGGGCGCGGGCACCGCAGTGGCGGGCTGTTTGGCTGCGCCTGCTTGCGCTGGCGGAGCCTGCGGAGTGGCCGCCTGCTGCGGAAACAGAGAATGCAACTGCTCCGGCGGGGGCGCTTGCTCTTGCTTCGCGCTCTTCGATCCACAAGAAGCGAGGACAGGCACGGCGAGCGCTAACAGCGCGGCGCGACGGATCATCGTTCCCATGCGACTTGTCATTCCAGGGTGGGCCGCGCGAGCGGAGCGCGAGCGCTTGCAGGCGATGTTGATAGGTTAGCAGATTCATGACACACTCGGACCGGGTTCCCGAGCAGCCCGTAGCTAAAATCCGGCGAGACCAAACCACCGACTGTGCACCGCCAGAGGAGACCACGCGTGCGATCGATCGAGGAGCGGAAGTTCTGGCGCACGATGCTCGCCGGCGCCGCGGTCGTCAGCATGCTGGGCGGATGTGCGTCGGAGCGGCAGCGCGAGGAGCAGCCGGCGGCGAATCCGGCCCAGCAACAGGCCTTCGACGCGGCCGTCGACGCCTATATCTACGGCTATCCGCTCGTCACGATGGAGATGACCAGGCGCGTCATGACCAACGTGGCGGTCCCCGAGGGGGCGCGCGCGCCCATGGGCCAGTTCGCCAACGCGAGGCGCTACCCGACCGCAGCGTTCCGTGACATCACCGCTCCGAACGCCGACACCCTGTACAGCACTGCTTGGATCGATGTCGCGAAGGAGCCCTATGTCCTAAGCCTGCCGGACGAGCATGGACGCTACTATCTGTTCCCGATCTACAGCGCCTGGACCGACGTCATCGCCGTCCCCGGCACGCGCACGACCGGGACGAAAGCGCAGAAGTACGCGATCACCGGTCCCGGTTGGAAGAGCACGCCGCTGCCCGCAGGCGTGCAGGAGATCAAATCGCCGACCAACCTCGTGTGGCTGATCGGCCGGACGTATTGCACCGGTGCGCCGGAGGACTACGCCGCCGTGCATGCGATCCAGGACCTGTACTCGCTGGTGCCGCTGAGCTCCTACGGCAGAGCGTACTCGCCGCCTCCCGGCGAGGTCGATCCGAGCATCGACATGCAGACTGCGGTACGTGCGCAGGTGAACCACATGAGCGGGGAGCAATTCTTCCAGATCATGGCTGCGCTGCTGAAGGAGAACCCGCCGGCAGCGGCGGACGCGCCGATGCTAGCCAAGCTGAGGACGATCGGCATCGTCCCGGGTCAGGAGTTCGACATCAAGCGGGTCGATCCGATCGTGGCCCAAGCGCTGGAACTCGCACCTCGGGCCGGTTGGGAGGAAATCGTCGGCCATGCCCAGGACGCGGGCAGAGTCTCGAACGGCTGGCGCATCGGCACCAAGACCGGAGACTACGGGACGGATTACCTCCAGCGCGCTCTGGTCACCGCCATCGGTCTGGGAGCCAACCGGCCGCAGGATGCGGTGTATCCCTTCACGCGCACGGACAGCGAAGGCAACAAGCTATCGGGCGCGTACCGGTATGTCGTGCGCTTCCCCAAGGGGCAGACGCCGCCGGTCAAGGGCTTCTGGTCGTTGACGATGTACGATGGCCTGTTCTTCTTCGTGGCGAACCCATTGAACCGCTATACGCTGAGCCCGCGCAATCCGCTGAAGTACAACGCAGACGGCTCGCTCGATCTGTATATCCAGGCAAACGATCCGGGCGGCGACAAGCAGTCGAACTGGCTTCCGGCCCCCGACGGCGACTTCATCCTGATGCTGCGGTTATATTGGAACCCGGACACCTCACCGACCGTACTGAACGGCAGCTGGAACCCGCCTCCGGTGGTCCGCGTGAAATAGTCGCCGAGGCGTGACAGCAGGCGGGGGCACGAACATATCGCTTTGTCCGACGCCATGCGCGCCGAGCGAAGCAACCGCAGAACGAAAAAAGCGCAGAGCGCGCAGGGCATACACCGCGCGACGGCCGCCCCGGCTGTCAATCGGGCGAAGAGGGACTAAACTAATTCAGTCGAGCGGCAAGATCGGGGCTCGTGATGGGTCTGTTCTCGCGGAGTCGCGAATGAACTGGGATGCGGTTCGAGTAGGCGCGGCGTGGTTCGCCGGCGGATTCGTCTTCGGCAGTCTCGTCGAGTACTGGGGGCATCGCTTGATGCATTCGGTGCGGTGGTTAGGCAAGGTGCACTGGGAGCATCATGCTCGTGGGACCGGCCAAGGCGTATGGCTGGAGTATCTCGACTACGTCAAGGGCACGTGGTGGCTGATGCTGCTGCCGCTGCTCATCTCACTGCCTGGAGGCGTCGGCTGGCTGCTGGGAGCCAACGCATTCGCCCTGTTCTCGGCATTCTCGCATCAGTTGCAGCACCAGCAGCCGGAGAAGTGCTTTTGGATGCCGATGCCGATCCACTTCGTCCATCACGCGCTCAACCAGTGGCATCACAATTTCGGCATGGCGCTCGACATCTGGGACCGGGTCTTCGGCACGTACAAACCGCTGGAATGGCGCGATGAGCAGGAGCTGACGACTCCGCAGCGCTGATCGCCGAACACGTAGCGCTGGGCGGGTATTCCGGCATCGCGTAGCGCTACCATTCTCCCTGCGCGCTAGCGGTCGCGGGGAGGCGCAAGTCACCGCCCGGCATGGAAGGACGCGTCGGGAAGTGGATGCTCCGATCACCACGGCCGCCGCTCGCAGATCCCACGAGCGAATGAATAAAGCATAGCCGTTACCTCAGCGCAGTCCCACGAGCCACGCTTGTGAATCGCGATCCAAGAGCGCTCCTCGAGGCCATGCAGCACGCGATCTGGACCGGTCAGCCGGATTCGATGCCGCGCTGGAGGGGACTGCTCGTGCGTGTGGCACGCCTGTCGGCGGTGCTGAGCCGGGACCTCGTTTACGGGCAGCTCAACCTGTGGGCGATGAGCTTGGTCTACACCACGCTGCTGTCGATCGTGCCCTTGCTGGCGTTCAGCTTCTCGGTGCTCAAGGCCTTCGGCGTGCACAACCAGATCGAGCCGATGTTGCGCCAGTTCCTCGCACCGCTCGGCAGCGAGGGCGACGAGCTCAGTCAGCGGCTGATCCAGTTCATCGACCACATGAACGTCGGAGTTCTCGGATCCGTCGGACTCGCGTTGCTTCTGTACACGGTGGTCTCGCTGGTGCAGAAGATCGAGGAGTCGTTCAACTTCATCTGGCACGTCTCGCAGCCGCGGAGCCTCGCCAATCGCTTTACGCTATACCTGAGCGTGCTGCTCGTGGGACCGATCTTCGTGTTCGCGGCGATCGGGCTCACCGCCGCGGCGATGAACATCGAACTCGTGCGCCAGCTTCTGGCGCTGCAGCCGCTCGGGTGGATGGTCTACGCGACCGGGAAGCTCACGCCCTATGTGCTGGCCGTCGCCGCCTTCACCTTCATCTACCTGCTGGTCCCGAACACGAATGTCCGGCTCGGTCCGGCGTTGATCGGTGGCATCGCCGGCGGGGTCCTGTGGCAGTTGGGCGGATGGGGTTTCGCGCGATTTGTGGCGTCATCGACCAGGTATCCGGCCATCTACTCGGGATTCGCCGTGGTCATCCTGTTCATGTTCTGGCTGTATCTGAGCTGGTTGATCCTGCTGTTCGGGGCGAGCGTAGCCTTCTACCGACAGCATCCCGAGTATCTCATCGCACGCGGCGGCGAGCCGGCGCTGAGCAGCCGAATGCGCGAGCGCCTCGCGCTGGCCATCATGAGCCTGATCGGAAGGCATTACCGGACGGGCGATCCGGCGTGGAAGCTGCGGCAGCTCACCCGCGTCCTGCGCGTGCCCATGCACTCGGTGCAGGTGGTCCTCGACGCCCTGGAGCAAGGCGGGCTGCTCGCCCGGAACAGCGAAGACCCGCCCGGTTATCTGCCGGTGTGCGACCTCAACTCGGTCCCGGTGAAGCGGCTGTTGGACACCGTCCGAGCGGCCGGGGAGGAAGGCTTCTTGAATCCGGGCGCGCTGCCGGTCCCGAGCCCGGTGGAACGCGTGATTCAACGCCTGCAGGAGGCGATGGATGCGGCGGTCGACGATGTGAATGTCATGGAGCTCGCCGGCGACCCCCATGCCGGGACCGGCGCGCCGAGCCCCTCGCGCAGCCACCCCGCCGAGGCTTCAGATCAGCGGTAGCGGGGCAGCCGAGACGGCGAACGGCGCCATGGGTCCGCAGGCAGGCTGGGCCACGGCGCCAGGGCACACCGGCGGGCCGACCCGCAGCCGCGCAAGGGCCGCGGTTCAGCAGCGCGTCATCCGGGGAGCGGAGCCGGATCGCTTGCCCGCCGCTTGTGTTGCTTACGCCACACCTTTTGGGGCCGTTTTCCTTCGAATCCAATCCCAGTGTAATATGCGCGCAACACATCCGCCGCTTGCCAGAGGTGCCTAGATGCACATTCCGACCCCCCCTAGGGCCGAAAAAACCGTGCGCAGCATTGTGACAGAGCGCAGCCGACCGAGCATCTTCGACAAGTGTCTCGGGTTCACCCAGGCCGATGAGACCAAGGCGCTGGGGATCTATCCCTATTTCCGGCTGATCGAGACAGGACAAGACACCGAAGTCGTCGTCGACGGCCATAAGATGCTCATGCTCGGCTCGAACTCCTACCTCGAGCTGACCACTCATCCCAAGGTGAAGGAGCGCGCCATCGAGGCCATCCGACGCTACGGGACGGGCTGCGCGGGGTCGCGCTGCCTCAACGGCACGCTGCCCATCCACGTCGAGCTGGAGGAACGCCTTGCGGCCTTGGTGGGCAAGGAAGCCGCTCTAGTCTACAGCACCGGCTTCCAGACCAACACCGGCGTGATTTCGTGTCTCGTGCAGCGCGGCGAGTACATCGTCTCCGACAAGCTGAACCACGCCTGCATCGTCGACGGGGCGATGCTCTCCGCGGGCACGATGGTCCGCTACAACCATAGCGACATGGAAGATCTCGAGCGGCGGCTCTCGGAGTTGCCCGCTTCCGCGGCCAAGCTGCTCGTCTCGGACGGGGTCTTCTCGATGGAAGGCGACATCTGTAAGCTCCCCGACATGGTCCGCCTCGCGCGGAAGTACGGCGCCCAGGTGATGCTCGACGATGCCCACTCGATCGGCGTGCTCGGTCCCGGCGGGGCGGGAACCGCAGCGCACTTTCGGCTCACCGACAGCGTCGACCTGATCATGGGCACGTTCTCCAAGTCGCTGGCGGCGATCGGCGGCTTCATCGCCTCTTCGGAGAGGGTGATCAATTACCTCAAGCATCACTCGCGGCCGTTCGTCTTCTCCGCCTCGGCAGCGCCGGCCAGTGTCGCAGCAGTCCTCGCCGCGCTCGACATCATTCGCGACGAGCCCGAGCGCATCGAGCGGCTGTGGGACAACGCGCGTTTCATGAAGCAGGGGCTGGACGCGCTCGGGTTCGACACCGGGTCCTCGCAGACTCCGGTCATTCCCATCGTGGTGGGCGAACTGGAACGCTGCTTCAAGGTTTGGCGCTGGCTGCACAACGAGGGGATCTTCGTCAACCCCGTGGTGCCGCCCGCCGTGCCGCCCGGGCGGACTCTGGTGCGGATTTCACTCACCGCCGGCCACACCCGCCAACAGCTCACCTGGGCCCTGGAGAAGCTCGCCGAGGCCGGACGCAAGTTCGCGCTGATCAGGTGAGCGCGTGGCCGATGGCCTGACGATCCTGCCGGCTACGGGCACGGCAGATCTCGAGCAGTACATCCGTTTCCCGTTCGGACTGTACGGTCAGTTTCCGCACTGGGTTCCGCCGCTGCTGATGGAGCGGCGCGATTTTCTGAACCCGCGCAAGAATCCGGTCTACGAGTATGCCGAGATCCAGCCGTTCCTGGCCCGGCGTGGCACGCGCGTCGTAGGCACGATCACCGCCCTCAAGAATACCCGCTTCGGCCAGTTCCATCCCACCGAGAAACACGTCGGGTTTTTCGGGCTGTACGAATGCGAGCGCGATCCCGAAGCTTCGCGCGCATTACTCGCAGCGGCCGCCGAATGGCTCAAGGCGCGCGGGTTGTCGGTGATGCGTGGGCCGACGAACTTAACCACCAACGACGTCCTCGGCCTGCTGGTGGAAGGGTTCGACGACGACCCCGCCATCCTCATGCCGTACAACCCGCCCTACTACGCGGAGCAGCTCGCTCAGTTCGGTTTCTCGAAGGCGAAGGACCTGTACGCACTAGAGGTGCGCGCGGAGCAATACAAAGGACAACTCGAGCCCTTAGCGCGCAGGGTACTGCAGAACAGCCGCATCCACGTCCGGTCGGTGGACCTGAAGCGCTGGCACGCGGAGCTGGAGTTCGTCCGGCGCTGCTACAACGAGGCGTGGGCCAACAATTGGGGCTTCGTTCCGTGGACCGATCGCGAGCTCGCCGCGATCGCGAAGGAGCTGAAGCCATTGATCGATCCGCGGCTCGCCTTCGTCGGCGAGGTCGACGGGAAGCCCGCAGCGATCGCGATCGCCGTGCCCGACGCCAACGAGGCGCTCAAGCTCGCACGCGGCCACCTGTTCCCGCTCGGGCTCATCAAGATCCTGTGGCACGTGAAGGTCACGAAGTGCCGCCGGGTGCGCGTCCTGGCGCTGGGCGTGCTACCGCCGTATCGGCGGCTCGGGCTGGATGGCGTGCTCATCCAGCGCATGATCCAGAATGGAATTCCGCTGGGTTACGAGGGCGCAGAGGTGGGCTGGATCCTCGAAGATAACGAGGCGATGTTGCGGCCGCTGCGACATATCGATGCCCGCCGGACCAAGGTGTACCGCGTCTACGACCGGACACTCTAGCGCCCGCGCCTGCATGCGGCCCTCGCTGCACACAGCGCAGGCTTGCCGGTCGGACGATCTCGCGACGCGCTTGCGGGCTTGGCACGAGCCGACCGTGCGGCGAAATCCGTTCGGACTCGCGTCGGCTGCCGCCGGCGCTGACGCATGCTCGCGCTGGTAACGGGCGGCCAAGGATTCATCGGCTCCCACCTCTGCGCGCGCCTCGTGGCGGAAGGCCACCGTGTGCGGGTGCTCGCTCGTCCCTCGAGCGATCTCGGCGGCCTCGCCGGACTCCAGCTCGACGTCGTGCGCGGCGACCTTACGGAACCTGCGAGCCTGGCACCTGCAGTGTCCGGCGCGGACGTCGTGTTCCACCTCGCCGGAGCGCTCAAGGGACTGCGCGAGACGGACTTGTTCCGCGTCAATGCGGACGGCACGAACAACCTCGTGGCTGCTGCCGCCGCAGCCGAGCCGCCTCCAGCGCGCTTCGTTTACGTCTCGAGTCTCGCCGCCGCCGGAGCGAGCCCGGGCGGCACCGTGCCTCGCACCGAAGAGATGCCTCCGCAGCCGCTGACCTGGTACGGGCGCAGCAAATTTGCCGGTGAGCAGGCCGTCCGGTCCGTCGCGAGCCTCGCTTGGACAATCGTCCGGCCGCCCATCGTCTTCGGTCCACGCGAACGCGACGTCTACGGTTACTTCCGCATCGCGCGCCACGGTCTTCTGCCGGTCGTGGGCTTTTCCGACCGCTACTTCTCGTTGCTCTACGTCGAGGATCTCGCCGATGGCTTGATCCGGGCCGCCGCAGCTCCGAGTGCCATCGGCCAGGTGTACTTCCTTGCGGGCCCGGAAGTCGTGAGCTGGCTCGAGCTCGGACGGCTGATCGCCAGCGCGCTGGGTGTAACCGGGCGCGTGCTGCGCCTGCCGGAAATCGTTGCGGTGGGAGCGGGAGCGCTCGCCGACCTGTTCGCCCGCGTGCGTGGACGACCCGAGATCTTCAGTTCGCAGAAAGTGATCGAGATCCTCGCGCGGGCGTGGGTGTGCAGCGCCGAGAAGGCCGCGCGCGACTTCGGCTGGCGTGCCGCGACCCCGCTGCCCGACGCGTTGCGGGCGACTGCCCGCTGGTACCGCGAGCATGGCTGGCTCTGACGCGATCCAGCTTCCGTTCGGCCGCACTGAGCCGCTCGGCGCATTCCGACCGCTGGACGCGCTCATCGCCGGCTACGTGGTCATCGCGGCAATACCGCTCGCGCTGGGCACGGCGCGGGGTGTTTCAGGTTGCACAGGTCAGCTGTTCGTCAACCTTGCAATCCTCGCAGGAACCGCATTGATCTGCGCGCTGACTCGCCGCTCGCGGTCATGGCCTCTGCTGTTGCTCCGGCTCGCATATGTTCCGCTGCTGTTCGCCGTTTTGTATCGCCAGACCGCTGTCATATGGCCCGTGCTGCACGAGCAACCTTTCGACGCAGGCCTGGTTCGGCTCGAACAGGCACTGTGGGGCACCCAGCCGTCGCTCGCGTTCGCGCAGGTTGCGCCCTGGCCTTGGCTCTCGGAGCTCTTCTGCGCGGCCTATTACGCGTACTACTACTTCATTCCCGCGCTGCTCTTCACCGTGCTGCTCACGCGCGGCTATGCACAGGCGGAGCGCGCCTTGTTCGCAACGGCGCTGTGCTTCTGCGGCTGTTACACGCTGTTCTGGCTGTTCCCCGTCGTCGGGCCGCACTATTGGTTCCCTCCGCACGTCGGCCCGCAGCTCTACAAGGGCTACGTCTTCAACCACCTCCTGTTCCTGTTCACGTCGTGGGGCGAGGTGCCGGCGGGCGCCTTTCCTTCGTCGCACGTCGCCGTCGCGCTCGTGCTGACGTTGCAAGCCCGCCACCTCGCACCGCGCCTGTTTCCGTTCATGCTGACCGTGACGCTGCTGCTTTGTGCGGCCGTCGTCTACGTGAAGGCGCACTACCTCGTCGACGTGCCGGCCGGAATTCTGACGGGACTCCTCGTCAACGCCGTCGTGGACGGCGTCTCTCGGCGCCGCTCGGGTCAAGCCTATCCTTCCTAGCTACGCGCCCCGCGCGCTGTCGCTGAGAGGCGGCTGACAGGTTCATCGCGGAGCTGCACCCCAACGCATCCGGGTGTGTAGAATGAGGCGCCAACAAACAACAAGCACTGCGCCCCGTCGTGGAGACCGTTGCCTGCCCCGGCTGCGACTTGGTCCAACGCATCCCGCCGCTCCCGCCTCGCGGCAAGGCGCGCTGCCCGCGGTGCGGCCACGTGCTGGCCACCCAGTCCTCGGATCCCCTCGACCGCCCGCTTGCCCTGACGATCGCCGCGCTCATCGTGTTCGTCATCGTGAACACGACTCCCATGATGGGCCTCTCCGCTGTCGGGCGCGAAGCGAGCACGACTCTTCTGGGCGGGGCGCATCAGATGTGGCTGCAGGGACGCGAGATCACTGCCGCGGTGGTCGCCTTCTGCACGGTGATCGCGCCGGCGGTCTATCTGCTATGCATGCTCGCCGTCCTGCTCGCGGTGAGGCGCCCGCCTGCACCAAAATGGGTCGGCGAGCTGCTGCGTTGGGCCCACTTCATGCGGCCGTGGTCGATGCACGAAGTGCTGATGCTGGGCGTCCTCGTGGCGCTGGTCAAGATCGCGCAGCTGGCCACGGTGATCGCGGGCATTGGCATGTATGCGGTGTTCGTGCTCATCTTTCTGCTCGCCGCGATCGCGGTCAGCTTCGACTCGCGCGAGGTCTGGAACCGGGTGGAGTGGGTCGCGGACGAGCCGCGGCCGTTCAGGAGAGACGCAACCTCCGGTACGGAGGCGGCGCGATGAACGGCAGCGCGCTCACCGCGGCACAGGCAGGGCTCGTCTCTTGCGAAACCTGTGACCTGCTCTCTCGCGCCGCAACCCCGGCGCAGCCAGGCCATTGCCCGCGCTGCGGCGCGCCGCTCCAGTCGCGGCGCCATCAGTCCATCCAGTACACGTGGGCGCTGGTGATCGCGGCCGCGATCTTCTACGTCCCGGCCAACATGCTGCCGGTGCTCACCACCAACACGCTGGGCTCCTCCGAGTCGGACACCATCATGTCCGGCGTCATCTACCTGTACACCTCGGGATCGTGGCCGCTGGCGCTGATCGTGTTGATCGCCAGCATCATGATCCCGATGGGAAAGATCGTCGCGCTCGCCTACCTGCTGATCACGGTCCAGCGCGGTTCGATCAAGAACAACCGCGACCGTTCGCGCTTGTATCGCCTCGTCGAGTTGATCGGGCGCTGGTCGATGCTGGACGTATTCGTCGACACGTTCGTGGTGGCGCTGGTCCAGCTCGAGCCGCTCATGTCGGTGCAGCCCGGCCCCGGGGTGCTCTTCTTCATGTCCGTGGTCGTGTTGACCATGCTCGCGGCGCAGTCCTTCGACCCGCGCCTGATCTGGGATGCCGGCCGGCGGCGGCAGGTGGGGCATGGCTGAGGACAGCGGTCTCGCGAAGCTGCCGCAAGCCACGGTGGTGCCCGGGAAGCGCTTCCGGGTCTCGATCGTCTGGGCCATTCCCGTCCTCGCGGCGGTGGTGGCGATCGGCATCGCGGTCCAGCGGATCTTGAGCGAGGGCCCGACCATCACCGTCGTCTTCAGGTCGGCCGAAGGCCTGGAGGCCGGCAAGAGCTTTATCAAGTACAAGGACGTGAACATCGGCCAGGTGACGGCCGTGCAGCTCGCCTCGGACTACTCCCAGGTGGAGATCAAGGCGAAGATCGCCAAGAGCGCGGCGGGTTTGATGGTCGAGGACGCGCGCTTTTGGGTGGTCAGGCCGCGCATCGCGTTGACCGGAGTATCCGGGCTGGGCACGCTGCTGTCGGGCAACTACATCGGCTTCGCGTCCGGCAAGTCCGACCAGCCGCGGCGCAGCTTCACCGGGCTCGAAGTGCCTCCGATCGTTACCGGTGGGCTTCCGGGGCGACAGTTCCTCTTGCGCGCCGAGACGCTGGGCTCACTGGGGATCGGCTCACCGATCTATTACCGCCGCCTGCCGGTGGGCGAGGTGGTCGCGTATGATCTCGCCGCCGACGGCAAGAACGTCGACATCAAGGTCTTCGTGCAGTCGCCCTATGACAAATACGTGAACCCCGGGACGCGCTTCTGGAACGCGAGCGGAATCGACGTCTCGCTCAACGCAAACGGGTTCGACGTACGCACCGAGTCGTTGGCGGCGCTGGTCGCGGGCGGCCTAGCGTTCGATACGCCGGTGTTCGCGCCGACGGCAGCGCCCGCTGCCGCGGATACGGCATTCACCCTGTACAGCACCCGGGCCGTCGCGATGAAACAACCGGAGACCGTGGCGAGACACTATGTGCTCTACTTCAACGAGACGGTGCGAGGATTGTCGATCGGAGCGCCGGTGACGTTGTTCGGCATGCCCGTGGGCGAGGTCACGGACGTCGGCCTGAGCTTCGATCCAGGAACGCTGGACGTACATCCGCGCGTGGAGTTCACGTTCTACCCCGAGCGCATGGTCATGCGCCTGTCCGGGAGACAAGAGCTCGCAGCGCAGGCGTTGGCCGAGAGCTCCGAACAGAAGCGCCACGCGGTGCTGCGGCGCCTAGTGGAGGAGCGGGGACTGCGCGCGCAGCTCAAGAGCGGCAGCCTCATCACCGGGCAGCTCTACGTCGCCTTCAACTTCTACCCGAACGCGCCGAGGGCGAAGATCGACTGGAACCGGGACGCGCCGGTGCTGCCCTCCGTCGAAAGCCTGATCCCCGATCTCGAAGCGAAGCTTCCCGAGATCGTCGACAAGATCAACAAGCTGCCGCTCCAGGCGATCGCCGAGGACCTGAAGAAGAACCTGGAGACGCTCGACCAGACGCTGAAGAGCGCAAACAAGCTGGTGAGCCATGTCGACGCCGACGTGGTCCCCGAGCTCAAGGGAACGCTCGAAGAGGCGCGCCGTGCGATGGCCGCGGCCGAGCGCGTGATGAAAGGCGCGGAGAGCACACTGGTCGGCCCGAACGCGCCCACCCAGCAAGAGCTGCGCGATACCCTTCAGGAGGTGTCTCGGACCGCGCGTTCTCTGCGCGTGCTCACCGACTACCTGGAGCGCCATCCCGATTCCCTGATCCGCGGCAAGTCAGAGCAGAAGTTCGGAAGACAATGATGAGACGCCTTGCGTTCGTCATAGCGGTTTGCGCGCTCGTGTCGCTGAGCGCCGGATGCGCTTCCACGCCCCCGTCGCACTTCTACACGCTGAGTGCGACAGCGACGCCGGTCACGACGAAGTCGAGCCTGTCCGTGGCGGTGGGCCCGGTATCGGTGCCCGCCGTGGTCGATCGTCCGGAGATCGTCGTGACTGCGGCCCCGAACCAAGTGTGGCTGGACGAGTTCAACCGCTGGGCCTCGCCGCTGCAGGACAACCTCTCGCGCGTCATCGCGGAAAATCTCGCCGCGCTGATGGGCACCCCGCACGTCACCCAGTTCCCGCAGCAGTTGAGCGCCGGCTCGGACTACCGCGTCGCGGTCGAGGTGCTGCGCTTCGAATCCGCCCCCGGCGAGGCGGCGACACTGGACGCGATATGGACCGTGCGCCGAACGCAGGACGGGAAGACGGAGACGGGACGCACCACCGCGCGCGAGCCCGCGCGCGAGAAGGGCTACGAGGCACTCGCCGCCGCGCACAGCCGCGCGGTCACGCGGCTGAGCCAGGACATCGCCGAACAGGTGCGAGTCCTCGACCGTCCCCAGCAGTGACCGCGTCCCCTGTGGGCCGCAGATATCCGGGCTAGCTCAACCTGGAGCTCCGCTTTTTTCGGTTCAGCTCGGCGGCCCTCCCTCAACGCTCAGGTTTGAATGGCGCCGCGCGCAGGAGGCGGTTGCGCAGCGAGTCGTAGATCGGCTCGACGCCGAGCAGCGCCGGAACGATCATCGCGACGAAGCATGCTCCAAGCATGGGCAGCAGGAGCGTGAAGCTAGCGGTCAGCTCGGTGACCAGGACGATGCCGGTGAGGGGGGCGCGCACCACGGCACAGAAGAACGCGGCCATCGACACGATCGCCAGCTCGGTTGCGGATGGCATGAACGTGCCGAACAGCGGCGTGCACAGCAGGGCGAAGAGCACGCCCACCTGCGCACCGAGCACGAGCATCGGTGCAAACAGGCCGCCGGGCGTGCCCGCCGCGTAGGAAACGGCACCCAGCGCGAAGCGCAGGACGAACACGCCGGCAACCGCGATACCAGCCGCATTTGCGTCCAGCATCCGTTGCGTGACGCCTTCCCCGCCGCCGACGAGGCCCGGGGCGAACCAGCCGACGACACCCACACCAACCCCGATCACCGCAGCCCGCACATAGTGCGGCCAGCGCTCGAAGGCCGCAGCTGCGCGCAAGGCGGCGAGGATCGCGCCGCAGTAGAGCGCTCCGGACAGGCCCGCGACCAGGCCAAGCGCGATGTGCACCACCAGCGTGCCGGATCCCGGATAGCCTTGGGCCGGCACGTGGAAATCCGGAGCCTGCCCGAGCAGGACTCGGGCCACGGCGATCGCCGTGGCGGATGCACCGAGTGCCGCCACCGCGATGCGCGGCTCGAAGCGCCGCACCAGCTCCTCGAGCACGAACACTGCGCCCGCGATCGGTGCGTTGAATGCCGTTGCCAGTCCGGCCCCCGCCCCGGCGGCGATCAGCACGCGACAGTCGGTGGCGCTGCGGCGGAAGGCCTTGCCGAGGAGCTGGGCGATCGCCCCGCCCATCTGCACGCTCGGCCCTTCGCGCCCCAGCGCCAGCCCGCCCCCAATGGCGAGCGCACCGCCGATGAACTTCACCAGGATCAGCCGCAACGGCGACTCCGGAAGCTTCCCCGTGCCGATGATCACCTCGATCTGCGGGATCCCGCTCCCGGCCGAGTCTGGGGCAAACCGGCGGACCATCCAGGCGGCGAGCCCGGCCATCGATGCGGCCGCGCCGACGACGAGTACGAATCCCAGAACAGCGTCGCCGTGCGCCCAATGGATGACGACGCCGCGCGCAGCTTCCATCGACTGCAACGTCAGACGGAACACGGCCCCCACCAGGCCAGCGCAGGCTCCGACGGCGAACGAAGTGAGCGCGAGGCCGATCAGGCCTGCACGCCCCTCATCGTCCGGGGCAGGTGGAGACGCCAGCAAAGACAATCCCTTCGTTCAAGAAGCGGCCATGCGCTAAAACATCCCCGACGTCGCCATACTGCCGATTCCGTACGGTAGCAGCAATCGGCTGAGCTCGACGCCGAAGTTGAACTAAGACAGTCCGAGCGGGATGCCGCTGCGCGGAAGGCCGATGTCCTTCAGGGCGCTGGCGAATCCGAACCCGTGCAGCAGACCAAAGCAGAACACCACCACCCATGGGCAACGCGCGGCCAAGCTTGGCTCGCCGCGCTGTACCTGACCTTAAGAAGCCGTACGGACCAGATCGCCGGCGGCCGGTGATTCACCGATCGCCTCCCTGCCCCGCCTAGTGGCTCAGCGAGCTCACCGCCGCCTGCGCGTCCGCGCGCGGGCTTTGCTTGAGGTAGACAAGGATCGCATAGCGGGAGCCAGGGTCCCGAACCGCATTCGAGTGGAGCAGCTTCACGTACTCCGGCACGGCATCCCAATAGCCCCATTGCGCGAGGTCTGAGGCCACGAGGGCCGCCATGGGCTTGTGCTGTCGGATGAAGAACCGATAGGCCTGGATCACGCGCTGGCGCGGCACCGCGGCGTCGGCAGCGCCCTGAACGGAAAGCGCGAGCAGAACATTCTCCAGCTCGGGCAACGTACGGCTGGAATCGGCGAAATATCTCTTCTCGATCCACGACACGCGCGAGGGCCCGCGCAGCTCGAGATCGGCGGCGAGCATCGCCGCGAGATTCGCGTCGTTGTGCTGGAGCCAGGCGGCGTCGAGGCGCTGCTCGAGGTCCTCCGCGTCGCGCGCGCCGCCCGCAATCCCGAGCAGCAGGGTGTACACCTGCTGCCGGGAGGGGTCGTCGGTATGCCGGGCCAGCCTGTCGGCATCGAGCTTTGGCC
The DNA here is from genome assembly GCA_035501875.1 of Burkholderiales bacterium. GTDB lineage: Bacteria > Pseudomonadota > Gammaproteobacteria > Burkholderiales > SHXO01 > SHXO01. The sequence goes on from DATJVI010000103.1 coordinate 78,296, forward strand.
TGAGGCTGCGCAGAGCAGGGTATGGCGCACGCGCAAGCTCGCCATAAGCCATGCCGGCAACGAGCGGCTCGGAGCTGTCTAGATAGGGCAGCGCGAGCGCCGCATGCTGCTGCCATTGCGCATCGGTCGCGTTGGAATCGGGAGTGGCGGCCGCCACCTTGCTCAGCCAATCGCCGTACTCGCTGCCGACGCTGCCCATGCTGAGCCACATCGGCGAGAGGGTGCTCTGGAGCATGAGAACCGGGCGAGCGCTGTGCATGGTCGCTGCGTCCACCCGATGCGTCTCCGCGGGGATGATTTCGCCGGCGGCGCCCCCGCCTTTGATCACGGCGATGACCCGCAGTCGGCCGCCGTCCATCTCCGGCACGGCCAGCACTGCGCGGTCCGCCGCCATCATCTGTTGGGCGGGTGCGAGCTTCATCGCACGCAAGCAGATCGGGCAGGCCGTGGCATCTATGCCGGCGACGAGCACCAGGACGGCCGACCGGCGGCACCCTGCCCGTGTAGCGGTTCGGCTTGCGGTTGCCCGACCACACCACGTCATATACCTTCTCGAACGACTGGCCGTCTTGCGCCCAGCCCTTGACGATCTGGATGCGGTCGAGGTTGCCCGAGGTCGGGTCCTTTAACGCCCAGACCACGAACGAGGGCGCCTTCGCCTTCGGCTCGGGCAGATCGCCACCCATGGGCACGCCCTTCGCGTATCCGGTCTTGACCCAGTCCTTCTGCTTGGCGACCTCTGGAGCATATTCCCAGCCGCCGAAGAACCGGATGCGGATCTGCGGGCCGCTCGTGGCGAAGGTCTCCTTGCGCTGCATCGCTTCGAACAGCGAAGCGCGCGTGTTCTCCTCCGCCCACACGCCCGTGAGGCCGGCAGGGTTCTCGTAACGCGTGTCCAGGCCGGCGAAGAGCTGGCCGGACATGCGCGTCTGAACCAGGCCGTCCACGTGAGCGTGCCCGCCGAAGAAGTTCTGCTGGCGGTAGGGAACCGCCGTGTTGTGCGAGTCCGATCCGCCCACGACATCCATCTTGTATGGGTTGTAACCGCGCGCGTGCTGCATGGCGATGCCGTCTTTGAGGGCCTGTCGCACGTAGCTCCCGGGGATGCTCGGGAACACTCCCGCGGGATCGGAGAGCAGGTAGGTCAGGACTTCATAGTTGGCGAATTCGTCGTTGGGCGACAGCAGCGGATGCGTCTCCGACGCCCCCTTGATCTGCTTGATCTCGGTGAGGCGCTCGTTGCGATCGCGCGCATCGGCCCAAACCTTGTCGATCGGCCGGCCTTTGAAGTCGACCTCCGTCGGATACATGATGCCGTTCGAGAGATTGGCGTTGTGCGAGATCGCGAGCAGCTCGTTGCCCGCCTTGCGCTGGCCGTCCATCCAGTCCCACAGGTCCTCGGGTGCCTGCGAATCGAGCGAGCTGAACGGCATCTGAGGCACCTTCGCACAATCCTTGAAGAACACGTTGCGGTGCATGTTCTGGGCGCGTGGAGTGGACGTCCACTCGTAGGAACAGAACGCCGTGAACTTGCCGGGCTGGTTCGCCGCATTGGCCGCATCGTTATTGCCTTCCACACCGTGCCCGCAACCTGCGGGTCGACCAGGGCTTTGATCGGCTGCATCTTGACCATCGACTCGCCCAGCCAGAGGTAGATTCTCTGGATATCCGCCGGCGCCCTGACGATCAGCTCCTTGGCAATCGGCAGTTTGCTGATCGAGGAACTCGGATCGTTGGACAATCGCACCACACCTGCATATTCGGAGTGATCGGTGACGCCCATCCGATCGAGCGGGGTGGTGATCTTGACGTCGTAGCCTAGAGGATGCTTGATCGTCTCGCCCTTCGCGTACTTGTAGGCATCGTCGGGCCCGGTCATGTGGTTGCCAAAGATGAATGCGTCGAACGACCAGCTCGTGTGCACGTGCGTTTCGCCGAAGTAGGCGTCGCGCAGCGGGTTCTTCTCTGCGAATGCGGGTGATGCAGATCCCACGGCGAGGCCCATGCTTAGTAATCCGCCTGTTACGACGATGAGTTTAGAACGCATAGGTCACCTCTCCGGTTTTTGAACTAGTCGACTGGCGGCTCGGCGCGGGTGCAGGGATCATGGACATGAAGGTTCTGGCCCAATCCGCGCTCCAGGCAAGGCCCCTTACCTCCTCGGATAGCCCTTGAAGTCCTCCTCACCCGGCATGATGTTTGGGTACTCTCGCACGCTCTTCTCGTATGCGCCCATGATCTCCAGCATCGGGAAATACGCCCACCCCATGGTGAGCGTCGCGTTCCAGAGGTTGTAGTCCTCGTGCGGGTCGCTGGAGAGATCGAAGAACTGCGGGAGGATCGGCTCCTCGAAGCCATGGTTAATGGCCTCGGGTCCCGGGCCGCGGTTGTAACGAAGAACCATCTTGTAATACATCCATTTGACCGACATGAGCCGGCCGTCGCTGCCAAAGAACATGTAGTAGTCCCGGCCCGTCGTGGGGCTCCTGCCCAGCATGAAGGCCGAAGCGTCCTTGCCGTCGATGGGTCGGTCCTTCGGCACTAGATTCGACGCACCGGCAAAGCCGGCAAGCGTCGGCAGCCAGTCCACCGCCGCCAGCATCTGCTCGGTTACTATGCCCGCGGGCACCTTGCCCGGCCAGCGCACCATGGCAGGCACACGCATGCTGCCCTCGAAGGGCGCCCAGTAAATGTTGCCGCGATACGGCCCGGTGGAGCCGCCTGAGCTACCAGCGGCGCCGGTGACCGGCCCGTTGTCGCTGCTGAGCACCACGATGGTGTTGTCATCGATGCCGGCCTCCTTGATGGCATCGAGGATCTGCCCGACCCGGTAGTCCATTTCGGCAATGCAGTCGGCGTACATTCCCCCGCGCAACGGAGACTTGCCGACGAAGTCGGGGTTGCACACTTCGGGCGGATGCATCTCGGAATAGCCGAGGTAGACGAAGAAGGGTTTCTTGGCCGCCGCCTGCCGCTTGATGAAGTCGATGGTCTTCGGAATGAGATACTGTCCGTCGACGATTGGCCGCACCTTCATATCCAGAGGCATCGCGATCTTGGACGGCTCGCCCTTGCGGCCCTCCAGGATGTGGGGAGGGAGGTCGAGCAGCTCGGGCACCTTCTTCTCGGCCAGGACCTTCTTCACCATGGCGTTGAAGAGCGGATAGGTCGTGTACGCGGCCTCATCCCAGCTGTCGGGAATCCCCCACCACTCGTCGAAGCCCTGGTCGTTCGGCAGGCGACCCTGCGTGTTGCCCAGATGCCATTTGCCGTACAACGCGGTCGCGTAGCCGGCGTCGGAGAGCAGCTTGGCGATCGTGTACTCCCACGGTGTCAACCCGAACTTCCCGCCCGCCGGGGGAACGACCGACCAGGTGCCGGACCGGATCGGGTGGCGCCCGGTCATGATCGCCGAGCGCGACTGCGTGCACTGGATCTCGACGTTGTAATTGTTGAACCGGATCCCCTCGTTCGCCAGCTTGTCTATGCGGGGGGTGGCGGTTGTGCCGCCGTAAACGCCGAAATCCCCCCACCCGACGTTGTCCACCAGGATGAAGACGATGTTGGGCTTCGAAGAGGTGTTCTGTGCACTCGCTGTCTGTGCGGCGAATGCAGCGACCAGTGCTGCGCTCAAGGCGAAAGCCGTCACCACTGTTCTAGCGCTCATCTGCGGATTTCTTTTCATGTGCGGTCTCCTTTCCAGGCTCTTGCAGAACGAGTCTCATGTTCCACGTTGCTCTAAGAGATCTAGGGCGAGCTCCAGTACTCCTGTCTCGCAAGGAAAGCGAATGCCACTTTCGTTCTAGTCGATACAGTCATCAATAGATGGCTTGGGCTGCCCGCCTGGGCCGCGGCCAAGTGAGGTGCGGCCCCAACGCACGGGCCGCGAGCGGGGTCGAGGATATGATCAGCTCTTGCATGGAACGGTCTCCTCGAATACATGCAGGCTTCAAGGGTCTCGAACTGACCGTCTGGACTCAACTGCTCGCCATTGAACTACATCGCATCACGGGCACGCAAGTTGATCTCGATCAGGGCTGACGAGATTAGCACTCGGCCGAGTTGTGATTGTTTCAGTACCCTTACAAGACCCTTGCCTTGCGCTCGATCTGCGAAAAGGCATATGCCGATCGAGTGGACGTGCGAACCCCGCAATGCGCAGATCCGCTATCCAGCTCGGTCGTGGCCTGACAAGCGCTCGCGTCAATCCATTCCAATGGGCGCATCAGCGTGGCGCTCGTGCGTCGAGCTTGCTACTGCCCTTTCGGGAAGGTGGCACGACGTTCCTCGAGCACGGCAGCCTCCTGCACGAGGCGCGTGAGCTCGGCAACCGAACGCACGCGAAGCTTGGCGGTGATGGCCGTGCGGTGCAGCTCCACGGTCCGCTCGCCGATGCCAGGTCGCCGGCGGCGATGACTACTCCGGGCAGCAGGCGCTGCGTCTATTGCGTCGGCGTGTCGCGCGCGGCTGCGACGGCGCGCTGCATCGTCTCGCGATCGGACGAGGTCAGCTGCTCGCGCCCTAACTTGTAGGTGACCTGGTTGATCGTTCCGGTGAACTTGAACGGCAGCTCGTAGCTTTCGTCGACCGGCGTGCGGGTGTCCAGGCCGATGTCGAGAGTCTCGTCGAGCGCCATGATGAACGGGATCGTGTGCTCCATCTTCTGCTGCGCGAGCACCCTGCCGTCGACCATGAGCACCCCCGTGCCGCTCTTGCCAAGGCCCGGCCCGTCGTACTTGAAGTCGAAGACGAGCGTGTGCTTGCCGGGAGAAAGCGACTTGCCGAGCCAGTCTTCGGCGCCGACCCCGCCCTCGAAGCGGTAGCGCTTGAGGTTGAGCAGGTTGTAGACGAATACCGGCTTGCCCCTTTGCAAGTAGAGACCATAGCCGCCGAAGCGCCCGCCCATCGTCGCGATCATGCCCTGCGCGCCTTCTTCTGGCACCGTGATCTCGGCGGTGATCGTGTAGTCCCGATCCAGGAGGTTCGGCGCGTTGCCGACCGGAATGCCAACGTTCTCGCCTGTATAGGTGAACACCGTCCTGCCTGCCGTTGCGCTTGGCCGCGGCGTGAGCAGGCGCGGCAGGACCGAGTTATCGATCGGGAGGACCTGGTACCTCACGGCCTCGGTGAGGAACAGCGCCTGCATCTCCTTCAGCTTGTCGGGCATCTTCGCCGCGAGGTCGTTGGCCTGCGAGTAGTCCTCGGCGATGTTGTAGAGCTCCCACTTGTACTCGTTGACCGGGGGCAGCGGCTTCGTGCCGAGCACCCAGGGTGGCACAGGGGGGGTCGTGCAGGCGTACCAGCCGTCGTGGTAGATGCCGCGGTTGGCCATCATTTCGAAGTACTGCGTAGCGCGCTTCGACGGCGCGTTGGCGTTGGACTTGTCGAACGTGTAGACCATGCTCACGCCTTCGATCGGCTTCTGCTTGATCCCGTCGACCCTGTCCGGCGCTTCGATCCCCGCCGCTTCGAGGATCGTCGGCACGATGTCGATGACGTGGTGGAACTGTGACCGGATGCCGCCCGGGCCGTCGATGTGGCCGGGCCACGAGATCGCCATCCCCTGCCGCGTGCCGCCGAAGTGCGAGGCGATCTGCTTCACCCACTTGAACGGCGTGTCGAACGCCCACGCCCACGGCACGGCCATGTGCGGGTACGTCTTGTCGGAGCCCCACGACTCGTAGTAGCGCAGATATTCGATCTCGGGCAGCTGGAGGACACCGTTGGCGGCAGTCATCCAGTTCGGCGTGCCCATCATCGTGCCCTCGGCGCTCGTGCCGTTGTCGCCGTCGATGTAGATGATGAGCGTGTTGTCGAGCTTGCCCATGTCCTCGACCGCTTGAATCACGCGGCCGATTTCGTGGTCGTTGTAGGCGGTGTAGGCCGCGAACACGTCCACCTCGCGAATGACGATCTTCTTCTGCACCAGGGAGAGCGAGTCCCAGCGCGGCAGCGAATCTGGCCACGGCGTGAGCTGCGTCCCCGGCGGGATCACGCCGAGACGCTTCTGGTTGGCGAAGATCTGCTCGCGCAGCTTCTCCCAGCCCTCGTCGAACAGATGCATCTTGCTGATCTTTTCGATCCACTCCTCGGTCGGCTGGTGCGGGTCGTGCGTCGCGCCGGGCACGTAGTAGACGAAGAACGGCTTCTCGGGGGCCGAGGCGTTGAGCTCCTTCATGTAACGGATTGCTTCGTCCGCCATGTCGGTGACGAAGTTGTAGTCCTTCCTGCCGATCCACGGATACACCGGGGTGTGATCGCGGAACAGGTACGGCGTCCACTGGTCGGTTTCGCCGCCCATGAAGCCGTAGAAGTACTGGAAGCCCATTCCACTCGGCCACTGGTCGAACGGACCCGCGGCGCTGTACTGGAACGATGGCGTGTTGTGGTTCTTGCCGAACCACGACGTGGCGTAGCCGTTGTCGGAGAGGATCCGGCCGATCGTCGCGTTCTCCGGACCGATCACCGAGTCGTAGCCCGGATAGCCGGTCGCCATCTCGCTGATGATGCCGAAGCCCACTGCGTGATGGTTGCGGCCGGTGATGATCGCCGCCCGCGTGGGTGAGCACAGCGCGGTCGAGTGGAACTGCGTATAGCGCAGGCCGCCCTTGGCGACGCGATCGAGCGCCGGCGTGGGAATGACGCCGCCGAACGTGCTCGGCACGCCGTAGCCCGAGTCGTCGGTCATGATCAGCAGCACGTTGGGCGCACCCTTCGGTGGCACTACCCTGGGTGGCCACCACGGCTTCGAATCCTTGGCGTTCTCCTTGATCACGCCGCCGAACGCCGGCGGAGGCGGCGGCAATTGATTACCGGGGATCGTCGTCGTGGCGCTGGGCGAACCAGGCGTTCCAGTGATCTGCTGCGCGGTCGCCAACGGCGCCAGTACTGCTCCGGCGATCAGTGATAGAAGGAACTTCGCAGCGCAGCGCTTCATCGTGGGCTCTCCTTCTCGGGGCGGATGCAACGAATAAGGATGGGTATTCGGTCAGACGCGGAGTTGATCGTCATCAAATGCGTTGGCTGACTTGGATGGCCGCCTTAAGCGGCCATCCAGGTAGCATTGCCTTCAATGCGATGCGGCGGGGCTCTCTCGCTCTCAGCGAACTGGCGCGGCGTGAGCCCCACGTGAGGGCGGCGTCCGCTCCTCACTTCGTCGGATAGCCCTTGAAGTCTTCGCCGGGCTTGATGTTCGGATATTTCCTCGCGCTCATCTCGTACTTGAAGACTTCGCGCAGCATTGGCTCTAAGATCCAACTGTTGTCCAGCTTGGTAGCAAAGAGGTTGACGTGTTCGCCCGGATCGCCGCTCAGGTCGTACATCATGGGGAACTGCGGCTGGATGATGGGCTCCTCGAGTCCCGTGGAATAGCGGAAGACCGCCTTGTAGATCTTCCATTTGATCGACATCAGTCCGCCGTCAAGACCGAAGAGCATGTAAGAATCACGCCCGGTGGTCTGGCTCTTACCCAGCATGAACGCTGAGGCGTCGATGCCGTCGATCGGGCGATCCTTGGGGACGAGATTTGGCGCACCTGCGATGCCGGCAAGCGTCGGCAGCCAGTCCACGGCGGCGAGCATCTCGTTGGTGACGATTCCGGCCGGCACGTGGCCGGGCCAGCGAACCATGCCAGCCGTTCGGCAGCTGCCTTCGAACGGTGGAGTGAAGAAGTCGCCGCGCCAGGGCCCGCTCGAGCCGCCCGGGGCAACAGGAATGCTGGGGGCCGACCCATTGTCGCTGGTGAGGACCACAAGGGTGTTGTCGTCGATGCCCGCCTCTTTGATCGCATCGAGGATTTGTCCGACACGGAAGTCCATCTCGCCAAGCAGGTCGGAGTAGACCCCACCGCGCTGCGGCGAGTTGCCCGCAAAGTCCGGGTTCACCACAACAGGCGGATGCATTTCCGAATAGGCCAGGTAAACGAAGAACGGCTTCTTCGCGGCCGCATTCCGCTTGATAGAGTCGATGGTCTTCGGAATGAGGTATTTCTGATCCACGATCCCGCGAACCTTCAAATCGAGCCGCATCACCGGAGTGGAAGGCCGACCCTTCTTGCCCTCCAAGATCATGGGGGGCTTCATCCCCGATTCCTTGGAGAGCGGGTAAGAGGTGTACCCGGCCTCGTCCCATGAGTTCGGAATCCCCCACCAGTCGTCGAAGCCTTTATCGTTCGGCAGGCGCCCTTGAACATCGCCGAGGTACCATTTCCCGTACAGCGCGGTGGCATAGCCCGCGTCCGACAGCAGTTGGGCAATCGTGTACTCGAACGGCGCCAGACCGTAGGGGAGTCCAAACGTCACCTTGTAGGTTCCGGAGCGGACCGACATGCGCCCGGTCATGATGGCCGAGCGCGACGGCGCGCACTGGACCTCGACGCTGTAGTTGTTGAAGCGGCTCCCCTCGCGCGCCAACTGATCGATGCGCGGCGTGGTCGTGGTGCCGCCGTAAACGCCAAAATCCCCCCCAACCCACGTTGTCCACGAGGATGAAGACGATGTTGGGCTTCGAACTCGGGGCGTTCTGTGCGTGCGCGGTCGGCGCAGCGAATCCAAGCAGCAATGCTCCCATGGTCAGGACGAAAGCCGCGAGCGCGGCCAGGGGCTTCATGGGCTTTTGCATCGAATGGCCTCTGTCCTCTCTATTGAAGCAGCTGTAGGGAAGCTGAAAAAGCGTCGAAATGACCGTTGGGAGTGAAGCGGCTGCCATTGGATAGCAGGAACCACCAGAGCCCTTTGATCTAGATCAAGCGCGACGAGATCGATACTCGGGCCCATTGTGATTCTTGCAGCAACATTACAAATCGGCTTGCAGCGCATTCGATCTGTAGCATACAGACATATTTCTCAGCGAGCAGAGATAAGGTCCCCCCGCACTACCCGGCATCGGTATCCGCATCGGTCCTTGCCCTGACGCCTGTTAGCGCTCGTCCCAGCCAAGTCCACTGGGGGAATCAGCGTAGCGTTCGAGCGTCGAGCTTGCTACTGCCCTTTCGGGAAGGTGGGAGGACGTTGCTCGAGCACGGCAGCCTCCTGCACGAGACGCGTGAGCTCGGCAACCGAACGCACGCGAAGCTTGGCGGTGATGGCAGTGCGGTGCAGCTTCACGGTCCGCTCGCCGATGCCCAGGTCGCCGGCGATCTGCTTGTTGAGCCTTCCTTGCACGACATGCTGAAGCACGTCGCGCTCGCGCGGCGTGAGCGCATCGAAGCGGGCGCGCAACTCGTGCATGCGGGCGCGCTGCGCACGCTGGCGAGCGTCGCGGGTGAGCGCGCGCTCGACCGCTTCGAGCAGCGCGGCCTTCGATGCGTCCTTCGTGAGAAAGTCCTCGGCGCCCTGCCGCATCGCGCGCACGCTCGTCTCGATGTCGCCTTGTCCGGTGAGAAAGATCACCGGCGGCGCGAGCGCGTTGCCGGCCAGCGAACGCTGCAGGTCGAGACCGCTCATGCCGGGCATGCGCAAGTCTGCGATCAGGCATCCGGGCGCGTCGGCGAGCTGGGCGAGAAACTGCTCTGCCGAGGAGAAGGTCTGCACCGCGTAGCCCGCCGCGCGCAGCAGACGCGAGACGGCCGCGAGGAACGAAGCGTCGTCGTCGACGACGCACATCACGGGCGCAGGTTCGCTCACGACGCGGACGTTGCGTCCACCGTGGGCAGAGTGAATCGGAACGTCGCCCCCTCAGCCCCAGGGCTTTCCGCCCAGATGCGCCCGCCGTGCGCCTGGATGATCGTGCGCGAGATGGCGAGCCCGATGCCCATGCCGTTTGCCTTGGTCGTGAAGAAGGGCTCGAAGACCAAGCCGAGCCGTTCGGGCGGAATGCCGTGCCCCGAGTCGCTCACCTCCACTTCGACTGCGCGCCTGTCATGCTGCGCCCGCACCACGACGCGGCGCGAGCTGCCCGCCGTCCCGTCGACGGCATCCATCGCATTGAGCACCAGGTTGAGCAGCACCTGCTGGAGGTGCACCACGTCACCCATCACCGTCGGCAGGCCGGACGCGGACTCGATGTCGAGCGTGATGCGGCGCGCCGCTGCATCCGCGCGTGCGAGCGTGGCGAGGCCGCCAAACAAATCGGAAATCGCCAGCGCGCGCGGCTCGATGCTGCGTCGCTTGAGGAGCGCGCGCAGCCGCTCGATCACGTCGCGTGCGCGCTGGTCGTCGGCGCGAATATCGGCCAGTATCGGGCGCAATTCCGCAAGATCCGGCGGATCATGCTCCAGGAAAAGCTCCGCCGCCTCGGCGTTGCGCAGGATCGCGCCGAGCGGTTGGTTGAGCTCGTGCGCGAGCGCCGAAGCGAGTTGCCCCATCATCGATACCCGGCTGGCGTGGGCGATCTGTCCTTGCAGCTGTTGCAGCTGTAGCTTGGAGCCGCGCCGGGCCGAGACGTCGAGCACGACACCGCGCAGGAGGGCCGGCTTGCCCGTCGAATCGCGTTCGGCCCGTCCGCGGGCCGCGATCCAGCGCGTCTGGCCGTCTGGAAGCTGCACGCGATACTCGACCTCGTGATCGCGGTCGTCCGTGAGCGAGCTGTCGATCGCGCGCCGCAAGAGCTCGCGGTCGTCGGGATGCGCTGCGTCGATGATTCGCTCCAGGGACAAGCGCTCGGTCTCCGAGACGCCGAGCAGCGCGCGCGCCCTGCCCGTGGCCCAGGCATCGCTGCGGACCAAGTCCCAGGTCCACATTCCGAGCCCGGCGGCGGCGCTGGCAAGCTCCATGCGCCGCTCGCTTTCCTGCAGTTCGCGGGCAAGCCGCGCCGCGGCGGAGACGTCAGCGGTCAGCTCGTATGCCATCGCCAGCAGGATCACCAGGAAGGTCACGCTGACCAGATGGGGCATGCGCAAGATGCCCGTTTCGATCAACGCCGAGTGCGCGCCGGCGGCCAAGACCCAGAACGCGACGCTGCCCCCGATGATGGCAGCACGCCGGCGCCCGCCGCGGCGCCACAGTCTCACCGACGCGTCCACCACGAACGCCAGCAGCATCAGGATTCCCACGTAGGGGAGGACGATCAAGGGGTTGGTCACGCCCTCCAGCACTCGATAGGACGCGCCGCCGAACGTCTCCACGGTTCTGAGCCCGGTGAGCTCGAGATAGCCGAGACTCGACCCGGGAATGAAGTCGAAGATCAATGACGCGGCATACAAGCCGGGCCCCGCCAGCGCGAGCCACCACGTTCCGGAACGGAAGTAGACCCAGATGAAGGCGGCGACCGATGCGATCATCACTCCCGCCGCGACATCCAGCACGCGCAGCAGCGTCTGGAACTGTGCTGCGCTGTCCGCGCACATCATCGCCAGCTCCAGCCCGCAGACCGCTGCTACCGCGAAGGCCGTCAGGGCAAACAGCACACGTGCCGTGTCCCGGGGCCGAGCCAGGCCGATGCGCAATTCCATCAAGCCCAGCGTAAGGCAGACGGCGGCCACCATGGGCCAACCGATGGTGATCCAGTTCATTGCGGCTGCGCGAATCGAAGTCCCGCGATCGCGATGCGCGGCGTCAGCCTCTCGAGGGTTTGCGCCAGCGATGACGCCCGGCCGTCCTCGGGAAGCCCTAGCCCGGATCTTTCATGAAGACGCCCCCAAATATGGCGAGATTCCCGATGCATGGGGCCTGCGGTAGATCCGCGGCGGGTACGATTTGTTCGCGCCGGGCTACTCGGGCGCTGGCGGTCGATTTCCGGCCATTTGCAGCATGCCCCTCTTGCCAATAGTCATGGCTATTGGCTGCGAGGGTCGAGCCACAACTGGCTCGGAACTCGCCTCGCCATCATCCCGAGTCCCTCATGAAATATCCGGGCTAGTCTCATTGCACCCAACTGCCGGCGCGAACCTCGATCGACTACGGAATGGAGCGCTCGAGGCCTTTGGCAGTTTTCAGGTCAATGCTGAAGTTGGCCGCCTTGTCGACTGGAACCAGCTTTCCGCCCCGCCAAGGCTGGGCGGGCGAAGCGTGAAGCAACGGATAGAAAGTCCAACCGTTCGACTCTTCGTTCGTCCCCCTGGATGGAAGTACCCCTTGCAGCGGCCTCGACCGCTGAGTGTCCAAGCGCAGCCGCAACATGCGGGGGCAGGTCCAACTGCCGACGTCGGGCCGCGGCCATCTCCGCCGACTCAAGGCGCGGCAGCGTCTTGTGCGTCGCGTGGCATTGCGTGACCTACCGAGCGAGTTGGCGTCTCCGCGGTGGCATATCTTAGGTTTTGCCCCTCACGCGCCTTCGCGTTTGGCGCGAAACCGGTGGTCACCGGAAGTACAAACCGCCGTTGAGCACGATCACTTGGCCGGTGATGTACTCCGTCTTGGCACAGAACAGCACCGCCTCGGCGATCTCCTCGGGACGGCCTGTGCGCCCGATCGGCACCTGCTTGGCGCGCGCGGCATTGTCTCGCTCGCCGCCCGTGTCGATGAACGTCGGGGCGACCGCGTTCACGGTGATCCCTTCCTTGATCATGCGTGCCGCGTATCCGCGCGTCAAACCCTCGATCCCTGCCTTGGCCGCGTTGTAGTGCACGCCCACCGCACCGGCGGCGTGCGCAGCGCCCGAGCTGATGTTGACGATGCGACCCCAGCGCTTCTGCCGCATCGCGGGCAGGAACGCGCGGGTCATCAGGAACACCGACTTGAGGTTCACGTCGATCACCCGGTCCCACACCGCTTCGTCGATCTCGTCCAGTTCCTTGCGCTGCGCGAGCCCGGCATTGTTCACGAGGATGTCGGGCGCGCCGAACCCCTGATTCACCTGGGCGTGCATGGCATCGACCTCGCCGGCAACGGACACGTCGGCGTGGGTGACGAACGCGCGGCGCCCCAGCCTCTCGATCTCCGCGCGTGTGGCCTGAGCCCCTTCGCGGTTCTGGTGGTAGTGCACGACGATGTCGGCCCCGGCTCCGGCCAGCGCGATGGCCGACGCCTGGCCGATGCCCTTGCTCGCTCCGGTAACAAGCGCAATGTGTCCCGACAGATCAGTCATGAATCGACCTCAAGAATTTGCCCCTCGCCCGCGGACGTGCGGACGACGGAAAGGAAACTGCACCGTATCACGCGTCGCGGGACGCCTCAAGCCGAGGCGTCGGGTCGGCCGGCGTAGGCTGGGAAACCGGTCGGGACGCATCGGCTCGACTTCACATGACGTTCGGGCGACCGACGACGCTGTCATTGACCGCATCAGTTCGCCGCCCTCAAGCCTTCGTTGCACCCGCCACAGGTCCGGTTGCAGGGCCAAGACGCACATACCAAGCTCGAGCGCGGCACTCTTGCCCACGGCTTTGCCCGTGCCCGCTGCGGGAAGTGCGGACATGATTTCCTGATCGCATCTGCTTGCAAAGCTCGCGGGGTATGTCGGTCCTGTAACGGCCGGCGCAGGGCCGAGACGGCGGCGCGTTTGGCTGATCAGGTCTTCCCAGCGTTGCCGGTTCTCCCGGCTCTCGCACGCTAATTCACCACGCCGCGTTGAGCCCGGCGAGGGCGTGTGATACGGTTGGCATCCCTATCCGTCCCGCCGATGCGAAGATGCGGTCCATCAGGCTTCCCAAAGCTGCCTCAGCGCAGGGAAGCGGCCGGGCTGTGGTCAATCGAGACGCGCCGGGGCCGGCAAGGCGTTCTTGCATCGCGCAAATAACCACAGGGAGGAAAGCAGATGACGTCGGACCGGACATGCTCGACCCTCGCCACCGTGCTGTTCAGCGTGTCGGTTGCCTTGGGCGCGCCGGGCGCCACCGCCGCCGATGCCAAGCACGACACGTTCGGCTATGACCAGCCGCACACGACGGGATACGGGATCGCTGCCGATACCTTCGCCAGCAAGCTGAAGGAGCTCAGCGGCGGAACGATGCTGATCGACCAGTTCCCCGGCGCTCAGCTCGGCCAGGAGCCGCAGACGCTCCAGAAGATCCGCACCGGCGACATCGACTTCGTCATCTCTTCGACCGCCAACGCGGCGACGGTCGCTCCCGAAGCCGGCGTGTTCTCGATCCATTTCATCTTCCGCTCCGAAGATCGTCTCGCCAAGGCGCTCGCCGATCCCAAAGTCGTCGCCGCTTTCCGCAAGATGGTCACGGATACGGTAAAGGGCGCGCACGTGCTGACGCTCATCACGCTCGGCATGCGCGATTTCTACAGCAAGAAAGAGATCCACGGCATCGCCGACGTCAAGGGCCTCAAGATCCGCGTCCAGGCGACGCCCACCGAGGATGCGCTCTTCCCGGGCTATGGCGCCCAGGTGGTTCACATGCCGTTCGGCGACGTCTACACTTCATTGCAGACCGGTGTGGTGGACCTCGCCGAGAACGGCATCAACGTCTACCTCTCGAACAAGCATTATGAGGTCGCGCCCATCATGTCGCTGTCCGAGCACGAGGCCAACAACGGCGTCATCTGGGTCAGCGACAAGGCCTGGAACAGCTTCTCCGACACCGAGAAGCAATGGGTCCGGGCGGCCGCCGACGAGGTCGGCAAGACCGAGCCGGCGAAGGCCATAGCGCTGGATCACGAATCGCAGACCAGGCTCGAGAAGGTCGGCGTCAAGTTCGTCAGAGTCGACAAGTCGGGCTTCATCCGGATCGCGAAGCCGCTGCAGGACAAGATCGCCAAGCAGCTCGGTCCGCACGCCGTGCAGATCCTCGGCCTGGTGCGCGCCGTGAAGTGATCGATGCGACGTCGGTGGCGCGGAGACAAGGCCGGCCGCCAGCGCCGGCCTTTTCATCAGCCGCGGCCATCGTCCATGGAGGATTCGATGAGGCTGTCCCGCGCGCTTGTTCTGCACACCCAGCGCCATCTCAAATGGCCCGCTCTCGACATGCTCGAAGCCACCACGATGATTCTCTGCGGCGTTGCCCTCGCGGGGTTCACCCTCTCGGTCTTCTGCGACGTGGTGACACGCACGATCGGCCATCCCTGGCTCTGGCTGCAAGAAGTCACCAGCACGTTCTTCGTCTACGGAATCTTCATCGGCGCCGCGGCCGCGACGCGGCGCAGCGACCATCTGTACCTGTCGGCGATCGTCGAGAAGATGAGGGGGAGGCTGCGGCTTGTGGTCGAGATATTCAACCGCTTGATCGTCCTCGGGGTTGCGTTGTGCATGACGTGGTTCGGTTACATCAATTTCCTCCAGGGCTTCGGCAACTATCGCATGCCGTCGATGACACCGCGGTGCTCATCAACGCAAGCAGCTCGAACGCCTGTGCCGCTATATCACCCGTCCGGCCATTGCCAACGAGCGGCTCAAGCGCAATCGCGCCGGCCAAGTCGTGCTCCAGCTCAAGAGCCCCTGGCGCGACGGCACCACCCAT
>DATJVI010000104.1:0-39328 GCA_035501875.1 Burkholderiales bacterium
GCCAGACTGCGCCTTGCGCGCGAGAAGGATGGAACGATCGATCTCACTCGGCTCATGGTGCAGCAGCAGAGCGCCGCGGCCGCGCCGCCGGAGTCTGCCGCAAAGCCATCGGGCGAGACGTGGCAGTGGCTGGTGAAGAAGATCGCGCTCGATCGTTACGCCGTGACGTTCGACGATCAGGTCCCGGCGCAGCCCGTCACGCACGTGGCGGAACCGATCAAGCTCAGCGTGAATAATCTGTCCAACCGCCGTGGTTCCAAGGCCAGCGTCGCCCTTGCCGTCGGTCTCAACAAGAGCGGGAGGGTGAGCGTGTCGGGCGAGTTCGGGATGGATCCGCTCAGCGCAGACCTGAATCTCGACGTGCAGAGCATCGACCTGATCTCGCTCCAACCCTACCTCGAGGACAAGCTCAACATCCTGGTGACAAGCGGCGAGGCGCTGGCGCGTGGGAAGTGGGAGCTCACCTCGCCCGAGACGGGCCCGATGAAGGTTCGCTTCCAGGGCGCGGCAGGAATCAACAACTTCGCCTCTGTAGACAAGGCCACATCCCAGGATTTCCTGAAGTGGAAGTCGCTCTACTTCGATGGGATCGATACCACGTACCGCGCTTTTACAGCCGGCAAGCGGCTGCTCGGCACGCCGGAGGAGAGCGCTGCAGCCGCGCAACCTTACATGTTGCAGATCCAGGAGATCGCGCTGTCGGACTTCTATTCGCGCCTGATCATCTACCCCACAGGGAGGCTGAACGTGCAGGACATCTTGGCCGGCGGCTCCGCCCGCCAGCCGCAGGACCAAGCGGCCACGGCCGGCGCTCAGGCGGCACAACCTCCGCCGGCCAAGAGTGAGAAAGCGGCCAAGCCACCGTCGGCAGGAGCTGAAGGGACGCGCGCCGCGCCGCCACCGCCTATCGCGATCGCGAAGGTCACGCTGCAGGGCGGAAACGTCAACTTCACCGACCTCTTCATCAAGCCGAACTACTCCGCCAACTTGACCGAGATCGGCGGCACTGTGACCGGGCTGTCATCGGAGATGAACACCACGGCCGACGTCGATCTGCGCGGACGCTTCGCCAAGACCGCCCCCGTAGAGATCAAAGGCAAGATCAATCCGCTGGCGCAGAAGCCGTTCCTCGACATCAAAGCCGACGTGCGCGACATCGAGCTCGGCCCCTTCTCCCCCTACTCGGACAAGTACCTCGGCTACGCCATCGAGAAGGGCAAGATGTCCTTCGATGTCGCGTACAAGATCGAAAACCGCAAGCTCAGCGCCAGCAACCGAATCACGCTCGATCAGCTCACCTTCGGCGAGAAGGTCGACAGCCCTACAGCCACCAAACTGCCGGTACTGTTCGCCGTGTCGCTGCTGAAAGATCGAAACGGCGTCATCGACGTGAACATGCCGATCAGCGGCTCCTTGGACGATCCCAAATTCAGCATCAGCGGAATCGTGCTTCACATCATCTTCAATCTGATCGAGAAGGCGATCACCGCGCCGTTCGATCTCATCGGCTCGTTGGTCGGAGGCGGCGGGGCGGAGCTGTCCTACGTGGCGTTCGAGCCCGGCAGCGCGGCGTTGACTCCAGCGGCGGACGACAAGCTCGCCAAGCTGCAGAAGGCGCTGTCCGAGCGGCCCGCGCTGAAGCTCGACGCGACCGGTCGCAGCGATCCGAACAAAGACCGGGAGGGATTGCGCCAGCTTCGCTTCGAGCAGCAGGTGAAGGCGCAGAAGCTCAAGGATCTGGTGAAGAAGGGCTCGTCGGTCGTGTCCGTGGATGAAGTCAAGATCGAGCCGCAGGAGTACGAAACGTATCTCAAGCGCGCCTACAAGGAGGCGAAGTTTCCCAAGCCGCGCACCTTCCTCGGCTTCCAGAAGGACCTGCCGAAGGAGGAGATGGAGAAGCTGATGCTGACCAACACCGTGGTCACCGACGACGACCTGCTGCAACTGGCCAACCAGCGCGCGCAGGCAACCAAGGACTTCGTCACCCGCGGAGACCAAGTGGCCGCGAGCCGCGTGTTCCTGCTCGCACCCAAGCTAGATGCTGAAAAAGGTGGCGACAAGCTCCCCGGCAGCCGAGTCGACTTCTCGCTGAAGTGAAGTAGGGACCTCGCTCGGGCGTGCTCTCCGTCGGCACATGAGCGTCGACCCTCTGCCGCGCGGGCGATCTGACGTGCGGCTATTTGAGCGGCGACAGCGCCGGAAGCTCTTGCGCCGCCACGACGGCTCTCCGCGTCACGTCTTCTTGACCACCTTTTGATACACCATCTCGACGTTCAGGCCGATGCGATCCCGGTACTGGCCGAGCGGATACTTCGACATGTCCTGCTCGTACTTCGGCGCGAGCCGATCCGCAACCGCCTTCTTCATCTCGCCCAGGCTTGCCCCGTCTGCCGAAGCGGACTTCACCGCCGCGATGAGGTCGGCGAGATAGCCGCGGAAGAATGCCAGATGCTCTCTGGGGAGCACGTCGCCGTGTCCCGGAATGGCGCGCGTGAAATCGAACTTCTCCAGCGCGTTCAACGTCTCCACCCAGTCCTCCGGATAGCCGTCGTTGAGGAAAGGCATCCAGTCGATCAGCGCGTCGCCGGTCGCCACGACCTTTTCCTTGGGCAGGTAGATGAAGACGTCGCCGTCCGTGTGGCCGCGACCGAGCAACAGGATCTCGATCTCGCGCCCCCGCTCGTTCAGCTTCACCGAGCTCGCCACTGTCCGGTTCGGCAGCCTCGGCTTCATCTGCTTCAGCTCGTCGAGATAGGCTTCGGCCTGCTGCAGGTTCGACTCCAAGCGGGCCTTCTGCTCCGCGCTCGCCGCGCGCAGGATGTCGGCCTTGAGCTGCTCGATCTCTTTCGGGACGCTGTTGAGCTGCTTCTCGATGAAGGCGACGCCGCCCGAGCCGGCGTTCGGAGCGGTCAGGTTCTCCAGCGTGCGCTGCGAGGAGATGATCTCCAGGTCCGGGTTCGCTTCCGCATACACCTGGTTGCCTTGCCAATGGTCCCAGTGGAAGTGCGTGTTGATGACCTTGCGAATCGGCTGCCGGGTGACCGCCTGGATCTGCTTGTACAGGGCGTAGGCCGCCGTGGGCTTGGAGTGGGAGTCCACGATCACAACCCCGTCGTCGGTGAGGATGACGGCCGCGTTGCAGTTCACTTTGTAGCGCGGTGCGGCGATGGCGGCATAGACGCCGTCCGCAACCGGTTTCAGCTCGAAGAGATCTTTTCCCGCCGTGTCGGCATCCGCCGCGAGCACGCAGCAGGGGTCGAGATTCTCGAAGGTCTGGATGGCCGCGACGGCTACTCCGGCGCGGGTCAGAAACTCACGGCGCGTCCACGAATCTTTCATTGGCTGGGCTCCTCCCGGTGGGCGTGGATCGGGTACTGCCTCGGCTTCTCTCTCACAGGGTCCGCAGGCAGATCTTGCACGCCTGCGACTCGTCGAGCTCTTGCCGTCTCTATACTGCGGAGGGCCGCGAGCCGTCAAGCGCAGCCGAGCGGTCCGCCTGTTCAGGGCTGCGCATGCCGGCGCTCGAAGTCCCAGACCTCGGGGAAGCCCGAAAGCTCGTGCAGCTGCTGCATGGTATAGGTCTCGTGCGTCGCGCCGATGAGGCTGCCATGGCCGCGCAGATAGCGGTACGCACGATCCATCGCGGCACACGCGGCGGCCATTCCCGCGGTGGGATAGATCGCGATGCGGAACCGCAACTGCTTGAGGCGCTCCGCGGACAGCATGGGCGAGCGGCCGGTGGGCACCATGTTGGCGAGCAGCGGAGCATCGACCTCCTGCCCGACGCGCGCGAACTCGTCCTCGGTTTCGGGCGCTTCGACGAAGATCACGTCCGCACCCGCCTTTCGGTATGCGTTCGCGCGGCGGATCGCTTCCTCCAGACCCAATTCCGCCCGAGCATCGGTGCGCGCGACGATCAGCGTGTCGTCCGAGCGGCGCGCCTCCACGGCGACCTCGATCTTTCGCACCATGTCCTGCAGCGGGATCACGCGCCGGTTGGGAGTGTGGCCGCATTTCTTCGGCATCTCCTGGTCCTCGATCTGGATCGCTTGGACACCCGCTGCTTCGTATCCGCGCACGGTATGCCGCACGTTGAGCAAGCCGCCATAGCCGGTGTCGGCATCGGCGATCAGCGGTGCGCTAGTGCCTTCCACGATCGTGCGCGCGCGGCTCACCATGTCGGTGTAGGTGGCGAGCCCCGCGTCGGGCTGGCCGAGATACGACACCGAGATCCCGTATCCGGTCATGTACAGCGCCTCGAACCCGAGCCGCTGCACGATCTTCGCGGAGAGCATCTCGAACACGCCGGGCGCCACGATGAATTGTCCCGCGTCGAGCATCTGTCGCAGAGTCTTGCCTGCCATCATTGAGTCCTTCGGTTGATTCCGCTGCGGTGGCCCGGCGCCGGACGGGGTCGCAGCCGCTTGAGTGGTAATCTTACGGCCTTGCCGCACTTGAGGCGAACAACAAGGATACGGAACGGGAGCACAGCCATGCCAGAGACAGCGAACGCACCATCACCGCAACTGTTCTTCGACACCGCGTCCGGCTATCAGCGTACCGCGGTCCTGCGCGCAGCGCTCGAGTTCGACTTGTTCACGGCGATCGCCGAAGGACGAGCGGCGGCGGACGAGCTCGCGGCGCACTGCGGGGCGTCGCTGAAGGGCATGCGCGTGCTGTGCGACTACCTCACGGTGCTCGGCTTCCTGACCAAGCAGGCGGGCCGCTACGCGCTCACGCCGGACAGCGCAACATTCCTGAACCGCCGTTCGCCGGCCTACATGGGCGGGACACTCGAGTTCCTGCACACCGAGACATTGCGCAACGCTTACACGGATGTGGCTGCCGCCGTCAGAAGAGGCGGCACCGCGCAGTCGCACGGGGGACTGACCGATACGGAGCATGCCGAGTGGGTGCGGTTCGCACGCGCAATGGCCCCGATGATGGCCATCCAGACGCAGCTCGTGCCGCGGTTGATCGACAGGCCTGCCGATGCGAGGCTGAAGGTGCTGGACATCGCAGCCGGCCATGGGATGTACGGCATCCAGGTGGCCAAGCGCTTTGCAAACGCCGAGATCGTCGGGCTGGACTGGTCGAAAGTGCTCCAGGTCGCGGTGCAGAACGCGCAGCAAGCGGGCCTGTCGGAGCGTTACCGCACGATTGCGGGCAACGCGTTCGAGGTGGGCCTGGGCGGGCGTTACGACGTGGTGTTGATTCCGAATTTCCTGCATCACTTCGGAGCGGAGGCCTGCGTCGGGTTCCTGCGCAAGGTATACGATGCGCTCGAGCCGGACGGCATGGCCATCACCGTCGAGTTCGTCCCCGACGAAGACCGCGTGTCACCGCCGTTCCCCGCCAACTTCGCGATGGCGATGCTGGTGCTGACCCCGGATGGCGACGCCTACACCTTCTCCGAGCTTCAGGCCATGCTGGCGCGCGCCGGCTTCTCTCGCAGCACGCTACATCCTCTCGAGCCCAGCGCGCAGTCTGCGATCGTCTCCCACAAGTGAGCAGACTTGGCATCGCACTCTGTCTGCGAGCGGCACGGACGCGCTGCGCTTGGTTCGCATCGAGGTGGCCTCAAGAGCAGCCTCGCATCGTTCAGGCATTGCCACGACGGGGTTCGAGCGCACGCATCACTTGCTGGTAAACGCTTGGAGCTGACACCCGGCAATCCGTCACCACGGCATGCGCGACTTGACTGGTTCTCGTGGATGTCGCACTGTGTAGGGGGTTTCGGAAGATCGATGACTCGCCGCAAGCGAGTGGCCAGGATCGCCGTTGTGGAAGCGGACGCTGGACTGAGCGCACGTCGCTCATAGCGTCATCTGTCCCGCACAACCGTGCGGGCAACGAAGTCAGCCCAGAAGGAAGGAGCACCCCATGAAGCGATATGACATCCTCGCTGTTGCTGCATTGGCGCTGTTTGTGGGGGCGTGCGCAACCCCGTCACCGTCCGAGAAGTTCAGCAAGCAATCTGAAGTTCTCCAGGCTTCGCAGAGGTCACTCGACAAGTTCTACAAGGCGGAGCCGAAGCTGCAAAGCGACGTCACGAAAGCACCCGGCTACGCGGTCTTCACCACTTACGGCCTGAGCTTCATCGTCGGCGGCGCCGGCGGCGAGGGCGTTGTTTACGACAACCGCACCAAAGCACACACGTTTATGGACATGGCCCAAGCGAGCGCGGGCCTGCAGGCCGGGGCCGCGCAGACCGATACGCTGATCGTCTTCAAGACGCCGGAGGCCATGAAGAAGTTCGTGGACGAGGGCTGGGTCGCCGGCGGCGGGGCGGTCGCTCAGGCGGGCGCGAAAGGCGAATCGGTTGGGCCGGGAACGGGCGAGAATGTCATCGCCGACGCGAACTACTACACGCTCACTCCGAACGGTCTACAAGCCGGAGTAGCGGGCGCGGGCACGAAGTTCTGGAAATCAAAGGACCTCAACTGACCCGCGATCGCCGTCCGTATCCCCGCAGGAGCCATGACGGGTAGCGGTCTAGCTCGGTGCGGCATGCAAGCCGACGACGGCTGTCAGCGAAGTCTAGCGGCACGAGCAGTTCGCCGACGACCAGCTCATCTACCGCGTCGCCGAGCCGCGCCCCGATGACAGCACGTACTTGCGCCTCACCCGGTGGAACTGATCCACCGGGTGGGAACCTGAGTCCTCGGGCACACTACCGCTCTTGCCCCGCATCTGTCCCCCGAGCGGTCACTGGGTGGCTCCGCTTGGATAGACGCTGCAACCGGTTGTTGGATTGCTCAATGCGCCTGACAACTGAGGTGGCTTGTCATCGCAGGGGTGGTCTGCGCGCGGCATGGGCAACACTCACAGGTCCAGGTGCAGTGCGTCCGCGTGTCGGCCCGTCCACATCTTCGCCTCCAGGAGTGTGCGGAGACGCCGAAGCGGGACGGATGCCCCCAACGCCTGGAGGCGGTCGCGCAGCTGCGTGAGTTGATCGTGCTCCGCTTTGATCGCGAGGAGCTCACCGCCGCGGGCGATGGTCTTGCACCGTATCTCCATCGCGAACGTGGTCCCGTTCGCACGCACCGTCAATGCTCTCGATTCGAGCCGGATGTCGAAGTGCCGGTGGTGGGACTCGAGCACGCGATAGCCCCAGACTCCTAGCTCGGTGACGAGCAGCAGTCCGATCTCGTCTTCCTTCTCGGCCGGCACGTCGATCAACAGCACGTGCCCGGGCCGCCCTTTCTTTCCCAGGCTCGCGAGGAGCTGAAGGTTGAGCGCGCCGGCCTTATGCAGGCGCTGGGCGATATCCTCCAAGACCTCGCCGGTCGCGTCGTCGACCTGGGCGAGGATCAGAATCGTAGGGGCGGTCATCGCTGCTCGCCGCTGCCAGTCGCGATCCGCCGCGCTAGCCTAGCCGCGCTCTCGGCGCGTGCCCGCGCCCCGGGGATTCCGGCGCTCACATACGCGGCGCGCTCGGCCATTTCCGCAGCCTCGGCCGGCGAGTGCACTCCCAGCACCGCCGCCATCGCCGCCGGAATCGTCACGTTGACGATCGTGTTCCCCGCGAGCAGGAGCTCCCCGACGGCGAACGCGACCGGAGTCACCGCCCAAGCGATCTCGCCCGCCTGTCCCTGCACCACCTTCGGAACGAGGTCGTGCACGAAGGCGGGCAGGCGCGTGGTGACCCCGTCCAGCGTCACCTCCGCGTCGATGTCCGGGTCGAAGGCAAGCCAGCGCTGCGCCTTGGCGCTCGCGCGCCGCGCGCCCGGAGCGATCTTGGTGAGCGCGACCACGCAGGGCTTGCCGAGCTTGCGCGTGAAGTAGCGGCTGACCCCGTCCTCGACCGTCGCTTGGCGCTCGCGGTCCAGGTCGCGCACGACTTCGGCGAGCGGCTTGCCGGCGGCCAGCTCGGAATACGATTTCGCCGCGCGCCGGTACAGGGCGTGCATGCGGCGCGGCTCCGACGCGAGCAGGAGCGTTTCGCTCACCGGGCCACGCCGGACCTGACTCGCTTTGCGCGCGACGGTGTTCATGCACAACATCGTCGTATCGAGATCGATCGACGTTTCGCCGCGCGCCTTCGCCAGCGCTGCAGCCACCCCATCCTGGGTTGCGCCCTCCTGCAGCAGAGCCTTGAACGCCACCACCGCATCGGCGCACAGATGACCCAAGGGCGGATCGGTCACGCGCGCGAGCTCCTCGAACACCTGCAGGATCTCGTCCAGCGCCATCATGCCGATGACCGTCGGGCCGCCGACATCTTTGAGGATCAGCCCGAGGTCCCCGATCAGCCGGCCGGTGGGGAACTCCTCGCCCGTCACGCGCGCGTGGAGCACTTCCGGTAGCCCCGCCGTGCGAGCCGCGCTGCTCCCTGCCACGAACGCACTGGTTACTTTCCCGTACGGGCCATATTGATCGGCCACGTCCGCATCCGGATGGATGATCTCCAGGATCGCCGCTGCGCCGAACAGCGCAGCGGTGAAGGGTTGCGTTGGCATCCCGGCGCCGGCGAATGCATCCAGCATGGCCTGGGTGCCGATGCGCGCCCCGTTCTCCGCCATCGCTGGAAACACGATGTCCTCGCCCAGGCGGCTATGGCCGTAGATCGGCCCGCCGCCGACGCCCGGTGGGAGGTTGCGGCCGTCGATCGGGCTCAACCGCTTCTGCTGCATCGCCTGGTAGATCGCTTGCACCGCGGGAAAGCCGGAGATCTTGTTGTTCTTCTTCCCGGTGGGGATGGCGGCCACGCCGCACCGGTCGACGCCTGCGATCATGCGGGCGCTCGCACCGAGCTTGCGGTTTCCCGCCGGAATGCCGACCTGGGCCTGCGCGCCGGCGAGATACAGCAGCGCCGCAGAGAGAAGCGCCGCGTTCGCTCCGTCGGCGCCGGCCGCGCGCGCTGCATCGATCGCGGTGGCGAGCAGATCGTCGATCGGTTGCCGCACCGCGTTGGCGAACTTGACTTCGATGTCGGCCCCGCGCAGCAGCTCCACCGCGAGGGCGTCCGCGATGGCGATCACCGGCATGTTGAGCATCCCGTGCCCGCCGGTGAGCGCCTCGATGCGGTCGCTCGTCATCCAGTCGACGTTCGCAGTCGCGCCGGCGATCGCCGCGAGGATGGCGCGCTCGCGCGCGGCCTCGGGCGTGTCCGCACTCGAGTCCATGTGGATCTTCTCCTGCATACGCTATGGCAGTCCGGCGTGCGCAGCGGCTGAACCCAAGCCTCGCGCCGTCCGCGTCCACGGCGGCGAGAGGGCCGCCCCGAGCTTCAGAGAGCGGACGCAGTGTCGATCAAAAGCCTCGGCGAATGCAGGCGCTCGAGCGACGGCCGGCACCCTGCGCTCCGACCCCGGAGCGTGGGTGCGTCATTCCACCTGCGGTGCGAGCACCAGATGGAACACGGATGAGTCGACCGGCACGCCCGCACGCAAGCGCTCGTCGATGACGATGGACACCCGATCGCCGTAGCGCGCCAGGCGCCGGAGCAGACGCTGGAACGGGGGCAACTGCCGCTCGTGAAACGCGTCGATGCGCAGCGTGAGGCTCGCCCGCTGGTGCTGCAGAAACGCCTCGAGGTGCGGCGCGGCGCGCTTGAAGACGGCGCCGTCGAGCCGATCGCGCAGCCGCACGGAGAGGTGCGGATTCTCGCCTGGCCGCAGCGACAGCGTCACCTTGCCTTGGCTGAGATAGGGCTCGACGGCGGCGCCCACCGACTCGGCGTCGGCTTCGATCGTGGCGTGTGCCGTGTGGGGCAGGAGACGGCGCTCGGCGAACTCGCGCATGGACAGCGCCGTGATCCAATCGGAGATGACGGTCGCGATCGCGGATGGGTGTAGGAAAGGGATCGTGGTGAGAAAGTACCAGATGCGACGGGGGCCGCCCGGCAGGATGCCCCTCCAGATCAGCCGCCACACGATCTGCAGCCCCTTGCTGAGAGGATAGCCGCCGCGGTAGTTGGGCGCAGACAGGCAGCGCAGCTTGTTCCTCAGGCGCAAGGCGATCTCCCGGTCTCGCAGCAGACGCCGGTACAGCTCGATGTATGCGTCGACCATGGCGTCGTAGGACATGAGCTTAGGCACCACGTTGGTGCTCGGGCGCGTGTTCTCGCTCGCGTGTTCCAGCGTATTGAGCCGCCCCTCCTTCTTGAGCCGGTCGTAGAGCGGGGTCTTCGGCAGGGCTGTGAGCAGCCCGATCATCGCCGCTTGAATGCCCGCGTCGGTGATGAACTGGTACTGGTGCTCGAAGGTGTCCATCGTGTCGTGGTCGAAACCGATGATGAACCCGGCCAGCACCTCGATGCCGTAGGAGTAGATGCGGCGGATCGAGGTGAGGATGTCCTCGTGCAGGTTCTGCGTCTTGAGCGTCTCTTTCAGGCTCTCCGGATCGGTCGACTCGATGCCGATGAACACCCAGCCGAAGTTGGCGGCCCGGAACAGCTCCAGCAGGTCGCGGTGCTGCGCCATGTTCAGCGAGGCTTCCGTGCCGAAGCTGAACCAGTATTGGTGCTGTTCCTGGTAGTCCTTGAGGAACTGCAGCAGCTTCTTCGCCACCGGCAGGTTGCCGATCAGGTTGTCATCCACGAAGAAGACGTTGCGAATGCCGGCGTGGCGTAACGCATCCAGCTCGCGGCCGACCTGCTCCATGCTTTTGACCCGCGGCTTGCGGCCGAACATGACGATGATGTCGCAGAATTCGCAGCGGAACGGGCAGCCGCGCGAGAACTGCAGCGAGACGTAGGAATAGCGTTCGAGCTTGAGCAGGTCGAAGCGCGGCGTGGGGGAATCGGTGAGCGCTACCGTGCCCGTTTCGTGATACAGAGCCTTGGCCTCGCCGCGCTCGAAGTCCGCGAAGAACTGCGGGGCGATGTATTCGGCTTCGCCGGCGATGACGGTGTCCGCCAGAGTCGCGTACTGCTCGGGACACAGCGAGGCGTAGCTGCCCCCCGCCATCACGTAATACCCGCGCCCGCGGTAGTAGTTCAGCAGCTCCTCCTGGCGCGGGAACTGGACCCCCATCCCGCACACGCCGATGATGTCGGCCTGCGGTTCGAGCGGGATCGCCTCGATGTTCTCGTCGACGATCTCCACCTCCCAGTGCGCAGGGCAGAGCGCGGCCACGGTAGCCAGGCCGAGCGGCGGACTGACCGTACGTTTGCCCGAAAGGATGTGGTCGAACACCCATTTGGAGCTCCAGAAGCTCTCCGGGAAGCGGGGATTGATGAGCAGCAGACGCATGGCCCAGAGTCCTCCAGATAGGATCGCCGCTGCGCAGCGGCGGTGGGCGCACGCTCTCGATTTTGGCGTGCCCAGTCGGCCGCGATGATACCTTACATGCCGGCCGCGTGCGTTTGTGCGAGTTGCGTCCCAGGCCCGTCGCGCGAGGACCGGGGTTCGGGCTATGCTACACGGCGGTACACACCGGGTGCACCGCCATGCTCTACTATACCGTCAAAGCGCTGGTCTCCGCGCTCATCATCGTGCTCATCACCGAGGTCGCGAAGCGCAGCACCTGGCTCGGCGCGCTGGTGGCGGCGCTCCCCTTGACCTCGCTGATGGCTTTCGTGTGGCTCTACTGGGAGACCGGGGATGCTCCTCGCATCGCCAGCCTGTCGCTCAACATCTTCTGGCTGGTGATTCCCTCGCTGGCGCTGTTTCTCGCCCTGCCGTTGTTCGTGCGCCTCGGGTGGGGGTTCTGGATCAGCCTGCTGCTCGCCATTGCCCTGACGGCGGCCTGCTACGGGCTGCTGTTCTGGGTGCTGCGAAGAATCGGGCTGCAGCCGTGAGTAGCGTTGCGGCGTAGCGGATGTTCTCGCGGCCCGCGCGCTAAGCCTTGCGGGGCGTGGCGGCCGATCGCTGCGATGGCATACCGCGTGCTTTGACAGCACGCCGATCGGGCGCCCGGGCTAGGGTCCCGATCTCGACCGGAGGTCCTCCCATGAACGCTTCATCGCTCGCCCTGCTCGTCTGTCTGTCGTTGGGCGCTCTCTCCAGCGCGCTTGCGAACCAGGGGACTGCCCCTGCTCAACATGCGCCCGAGGAGGAGTCCGGACCCCAGTGGGAGCAGCGCAAGTTCGAGGAGGCGCTGAACCTGATCCACGTCGGCATCGGGACGCCGGTCGGGCTCGACCCGGCGTACAAGGTCCTCAAAGAGATCTCCAAGCGCAACCCGAACAGCCCGTATCTGTTCGCCGCCGCTGCGGAGCTCCAGTACATCTCCTACATGAATTCCGGTGGGACGAGCGCACAGGAGGTCCGCGCGCTTGCCTACCGCGCGATCCAGCTCAAGCAGGATCTGCCCGATGCCTACGTGGTTCTGGCCAAGGTCGAGGCCAACGAGGGCAACGTGTTCGAGGCGCAAAAAGCCGCCAACACCGCGATCAAGCTTGCTCCCAGCAAACCGGAAGCCATGTTCGCCATGGCACAGGCCGCCGAGGCGGCCAGCGACTTCAATGCGGCGGAGAGCTGGTACATGAAGGACATCGCCGCGCTGAGCAGTACCGAGCGCAAAGCGAATATCTATTTTTGGCTGGGGAAGATGCATCTGAAGAAGACCCCGCCCGATGCTCCCAAGGCCATCGAAGCGATGAAGAAGTCCATCGAGCTGCAGCCGATCAATCCCTGGAAGCTTGCCCGCTATGCGTACGTGCTGAACCAGTACACGGATCGCCACGACGAGGCGATCGAGGCGGCAAACGCCGCGCTGAAGCTGAGGGACAGCGCCGATAACCGCAAGGTGCTCGCCGGCGCCTTGTACGCGAAGTGGGCCAGGGCGTATCTGGCTCCTGCCGGAGCAGCGCAGATGAAGCCTGCGCTGGGTCCGCAGGAGATCGGCCGTCGGACCGGTGTCACTCCCTTGGCCATATTCGCCGATACGGGTTGGAACAAGGGTGGCATGGCGACCGCCGAGGCGCTGCTCAAGGCCGGCCTGGTCAAAGACGTGGATACAGTGCCGCCCGATGGCTGTTGCACGGCACTCGTCGCCGCCGCGCAGGGCAGTAACCTCGAAATGGTCCGACTGCTCCTCGATCGCGGCGCCAACGTGAACGCCCAGGACAAGCGGGACAAACGCACGGCGTTATACGAGTTTGCTGTGAGCGGGGAGATCGCCGGCGTTCAGTTGCTTCTGTCCAAGGGCGCGCGGGTGAACATCGTGGACAGCCATGGCCTCCCGCTGGTCCACGCGGCTCTTCATGCGCGCAACCCGAATAGCTTGCTGATCACGCGCGAGCTGCTTAAAGCGGGTGCCGATCCGTCTCTGCCGGACAGCGGAGGCGCCAACTTGCTGATCGCTGCAGTGAAGAAGCAGGACGGCGCAGCGGTCAAGCTGTTGGTGAGCGAGTCTCGGATGGACCCCAACTCGGCGGATGCGGCGGGCCGCGCACCGCTCGCCTGGATCGTCAACGCGGTCGGGCCCAACCGGATGGACACGGTCCGGACACTGCTTGCCGCCGGCGCCAATCCCTGGATCAAGTGGGGCGCGACGGATGCACTGGAGATGGTGGAGACCTATCAAGCGAACCAGAGCCAGCTGTTCCCGGAGCACCGCGAGATCGCAGCGCTGCTGCGCGACGCGCGGCGCCGGTTCCCGAAGCCAGCGGATTTCCCCGAGTGGCAGCCGCCCACACACGCACAGAGATGACCCGCAAGTGAAGACCCTCTCATTGGGCTTGCTGGTCCTGGTCGTCGTCGGCTGCCCGCTCGCCGTGCACGCAGATCCGGGCTTCTCGCCGCGTCTGTATGCGGGCGACGAACTGCCTTGCAACTATCGGCGCTACCCCGGAGGCGCCGAACTCACCCGGACGATCCCAGACTTCCAGCGGCGGTGCTATGACCAGGCGGTGCGCCGCATGCAGCGCGCCGTCGGGGAGGATGCCGACCTCTCCGAGGCAGAAGCAACGGTGCGTGCGCTGCTCGAGCTGGACCCGACGAGCGCATACGGCTGGACCGGCCTCGCCAGGTTGTATCTACGCCAGGAAGCGCTGGATGTGGCCGAGGTCCCGCTCTGGAAGACCGTCGAGGTGGCCGAGAGGGCTACGCATGCCAAGCCCGAGCTTGCGGACGCGTTGATCGCTCTCGCCGACGCCCAGCTCCAGCTCTGGTGTCTCCCATGTGCGGAAGAAGCGCTCAAGCGGGCGGAAGCGCTGGCGCCGCGCGATCCCGGCGTCATGCTGATGCGGGCGACCTTGCTCTCGGCGCAGGGGGAAAAGGCGGCCGCGGAGGCGCAGTTCTTGCACGCGCTGGAGGACATGACCGATGCTCAAGAACGTGCCCTGGCGCGACTCGCTCTTGGCGAGCACCTCACGCGCAACGGTGATCTCGAAGGGGCTCAACACGCGTTCGAGGCCGCGGCGAAAGAGGACCAGGCTCTTCTGGTCGCGCAATTGCGGCTAGCGTCCTTCCTGCTCTTCGAGCGCGGCAACGGCGACGCTGCGATCGAAGCGGTGGAACGCTCGCGGCGGGCGCGCGCCACATTCGAGGCGAGCCGCCTGCGCTCGCTCGCCACGTATCTCACCTGGGCCGTGCAATGCGAGACCGCCGGCCGGTGCGACGGCATCGCGCAGATCGCTCAGCGTTCGACCCTGACGGCGGAGGAAGCCTTCATCACAGCTGCGGGCCACAAGCCGCTGGCGCCTCTCGTGCTGGCGTTGAGCAAGACCGGCACGGTGCACGACGTAAACGCGAGGGACGGCGAGGGGAATACCGCGCTCATGGCCGCCGCACGCGTCGGCAACGTCGAGCTGCTCACCGTGCTGCTGCGCCGAGGCGCGAACGTCAATGCGCAGAATCGGCATGGAGCCAGAGCGCTGACCTTCGCCGTGTTGAAGTCGGACCTGGCGGCGGTCGGACTGCTGCTCGCGCATCGGGCCGAGCCCAACTACGCGGACCAAGACGGGACCTCACCCTTGGCGCTGGCGATCCTGCAGCGCCAGGCGAAGATCGCGAGCTTGCTGTCGCAGCGCAAAGCCGACCCGCATCTCGAGGGCAGATGGACCGCCGCCGACCTGCTCAACATCGCCTGCGCCAACGGTGACGTCGATTCGGTCAAGCTGCTGGTCCAGGCTGGAGTCGATCCGAACGCAGTCGGGCAGGATCGAGCGATCCCGCTGATCTCTGCGGTGCTCTCAGGATCGCAGGCGACGGCTGCCTACCTGCTCGAACGCGGCGCCGACCCGGAACGGCGTCTCGACGGTCGCACCGCGCTGGACTACGCTCGCGACGCCGGGGACTGGGCTTTGATCCGCATGCTGCAGGCCCGGACGAAGCGCTCCATCTGACGGAGCTGCGAGCCAGCTCGGGGCCTCGGTTCGCTCGTGGCTTGCGCCTCGGTCCGTCCGCTCGGCGGCATGGCCCTTTCCAACCTGTCGCTGTTCCTGCTCTGCGTCGCCATCTGGGGCTCCACCTGGATCGCGATCACGTTCCAGGTCGGCACCGTTGCGCCCGCCGTATCGGTGTTCTATCGGTTCCTGCTCGCTGCGCTGATCCTGTTCGCCTTCTGCCGCTGGCGCGGGATGAACCTGCGCTTCGGCGTGCGCCAGCATCTGGCTCTCGCAATGCAAGGCACGCTGATGTTCAGCTTGAGCTACCTGTGCGTGTATCACGCGGAGACGCTGGTCGCCTCCGGCTTGGTGGCGGTGGGGTCGTCGGCCAGCCCGCTGCTCAACATGCTGGGTGTGCGCGTAGCGTACGGCACGCCGATGAGCTGGCGCGTGGGGCTCGGTGGCATGCTCGGGCTCGCCGGCATCGTGCTCGTGTTCTGGCCCGAGCTGGGCACGCTCGCCGCAGATGCGCAGGTGGCGCGCGGCGCGCTTTACGCGATTGCCGCGGTGGTCGTGTCCGCGGGCGGGAACGTCGTTGCGACCCGTAACGCACAGCGCGCGGTCCCGGTGTGGCAGGCGATGGCGTTCGCGATGCTGTACGGGTCGTGCTGTTCGCTGCTGATCTTGGTCGCCTCGGGCCACGGGCTCGAGTTCGACCGGTCGATCCGGTATGCCGCGTCGCTGCTGTATCTCGCGGTGCTCGGCTCGGTCATCGCGTTCGCCGGCTACTTGACGCTGCTCGAGCGGATCGGCGCCGCGCGCGCCGGCTACGTCGGCGTCATGGTGCCTATCGTCGCGTTGGCGATCTCTTCCCTGTTCGAGGGCTTCTCCTGGCGCGCAGAGACCTGGTTCGGTGTCGCTCTGTCGCTCGCCGGGAACATCTTGATCCTGCGCCGGGCCTGACGGCCTCGGCGTCCTCGGCACCGCTTCGATCCTGAACGGCGTGCCCTCAGCGCGGTGCCCGGGGCGAAGCTCGACCCTCTCGTCGCCGTTGCGCGTGAGAATCCTGATCGTCCGGCGGAAGCGCAGTTCCTCCGCTAAACTGCCGGTTGGACGCGGTAGGGTTCGAACCGATCGCCTTTCCGTGACTGGGGTTTTTCCTCTAAGGCCACGCGCTTATCGGCCGCGAGGGACCTCGAAACTGAAAGCGAGTCAAAGCAACTATGGATTCCATCCCCTTCTCCCACGTCAGATTGGCTGCAGCGCTCGTTGCCGTGGGCGCGATCGCTGCGGGCGGGTGCGGCAAACCCGCGGCACAGCCAACGGCACAGATGCCCCCGCCGGAGGTGAATGTGGTCACGGTACAGCCGCGCGACATCGGGGCCACCTTCGAGCAGGTGGGCCAGACCGCGGGGGTGCGCGAAGTCGAAGTGCGCCCGCGGGTGACCGGCATCTTGCTGCGCTGGAACTACAAGGAGGGCAGCGCAGTGGAAGCCGGGCGCAGCCTGTTCACCATCGACCCGGCGCCGTTCCAGGCAACCGTGGCGCGCGTCGACGCCGATCTCGCCAGTGCGCTCGCCAAGGACGCGCAGACCAAGCGCGACATCGTGCGGCTGAAGCCCCTGTACGAGCAAGGCATGATCAGCCAAAAAGCCTTCGACGACGCCGTGTCGGCACAAGAGGTGGCGGCGGCCGGAGTGAAGTCGGCGCAGGCCGCGCTGACGCAAGCCAAGCTCGACCTCGCGTACACGCGGGTGGAGGCGCCGATCAGCGGCGTCACGAGCCGCGCGCTGAAATCCGAAGGCAGCCTGGTCGAAGCGCAGCAGACACTGCTCACCAGCATCTCGCAGGTCGACCCGATCCACGTGATCTTCAGCATCTCGGAATCGGAGAACCTCAGGCTCCAGCGCGAGGCGGCAGCAGGGCGCCTGCAGCTGCCCAAGGACGGGCGTTACACCGTTACCGTGCGCCTGGCCGACGGCACGACCTACGAGCGCCCCGGCCGGGTCGACTTCAGCGACGTGCGCATCAACCCGGGGACAGGCACCAGCGAAGCGCGCGCGGTGCTGCCCAACTCCGACCAACGCCTGCGGCCGGGCCAGTTCGTGCGCGTGACGCTGGCGGGTGCAACGTACATCAAAGCGCTGGCGGTCCCGCAGCGCGCAGTCCTGGAAGGTCCGACCGGCAAGATCGTCATGACGGTCAATGCACAGGGCATGGTCGAGCCGCGCCCGGTGGAGGTGGGCGAGTGGGCGGGCACCCAGTGGATCATCACCTCCGGCCTCAAGCCCGGCGACCGCGTGATCGTCGACGGGGTGATGAAGGCGAGGCCAGGCACGCCCGTCAAGGTTGCCGAGGCCAACGCGGCGGCCCCTGCGCAGACTAGCCCGCCCGCGACCCAGAAACAGTAACCCCTGTCAGCGACGATTCCTCCTCGGCTTCCCGCGAGGAGGAACGAGGTGAGGGTATGTTTTCGCGTCTTTTCATCGATCGGCCGATCTTTGCGGCCGTGCTGTCCATCTTCATCGTGCTCGCCGGGCTGGCGGCCATGCGCAACCTGCCGATCGCCCAGTATCCGGAGATCGCGCCGCCGGTGGTGACGGTCCAGGCCGTCTACCCCGGCGCATCGGCCGAAGTGCTGGAGCAGACCGTCGCCGCGCCGCTGGAGAACCAGATCAACGGCGTCGAGAACATGATCTTCATGTACTCGAACTCCGGCTCCAACGGGGTGGTGCAGATCCAGGTCACGTTCGAGATCGGGTCCAACGCCGATCAGGCCGCGCTCAACGTCAACAATCGCGTCAAGCAGGCCGAGGCGCGCCTCCCCGAGGAGGTGCGGCGCCAGGGTGTCACCGTGGAAAAGGGCTCGTCCGCGTTCCTGATGGTGTATGCCTTCTACTCGCCGGACGGCCGGTTCGACGACCTGTACACCAGCAACTACGTGACGCTCAACGTGCTCGACTATCTCAAGCGCGTGCCGGGCACCACCAACGTGCAGATCTTCGGCGCCAAGGATTATGCGATGCGCATCTGGGTGAGGCCCGATCGCATGACGCAGCTCAAGCTCACTCCGGCCGATCTGATCCGCGCGGTGAACGAGCAGAACGCGCAGTTCGCCGCCGGCAAGGTGGGCCAGGCGCCGATCGGCCCGCAACAGGAGCTGGTGTACACCATCACCACCAAGGGGCGCCTGGCCGAGGTCAAAGAGTTCGAAGACATCATCCTGCGCTCCGAGCCGGACGGCTCGGCGGTGCGGCTCAAGGACGTCGCGCGCGTCGAGCTCGCCTCGAAGGACTACGAGTTCATCGGCCGCGTCAACGGCAAGCAGGCGACGCTGGTCGGCATCTTCCTGCAGCCGGGCGCCAATGCGCTGACCGTCGCGGAGGACTGCAACGCGGTCATGAAGCGGCTGTCCGCGAACTTCCCCGACGGGCTCACCTACTCCAACGTCTACGACACGACCCGCTTCGTCAAGGTCTCGATCCGCGAGGTGCTGAAGACGCTGCTCGAGGCGATGGCGCTGGTGTTCGTGGTGGTGTTCGTGTTCCTGCAGAGCTGGCGCGCGACGCTGATCCCGTTCGCGGCGGTGCCGGTGTCGCTGATCGGCACCTTCGCCGGACTGTTCGCGCTCGGCTATTCGATCAACACGCTCACGCTGTTCGGGATGGTGCTCTCGATCGGCATCGTGGTGGACGATGCCATCGTCGTGCTGGAGAACGTAGAGCGCATCATGCGCGAGGAGCACAAGCCGGCACGCGAAGCCGCGATCCAGGCCATGCAGGAGGTGACCGGTCCGGTGATCGCCATCGCGCTCACGCTGTGCGCGGTGTTCGTGCCGATAGCGTTTCTCGGCGGGCTGACCGGCGAGCTGTACCGGCAGTTCGCCGTGACCATCTCCATCGCCGTGGTGATCTCGGCTGTCGTCGCTCTGACCCTGACCCCGTCGCTGAGCGCGCTCATCCTCAAGCGCGGCCACCGCCCGCCCCGGGCCCTGTTCCGCTGGTTCAACGATTGGTTCCACCGGGTCACGGGTCGCTATACCGACGGGGTCGGGTTCGTCCTGCGCCACGGCGGCATCGCCATGGTCCTGTTCGCCGGCATGGTCGGGCTCGCGTTGTTCTTGTGGCGAATCACGCCGAGCAGCCTGGTACCCGACGAGGACCAGGGCTACTACATCGGCGCCGTGTTCCTGCCCGACGGCGCCACGCTGCAGCGCACCGACAAGGTGGTGGCGCAGGTGCAGCAGGCGATGCTCTCGAACCCCGCCAATCAATACTCCGTCGCCTTCACGGGCATGGACTTCTTGGGCGGAGGGTTTCGCAACAGCGCGGCGACGATCTTCGCCAGCCAGAAGCACTGGGACGACCGCCCGGGCGTGTACACGAAGCAGCTGGTCGGCGAGTTCTTCATGAAGACCGCGCACATCAAGGAAGCATTGGTGCTGGCGTTCAACCCGCCGCCGATCTTCGGCCTGGGCAATGCGGGCGGTTTCGAGTTCTACATCCAGAATCGCGGCGACGGTGGAGCGCAGCGTCTGGCGCAGGTGATGGGGCAGTTCCTGGCGCGGGCGAACCAGGATCCGATGCTCGGCGGAGGCGGGGGCTACGTGCAGACGCTATGGCGGCCGAACGTGCCGCAGCTGCGCGTCGACGTCGACCGCGAGAAGGCCAAGGCGCTGGGCGTGCCGATCGACCAGCTGTACAACGCGCTCGCCGCCACGCTGGGGACCTACTACGTCAACGACTTCAACAAGTTCGGCCGCACCTGGCAGGTGCTGATGTCGGCGGAGCCGAGCTACCGCAACCGGCCCGACGCGATCGGCGACATCTATGTTCGCTCCGAGAAGGGCGAGATGATTCCGCTCAAATCGCTCGCCGCCGTTCGCTACGCGTCGGGGCCGGATTCTCTCGACCGCTTCAACAATCTCCCTGCGGTCAAGATCCTGGGTCAGGGCGCGCCCGGCGTGTCATCGGGTCAGGCGATCCAGGCCGTCGAGCGCGTCGCCAAGGAGGTGTTGCCGCCCGAGTTCAGCTACGACTGGGGCGGCGCTTCGTTCCAGGAGAAACGCTCGGCCGGCACCTCGGGCCTGGCCCTGGGGTTGGCGGTGGTCATGGTGTTCCTGATCCTCGCTGCGCAGTACGAGAAGTGGTCGCTGCCGTTGTCGGTGCTGCTGGCCCTGCCGTTCGGGACGTTCGGTGCGCTGGCGGCCGTGTGGCTGCGCGGACTGACCAACGATGTGTACTTCCAGATCGGGCTGGTGACGCTGCTCGGCCTCGCAGCCAAGAATGCCATCCTGATCGTCGAATACGCGGTGCTGAAGCACCACGAGGGCCTCTCCACCGCCGCCGCGGCGCTGGAGGCTGCGCGCCTGCGTTTTCGTCCGATCCTGATGACCTCGCTCGCCTTCATCCTGGGCGTGCTGCCGCTCGCGATTTCCACCGGCGCCGGCGCCGGAGCGCGCCATGCCGTCGGCACCGGCGTGATGGGCGGGATGCTGTCCGCCACGTTCCTGGCGATCTTCTTCATCCCGCTGTTCTTCAAGCTGATGACCGACGGCAAGCCGTGGGAGAAGCGTTCCACCGAGGAGCTGCGCACGGAGATCGAACAGCACAAGCGGCCGTGAGGTCAAACGGCGCCGTGCGCCTTGAACCAGGCCAGCATGCGCTTCCATCCGTCCTCGGCCGCTCCCTTGCGATAGCTGGGCCGATAGTCCGCGTTGAACCCGTGCGGCGCGTCCGGATACACCACGATCTCGGACCCGCTGGTTCCCCGCGCCAATGCCGCCCGCATTTCCTCCACGCTTTGCAGCGAGATCCCCTGGTCCGCGCCGCCATACAGGCCGAGCACCGGGGTCTTCAGCGAAGCCGCCACGTCGATCGGGTTCTTGGGCATCAATGCACTGGTTTGCCCGACCAGTCTGCCGTACCACGCTGCACCCGCTCTCACGTGCGAGCTATGCGCGCAATACAGCCACGTGATCCGGCCACCCCAGCAAAAGCCCGTGATTACCAACCGGCTCGTGTCGGCCTTTCCGGTGCCGCCCGCCCACTGCGCAGCGGCGTCGAGATCGCTCATGACTTGCGCGTCGGGCACCTTGCTCACCACCCGGTTGAAGATCTCCTGGATGTCCTTGAGCTGCGAGACGTCGCCTTGGCGCGCGTACAGCTCGGGCGCCACCGCGAAGTACCCAGCCTTGGCCAGGCGCCGGCACAGGTCTTTGATGTGCTCGTGTACGCCGAAGATCTCCTGCACGACGAGAACGACGGGGAACGGGCCGCCGCTCTCCGGCAGCGCGCGGTAGGCGGGCATCTGGCCGTCCTGCGTCGGGATCTTGACCTCGCCTGCGATGAGACCCCGATCATCGGTGACGATCGTCTGCGCCGACACCGGCTGAACGGCCAACGCAAACCCGCTCGCCAGCACCGTGACGGCGAACTCGCGTCGGCTCCAGTTCTTTTCGCCTACCAAGCTCAGCGCTTCGGACAAGATCATGGCTTCCTCCAGTTGGTCGGTTCGCGCCAACGTGCCGCTCGTTGACCGCAACTATAGTCGATGTGGATGGCTTCGCCCGCGTTGGGGTATCCTGCCCCGAGTGCGTTCCCAACAACCGCCTGATCCCAGCGGACGGGCCCGTGGCGTGCGTCTCTTGCTGCGGTCGGCGTGAGCCGGTCAGCTGATGGCTCCCGTCGATAGCGAGCCCGCCACGCGCGGCCGGCTGGCCAGTCCGCTCTCCGGTCACGTCGTATTGCTCACCGGCGCATCCGAGGGCATCGGCCGAGCGCTCGCGATCGAGCTCGCGCCGCAGCGTTTGTCTCTCGTGTTGACGGCGCGCAATCGCGAGCGGCTCGAGGAGCTTGCCCGCGAGTGCGAAGCGCGCGGCAGCACGACACTCGTCGTGCCGGCCGATCTCACCGACATGGCACAATGCCAGGCGCTCGTCGACGCCGCGCTCGGCCGCTTCGGGCGCCTCGACGTGTTGATCAACAACGCGGGCGCCACCATGTGGTCGCGCCTCGACGCACTGGCCGACCTCACGGCACTGGACCGGCTGATGCGGATCAACTATCTGGGCGCTGCGCATCTGACGGCGCTCGCGCTGCCATCGCTCAAACGTACGCAGGGGCGGGTGGTTGCGATCGCAAGCCTCGCCGGATTCACCGGCGTGCCCGAGCGCACTGGATATGCCGCCAGCAAGCACGCCATGGTCGGCTTCTTCGAGTCGCTGCGCGTCGAGCTTCAAGGCACCGGGGTCACCGTGACGATCATCGCGCCCGACTTCGTGCGCTCGGAGATCCACAAGCGTGCGATCGGCCCGGATGGCCGCGCACTCGGCCGCAGCCCCATGCAGCACGACCGCATCATGGGCGCGGAGCAGTGCGCGCGGCTCATCGTGCCGGCCATCGAGCAGCGCAAACGGCTTCTGATCACTTCGACACGCGGCAAGCTCGGGCGCTGGCTGAAGCTGATCGCACCACGGTTGGTCGATCGGATCGCTGCGGCGGCGATCCGCGATCGGCGCTAACGGACCGTAAGGGCGAGAGCCTCGAACAGTTGGTCTTTCGCTACACGCACGACAGTAACCTGCTCGGACCAGTACTATTTCCCCGAGCCCGGGACGTCGCCCGTGCAGGATCGCACGCAGCTCCTCAAAGCCGGCGAAGATGATCCTGCGGCGAGCATAACGGCGCCGGCGTGACGCGAGCCGGCTCAGTGCAGCTGCTGAATGCCTGCCAAAAGCCACCCGGTCTGCCCGTCCTTCGGCTTGGAGAGGTTCCAGACTTCATCGAAGGGTTCCGGGGCACTGCGATCGCCTTCGCGCATCGTCCCGGTAAAGCGCACGCTGGCGAGGTAATCCGTCGCGCCCGTCTCGATGCCTAAAAGTTGAGCCTCGAGCGCGACCACGTCCGTGCGGCTTTGCGCGCCTTTTTCCTCATCCAGCTGCATTCTGATCTCCGCAAACACCTCGGGCGTGGTGAACTGGCGGATGTCGGCGAGGTTCTTCTCGTCCCACGCTGTTTGCAAGCGGATGAAGTAGACCTTGGCGTTGCGCAGAAACCCGGGTACATCGAAGTCTGCCGGCACGCCCCATGGCGCCGCTTGCCCCGCCAGCGCAGCGACGGACCCAGGACGAGCTGATGGAGTGCTGGTCGCATAGGATCCGGCCGACGCGTCGCCGACTTGACCTGCACCAGCAACGCCGTACGCCGGCTCCATCCTCCGGTCAGCGGGGACGGCAGCACGCGGCCCGCGCAACATGCGCCAGACCATGACCGCTACGAACGCCAGCAGCGCGATTACCAGCAGGCTGCCCAGGCCCTCGGCGAATGCGCCGCCCAGACCGAAACGCGATAGCAGTGCCGCGATCCCCAAGCCGGCGGCGAGCCCCGCGAGCGGACCGAGCCAGCGGTTGGGTGTGGGCTGGACGGGCGGCTGCACAGGCGGGGGCTGCGTCGGCCGCGCCGCATTCGCGGGCGGAGGCGAGGCCTGCTGCCGCGTCACATTGGGTGATTGGCGACCGAAGCTCTTGCCGCCGCCGAGACGCTTGGCCTCGGCGTCCAGTGTAGCCAGGGCCAGGCCAACAACGATAGCAACGGCGAGCGCGGCCGCGCGCGACATCCATCCGCCTCTCCAGCTACCAGAAGGTTTCATAAGTTGTGCGCACACTCCGATCAGCGATTACGGGACCGTTGGAAGATACGGGCGGGATTGCAGTCACAAGGATACGCACATCGTGTGTCCAGCGTGGACTGGAGCGCCGTTTGTCTGTGTCACTCGAGATCAGAGGCTCCTATGGATGCGCGAGGGCGGCTGCAAGCCGTCCAGAAGTCGTGCACGGCACTCCGGCGGCCTCGACGAGGCTGCGCGTGATGCGACCCCGCTCGGACGGTGGAACGATGTGCGCGCGCAGCTCTCAGCGAGGTTGCCGGGTCGGTTCTTATCTCTGCCGGACGACGTTTCCCCGTATCGTGATGCCCTGTGTCGTGCCTACGAGATAGGCTTCCTCTCCGTGC
Organism: Burkholderiales bacterium; assembly: GCA_035501875.1. GTDB lineage: Bacteria > Pseudomonadota > Gammaproteobacteria > Burkholderiales > SHXO01 > SHXO01. Next base: position 24,232 of record DATJVI010000104.1, read on the forward strand.
TTGAAGACAACGAACGAGAAGGACTCGGCGGGCGAGCCGACGACTGGGCAGTCTGCCGCGCCCCATCCGTCAGACCGAACCACGTACGTGCAGGTGAAGCTCTGGTCAAGCTTCCCACCACCCACCACCAGGATGCGCGAGCCATTCAACAGATTGCCTTTCCCGTCGGCAAAGAAGCGCCCGACCGCCGCAACGGGAGCGCCTCCGGCACTGCCGTCGAAGGTGAAGACGTAGTCTCCGCGTATGTCACCCTCGTCGAAACGCTCGGCGCTCGCTTGTGAAGCCGTGGCGATGATCACCAGAAGGATGGTGGCCTTGATGAGACGATGCAGTGTAGCTCTCATGGTACCTCCCCTAAAGCACGGATAGACGCGACACTCGCTCCGCCCCGGCGATGCCGCCGAGCCGAGGCGGTTGGACATTATCGCTCCGCTTGGATCTGCATCCTAATCTCCGAGAAGAGTGCGGGCGCGGCGAACCGCCGGATGTCGGCGAAATTCTTCTCGTCCAATGGCCGTTGCGGGGCGACAGAGCACACTTCGGCGTTGTGCGGACGGCCGAGTAGGGCGGTGCGCATATGCGGGCGCGTTCCCTCGGGGTTCCGCATACGCCGATGCCCTCGGCACAAGGCCAAGGGTATCCGATCACTGCTTTACGGCAGCTCCCACTCGCCTTTGAAGTTCGAGTCGCCGATGGCGCCGAGCGGTCCTTCGGCGATCTGGCCACCGTCGAACCGAGAGTGTCCCCGTATGCCCGCGTACTTGCCGGTGCGGCCCACCCAGTCGAATCCTCCGACGCACCGATCCCCGCCTCGCGCGCAGGCCCATTTCAAGACGGCCTTGTCACCTTCCTGATCCGTCGCGATGCAATAGCCGCGGACGGAAAACTGGTCGTGTTGCACCACTCCCTGGCTGCCGCACGTGAATACCGCAGAGTGCCGGAATCCGCCTCCCGCTGCGTTCAGGAAGAGACCTTGCTGCGGAGCTTCTTTGAAGAAGTAGTCCTTCTCGACTGGCATGATCGTGCCTTTCTCGAACCACACCAGCTTCCCTGCGTAGCTGCCACGCTTAGCCCGCTGCTCGGAGGCAGGCATCGTGGACCCCCAGGTGATGATCAACATCCTCACGAACGCGGGCCTGCCCGCCCGCGCCCGGCACGCTCCTTCCCGCCATTCCGAGCCGCGCGAGCGTTAAAGCCCGAGACCGGCTTGAATGACTCAGCCGGCGAGCCCGCTCGTTCTTTGCACCTACCGGCGCCCGAACGCTCCCGGCTGCGCGGTCCCGCTCAGTCGACAGGCTGACCGCGTGAGCGACCGGCGGGCGGATTCCGTCCCCATGCGCGACAAGAGCTACACGCTCCTGCTCCACAGCGACCAGCGCGGCTTGACGGGAAGCAAAATGGAAACCCGCGTCAGCCTTCGCCCCGGCGAGAAGGGCACCAAGGTGCTCGTGCAGCAACATGAGAATCGACCGTTTGCGTGCGCTACCGCTACGATGCCGCGGGCAGCGCGCGCTACAAGAGGGTGAAACCGATCATAGAACCAGACCCCTGGGATCCCGCTGAGCGCCTCCCTTATTGGACGGAAGCCCCCGCCGACCGCCCTCGCCGGTGGACGTCCGGGTGGCCTCGGACGACCGGATCTGGCAAATGCGGGTCAGGAACGCCGGCGCGCTGGCCGCGCGCGGAGCGCCTCTGGGCGTTGCTGCTCTCCGCGGCCAAGAGGTTCGCCTCGGGCGACCGCCTCTCGCCCGTACCGGACCAGCTGGAGACCGTCACCGAGGTTTATCATGGGACACCTCTTGAGAAACCCCATGAGAAACCCACGGGCATAAACGGGGAGAGCTCGGGAGGTTTATCATGGTGTCGACTTCGAGTTAGGCATTTCCAGGATGCCACTCTACTCACCGTCGGTGCGAGCCATTGAGTTTCAGAAAGCCATGGTATTTGTGGATGGCGCCAATCTTTTTTACCGGCTGGATGCCCGCAAGCTGAAGCTCCATAACCTGAATTCAATGTGCCACATGATCGTGCGTGGTCGCGACGTTGTTCGCATCTACCTTTATACGAGTCAGCCCTATTACGAGAAAGCAGTGATGGCCTATGCTGAGAAGCCCTTTAAGAACCTCCGCGTCGTCCTTGGGGAGGCTATTCGCACAGCGGATGGTAACTTCAAAGAAAAGGGCGTTGATGCTTTGCTAGTCGCGGACCTCATCTATCACGCGGCATCCAAGAACTGCGAGTTTGCTCTCCTCGTCAGCGTTGATACCGACTTTGCTCACGCCCTGCGTCGGGTCGAAGATTTCGGGTGCCGAACGGGTGTAGTGTCGGTCTGCGCGCAAACCCCGCCCCTCTTGCGGCGGGCGAGTGACGAAGTTCACGAGATTGCCGAGGACGATCTCGTCAACAATGAGTGGGCAAAACGTGCCTGACCCGGGGTTCGAGCGGACCGCCCGTCAGCGGCGCTGCCGGGTTCCCTCCTCGCTTCGCTCGTCGGCGCCCGCTCAACCCCAGCGTTGGGCGTCGCGAAGGTTCATGGGTTCGTTTCACGAGCCCGTCCTGTAGCCATGCGACGAAGATGAGGCAAACAGAGCTCAATCGGCTGGTCAACGCACTCCTCAAGGGTGAGGCCAAAGCGCAAGGGTGGAAGTCAGTTGGCGGTCAGGCGTATTGGCGTATCAGCAACCTGTTCTTTACTCTGCTGGTTGTGACCGGCGCACGCGAGCAGTCTCTCCACTACTCGCTGCGTTTCAAGTGGTTCAGCCCTGATGATCTCCTCTGGAAGATACTGGGCATGTCGTCGAATAGATTCGGGCCCATAAGCTTGCGTGCAAATGGCGCCTTTACGATCACTGGTCAGGAACTACTCTCCGAAACTCTCAAGAACTGTGAGTGGTCGAGAGAGTGGATTCAAGACCGGATTCGCACGATAGCCTCCCGGGCGGCAAGCAAGTCGTCAGAGGTGGCAAGCGGGGTCAGCAGCATTGACGACTACTTGTCGTTCATTGAACGCGAGCACGCTGCATTGATGATCCGGCACCCCAATGCGGTCGTGAACGTGTGGAAGGAGAGCCTACTTGTCGCCTTGGAGAAGGGTGACAAGCACACCGCTGCTGCCATTGCTGCGACACGTATCGCAGCAAAAGACACTGGTTCTTTTGTTGTGGAGGGAAGCACTTTCTTTGAGCGGGCCGCGGAGTATCTGGCGCGATGACGCCCAACCATCGCTTGCACCGGACTTGCAGCAGCGTTGCTTCGCTATGCTGCTTACAACCCGGTGAAGTGGGTACGTTGGGCGGCGTCGTACTGCGGTTGTCGTGTGCGTTGTAGTCCCTTTCTGAGAGGAGGAGTGGCATGAACACGTGGGGGATAAAGGGCATAAATGCTTTTCTGACGCTGGTAGCGGGCGCCGGGCTGATCTTGATTCCTATAGCAGAAGGGTGGGCGCAAGAGAAGTGCAAACGGACCGGGGCCAATCTAGCGCAAGACACCAAGTACATCCAGCAGCACGCAATCGATGTAGGAGACGTGCCCGGCCATCAGGTCCGCATCTTGGAGCTTCACTACACGCCTTCCAACGCTAAGCCGAACTGCGAGGGCCTGAAGGTCGTCGAGGCATGGAGTCGTGGGTATTCTGACTACACCAACATCAATGGGCGTGCCTGGGGATACGCGATCGACATACTGGAAAACGGTGACAAGATCTTCTCCCAGTGGTCGGGAATCACCCAGACTACTATGAATCCCGATGGATCGAAGAATATGACCTATACCGGGATTACGACCTACACGGGTGGGACCGGTAAGTACCGAGGTATCCACGGGATGAGCCGAAGCACAACCAATTTCAACCCTGCGACAGGATTCAACGAAACCCAGTGGGAGCAGGAATACTGGCTCACAGACTAGCTGAGAGGGTCGCGGCTTACTCTGGCTATCTCTGGAGGCGTGGCGCCGCCCAACAACGCGCTGAACCGGAGTCCCAAACAGCGGGCTTTGGCCCGCTGTTTGGTCGCCGGTTAGCGTGGGCGTTGAAGCTGTAGAACTACCCCGTTTTTCTCTTGCAAGGGCGCGCGTGCAAGAGCATGATGCTGGCATCGTCATTGCTGGACAGGGCACACGATGCCTCGCTTCAAACCAGTTGATCAGGGCCTGCAGCTGCTTGCCGTAGACCTGTCTCTGCAGCTGCACCCAGGCAGCTTCGAATACGCCCTGCACGATCTGATTGAGCACGAGATCGATCTGTCCCAGATCGAGGCACGCTACAGGAACGACGAGCAAGGCGCCTGGGCCTACGACCCGCGGGCGCTGCTCAAGATCGTGCTGCTTTCCTACTCGCGCGGGATCATCAGCTCGCGCAGCATGGAGGCGGCCTGCTGCCGGGACGTGGACTTCATGGCCCTCTCGGGCAACAGCGCCCCGCACTTCAGCACGCTGGCCAACTTCGTGAGCAGCTTAGGGGATGCGATCGGCAAGCTCTTCGCGCAGGTGCTCACCATCTGCGATCGTGAGGGACGCATTGGGCGGCAGAGGTTCGCCATCGACGGGGTGAAGCTGCCCCGCAATGCCGCGAAAGCCAAGAGCGGCAAGCGCAAGGACTCTCTGCGCCAGGTGGCCAAGATGCAGAAGGCGGTCGATGAGATCCTGGCCAAGCAGCGCGCGGCCGATGCCGCTTCGAGCCAGAGCGCGCTCCAAGCCAAGGCGAAGCGTCGGCTCGAGCGGCTGCAGGCCGAGGCGGCCAAGGCTGCGCGAATGGCTCAAGGCACACCCGCGCGGTCGTAACAGCGCCAAGGGCAAGCCGCGGCTGTCGAACCTGACTGACAACGAGTCGGCCAAGATGCCCACCGACGAGGGCGTCATCCAAGGCTACACCGGGGTGGCGGCGGTTGACGAGAAGCACCAGATCATTGTGGAAGCCCAAGCCCATGGAACGGGCTCGGAGCAAGAACTGCTGACCGACCAATCGCACTGCATCTGTCCGGCGGGCAAGCGACTGTACCGCAGCGGGGGCAACTGCAACATCGGCGGGCGCCAAGCCATCAAGTTCACCGGCGCGCAGCGCGACTGCAAAAATTGTCCGAAAAGGGCCCAGTGTTTACGCCATCCTCAGCGCACCCCCGTCAGACAGGTGGCCATTTTTCTGGACCAACACGCCCGGGCGCAGGAGAAAGCCACCGAACCAATGAAACGCCAGATCGACACCCAGCGGGGCCGCGAGATGATCGCGCGACGCCTCGCCACGGTCGAGCCGGTGTTCGGCAACCTCAGATCCAACAAAAGGCTCAACCGCTTCACCTTGCGCGGTCGGCAGAAGGTCGACGGGCAATGGAAGCTGTACTGCCTGGTGCACAACATCGAGAAGTTGGCGCACAACGGGTACGCGAAGCAGGAAGCGAAAGCGAGATGAAGTCGATGAGAACCACACGCAGGCCGAACACAGCGGCGTCGCGACGTCCGCTGGCGATCCGCGCTGGCCGGCATACCGAGCGCCACGGGCTTATGATGGATATCGTGAGCTGTCGCAAACAGGTTCTTCGACAGCCTCGCTCGGCGTCTTTCTAGGCGCGTGTCTATAATGCGCAGATGCGCTTCGAATGGGATCCACGAAAGGCTGCTGCGAATCTGCGGAAGCACGGTGTTTCCTTCGAGGAAGCCAGCACAGCGCTCCGCGACGATCTAGCCTTAACCGGCCGAGACCCTGACCGCTCAACTGGCGAGCCGCGGTACATCACATTTGGAGTGTCATCCCAGGGTCGGCTCTTGGTGATTTCTCACACCGATCGCGGGGAAGTAATTCGCATCATCAGTGCACGTGCAGCGACGAAATCCGAACGGAACATCTATGAAGAAGGCTAAGCCAAGCAAACGTCACGAGCTTAGGTCCGAGTACAAGCGCTCGGACTTTGGGAAAATGGTCCGCGGCAAGTACGCAGACAAGATTGCCTCCTCAACGAACGTAGTCGTTCTTGATCCAGAGGTCGCCAAGGCTTTTCCTAATGACGAAGCAGTGAATGAGGCGCTTCGTTCCTTGATCAATCTAGCCAAGGCATCGACACGCCCAACCAGGCGTTCCAGGGGACGCGCCGCGAAAACAGCGGCGCGCCCCTGAACGCTGTCGTGTGTGCCGAGCATGGCACGTAACTATGGAGATGAGAGTCCGACAGCCAGGTTTTCGCAGGGCCGAAGGCTAGGGGAACGGCAAGGGCATCACTGCGAGGTGTTGTCTGAAGCAAGTCGAACCCAAAGCTGCGGGGCGATGAGCAAAAACCGGATATGAGGCGTGGTGCGCCCGGGGCGAGCGGGCACGTGACCGCGAAGCCCTCCATCTGCGGCTGGGGTGTACTTTGTAAGTCCGGCGCCTGTGCAGTGAAAGCTACGTGTCTTACCGCCATGGCTCTGCGTGGTTCGCCATGCGATCCACGATACGCCGGGGGCGCGCCGCCTCCGTCTCGATAGAACCCATTCTGTCGAGACGTCTGGAACCCTTAGCGCGCGATCACCGAGGGACAGCGTACAATCGTGACTGTCATCGTTCCCAGTAGCCCCATCCGTGCCGGTGCCGCCCATCGCCCAGACCGGAGACCTACCGCAGGGCGTGCATCACGCCTCAGTGCACGAAGTCCTGACCCAGCTCGGTGAAGCGAGAGTTCAGCGCAAGCTGGTCGGATTGCGCCTCAGGCGGGTCTACGAACTGGCGGCCGCAAGGGCCACTTGGAGCGATTCATCGTCTTCGGCTCATTCGTGACCGCGATAGCCGAGCCGAACGACGTCGATTTGTTTCTCGTCATGGATGACGCCTTCGACTTGAGTCAAGTCACGGGAGAAGCCAGGCTCGTTTTCGACCATCCGGCCGCACAGGCCCATTTCGGGGCGAGCGTCTTCTGGCTGCCCTGCCCAACGAAGAGGAGGCAGTTGTCGGCTGGCAGCTCAAGCGAGACGGAACGCGAAGGGGTATCGTGGAAATTGAAGAGACATAGTCATGATTGCCAACGATCAAGAGCTAAAAGTCACGCTGGAGCGCATTGCGCAATTCCAAGCCCAGGCGGCGCACCCGCGGAACACGGAGGTCAACCCTGCCAACTACCGTGCCGCAGTATCAGGGTATCTCACAGAGATCGACCGCATGCAACTTGAAGTGCGTGAATATCTGAGTCTCCGCCCTCGAGAGGTGACAGCCGTCTAGCTTTTGCGGGCGCAGGACGCGCCGTGAAGCGGCATCTAGCTTTGCCAGCGACTTGCCGGCACGCCTCTGACGCGATACGTTAAAGCTGTAGAAAAACCTCAAATCTCCCTTGCCACCGGGGATCGACCGTTGCATACCGAGGGCATGGCACGTCGCGACGGAAGTGCAGCTTGATGGGCCGCTACGGGCACGTCGATCCTTCACCCCACTTGCTCGCGGTCGACCGCGCCGCGCAGATCCTTCCCGCCAGCTTCGAGCGCGCGCTCAGCCGAACCCCGACTGAAGCGAGTGTGGGCTTGTGTTCCAGTGGACTATCGTGGCGAGCGGCCGAGGCGAATGCTAGTCGTGATCCCGATGCGCAGCAAACGCCATCTTGTCCAGCACCCCGAGCAGCAGCGCGGACACGACAAAGGTCAGATGCAGGATCACGTACCACACGATCTTGTCGTTCGGGGTCTGCATCGCGTTCATGAAGACGCGCAGCAGATGAATGGAGGAGATGGCGACGATGGACATCGCCACCTTGAGCTTCAGCGTGCCGGGGTCGAGCTTCCCCAGCCAAGCCGGCGATTCGCCTCCGCCGCCGAGATCGATCTTCGACACGAAGTTCTCGTAGCCGGAGAACATCACCATGACGATCAGGCTGCCGACCAGCACGATGTCGATCAGCGCGAGCACGATCAGCACCAGATCCGCCTCCGAGAGCGCGAAGATCATGGTGACGGCATGGATCGCCTCCTGGAAGAACTTGATGCCGAGCACGATGAGGCCCAGCGCCAGCCCGAGATACAGCGGAGCGAGCAGCCAGCGGCAGGCAAGGAGCAGTCTTTCGATGGTTCTTTCGAGCATGACCGTAATGGCTTCAACGATAGGCCAGCGATTGTACCGAATCGGCGGGAGCGGAGACGCTGGCGCAGAACGGGCGCTCGGTAACGCGGGAACCGTCACTGGTCACCGCTCGCCTCGTTCCGACGACGCGCCCGCGCTCGGTCGGCGAACGACTGCGTGAGCCTGCTCGATCCCACGCCGCCGATCGCGCTACACTGACGCTCTCGACCCGCTTCCCGCTGCGCCATGCCCACCCAGCCGGATCTGCTCTCCAGCGAGCAGTTCGCGACGATACTCGACGACGCCGTCGCCGAGATCCTCAGCCACGAGGACTCGGAGCAGTTTCTCGGCTGGATGCGTGCGCAGGCGCATCGCTACTTCGGGCACCTACCGTTCGTGGACGCCGGCGGGCCACCGGCCATGGCCGCCGCACTGGGCCGAGCGATCTGGAACAGCACGCCGCTGCCCGGCAACCACTTCAGTCCCAGACGCATCGACCCGCCGGGGCGCAACGATCCTTGCCCATGCGGGTCCGGCCGCAAGTTCAAGCAGTGTTGTGCCGGAAGCCCCGAGTTCACCGCTCTTGCACAAGAGGACGTCTGGCCGTTCGTCATCGATCATTTGGATCAACGTACGCTCGAGACGGCGGTTGCCGAGAAGCGGATTCCACAGGTCGCGCTGGCGACTGCGGCGCAACGCATGATCGAGGAGGGCAGCGCGCGCCGTGCAGCGCAGCTGCTCGAGCCGCTGTTCGATGGTCGGCTCGATCGGCTCGACGAGCGCTTCGAGGACGCGTTCGATACCCTTTGCGATGCATATCTGGAGCTGGGCTACGAGAACAAGCGCCGCGATCTGGTCTACCGGGTGGCGCGCGGCGCAGACAGGACGCTCTCTCGCGCAGCCTGGGAGCGGATGGCGACAATACACATGGATCGCGGCGAGCACGACGAGGCCTGGGCGGCGTTTCAGGCTGCGCAACGAGCCGATCCGGGACATCCATCCCTGGCGCTCTCCGAGGTCATGCTATTGATCACCGAGCGACGCTACGACGAAGCTTCGGCACGAGCGAAGTTCTGGGCCGCGAAGCTGGCCAAGTCCGATTCGGACGTCGACGGGCTGATCGATACTCTGGAGCGGATCGCGGAGGATCCGGCAGGCGCCCTCGCCGACACCTTCCTGGAGCGAGAGGGGGTCGAGATCGAATCGCTGCGTGCATGGGTCGACGGCTGTCGCGATCGTCCGCTACCGGCCTACCGCGCCGTAGAGCCGGCGCCGATCGACGCTGCCGATTCGGATGTGTCCGCGGCGCAGCTTCGCGCGCATCTGGCGCAGTCGGGCATCCCGTCCGACCAACTCGATCAGGCGGTCAGTCAGCTCTTGGCGTCGCTGCGAGAGATGCCTGCGGCGCCGGGAGTCGACGCGCGGGAGTCGGGAGACCAAGGCCCGAGTCACGTTCTGCACCCGCCGAAGTCGCTCGAGGCGATCGAAGCCGGCTGGCACGAGGTGTTCCCCGCGGACAAGCCGTTCGGCGTGCAGCTCGACAGCTACGCAGACGAGCGAGTGTGGGAGCCGGCGACTGCGCAACGCTGGCAGGAGTTTCTGCGCCGCCACCCGGAGGCGTACGACAGCCTCGACATCCTCGACGATCTCGCCACCGCGCTCGGAGAGGTGGAGGGCGCGATGCTCCCCGGCGTCGAGGACGCCGTCATGAACGCAATCGTGGACCGGGGGGCAGCCATCGTGTTGGAGCTGGTGGACAACCACGATGTACGCCTGCCCTGGGGGCTGCCGCAGAATCGGCCCGCGCTGCGCCTGCTCGCGCGGCGCGTCTATCGGCTGCTCGACCAAGGGGACGACCCGGCCGCCGCCGCTTTGATGCGGACCTTGCTGCGCGTGAATCCGACGGACAACCATGGATTCCGCCAACTGCTGGTCAATCACCTTCTGCGTAGCGGTGATCCGTCCGGCGCGCTGACGCTGGTCGCAGCCTATCCCGGCGATTGGTCGGTCGAGCTCAGGTATGGCGAGGTGCTCGCGCACTATCGTCTGGGAAATCTCGACGAAGCGCAGCGTGCGCTGGCCGCTGCCCTCGAAGTCAACGCTCACGTGCCCAGCTATCTCACGCAGGAGCGGCCGCAAGAACCGAAGTTGTCGCCTGGTGGCGCGACGCTCGGCGGACGCGACGAAGCGTGGCATTATCGGAGCGATGCCGGTGACCTATGGAGGTCCGACCCGCAGCTGCTTCAGTGGCTGCAGCGCGCGGCCCGCTACGGCAAGCGGGACAGGTAGCTTGCACCGGCGCGCATCGGAACGGCGGGGCCAGGCCTCGATGTTCTAGCCCTGTACACCGGCCACCATGGTCTCTCTCCATTCCAGCTTCGACTATGTGATCGTAGGCGCAGGCTCCGCGGGCTGCGTGCTCGCCAATCGCCTCAGTGCCGACGGGCGCAGCAGCGTGCTGCTGCTCGAGGCGGGCCCGCGCGACAAGGATTTCTGGATTCACGTGCCGCTCGGCTACGGGAAGCTGTTCGCGCGCACCGATGTGAACTGGGCCTATCAGTCCGAGCCCGAGCCTGCGCTCAACGGCCGGCGCGTGTTCACGCCACGCGGGAAAGTGCTGGGCGGCTCTTCTTCGATCAACGGCCTGGTCCACATCCGCGGACAGCGCGAGGACTACGACGCGTGGGGCGTGCCCGGCTGGCGCTTCGACGATCTGCTTCCGTACTTCAAGAAGTCCGAGGATTGGGGCCGCGGCGCGAACGAGTGGCACGGCACCGGCGGCCCGATCAGCGTGTCCGATCTCCCCGATCGACACGAGCTGTGCGACGCCTTCATCGCCTCGGCGATGGCGCTCGGCATTCCCCGCAACAACGACTTCAACGGCGCAACCCAGGAAGGGACCGGTTATTACCAGACTACTGCGCGCAAGGGCAGGCGCTGCAGCGCCGCGGTGGGCTATCTGCGTCCGGCCGAGAAGCGGCCGAACCTGCGCGTCGAGGTCGAGGCGCTCGCGACACGCGTGCTGTTCCAGGGCAAGCGCGCGACCGGGGTTGCGTTCGAAACACGCGGCGCGAGGCAGGAGGTGCATGCGGCGCGCGAGGTAATCGTCGCCTGCGGCAGCATCGCCTCACCGCAACTGCTGCAGCTCTCGGGTGTGGGCCCGCGCGCGCTGCTCGAGCGTCATGGGATCCCGGTCGTACACGACGCACCTGGGGTGGGGGAGGATCTGCAGGATCACTTCTACTGCCGCACTTTCTGGCGCTGCAGTCGCCCGATCACGCTCAATGACGACATGCTCAGCGTGTGGCGCCAAGCGAAGATCGGGCTGCAGTACTTGCTGCTTCGCCGAGGCCCGCTCACCGTGAGCGCGGGTTACGCCGCGGCGTTCGTGCGCACGCGGCCGGAAGTGCCACGCCCCGACGCTCAGATCTATTTCATCAACTTCTCCACCGCCAAGCGGGGCGGCGTGCTGCATCCCTTCTCCGGGTTCACGCTTTCCGTGTCGCAGACCCAGGTCGAGTCACGCGGCTCCGTGCACATCGCCTCAGCCGATCCGCGAACCGCGCCCGCGATCCGGTACAACTACCTGGCAACCGCGAACGACCGGCGCGTCATGGTGGACGGCCTGAAGCTCATCCGGCGGATCGCCCGCACGGCGCCGCTGCGCGATTACGTCGCTGCGGAGGAGTTTCCCGGGCCGAGCGTTCACAGCGACGAGGAGTGGCTCGCCTTTTGCCGCGAAGCCGGTGACACGGTGTTCCACCCGACTTCGACCTGCCGCATGGGAACGGACACGCGCGCCGTGGTCGATCCGCAGCTACGCGTGCGAGGCCTGGAGGGGCTGCGGGTCGTCGATGCTTCGGTCATGCCAGCAGTGCCATCCGGAAACATCAACGCGGCGGTGATCGCGGTGGCCGAGAAGGCCGCAGACCTCATCGGCTCGAGTTACCGGTAGCGGCGGCATTCCGAAGCGCTCGGAGCGGCCTGTCGATGACAGTGTCGCCTGATGTCGCTTGCATTTCTCATCCACCGGTAGCCCAAACAACTCGCGCGGGGCTCGCGCCGAGCGAGCGCAAGGCAAACCTGGCTCGTTCCCCCACCCGGACCGAAGGTCTAGGATGCGCCTATCGTCGGCCCCGTAGGAAGTCAAGGGCGCCTGGCTTGAATCCTGCAGCGGGGTCGCTGCGCAATCGAGGGTTGCCATGAAGCAAGAATACCTGGATATCCTGCAGCATCTGATCGCGGCTGTCCTCGCCGGCGGTGTCATCGGATTCGAGCGCAGCTTTCACGGGCGGCCTGCCGGCTTCCGCACTCACACGCTCGTGTGTATCGCCTCCAGCTTGTTGATGCTGGTGACGCTGTATCAGCGGGAATGGTTTTCCCAGGCGGCCATGGAGACGGTGAGAATCGATCCCACGCGGATGGCGCAAGGGATCATGACCGGGATCGGCTTCCTCGGCGCAGGGGTGATCTTCAAGGAAAGCCTTACCGTTCGCGGACTGACCACCGCCGCGTCGATCTGGGTCACCGCCGCAATCGGGATCATGCTGGGGATCGGGTTCTATTTTGCCGCGACCGCAGCGGTCGTCCTGACGCTCGGGACCCTCTCCGTGTTTCGCTGGATCGAAACGAAGATGCCGGTGCTGTTCTATGCGCACTTCTTGGTCCGGTTCGCGCGCGATGCAATCATGCCTGTGGAGCAGTTGCGCGCTTTGCTCGGCGAATACGGGTTCACCGTCGCCAGCTTGAGCTACCGGCTGGACGCGGCGGGGGACTATTTCGAGTACCGGACGGTGATCCGGACCATCCAGGAAGACAACGCGCGGCGCCTCGCCCTGCATTTGGCCGGACGGAAAGACTGTCTAGAGTTTCGCATCGCGCCGACCGGCGGCTGACTCTGCGAGACCGCCGCCTCCGAGCCGCTCGAGTGCCATGTCTCCGCGGGCTGACTCGCCATCGCACGAGCAGCACGCTGGATTACCAATGGGTCATAGGCCAGCTCTCAGAGAAATCCGCGGGAAACGATTCGGCCCACACCTCCGAGCGAAGTGCCTTCGCCGATGCGGGCGCGCCAGGGCGCGACGTGCTGGCACCTCGGGCCTGTCGGAGCGCAGTACCCCGGTTCAGAGCACCATGCCTGGCGAGTGACTCGGTTTGTGTCGACCGTCCCGGCCTTCCTTCTCGGCGTGCGGGCATTGGCCGCCGAGGTCTCGGCCGTGGGTCTGTGACCCGCCGCTTTTCGTCGCCAAACAGCAGTGCACGTCGGTTCGGCTACAACCGCTGGTGTGGGCTTGGCCGGACGGGTGAAAGACCGCCGAGCTTGGGTAGCGCGTCTCAGCCGATGGCTTCGACGCGTGCATTCAGAAAGTACCCCGCGCCACGCTCGGTCTTGATCAGCTCCGGACGACTGGGATTGGTCTCCAGCTTGCGCCGCAGCCGCAGGATCTGAACGTCGATGCTGCGGTCGAACACTTCGTCGCTGTGATCTCGGCTCAGCTCCAGAAGTTGCTCGCGGCTCAGAATGCGTTGCGGGGCGCCCAAGAACGCGCTGAGCAAAGCAAAATCGGATTGCGTGAGCTCCACGCGCTCGCCGTCAGCCGAGGTGAGCTGGCGCGTGCGCAAGTTCAGCTCCCAGCCCGCGAAGCGCAGGGCCTGAAGCGGTCCGCCTGCGCTACGCGATACGTGATTGGCCTGAGTCCGACGCAGAACGGCGCGGATACGCGCGACCAGCTCACGCGGACTGAACGGCTTGGTCAGATAATCGTCCGCAGCCAGCTCGAGTCCCATGACGCGGTCGACGTCGTCTTTGCGGCTGGTGAGGATAATGATCGGGATGCTGGATTTCGCGCGCAGCTCCCGAGCCAAGGTCATGCCATCCTCGTCGCGAAGCTTCAGGTCGAGCACGATGAGGTCTACGACGCTGCGCGCGAGAGCCTGGTGCATCGAGTGGCCATTGGCCGCGCAGGAGACCTGCAGGCCGAACTCGGCGAGGTAATCGGAGATCAGCTGGCAGATGTCCGGATCGTCGTCCACGACGACGACGTGAGGTGCAAAATCGGTCGCTTGCGCGTTTGAAGTGCTCCGATCCACGAGATGCCGCGTCTCCGTTGCGAGTCGGTACCTTAGTAGTATAGCCAACGGCGATCGCAACATGCGCATCCGGACCGGCGTCGCCTAACCCGTCGCTCCACGCGGGTCGTCTGCTCGCGGTCGCCGACGCTTGAGACCCTGCTCCTACACGCACCGTCTACATCAACGAGCACTCGCAGGCGAACGGCCGCCGCCAGGCCGCCAGCTACAAGCTGACATGGCAGATCGGGGTGCTCATGGTCGCCGATCTAGGCCCGGATCCCGGTTCGCCCGGCGTTGGATGACAGCCGAGTTACACGGCCGACATGCAGTACACAAGCGCGCAATTCTGCAGTAACCGTGTCCCGCGATAGTGACGGCAGCGCTCCGCACTCGCAGTGCTTCCGAAGTAGCGAAGGCGGGAACGAGTCTACCCGCCTTCCGAATGCCGGCTGCGCGTTTCACTAGGAGATGTCAGCTTCGGGAGGTGCTACCGGGATACCCCCCTGGTTCGGCAGTTGCACGCCAGGGCCTCAACGGCGAGCCGATGGCTCGCCGTCTTTCTTTTGAGCGGTGCGAGGCCCGCTTGCGAGGCTCGGCCCAGCTCCCGGCGCAGGCCGCCGCGCTGCGCCACCGGTCCGCACGAATCGCTCTCAGTACGCCGATCACAGCCACGTATTACAGATCGGTAACGGGCCTCCGGAGGGCGAAATCTTCCCGAAATCTTGGTACGCAAGACTCGCAGGCGCGTGAGCTTCGCAGCAAAGCTCCACAACACCACCGATGGGAGGAACCCGGATGAGAACCGCGATCAGAGCGCTCGCAACGATGGGGCTCGTGGCCTGTGCGGCGCTGGGCACCGTCTCGGCGCAGGCCCAGAACTGCTCCGTGTGGCTCGTGGAGAGCAGCCGCTTCATGAACGTGCCGTTCGGCGCGTTCGTGCCCGATCGCACTTACGTTCCGGGCAGCACCAACCCGATGAGCAACATCAACCTCATCGACATCCCGGTCAACGTCGGC
>DATJVI010000105.1:0-204640 GCA_035501875.1 Burkholderiales bacterium
CATGACGATTCGAACGATCGCCGGAATTCTCGTGGGTGTTGCGCTAGCGAGCGGCCTCGGCGTGTTCACCGCAAAGGGTGACGAATCGCAGCCGGGCTCCGGCGCTGCGCAGGCGCCTAGCGGGTTGCTCACGCTGGAAGACATCGTGCGACAAGTGCAGGCGCAGACTCTCGGGAAGGTCGTCGAGACCGAGCTGGAGCACAAACACGGCCGCTATGTCTACGAGGTCGAGGTGGTGGACGACCAGGGCGTGAAGACCGAGCTGAAGTACGACGCGAAGACCGGTGAGCTGATCTCAAGCAAGGTCGAGCACGACGAGGACGAAGAGGACGAGGACTGAAGCACGTCGTGCCGCCACGAACGGCGGTGCGGCGTGCGTAACCAACGCTGGCGCCTTTCCAGGCACGCCTTGCTCTTCCTTCCCTAGATCCACACCCCCACCACCGACGCCGATTCCCGGTCTCGCCGGCGATGACGTTCCGAATTGAGCGGGTCCCAGACAGACGGTCTTTGGGCCGCCGCTCCGTTCGCGGGCGTGGTCTGCGAAACGACTCACCTGAATGCCGTCCCGGCCAGCCGCCGCGGTCATCTCCGATGCGCCACGGTGCCGGCGCCCAGCGCCTGCAGTGCAAGCCCGCGACTGCCGCCGAAATGAGCCGACACGCGATGCCGCTCCGATCCGAGCCTGCCGCTCAAGACCGGTTAAGCGCGGCAAATAGGAGGCTCCTCACACGCCACACACAGCCCCTGTAGTGCTATTGACACTGGGGTAGATGAGACGTATTCTCATTCTCATGGATGCCGATAAGCCGCTGCTGGCCCGCGGGCTGGACAGGGAGAACTCGCCGAGATCCGAGCCGCGCACTTCAGCTAGGACCACAAGCGGCGCGTTGCTAGCCGGCAAGCGGGAACTGATCATCGAGCACGCCGGGCGCGAGTATCGATTGCGCGTCACGGCGCAGGGCAAATTGATCTTGACGGCATAGTCGACCTCTCCCCCGAGGAAGCCGGTCCGGCCCACCGGTTCGAGACAACGGGCCCTTAGCCAGCCAGCCCGGGTTCCACCGGGCCAGCCAGCCATTTCTTTCACTGCACCGGTGAGGAGGAATGGCGAGCATGAACGGCACACCCTTGTCCACGACCTTGGCAGTGCTGTTGGCTGCTTCGTCCACGACTGTTGCTGCGGCCGACCCGAATGCGGCCGGCACTGCACCTACCAGTGTCGAGACGCTGGAACAGAAAGTGGAAACCATGTCGAAGCAGCTGGAGGAGCTCAAGGCCCAGCTGAAGGAGCTGAAAGCTCAGACCGCGGCGCCCACCAGCGCGCCGGCTCAGCCTCCGACGCAGGCGCAGCAACCCGCCGAAGCCAAGGTACAGCAGCCGGCCGAAGCAAAGCCACAGCAAGCCACCGAAGCAAAGGCGCAGCAGCCTGTCGAAGCAAAACCACAGCAAGCCAAAGCGGAACCGTCGATGCCGCTGCCCCCGGAGCAACCGGCGCCCGCCGAACGCTCGCTTTGGGACCGGCTGAGCGTCTGGGGATACGGCGAGGTGTACTACATGCGTCCCACCACGGAACCGTCACAGACCATCGCCGATCTCGCCCGCGCCGTGATCGGGTTCGGGTACCAATTCAGCCCGACCACGCGCTTCAACTCCGAGTTCGAGTGGGAGCACGCCGTGACCTCGTCCGAAGACGTCGGGGAGGTGGAGGTCGAGCAGTTCTATGTCGACCACAATCTGAACGACTGGGCATCGGTTCAAGCCGGGCTGTTTCTGATACCCGCAGGCCTGCTCAACGAGCATCACGAGCCGACCCAGTTCTACGGTGTGCAGCGCAACTTCGTGGAGACGCTGATCATCCCGTCCACTTGGCGCGAAGGCGGCCTGGCGTTCAAAGCCGTCATGCCGAGCGGGTTCACCGGCCAGGTCGGGTTGACCACCGGGCTGGACTTCTCGAAATGGAACTTCACGCCTGCGACACCGTTGTATACCAACGCGTTCGAACTGGAGTTCAACAATGTGGCGCCGATGCAGGCCACACACCAGGAGCTCGCGATCGCCAACGCGCAGCACCTGTCCGGATTTGCATCGTTGAACTATACCGGCGTACTGGGCCTGCTGGTGGGCGGCTCCATCTTCAGCGGGGGGGTCGTTCCCGCGCTACCCAACCTCCCGGACAATGAGCGCGCGACGCTCTGGGAGCTGCATACGCGCTGGACGCCTGGCAAGTTCGATCTATCCGCCGTGTACGCGCACGGCTACTTCATCAACACCGCCGAAGCGAACATTCAGTTCCCGGGAGCCAGTAATCCGTTGCCCGCCTCGTTCTACGGCTACTATCTGCAGGCCGCCTATCAGCTCTGGGAAAAGGGAGAGATGCGCCTGAATCCCTTCGTGCGCTGGGAGCGCTACAACATGGCCTCCACCTACGCGGGCGTGACTTGGGCGGTGCCGCCCGCGGGCTTTCCGCAACCTTATGACAACGTCGCGACGGTCGGCTTGAACTACTACCTCACCCCCGGTGTGGTGTTCAAGGCGGACTACCAGCACTTTGCGGTGAACGAAACGTTCACGCGCTTCGATCTCGGCGTGGGATTGTCCTTCTGATCACCAGCGCGGGTTACGCCGGTAGCTCCCGCGCGATGATCGGGCGTACGCGGTGGGTGCATTGCAGCTCCGCGGCCCAGATGTCGGCGGCAAGCACGGGACGCCGATTCGGCCTTTGTCGAGCACGCTGGTCCCTTGGGCGGCAGCCGCGGCTCTCGGGCCGGATGAGACTAGCCTCGGGCGCGCGCCGACCGACGCGCGAGGTGCTTGCGCAGCAGGGCCAGCAACGCGTCGGGCTCCACCGGCTTGCGCACCAGTGCAGCCACGCCGCATGCGCGCATTTTCTCCTCATCCACCAGCTCGGCGTATCCGCTGTAGAGGATCACCGGGAGATCGGCGCGTAGCGCGCACGCGTGGCAGGCGAGCTCGAGTCCCGTCAGCCGCGGCATGGTGTAGTCGGTCACGACCAGATCGAACGCGCCGGGATCGCGCTCGAGCAGCTCGCGCGCCCTCACCGAGTCGGCGAGCAGCGTCACCTCCAGTCCCCAGTTGCCGAGCAGCTCGCCCATGAACCCGCCCGCCATCTGGTCGTCGTCGACAACCAGCACCCGACCAGAGAGCCGACGCCGCGTACGGCGCCGCAGTGCACGGGTTCGCTCCGGGCGATCGAGCATGTCACGCTCACCCGGCGCCGGCTCGAACAGCAGGCGGAACTGCGTCCCTTGGCCCTGCGCGGAGGTGACCGCGATGTGCCCACCATGCTCGTGCACGATCCCGTGCACCACCGACAGGCCCATCCCGCTCCCCTGCCCCGGCTGCTTGGTGGAGTAAAACGGCTCGAACATGCGCTCTGCCACCTCCGGAGCGATACCGTCTCCGGTATCGGTCACGCTCAGCTCTACCACCCGGGCGCTTTGGATTGGCTTGCGGCACGACGCGCACACGTGACCTTGCAGGTTCGTGGTGCGCAGCACGACGCGGAGCCGCCCCTGCGCGCCCATCGCATCGCGCGAGTTGATGGCGAGGTTGAGAAGCACCTGCTCGAGCTGCACGGGGTCCATCATCACCGGCGGAATTGCGCTCGCCAGTTCGGTCTCGATCTCGATTGTCGCGGGCAGCGTCGAGCGCAGCAGCTTAACCGAATCTCTGATCATCGGCGCGAGCAGAAGCGGCTTGCGCTCTCCGCGCTGGCCGCGGCTGAAGGTGAGCATCTGACGAATCAGATTGCGCGCTCGGGTTGCGGCTAGGTGCGCCCGGTCCAGGTACTCGCCCAGCCGGCTATCACCCACTTCCGCCTGCCGCTCGCTCGCGAGCACGATGTAGCCCATGATGCTGGTCAGGATGTTGTTGAAGTCGTGCGCGACTCCCCCGGTCAGGTGACCGATCGCCTCCATCTTCTGCGCCTGACGCAACTGTGCTTCGAGTTTTTCGTGCTCGGCCTCCGCCTTGCGCCTCTCGAGCTCCGACACGGCACGCGCGGCGAAGATCTTGAGCACCGACTCGACGAGCGCGATGTCTCGCATCGGCTTGCGATCGACTACCGCGATCAGCCCCAGCGCCGCGCCGCCGCGGTCGCACAGCGGGAACGCCGCGTAGCTCTGCGCATCGAACGGCCAGGGCGCAGCGGGAAACTGCCGGCACACGTTTCGCGGATAGGCGCGGAACTCCTTGCCGACGACCGTTTCGCAAGGTGTGCCCAGCAGCGCGTAGTCGAAGCTGTCCACCGCGGCGCCATCGACCCATAGGGTCAGGAAGCGCAGCCGCTTCCTGTCGGCCTCGGGAAACACGGCGA
The DNA here is from genome assembly GCA_035501875.1 of Burkholderiales bacterium. Lineage (GTDB taxonomy): Bacteria > Pseudomonadota > Gammaproteobacteria > Burkholderiales > SHXO01 > SHXO01. The sequence continues at coordinate 4,340 of DATJVI010000105.1, forward strand.
TGAAGGCCAGGTCCACGGTCAGCGTCGCGGACAGGCGGCGCACGAGCTCCTCGAATACCTGCTCGCCCTCGGCGGTCGATACCGCGAGGGCCGCGTTGCGCAGCGCATCTTCGGCGAGCTTGCGCTCCGTGATCTCGCGCGTGAAGGCGAGAATTCGTTGCTTTCCGGCGATGACAGCGGGTTTGAGGGTGACCTCGTCCCAATGCAGGCTGCCGTCGCGGTTGCGACGGTGCCACTCGAAGCGCATCTGCTCTCCGGCGCGCGCCCGTTCGATCAGCTCCATGGCGTGGGAGCGCGTAAAGGGCGGTACGCCGGAGCTGAGCTGTTCGACGGTGAGCTGCATCATCTCTTCACGGCTCCACCCGTAGTTGTTGCACGCCTTGGGATTGACGTCCACGATCGCACCGGTATCCCAGTCGTGGACGAAGACCGCGTCCTCGGCCGCCTCGAAGATCGCCCGGTAGCTCGCCTCGGAAGTGCGCCGCGCCTCTTCGCTGCGGTGGCGGTCGATCTCCGCTGCAGCGCGGGCCGCGAAGATCTTGAGCATCGACTCGATGAGACTGGGATGGTCCAGGTGCCGCCTCGACAGCACCGCAATCAGGCCCAGCGGCTGACCGGACGCGTCGTTGAACGGCAGGGCGGCGTAGCCCTCGATGCGAAGCCGCCGAAACATGGGGTCGGCCGGATAGCGCTGTTGCACGCCTGACGGGAAGCAGCGGAACTGCTGGCCCACGACCGTACCGCACGCGGTTCCAGCCAGCGCATAGTCGAGGTTGGGTTCGAACGAGCCGTCGGCGTAGATCGCCAGCGTCGCGACGTGGTCGTGATCCGGTGTCGAGCAGCGCGCGATGAACGCGCATTCGACATCCAGGGTCGTGGCGAGGTAGCTGGTCAACTCGCGGAACAGGGCGTCGCCCTCCGCGGTCGACACAGCGAGCGCAGCGCTGCGCAGCGCATGTTGCGTGCGGCTAAGCTCGGCGGTGCCGGCCAGCGCCTGCAGCCGAGCTGCGTCGCTCTCGACCGAGGGTGGGTTCTCGGCTCTGGAGCTGTGGATCGGATCGAGCATGGCAGCGGTGCGCGTACGGAGAAGGCAGCCCTCAGTCTAGGCCAACCGATTCGCGCACGCAGCCGGAATTACGGCTCGGAAACAACTGAAACGGGCCGATTACAAACCACCGGCGTCAGCCGCCCGGGCGACGGGCCGTCGCGCCGGGCACGAACATGTAGCCGGCGCCGCGAACGGTCCGGATCAGCAGCGGCTTCTCCGGGTCGGCCTCGACTTTCTTGCGCAGCCGCGCGACGCGGATGTCGATGCTGCGGTCGAACGGTTCCCACTCGCGGTTGCGGGTCAGGGTCAGGAGCCGATCGCGAGTCAGCACTTGGTTGGGACGCTCGACGAAGATCTGGAGCAGCTCGAACTCCATGCTGGTGAGCGGGATCTCCTCGCCGTCCGAGCGGAGCAGCTGGTGGGTATCCAGATCCAACAAACAAGCCCCCACCGCTTTCCTGCGGCCGCCGCGCGCGGACGGCGTCCCCGGTGTTCTGGCGGTCTCGCGCTCCGCCCGCGCATGTAGGCGGCGCAGCACACTGCGCACCCGTGCGCGCAGCTCGCGCGGGTCGAACGGCTTGGTGATGTAGTCGTCCGCGCCGACCTCCAGGCCGACGACCCGGTCGACCACGTCGCCCGCGCCGGTCACCATGATGATGCCGAGATCGTAGCGCTCGCGGAGATAGCGAGCCAGCGCCAGCCCATCCTCGCCGGGCAGGCCGATGTCCAGCAGCACGACGTCGGGTACGGCGCGCTCCAGCGCGGCGCGCATCGCCTGCCCCGATTCGGCGTCCGTCACCGCGAATCCATGCGAGCTCAGATACTCGCGCAGCATCGTGCGGACCTCGGGGTCGTCATCCACGATCATCACACCTGCGGTGGTCGGCATCGTTGTGTCCGGGCAACTCGTGAGCCGCAACTCATTATAGGCCCGCGATGCGCCTTGCGGCGCCCATCGATACAAACCGATACAAACTGTTTCCGAACAGAGAACGGTTGGCTACCGGTGCCCAGTAGCCTCACACCGTATCGGCGCGCCAGCCCGGCCCGCCCATCCAAACCAGGAGCCCGAATCATGTACCGCGATTCCGATGAAGACTTGTTCCTTGCCCCGGAAGCCATAGTGTCCTTGCCCTTCGACCTCGGAGCGGAGGATGACAGCGACTGGGATATCGACTACGGCGATCTGCGTGCTTACGTCGAACCCGCCGCCGAGCCACATTCTGCAGTGCTCTCAAACCAGTTCCGACGCGGCCTGCTCGCTTCCGACACCGGGAGCGAGGGAAGTGACGCATGATCAGGACACCAACATACCGATACAAACGGATTCAACACGGCAATCGCCGGGATACGCGAGCGGCGTAGGCTGCTCGTCCATGGCAACGGTCGCAACGCAGCGCACTGGAGTCCTGCAAATGATGTGAGCGGCTGACGTACGCCGCCGCTTGGCCGCAGCCATCGTACCCATACCCCAACCCTGACGACATGGAGGCAGCAATGCAAGCTACAGTCCAAGCCATCGACACCAACCGCTACGCCAAATGCATCGAAGTGTCCAAGCGCATCCGCTGGGACATCGACCGCGACGTGATCCGCGGGCGCAAGTTCGACTTCACCAAGAAATTTCTGCCCGACGGCATCTCCAAGGTCGACCGGCTGCCCTTCCTCACGCAGCGCGATCAGCGGCTGATCAGCCAGATCCAAGGCCGGACCTACGCCAACATGTTCGGCTTGGTGGAGCGCTTCATCGGCGCGAAGATCCTCGAGGTGAGCCGCGACCACTGGCTCGGCGACCAGACCGCGCTGGAAGCGCTGGTGCGCTTCAGCGACGAAGAACTCAAGCACCAGGAGCTGTTCCGCCGCATCGAGCGCATGACGGCGGAGGGCATGCCCGACGGCTACACCTTCGTGCCGCAACCGAACGACGTCGCTGCCGCCGTGTTGGGCAAGTCGACATGGGCCGTGCTCGCGCTGACCTGTCATATCGAGTTGTTCACCCAGACACACTACCGGAGCAGCATCGACCCCGACGTCAGCCTGTCGGACCTATACAAGGACGTGTTCCTGTTCCACTGGAAAGAGGAGTCGCAGCACGCCATCTTGGACGAGCTCGAGTGGACGCGGGAGAACGCGAAGCTCACCGCGGAGGAGCGCGACCGGGCCGTGGACGACCTGATCGCGTTGGTCGCGGCGGTGGATGGTCTGCTGAACGTGCAGGCCGAGAACGATGCCGCGTACTTCTTCAAGATCTGCGCCGGGACCTACACGGCGGAGCAGGCCCAGCAGGTGCGCGCCGGGATTCTGTACGCCTACCGCTGGCAGTACATCGTCTCCGGCGTGCAGGAGCCGCGCTTCACACGGATCCTCGGTGGCATGATCACGCAGAGCCAGGGAAGCCGCATCAGCGCCGCGCTCGCCCCGATCCTCCAGTGAACCGCAGAGTGGCGGCGACCTGAAGTCATCATGACGGCGGTGAGCGCGAGTAAGGATCTCAACCAGGCGCCACCGCCGTCACGATCTCGACCGGGCACAGCGCACAAAGCTACACTGGACCCGTCCGATATCACGCGCCTGATCCGTCGACCCGGGCGCGACATGCCCGAGCCCGTGGGATTGTCCTTGTGACGACCAAGGACTGTTACCTCAGCAGCTCCCGCGCCATGATCCTGCGCTGGATCTGATCGGTGCCTTCGTAGATCTGCGTGATCTTGGCATCCGGAGAGCCTGGGATCGGACGCTCGAGACCGTGGTCAAGTCGGTAGGGACGAGGTCAGCCGCTGGCGCAATGCTCCGCCGCCTCGGAGCCATCGCTGTTGGTCTAGCCCCAGGGATGAACCTAAGCACCGAACTCGGTCGCACAGGATCTCGCCGAGACTATGCGCTGCAACTGGCTTACCGCGCTGGGTCGAGTTCTCGGGACGCACAGACGGACGAAGCAGCATCCCGTGTACTTGCTACCAAACCTCAAGCAGGCCGTTCTCTTTGTCCTCCAGAAAGGCCCGGGTCAGCTCAAGATTCGCGACGAACCGGGACACCAACGCGTCGTTGGAGATGTTCCCCCACCGGATCAGGATGATTTTCGGGGGAAAGCCGCGCAGCGCGACGATATCTCGGAAGTCCAGATCCTTGGTAACGATCGCGAGTTGCTGGCGGAAAGCATATTCCCAGACTTCGAGGTCGCTGGCTCGCGCCATGCCGATGTCCCTAGCGTGCGCCGAGCCGGGAAAGGCGCTGTCGAGATCGCGCAACAGCCGCGACGGCAGGTTTTGATCGAGAAGTAGCCTCACTTCTCGCTGGAGACGATCAGCCCGCTGCGCTCCCGATCGGCCGCGTAGGAGAGGCACGCGCGGATGTCTTCTGCCGTGAGCTCAGGGTAGTCAGCGAGGATCTCCTCGAGTGTCATACCCGCCGCGAGCCACCCGAGGACGTCGTAGACTGTGATCCGCATCCCGCGAATGCATGGCTTCCCGCCGCGCTTGCCCGGCTCGATCGTGATGATGTCACGGTAATCCATGTTCTCTCCAAATCGGTTGTCGGGATGCATGCTTCCGTAAGCAGAACCGAGGCTGTAAGGTAATCCCTAGCTTGAACTCACGGAAGTTGCGGCGACAGCACTCTGGCAGGGCGACCCCGTCCCGTCGAATGACTTGCGCCCACCTCGCTAGGCACGGACCCCAGACGCTTGAGAAGGTTTGGACCCTGTCTGCGCACCACGCCATACCACATTCTACTGCGCGATGCGGCGTGACCGGCAGCACGAACTCGGTCGATGGATCAGCCGGCGGGCGGCCAGAGCGCGCTCCACCGGCATCCCTTCGATCCACGCCACGACCGCGTTGCGGCGCACTTGACGGAGGAATGTAGGCGGGTGGCGCAATGAAGGCAGCTACGATGCGCGGATCAATGCGAAGGAGCGGGAGGTACACTCGGCGACGGTGCGACAGCAAGAGATCAAAAGCTGCGCCTGGAGCGCACGCTCGGAGCGTCGAGAAGCTTTGCCGCTTGGGTTGACCGAGCATAGATCGGATCTCGGGCGTGCTCAGCCCCGCACCCGGATCGAGCGCGCAGAGCGTTCCTTACTTCAGCAGCTCGCGCGCCATGATCATGCGCTGGATCTGATTGGTGCCTTCGTAGATCTGCGTGATCTTGGCATCGCGGTAGAGGCGCTCGACCTCGAAGCCGCGGATGTAGCCGGTCCCGCCGTGGATCTGCACGGCGTTGGCGGTGTGCAATACCGCGGCATCGGAGGCGAAGCATTTCGCCATGGATGCCTCCAACGTGGCGCGCTCGCCGGAGTCGAGCTTTGCCGCCGCGGCGTGGACGAGCAGGCGTGCCGCCTGTGCATCTTTGGCCATATCCGCGATCATCCACTGCACCGCCTGGAAATCCGCGATGGGCTGGCCGAACTGCTTGCGCACTTTGGCGTATTCGACGGAGGCTTCGAGCGCCGCGGCCAATATGCCCACGGCAAGCGCGGCGATGCCCACGCGCCCCTTGTCGAGCAGGCTCATCATGATGTGAAAGCCGCGGTTTTCCGGCCCGAGCATCGCCTCGCGCGGCAGCTCGACCTGCTGAAACGCCAGCGCGCCCACCTGCGAGGCGCGCTGACCCATCTTGTGCTCCTTGCGCCCGATGGTGACGCCCGGCGCGTCGCTGTCGACGACGAAGATGCTCATGCCGCGGTGGCCGGCATCGCGGTCGGTGCGCGCCAGCACCACGGCGAAATCGCACACGGGCGCGTTGTGAATCCAGATCTTCTCCCCGGTGAGCACCCATCCCGTCTTGGAGCGCTCGGCCGTCGTCTTCACGCTTGACAGGTCGGAACCGGCTTCCGGCTCCGTGAGCGCGTATGCGCCGCGGCGCGACGCCCTCAATAGCGGTCTCAAGTAGCGGCTGTACTGCGCTTCGGTGCCATGCTCGGCCAGCAGGCTGCCGACGAGCTCGACCAGCCCGCACTGATCGGCCACGGAGGCGTAGCCGCGCGACAGCTCCTCCATCACGAGCGCGTAGGACAGCACGTCCGCCCCCACCCCTCCGTAGGTCTCCGGGACGGTGATGCCGAAGAAACCGAGCTCGGCCATTTCGGTGTAGAGCTCCGCCGGAAAACGCTCGGTTTCGTCCAGCTCGTTGGCTTGGGGTCGGATGCGCTCGTCGGCGAAGCGCCGCACGCTATCGCGGATCATCGCGTGGCGGTCACTCACCAGCGGACTCCAGCTCATTTCGGCGCCCGATCCAGCTCTGCCGTGAGGAACTCGGCAACCATGCCGACCTGGGCCTCGAACATGTCGCGGCCGGTCACGGTACGGCAACCGCGAGAGCGCGCCGCGGCCAGGAACGGAGTGATCTCCGGCGCGGGAATCACATCCGTGACGATGACGCGCGCGGCGATCCGATCAGGGTCGCAGGGCAACGCATCGTTGGCACGCATCCCGAGCGGCGTCGCGTTCGCGAGCAGATCGCAGTCGTAGCGGTCGTCGGTGACAGCCTCGGCGCCGATCCGCGGATACGCCGCATTTGCCGCTCGCACGAGCTGCACGGCGCGCTGCGAATCCAGATCGCGCAGCGTCAACGATGCGACCCCCGCTTCAGCCAGCGCCATGACCATCGCGCGTGCCACGCCTCCGGCTCCGATCATGTGCACGCGCATGCCGGTGGGATCGATGCCGCGTGCCCGCAGCGCGCCGAGATAGCCCTGACCGTCGAACATGTCGCCTTCCCAACGGCCGTCCGCGAGCCTGCGCGCGGCGTTGATCGCCCCGACCAGCCGGCCGTTGTCCCGCAGAACGTCCACATGTCCGCACATGGGCTGCTTGTGCGGCATCGTCAGGACCAGGCCGGCGCAGTTGCGCAGGCTCTTGAACCCGGCGACCGCCGCGTCGAAGCCGGCCGCATCCACCTCCGCCGGAACCAGGACGGCGTCAAGTCCGCGTTGCGCGAAGATCGCGTTGATCCCCTCGGGGGAGCGCGCATGCGCGAGCGGATCGCCGAGGATGGCGTACAGGCGCGTCTTGCCGGTGATCGTCACAAGAGCCTCAGGTTGAGCCCGCCATCCACGTGCACGGCTTCGCCCGTAGAGAAGGAGAGCTCGCCCGCGGCCAGCATCGCCACCGCACGGCCGATGTCCTCCGGCTGGCCCCAGCGGCGGATCGGGCTCACGCCCTCGGCGATCATCTGGTCGTAGCGCTCGCGCACCGGCGCGGTCATGTCGGTATGGATGAGGCCCGGACGGATCTCGTAACAGCAGATGCCCGCTTGGGCCAGCCGGGCGGAGAACAGCTTGGTCATCATCGTCAGGCCGCTCTTGGAGATGCAGTACTCGGCCCGGTTGACGCTCGCGACCACGGCGTTCACCGAGGAGATGGTGATGATCGAGCGCGGATGCTCCGCCGGCGGCTGCCAGAGCATGCGCTTCACGATCGCTTGCGTCAGAAAGAACGTCCCGCGCAGATTCACGCCGACCAAGCGGTCGAAGCTCTCCGGCGTGACGTCGAGCATGTCGCCCCGCACCTTCACCTGCACGCCCGCGTTGTTCACCAGGCAATCCAGGCGGCCGAAAGCCGCAAAGACGGCCTCGACCAGGGCATGATGGGCGCCGATGTCCGCGATGTCGCCGGGAACAAAGGCGGCATTTGCGCCGTGTCGCTGGGCGCTCGCGAGGGTGGCCTCGGTGTCGTCGGTGCGGGTCAGATCGTTGACCACCACGTCGAACCCGCGCTGCGCCAGCGCGAGCACGATGCCACGACCGATGCCTCGGTTGCCGCCGGTGACCAGCGCGGCCGGCTTCATTGGCTACTCTCCGTGCGCCTCATGCATCCTCCTTGTTGGGTCTGCGCAGCAGCATCAATTCGTTGGTGCCTTCCTGGACCAGCTCACCATTCTGGTTGCAAACCTGGAACGCGAGCGTGACGATCCCGCGGTCGGGGCGTTTGGTCTCGCGCTTCGCCGCGACTTCGATCTGCGCATGAATGCGGTCTCCGATCAGGATGGGACGCACGAACCTCCAGTTCCAGGAGAGCGAGGCCACGGCCCGCAGCCGCGGCGCGGCCCGGTTCTTCAACCCGTCGGTGAGCGCCAGCCCGAGCAGTCCATGCGCGACGCGCCCTTTGAACCCCAGATCGCGCGCGAACTGCTCGTCCATGTGCAGATCGAACAGGTCGCCGGTCAGACCGGCGAATCCGACGACGTGAGCTTCGGTCACCACGATGCCGCCGGTGGTGAATCGGTCGCCCGGCTGCAAGTCTTCGAACCAGTTGGTCCCGTCCAGGATCACCGCTTTCCTCCGGGTCGGCGTGCCGGTTCACCGAAGCCACGACATGCAAGCCCGCCGAGTCTGACCTGGCGCGCGCCCCGCTCGCCCTACGCTTCGAGCGGGGGCACATCCTGCCAGCGTCGCTCGTGCCAACTGCGCATGGCGGCTTCAGCGAGCTGCACGCCCTTGGCGCCCTCGAGCAGGTTCCAGCGGAAATCGCCTTCGCCGGCAACATGCTTGAGGAATAGCTCCCACTGCGCCTTGAAGGCGTTCTCCCACGTCTGATTGTCCGGAACCTCCTGCCAGCCCGCGAAGAAGTCGATGGGTTGCGGGATGTCGGGATTCCACACCGGCTTGGGCGTGTTCACGCGCGACTGAGTGAGACAGCGCCGCAGCCCGGCCACCGCGGACCCGTGGGTGCCGTCCACCTGCAGCGTGAGCAGGTCGTCGCGGCGCACGCGCACGCACCATGAGCTGTTGAAGTGCGCGACGACCCCGTCGCGCAGCTCGAGCGTCGCATAGCACGCATCTTCCGCGGTGGCGTCGTAGCGCTCGCCGCTCTCGTCCCAGCGCTGCGGGATATGGACCGCGCCGAGGCAGGACACCGCTTGCACGGGACCGATGAGATTGTCCAGCACGTAGCGCCAGTGGCAGAGCATGTCGAGGATGACTCCGCCGCCTTGCTCCCGCCGGTAGTTCCACGATGGCCGCTGCGCGGGCTGCCAGTCGCCCTCGAACACCCAGTAGCCGAACTCGCCCCGCACCGACAGGATCCGCCCGAAGAAGCCGGCGTCGACGAGCAGCTTGAGCTTGCGCAGACCGGGCACCCAGAGCTTGTCTTGCACGACCCCGTGCTTGATCCCCGCTCTCTTGGCCGCCCGATAGAGCTCGAGCGCCTCGCTGGTCGTGGTCGCGACCGGCTTCTCGCAATAGACGTGCTTTCCGGCTGCGATCGCGCGCCGCAGCAGCTGCGCCCGCAGTTGGGTGGTGGCCGCATCGAAGAAGACCTCGTCGCGCGGGTCCTGAAGCGCACGCTCGAGGTCGGTGGTCCAGCGCTCGACGCCGTGTGCGTCCGCGAGGCGCTGGAGCTTATGCGCGTCGCGCCCCACCAGGATGGGATCGGGCAGCACGCGGCTGCCATCCGCGAGCGGTACGCCGCCGTCTCGGCGGATTTCCTGGATCGAGCGCACGAGGTGCTGGTTGGTGCCCATGCGCCCCGTGACGCCATGCATGATGATGCCGATGCGCTTGGTGTTCATTTGGGTCGAGGCGCGACCCGAGCGGCGTCATTCAGGTTGAACGTCCAGCGCGACGAGCACGCGTGAGACCATGTTATACACGGCGACCACGCCTGTCAGCTCGACCACGAGACGATCATTGCCCAGCGCCGCTCTGACAGCGGAGAACGTCGCGTCGGTCACCCGCACGTCGCGCGTCATTTCGACGGTGAAGCGGATCACCGCGCGCTCGGTGGCGTCGAACAGCGAGGCATCGGGCTCTTGCGTGTCGAGTCTGCTCAGCGCGTCCACCTGGGCCTGCGTTGCGCCCGCCTTCGCGAGCTCGGGCGCGTGATGATGGAACTCGTACTCCGCATGGTTCAGCGTTGCGACGCTGCAGATGGCGATCTCCATCAGCTTGGGCGAGAGCGTCAGTTCGCTCCTGACGGCGCGCAGAAACCCGTTCCAGCCCTTCGCGAGCGGCGGGCTGTACAGGAGCATGCGATCCAGATTCAGCAGTCGGCCGCCGCGTCGCGCGCGGATCGCCTCGACCAGCTCTTTCGGCTCCTGGAGGTCATACGGCTGATACGCAATGCGTGGCATAGGTTGGAGTCCTTCCCGATGCAACAGGACGCGGAGCGGTATCGCCGAACCCACTCCCGCGAGACCGGTGGGCGCTGTGCAGCCGTTCAGGTTTCGAGCAGCGGCTCGTGCGTTCCCGGGAGCACGATGTAGCCGCCGGATTTTTCGTCGAGCTTGAGGTGCAGCAGCCCGCGCAGCGCCGCCTCCTCGAGCATGCTGTTGAAGCTCTTGAAGCCGAAATAGGACTCGTTGAAGCCGGGGTTGCGGCGCTTGAGCGTCTGTTTGATCATCGAGCCCCAGATCTTCTCGTCCTCGCCGCGCTCGGCCACCAAGGCTTCGTAGGTGCTCACCAGCAGATCGAGCGCCTGCGCGGTCTTGTCTTCGGCGGCAGCGGAGGCGGTCTCTTCTTCCGGCGTGGGCGGCTTGGCTTTCGGCGCCGGCTTCTTGCGCGGCGCCCGCTTGGCTTTGGCCTTCTCTTCGCGCACCAAGTCGTCGTAGTAGATGAACTCGTCGCAGTTGGCGATCAGCAGATCGGAGGACGACTTCTTGACGCCCACTCCGATCACGGCCTTGTTGTTCTCGCGCAGCTTGGACACGAGCGGGGAGAAGTCCGAGTCGCCGCTGATGATCACGAAGGTATCCACATGTCCCTTCGTGTAGCACAGGTCCAGCGCATCGACCACCATGCGGATATCGGCCGAGTTCTTCCCCGACTGGCGCACATGCGGGATCTCGATCAGCTCGAAGGCCGCCTCGTGCATGGCGGCCCTGAACTCCTTGTAGCGCTCCCAGTCGCAGTACGCCTTCTTCACCACGATACTTCCCTTGACCAGCAGACGCTCGAGCACCTTGCCGATGTCGAACTTGTCGTATTTGGCGTCGCGCACGCCCAGAGCGACGTTTTCGAAATCGCAGAACAGCGCCATGCTGTGGGTGTCGGAACCTGCGGCCACGGCGGCTTCCCCCTCAGCCGCGCAGCTTGCCGCCGACCACTTCGATCTCGACGCGGCGGTCGGGCGCGTAGCAGATGATCTTATCCGTGCGCGGCAGCGCGTCGCAGTTCTCGGGCTTGGCAACGGGTTCGGTGCCGCCCTTGCCTTCGGTCTCGATGCGGTCGGCTTGAATCCCCTTGGACACCAGATAGCGTTTCACCGCGTCGGCGCGTGCCTTGGACAGCTTCACGTTCTTCGCCGGAGAGCCGGTCGGATCCGTGTAGCCGACGATGCGCACGCTCCCGTAGTCGTACTCCTTGAGCCTGAACACGAACTCGTCGAGCTTTTCGCGGCCCAGCGGCTTGATGTTGGTGCTCGATAACGGGAACAACGCCCCCGCGGATAGCGTGAGCTTTTCCGCCTCCGGATGCGCGGGCGGAGTCGCATCCGCCACCGCAGTGATCGGTTCCTCGTGCGCCGGCTCGGGCGCGAGAGCGCGCTCTTCTTTCGCGGCGGGAGGCGGCGGCGCGAGCGGGACCACCTCGACCGGCTCGGGCCTCGGCGGTGGTGACGCTACGGTGGAAGGAACCGGCGCCGACCCACCGGGGCGGGGCAAGGGGCCCGAGACCGTCAATGCAGCCGCCTGGATCCCTTTCTGCCGCTTCGCGACCAACGCCGGATGGCAATCCGCCGTCGCCGCGCTCTCCGCCCATACACCGGTCTTCACGCACTGGCCCAGCAGCCCGGTGCGGATCGTGCGGTTGGGCGAGTCATAGGCATACGCACCGCGCGGAGCACTGCCTGGCCCCGATCTCCCGGGCGCTACCGCGGCACTCGACGCGGAGGCCTTGGGTGACGGCGCAAACAGGCGCTGCCACCACGATGCGGAGCTCTGTGCCGGCTGCTCGGCCGCCGGCTGCGAAGCGGGCTTTCCAGCCACCGCCACGGGCTTCGCTGTACTCGGGGCGGCAGCAGGAGCGGGGACCGTCGGCGGTGTCGCATGCCCGCTCTTGGGCGGGGTGACGTCGAGCAAGCTCGGGGGCGGCAACGCTTGGCTCGGTCTGTCCTCCGCAGCGTTCATGGCAAGCGGCAGACCGATGAGCAAGGCAGGGAAGACCAGGGAAAGCTGTCGGATGACCGGCTTCAACGTGAACCGCATGGATGGCTCCTCGGGGAATCGCTTCGCGGCAGCCGGGGTCGCATCGCGCCTTCCCGGCATGCGAGATTCGTATGTCGCCTCGAATTATAACCAAGGTCCCATGCGCGCGCCCTCACCGCAAATTCGCGGTGGGGCGCAAGCTCACAGGCTCAGGCGGCGGGACGCGCGGTGTTCGCCTGGCGGAAGAAGCCGTGCACCGCGTCGACGAAAGCGTCGATGTCGGAACGCGTGACGTCCAGATGAGTCACCAGCCGCAGCGGATAGGCAGTGCCGATCAACATCTCGTGCTGGCGGAGATACTGACGCAGCGGCTCGACCAGCGTGGGCTCCAGCGTCACGTAAACCATATTTGTCTGGGAGGGCCCGTAGTCGACGCGCAGCGCGGCGATCCCGGACAAGCCCAACGCCAGCGTGCGCGCGTTTTCATGGTCCTCGCGCAGCCGGGTTACGTTGTGCTGCAGTGCATACAGGCCGGCCGCCGCGAGCACCCCTGCTTGCCGCATCCCACCGCCCAGCACTTTGCGCCAGCGCCGCGCCTTCGCGATCAGCTGCTGCGAGCCGCACAGCACCGAGCCCACCGGCGCGCCCAGGCCCTTGGACAGGCAGAACGAGACGGTGTCGAACCACCGGCTGATCTCGCGAACGTCCACGCCGTGCTTCACGGCCGCGTTGAACACGCGCGCGCCATCCAGATGCAGCGACAACCCGCGGGCGCGAGCGAAGTCATGTGCGCGCGTCAGATAGCCCATCGGCAGCGCTTTCCCGCCCTGCGTGTTCTCCAGGCATAGCAGGCGCGTGCGCGCGAAGTGCGGATCGTCGGGTTTGATCGCGGCCGAAACCCGGTTCAGATCCAGCGTCCCGTCCGGTTCGAAGTCGAGCGGCTGCGGCTGGATGCTGCCGAGCACCGCCGCGCCCCCGCCCTCGTATTTGTACGTATGCCCCTGCTGTCCGACGATGTACTCGTCGCCGCGCTCGCAATGGGACATCACGCCCAGGAGGTTGCCCTGGGTCCCGCTCGCGACGAACAGCGCCGCCTCCTTGCCGAGCATCGCGGCGGCCGCCGTTTCGAGTCGGTTCACCGTCGGATCTTCGCCGTAGACGTCGTCGCCGACGTCCGCCGCGGCCATTGCCGCGCGCATCGGCGCCGAGGGCTGCGTCACAGTGTCGCTGCGCAGATCGATCGTTTTCATCGGCGGCTCCTGAAGGGACCTTGCAGATGTTACCGCAAGGCAGCGCCGCCGAGTGAGGCCGCGCAATCGAGGCCGGCCTGCCATGGACGCGCACAAGCGTCGGGCGATCGCTACTCCTGCTTCGCCTGCTTCTGGCTTTGCGTTTGGAACGGATTGTTCCGCGCGAACGCTTCCGCCGCCCGCCTACGCTGCGCTTCGGTGAAGCCGGCCACGTGCGAAGAGCCCGCATCGAGATACAGGGCCATTGCCAGCGCCTCTTCGCGGGCAGCAGGGTCAGTGGCGTACTTGGCTGTGAACGCGTAACCCCAACTCGTCGGCCACGCGAGTTGGCTGCGCCGCGCCAGGTTGAGCAACCACTGCCGGTAGCGCTCATCCGCGGTGAGCTCGAGCAACTTCTCGCACGCCTCGAGCAGTTGGAACGACGGCGGCACGGTCGCGCGCGGGGCGTCAGCGAGCTCGAGCTGCGCCCTCCACAGCGCGTCGAAGGCAGCGTTCGCATCGCCGCTCAGGCCGCTCACATAGGCTGTGGCGAGCAGAGTCGAGAACCCCACATGGCCCTTTGCGCGCGCCTCGCGCAGCAGTGCTTGGGCCTCGCCGGCCCGCCCCGTCTTGACGAGGCTCGCGGCGAGATAGGGCAGCGCATAGCTTACCTCCGCATCCCCGGCAGCAGCGATCAGCGCGGTGAAGCGATTGGCCGCGGAGGCAAAGTCGCCGCGCCGGAATGCCTCGTAAGCGGGGCCGAGCTGCTGGTGCGGATCGTCACCGAGGCGGCCGGCGAACGCGCCGAGCGAGTCGAGCACCTTCGTCTCCGGCGTGCGATCGATCATCAGGGCCTGAAACGCAAACGCGGCCTTGATCTTCGCCTCGGATCGGGGGTTTCCCGACAGGCTCTTCCAGCGCGTGACGAAGTCGAGCACCTCCTTGTTGGCCGTCTGGGCCCTGCGATGTCCCAGCAGTGCCGCCTCCCACGGACCGATGTCCTCGAAGCGCTTGGCTGCCTCATAAAAGCTGCGCCAGCCGGAATCCGCCTCGCCGAGCAGAAACGAGATCTGCGCGGCCGCGGAAAGCGCCGCCGGAGCCGCGTGCCGGTCGTGCAAGGCTTGCGCCCAATCGCGCGCCTGGCGCCAATTGCCGGCGAGTTGATTGAGCCGCAACGCACTCCACATGGCCCCGGGCGAGCCGCTGGGATCACGCGCACCCGCGGCAAACACCGGGCGCGCGAGCGCCGGCTCGCCGGCCCAGAGCAGCAGCTCTCCCGCATGCCACGCGCGCTCTGCATCCGCGGCGGAGACGCTTGCGCCGGCGGCGAATGCCGGATAGGCGAGCATCGGGCGTTGCGCTGCATCCATCTGCCCGGCGACGAGTTGCGCCTTGGCGAGCCGCAGGCAAGTGTCCCAGTCCTGAGGACGCTCGCGCTGCCGTTGCTCGAGCAAGGCGATGAGCGTTGCGGTGTCTCCGCGCTCCTCCGCGCGTTCGGTCAAGAAGCGATCGCGTCCCGGGTGACCGAGAAAGTGCTCCTGGCTAAAGGCCACCAGCCGGTCCGCATCCGCATGGCTGCCGGCGCGGCGCAGCGCCGCATACGCGTGCTCGATCATGGCAAAGTCATAGTCGCCGTACTGGATCGCGCGCATGAGCTGGGTTGCCGCTGCGTGGGTAAGCGGTGCGGATCGAGGCTCGTTTGCGCGGGGCGCGGCGCCGGACAGCTGCATCAGCCGCCACCCGCGCGGCGGATCGTCCTGCGCGTACGCCGGAGGTGGCGCCAGCGCAGCGATCGCACGCGACACCTGATCGTCGCCGCCCGTCCAGTCCTGAAGGTCGCGCACCAGGCGCTGCTCGCGTCGAGCCAGCAGGCCACCCGGCGCGGCGTGCGCGGCGCGCAGATCGTCCAACGACAGCGCGACGGTGGCTGTGAGCGGCGGATAGCCACCGAACAGGGGAGTCAGACCCCGCGCGAGGCTCAACGCGGCTTCGGGCTGTCCGCCCTGCGCGCGCAGCGATGCTGCCACGGCAACCAAGGACGCCCGATTCGCCTCGTACAAAGCGTCGAACAGATCCCATTCCGCGAGGCGGTCGGCCGCAGGTTGCGCCCTCCACTGCTTTCCGCGGCCCAGCCACAGCGGAGCATAGCCGCGTTCAATCGCAGCCGACTGCTTCGCGACCTCAGGTTCGACCGGGGTCTCGAGCATCGCGACGCGCGACCAGCGTCGCGCCATGTCTTGTGGATCATTTGCGACGCTCGCGCCAAGCCGGCTCAGCTCTTGGGCCAGGGCAGCCTGCACGTCACCCGGCTCCGAGCCAGGATCGATTCGGGCGGCTCCCAGCAGCACCGCATAGCCGGGATAGGCGGCCGCCAGAGACTGGCGCCGCTGTTGCCCTCCAGCGGACCGGCCGAATGCGTCCCGGAGGGCTTCGACCTCGAGCTGCGTGATCAGCAGCGTCGCACGGTCTTGGATGCGCCCCGTCCAGGTCTCGGCATCGCTTAGATTGCTTTGCGCGAGTGCAAGCAGCGCTTGAGCATCGGCCGACGGCAAGCCCTGAAGCAGCGCGACGGCGCGGGGGCGCCGGTGCAGGTGGAACGCCGCACGCGCACGCAGCACGCGCGCGGCCGCATCATCGGGCGCCGAGCGGTCCAGCGCGACGAGCGAGCGCTCCCACAGATGTTGCGCAGCGTCGGCGCCCGGCGCGTAGAGCATGGCCAACAGCTGCAGGCGTTGTGCGCGCCCCAGGTCCGACCCGGCATCTTCAGCGAGCCGATCCAGCGTATCCGGCAACTGCGCCTGTCCTGGCTGGGCCCCCTGCGGCTCGCGAGGGGTGTCGCCGCCGAGGCCGAGCTGCTGCACGAGCTCGGCGGCGTGAGGCTGGAACGCGGCTTCCGGCGGGAGCTCGTCCGAGAATGCGATCGGGTCGAGGCTCACCGCCTCGCGCGGCGTCCAGACCGGATTGGGGCCCTCGCCGCGCGCGAACGTCCGCGCCGTCACCTCGAACGAGCGCTGGTCTTGGGCCAGCGCGACTTCGCCGCGCACCAGCCAACGCGCGTTGACGGCGGTGGCGAGCGCAAAGGCCTCCCGGGCGTCGATCCGGCGCGCGGTGGCACCCAGGGCACGGGAGGCCAGCGTGGGGTCGACCACGCACAGTCCAGTTCGAGTCGAGATCGCGGAAGCGAGATAACGTGTGATGAGCGAGCGCGCGGGACGGTCGAGGCCGCCAGCGTCGGCCGGAACGTCCATCTGCGTCACCAGCACATCGCAGTTCAGGTCAGCGAGCGCCTGTGCGAACAGACCCTTCTCGCGCTGCATCCAGCCTGAGACGCGCGGCCGGTCCGGTGCCAGCTTGAGCGTCATCTCGCGGACCTCGGTCGACAGGTAGATGCCGCTGCCGGCCACCAGCGCCAGCAGCACGACGCCAGTCAGGAAGAAGGGCGCGATCGGACGGAACGCGCTCACGAGACCGGTGCCGCCGCGCTGCGCGACCAGCACGACCTCGAGACCTGACATGACGGTGAGACCGCCCACGAGCGGCAGCATGGCGGCGGCGAGGAACAAGACGCCGCCCGCGACCTCGGGCCACCAGCGTCCCGCTCCTACCGCCGACTCCGCGAACGGAGCACACACCCAGGCGGCAATCGCGCAGGCCGCCACGCCCGACACGCCCAAGCGCAGCAGCGGTGAGGTGTTCAGATTCGCCGCGTAGGAGACGCGCTCGCTCAGCAGCCAGCCACATGTGCCCAACACGCCGGCGGAGACGCCGAACACGAGGCACTGGCGGTACAGATGTCCGTGGAAGTCCTCCAGCAGCAGATACCCGGACAGCGCGCCGAGTGCGGCGAAGCCGATGATGGTAGGCAGCAACCCCCAGGGGATGTGGAACCGCTTCGCCATGACGTCGTTATCGCCGCGCGGTCCTGGTCCGGGCCCTGAGGCAGCCGAGCCCGAGTGGCGCCAGCGACGCACGCGCGATCAGCCCCGCGCGCAGCCGGTCTATTCGCGAACGCCGAAACGCGACACTCGAGCGCGCAGATGCATTGGACGGGTGCCGCGGATCGAGCATAATTAGGCCTGGTTCGAGCTGCGCCATGCCGGGTGCCCTGGCTGGCAACAACAAGGAGGAGATCGGAAATGCAATTGAGGCCACTGCTGCTCGTGCTCGCCCTCGCGCTCGCTGCCGGCTCTGAAGCTCGCGCGGCCGAAGGAACCGTGACATGGAGTGACCCCAGCTGCGGCTATTTCGTGCTTACCCTGCCCGAAGGCACGCCGGAGCGCTTCGGACTGTTCTCTTGGAAGAGCGGCGCCGACCCGAAGGTCGATGCGGTCTGGGACGGCAACATCGTCGATGGCGAAGACGTCGAGCTCACCAACAAAGCCTCGGGCGAGACGATGGCCGCGATCCACTGGGCCAGCGCCAAGGAACAGGCACAGCTCGTGCGCAATTCGCCGGTGCAGTGCGCCAGCAGATGGAAGCGCAAGAAGTAGCCGCTGCCTCGGGGTGACGGTTCGGCGAGCGCCATGGGGGACAGGTCTCCAGTCGGGGGGCATACCCGCTAGCTCCTGGACGAGAGAACAACTCGACAACAACCCGGCAATCAAACGGCCTCCCTGACCTCGGCGAGAACCGCCGTCGAATGGCTGCGCCCGCTCGCCTGGTTTCGGGGGGCGACGGCCTCCAAACGAAGGCTATCTGGCAGCAAGACATAGGCCAGATTCACGCTGCAGAACCGCGTGCCGAGCGATGGGTTGCGGGTCCGGGGCCCGGTCTGGGTCCAAGCGGTGAGCCGGCGGCGGCCGTACCCGACGGCCACCGTGTCAACGCCGAGCTTCGCCACATGTGCGCTCACCTGGAATCCCGGTTGCGCGAGCGCCTGCAGCGATCGATGCGGTGATCAAGACTTCGCGCTGACTTCGAAGTGTGGGAGCGGGGTAATCCCCCTCTGAGCGCAGTTGCACTCCAGCGCGTTGCGGGTTCGGCGTAGCTGCGGCGAGGCCAGCAGGTCGTTGGGTGTACCCTATCGTCTGGGCATATCGGGGTCATGCAGCCCGACTTTGCGGCCGATGATCCCGAACCCACCTGGACGATCGAACCATCGCGCCATCGCGGCGGCGGGGAGGACCAATGCAGGCTCTACAGCTCGCGCCCACTCTGAAACTGATCGTTTGCGGGCTCCTGGTTCTGGCCGGCATCGCCGTGCTCATGACGCCGGCCTTGCAATACATCGTCGTCGGCTGGAAAGCCAAGCGGAAAGACATCATGGACGGTCTGGACAAGGAGGCTCGCCTGGCCTACTTCCAGATGTTCAGCCGCAGCGAGCCGACCCCGCCGGACGCCGATCAGGCGGCCACTCAGTTCGAAAAGCTGTATACGGAGTGGTACGGCCGCCGGCACTTCTTCGTTCCCGGGCTGCTGCTGCTGTTGGTCGGCTCCAGCGCTGTGGCCTCTGTGGTCCTCAGCGGTCTGGCTCGACTCGGCTACGTGATCAATCCGCTGTACAACGTACCGGATACCGCGATGGCGGCGATCGCAGGCGCGTATCTGTGGGTCGTCAACGACTTCATCTCGCGAGCACGCCGACTGGATTTCTCTCCGGCGGACATCCACTGGGCCGTCCTGCGGCTCGTCATCGCGGTCCCGATGGGCTATGCCTTTGCAGCGATGGCCGCAAAGGCGGTCGGCCCGTTCGTCGGTTTCGCCCTGGGCGCCTTCCCGCTGGCGACGTTGACTTCGATGCTGCAGCGGCTGGCCGACAAGAGCCTCGGGATTGGGGCGACGGAAGAAGAGTCAGCCGACAACATCATCAAGCTGCAGGGTGTCAACAGGGAGATCGTAGAGCGGCTCGCCAACGAGGACGTCACCACAGTCACGCAGGTCGCTTACGGCGACCCGGTCCGGCTGGTCATGCGAGCGCACCTGAGCTTCAATTTCGTGACCGATTGCATGAATCAGGCGTTGGCTTGGCTGTATCTGACGGCCGACCTGGATACGATTCGTCCGTTGGGCATGCGCGGCGCGGTCGAGATCAAGCATCTGATCGAGGCGTACGATGACGCCGCGAATGCCGACCATGCTCGTGCCATCGCCGCTTTCCCGAAGATCGCGGCGGCGATCAAGCAAGATCCGGATACGCTGCAAGTGACGTTTCGCGAGATCGCCAGAGACCCGTATACGGTATTCCTCGACCGCGTGTGGACGTAGCGCGGCCGCTCCTAGTTGCGGGGCAGGCCGGGAGTGTTACAGTGTGGAGCATGCCCACGGGTGTTCCCGGTTTGCCGAACTGGAGGCTCACGGTGCGACTGCGCAATCTGCTGTTCACGCTACTGGCGGTGCACGCGTCGCATGCGGCTGGCCAAAATCTGCTGTTTCTCACCGACGCGCCGATCCAGGCCATGACCCCGGGGGACCGGGAGCTGTTCACGCGCTCCATGAACCGGGCACTGGATCAGACCCACGACGGAGATTCACTGAGCTGGGAGAACCCTTCGACCGGCGCTCGCGGCACGATCACACCCACGGCGAGCTGGCAGGATCAGGGGCAGCCGTGCCGCACCTTGCAGTTCGACAACCAGGTGAAAGGACGCTCCGGCCGCTCGAACTTCAACTTCTGCAAGCAGAGCGACGGAACCTGGGCGATCGTAGCCCAATAGCATAGGGCACCGGGCACTGCCCCGTTCGGGGCCTCTCTGGGCAGTCCTGTCGCCGTGCGCAAAGCAGGCGCCGATCACCTGGAGCCGTATTCGCGCCTTCTCCCGGCAGCATCCGCCACGGCCTTGAGCAGCTTCAACGCATCGCGGGTCGGCACGCGCTCGTGGCGGAACAGGATGTCGAGCGGCGACACGGGCTTGCCGTAGTAGCCTCGGTTCCACTCGTCGTTGGCGGTGATGACCGAGCCGTCCAGATTCACGCCCCCGTACAGGCCCTGCGAGCGGCTGAATGCAACGAAGTCTTCCTGGAACGACGCCTTGGCACCGATTCCTACCGGGCCCGCGGCGATGGCGGCGTCCCCGCCGGCGCGAAAGTTCGAGGACAGCAGGGAATCGACCGCCTTCTGCGTCATCGCGAGAATGACCACTTCAGAAACCTGGATGCCAGCCTGGAAACCTACGCTCGCGGTGCCCAGCGTATAGAAGGCTGGCCCGCGCCACCGGCCTGAATGCTCCCGCGCAACCAGCACGCCGCGTCCGCCCGATCCGCCGAAGACGAAGCCGGCGCGCACCACCTTCGGCACGATCAACACGCCTTTCGCCTCACCCAGGTGGTTGTGGAACCAGTCCAGGTTGGGGTCGCGCCAGAAGTTCTCGAACGTCTTCTCCGCCATGACGATGTGCTTGTCCGCTTCCGCTGCTGCGGCGAGCGCGCAGAGCGGCGCCGTGGCGACAAGGAGCACCGCGGCCATGCCGGCAAACAGCGGGGCGGATGCCCGCCTGCGCTTCACCCTCGCCTCGCTATGCCGGTCGGGCGACGCCCGCATCTGCACCGCTTGCGCCCGCCTCGGGCGCCAATCCGAGCTGCCACAGGATGAAGGCGTAAGTGAACGCGAGCTCGCGCAGATAGCCGTACCGACCCGACGCGCCGCCGTGCCCCGCTTCGAGGTTGGTCTTGAGCAGCAGAGGGTTCGCGTCGGTCTTCATGGTGCGCAGTTTGGCTACATGCTTCGCCGGCTCCCAGTACATCACCTGGCTGTCGTTGAGCGCGGTCTCCACCAGCATCGCGGGGTAGCTCTTGCGCTCGATGTTGTCGTAAGGCGAGTAGGACAGCATGTACTCGAAGTACTCCCGGTCCTGGGGGTTGCCCCACTCCTCATACTCTCCGGTGGTGAGCGGCAGGCTCGCGTCGAGCATGGTGTTGATCACGTCGAGGAAGGGCACCTCGGCCACCACCGCCCGGAACAGGTCGGGACGCAGATTGGCCACAGCCCCCATCAACAGGCCGCCCGCGCTCCCGCCTTCGATCACGAGCTGATCCGGGCGCGTGTAGCCTTGCTCGATCAAGTGCTCGGCGCACGCGACGAAGTCGGTGAACGTGTTCTTCTTCCCCAGCATGCGGCCGTGATCGTGCCACTTCTTTCCCATCTCGCCGCCGCCGCGCACATGCGCATTCGCGTAGATGACGCCCCGGTCCAGCAGCGACAGCCGCGTCGAGCTGAAGTGCGCATCTAGAGCGAAGCCGTAGGCGCCATAGCCCGTCAGCAGCAGGGGCTGCGGGCCGCTGCGGCGCTTGTCGGCCCGGTACACGATCGACACCGGGATCCGCGCCCCGTCGGAGGCGGTGGCGTAGGTGAGCTCGGCGCGGTAGCGTGCGGAATCGTATCCGCCCAGGACCTCCTGCTGCTTGAGCAGTGTGCGGCTGCGCGTGCGCATGTCGTAGTCGAACACCGACTCCGGTGTGACGAGCGACTCGTAGCTCAGGCGAAACACCGGTGTGTCGAACTCGGCGTTCCCGGTGCCGTACACGGAATAGGTCGGCTCCGGGAACTCGACCCGGTGCACGTCTGCGCTTTCGAAGCTGCCGACCCGCACGCGCGGGAAGCCGCCGCTTCGTTCATGCAGGACCCAATGCTGGGCGAACAGGTCGATGCCTTCCAGCATCACGTCGTCCCGATGCGCGATCAGCTCGGACCAGTGGTCTCGCCCGGGGTCGGCTGTCGGCGCCGTGACCAGACGGAAATTGCGCCCGCGGTCGTTGGTGAGGATATAGAACTCGTCGCCGCGATGGTCCACGTGATACTCGTGCTCGTGCTGGCGCGGGGCGATCACGCGCGGAGCGGCTGTGGGCTCGTCGGCCGGGATCGCGTACGACTCCGAGGTGGTCGCGCTGTGCGAGTCAAGAAAGAGATAGCCGCGACTGCGCGAGCGGTGCACGCCGATGCTGAAGCGGGCGTCGCGTTCCTCGAACACCAGCTCGTCGTCGGCGCTGCCCACGCGGTGCCGGTAGAGCCGCCAGGCGCGTTTGGTCTCGTCCTCCCGCACGTAGAACAGCGTACGGCTGTCGTTCGCCCAGGCCACCGAGCGGGTTTTCTCGATGCGCTCGGGGAGCAGCGCTCCCGTGGTGAGGTCTTTGATGTACAGGGTGTACTCGCGAAAACCGGTGATGTCGCTGGAATACGCCAGCAGGGTCGCGTCCTCGCTCACCGCGAATGCGCCCAGCGCGAAGAAGTCGTGCCCCTGCGCGAGGACGTTCATGTCCAGGATCACCTGCTCGGGCGCCGCCTCGCTATGCAGCTTGCGGCAGTAGATCGGATAGTCCTTGCCCGCCTCGGTCCGGCTGTAATAGTAGTAGTCGCCGTCCCGATACGGCACGCCCATGTCGGTTTCCTTGATGCGAGCGAGCATCTCCGCGTACAGGGCCTCTTGGAAGGCTTCCGTCGGCCGCATCACCGCTCGCGTGTACGCATTCTCCGCCTCCAGGTAGGCGTGCACGCGCGGATCGTCCCGGTCGCGCATCCAGGCGTAATCGTCCGTCAACGTGCGGCCGTGAACTGTGATCTCGCGCGGTACGCGCAACGCCTGCGGGGGATGGATAGGCTGCGGGTCGGGTGGGGAAGAAGCCATCGCGGTCTCGGAAGCTGCGCTCACCGCAGGATGATACCCGATGGGTCGGCGCGAGCCGTCACGCTGCGCTTCCGATGAGCGCGTCTCGGGAAGATTGGCCTGCGCGATCAGGCACCGTAGAATAGGCGCTCCCTTGCGCAGCCGCTCCATGGCGGCCCCGCGAGCGACCGGTTTGGGTTCCTCGCTCCCCGGTACCGCCTGCCGTTTGGCGAAACTCTGCTGCGGCGTGGCCCGAATCGAGCGGCGTCCGTTAGCGACCGTGTACTATGAAGCTCAAAGGCTACGAGTCAGACACGACCAAGTTCATCCGAGAATTCCTGAACCGAAACCCGCAGGTCCAGGAGAAGCAGAAGAAGGCCCGAGCCACCTGGTGGGACCACGCCCAGGACCTCGGCGAGCGCGAACGCGCGGAGGAATCCGAGGTCCCGCAACGGGGGTATGTCTACTACGACAATCCCTGACGCAGACGGAGTGCGAAAGCCGTCTTGCTTGCCGGCGCCGTCCGCGTCGCCACGCTTGCGGTCGACGTCATACACGCCGTTCCCATCCTCTGCGGCGTTGATCTCTACTTGACTCGCCGATCGCGGTGCGCCTATCCATTCTCGACCAGTCTCCGATCATCAGCGGGCATTCGCCCGCGGAGGCGGTCCAGGCCACGATCGAGCTGGCCAAGGCTGCGGACCGGCTCGGGTATCACCGCTACTGGCTCGCCGAGCACCACGCCATGAAGGGCTTGGCCGATCCTTGCCCGGAGATCCTGCTCGGTCAGGTGGCCGCCGCGACGGCGCGGATCCGTGTGGGCACAGGCGGTGTGTTGCTTCCCTACTACAGCCCGCTCAAGGTCGCGGAGGTGTTCCGGATGTACGAGGCGCTGTTCCCGGACCGCATCGACCTGGGGATCGGGCGGGCCCCGGGAGGCACGATGCTGCTCGCCCAAGCGATGAACTCCGGCGCCTTCGTAGGCGAGGAGCGCTTTCCCACACAGGTGCAGGAGCTCATCGGCTTTCTCGACGACACGCTACCACGCGACTATCCGTACCACGAAGTGAAGGCGATGCCCGCCGGCCCCACTTCTCCGGAGGTTTGGCTGCTCGGCTCCTCGGATTACAGCGGGAGCCTCGCGGCGTACCTGGGCCTGCGTTTCTCGTTCGCGCACTTTATCAGCGCGCACGGGGGACCAGCGGTGGCACGCGCCTACCGCAGCGACTTCCGACCCTCCTACCGAGACGAGCGGCCGTATTGCATGGTCGCGGTGTTCGCGATCTGCGCCGCAGACCAGGCGCACGCGGAGCGGCTGGCCGCCAGCATCGACCTGCGGCGCCTGCAGATGGTACGGGGCCAAGAGCAGGCGATCGCCACGACCGAGGAGGCGCTCTCGCGCGAGCACAGCGAGGCCGATCGGGCCATCATCCAGCACGAGCGGGCGCGTGCCATCATCGGGACCCCGCAGTCGGTAAAACGGCGCTTGCTCGAGCTGCAGGAGCAGTTCCACGCGGACGAGGTGATGGTGATCACCATCACCGGCGATTACGCCAGCCGGCTTCGTTCGTATGAGCTGCTGGCCGAGGAGTTCGCGCTCCCCGCGAGCGCCGCCGCATAGGGGACCGAATCGATGAAGGCTTCCGCACTGGTCGCAAGCGCGTTGCTCGTGGTGCTGAGCGGGTGCGGAAGCATGACGGGCGAGAAGAGCGGTCCCCAGATCATCGATACGGGCAATGTGCAACGCCTGTACCAGCGGGAATGGGACCTCAAGGGTTTGACGGTCGATGGCCGCCAGGTGGTGATGGACGTCGCGGGGAGGACAACGATCAGCTTCGGCCCCGACGGGCAAGTGGCCGGGTTCGGGGGAGTGAACCGATTCAAGGGGACCTACGCCGTCAGCGCCGGCGGCGTGTTGAGCTGGGCCTCACCGGCACTGCCCATGTCCCGCAACGCGGGCCCGCCCGAACTGATGGAAAAGGAGCGCGCCTTCTTCGAGGGGCTGCGCAAGAGCAACGTCGCGATCCTGGAGAAGCACACGCTGATCCTTCAGAGCGACGACTCCTCGACGGTGTTGACCTTCGAAGAAGCCGGGTATTGAGCGCACCAGCAAGCCGCTCGGATGCATCGTCGAACCGCACGCACTGGAGGCCGGCATGGAAGACATCCCGATGTATCACGACGGCTCGCGCAGCCTGCAGGATCGCTTCGCCACCCGCAGGCTCGCCGACCGGCTGGTCGAGAAACTAGCGCGAAGCGCATTCACCGAAGAGGATCGGACCTTCATCGAATCCCGTCCGCTGTTCTTCCTCGCGACGGCGGACGCGCAAGGGCGCCCCGACTGCTCCTACAAGGGCGGCGTCCCAGGATTCGTACGGGTGGTGGATCCGCACACGCTCGCGTTCCCAAACTATGACGGCAACGGCATGTTCAAGAGCCTGGGCAATCTTCTGCTCAACCCGCATGTGGGGCTGTTGTTCATCGACTTCGAGCGCCCCAACCGTTTGCGGGTGAATGGCACGGCAACCGTACAGGAAGACGACCCGCTGCGATCCGGCTTCCCGGGCGCACAACTGATCGTGCGCGTGCGTGCCGACGCCATCTTCCCGAACTGTCCCCGCTACATCCACAAGATGCAGATCGTCGAACAGTCGGTCTATGCCCCTTGCGAGGGCCATACTCCACCGGTCCCGAAGTGGAAGCGGTTCCCGGAATTCCGCGACGTGCTGCCGCCTGGCGACCCGGCTGCCGACCCGCAAACGGAGCGCAATCGAGACTAACGTCAGCGGAGGTCGCATGGCGCACTCCTTCGATGCCGTCGTGATCGGGACCGGTCAGTCCGGACCGGCGCTGGCCGCCCGCCTTGCCGCCGCAGGCCAGCGCGTCGCGATCGTCGAGCGTGGCAAGTTCGGCGGCACTTGCGTCAACAACGGGTGCATTCCCACCAAGACCATGGTCGCGAGCGCGTACGCCGCGCACCTGGCACGCCGTGCGGCCGAGTATGGCGTCGAGATCGGCGGATCCGTTCGCGTGGACATGAAGCGCGTGAAGGCGCGCAAGGACGAGGTCTCCGGCCAATCCAATCGCGGCGTGGAGAGCTGGATGCGTGACACCCCGAACATCACCGTCTTCCAGGGCCATGCACGCTTCACGGGTCCCGACACGGTCGGCGTGAACGGCGAAGCGCTTTCCGCCGCGCGCGTGTTCGTCAACGTAGGCGGCCGGCCGCTGGTGCCTGCCATCCCGGGCGTGGATAAGGTGCGGTATCTCACCAACGTGAGCATGATGGAAGTGGACTACCTGCCCGAGCATCTGCTCGTCGTGGGTGGCAGCTACATCGGCCTGGAGTTTGGTCAGATGTTCCGGCGCTTCGGCAGCCGGGTCACGGTGATCGAGATGGGGCCGCGCCTGATCGGTCGCGAGGACGAAGACACCTCGCAGACGGTACAGGACATCCTCGAGCGCGAAGACATCGAGATCCGGTTGAACGCAAAGTGCCTGTCGGCGGAAAAGACTTCGAGTGGCGTCACGGTGGGCGTCGACTGCCAGCAGGGTTCGCCCAAGGTAGGCGGCTCGCATCTGCTGCTGGCGGTGGGCCGCACGCCGAACACCGAGGATCTCGGATTGGCAGCTGCAGGCATCGAGGTCGATCCGCGCGGCTATATCGTGGTCGACGACGCGTTGCGCACGACCAACCCCAAGGTCTGGGCGCTGGGCGACTGCAACGGCAAGGGCGCGTTCACGCACACTTCCTACAACGACTACGAGATCGTCGCCGACAACCTGCTGCACGACGCCGGGCGCAAGGTGACCGATCGGGTCACGGCCTACGCGCTCTACATCGACCCGCCGCTGGGCCGTGTCGGGTTGACCGAAGCCGAGGCCAAGGGTGCGGGGTTCCAGCCGCTGGTGGGAAAGCGCCAGATGACGCGCGTCGGCCGCGCCGTCGAGAAAAGCGAAACCCAGGGGTTCATGAAAGTGATCGTGGATCCCGACAGCAAGCGCATCCTCGGCGCGGCCATCCTCGGTGTCGGCGGCGACGAGGTCGTGCATACGCTCATCGACGCCGTCTACGCCAAGCTGCCTTACACCGCGGTACAGCGCGCTGTGCGCATCCATCCTACCGTGAGCGAGTTGATCCCCACGGTCTTGGGTGAGCTGCAGCCGGCGTGACCGCGCTGGCAAGAAGCGTCACAGCTGTGATCCGCCGGCACTCACGCTGATCTGCACCATCAGGCACCGATGCCGGTCCTCAGGCTGATCATCGCCAACAAGAATTACTCGTCCTGGTCCATGCGCGCCTGGGTGTTGCTGCGTGAGGCGCGCATCCCTTTCGAGGAGGTGCAGCTCAAGTTCACCGACCCCGGCCGGGTTGGCGGCATCGAAGAGCTCTCCCCTACCGGGCTGGTGCCGGTTCTGTGGATCGATGGTGAGCCGGTCTGGGATTCGCTCGCCATCTGCGAAGCGGTCGCCGAGCTGTTCCCGGAGCGGCGGCTATGGCCCGCGGACGCGATCGCGCGCCGCGTGGCGCGCTCGGTGAGCGCCGAGATGCACGCCGGATTCGGCGAGCTGCGGCGGAACATGCCCATGAACATCCGCTCGTCCCATCCGGGCAAGGGTTTGAGCCCCGCGGTGCGCAGCGACATCGAGCGCGTCGTCTCGATCTGGGAATCCTGTCGCGTCCGCTTCGGCGGTGATGGTGAGATGTTGTTCGGCGGCTTCACCTGCGCGGATGCGATGTTCGCTCCTGTCGCCACGAGGTTCTCCACCTACGCCGTCGGTTTGCCCAGCGTCGCCCAGAGATACGCCTCCGCGCTCCTCGCTCTGCCTTCCGTGCGCCAGTGGTGTGAGGCCGCTCGGGCGGAGACCGAGTTTGTCCCGGCCGACGAGCCGTACGCGTCGGGGTGAACGAGAACAGCAGCAGCCCGTTGCGAACAGCCCACTCAACGTAATCCGCGCGGGATCACCGCGCGGTCGAGCCCCTCGAACAGCGCATGGATCAACAACGCCAGGGCTGCGGCGGGCACCGCGCCGGCGAGCAGCATCGCGTTGTCGTTGAGCGCCAGGCCCGTGACGATGCGCTCGCCGTAGCCGCCAGCGCCGATGAAGGCGGCGATGGTGGCGGTTCCCACGTTGATCACCGCCGAGGTCTTGATCCCCGCCAGGATGGATCGCGCCGCCAGTGGCAACTCGACCAGGCGCAGGCGGGCCATCGCAGGCAAGCCCAGCGCCTGCGCCGACTCTCGCAACGCAGGTGCAATGTCCGACAGGCCGCTCTCCGTGTTGCGCACGATCGGCAGCAGTGCGTAGGCAAACAGCGCCACCAGCGCCGGCCAGACGCCGATGGTGCCCAGCACCGGGATCAAGAACGCCAGCAGCGCCAGCGAGGGCAGGGTCTGGATCAACCCGACCGCGGCGAGAACCGGCTGCGCGACCGCGCGAGTGCGCGCCGCCCAGATGCCGAGCGGGATGCCCACAGCAGCCGCCGCAGCGAGCGACGCGAACACCAGCAGCAGATGCTGCCCGGTCAAGCGCCAGAAGTCGGGCCCGAAGAGCAGCGACGCGAATGTCGCGCGTTTCGTCGGTTGGCCCTCCTGCGGTGGGGTCCGAGCCAGAAAGGCGGCGGCAATCGCCGCGAAGCTCTTGCCTTCCAGCTCGGCCTGCGCGTTCATTCTCACCATGGCTTGCGCGTCGATCCCGCCGGCCAGGTTCTGAATCGCCGACCACGCGGCCGGAAATCGTCGCGGAACGTCCAGGCGATACACCAACACCGCGCTGTACTCGGGAAAGAAGTGGCGGTCGTCGCTTAGGACACGCAGCCCGTATTTCTCGATCTTCGCATCGGTCGAATAGATGTCCGTGACATCGATCTGCCGTGCCGCGAGCGCCTCGTAGGCCAAGCCGTGATCCAAGCCGCGCGGCGTCTGCGGCAACCCGTAGGCGCGCTTGAGACCCGGCCAGCCGTCGCTCCGGTTGAGGAACTCATGCGACACGCCGATGCGCAGCTCGGGATGCGAGGCGAGGTCGCGGATCGTGCGCAAGCCGAGGCGATTGGCCTCGGTGTCCAAGACGGCGAGAGCATAGGTGTCCTCGAACCCCAGCGGCACCGCGACGCCCAATCCGAGCGGCGCCAAGCCGCGATTGAGCGAACCCAGGTCCGAGGCATCGGTCTTCAACAGCTCGCGCGCGACGGTGCCCGTGTAGTCTGGATACAGATCGATGCTTCCGTTCTTGAGCGCAGTGAAGAGGATGCCGGTGTTGCCCATCCCCTGTTTGTGTTCGGCCGGCGCGACGGTGCGCGCCGTCTGCACCAGGATCTCGCCCAGGATGTACGACTCGGTGAAGCGCTTGGACCCGATGACGAGCTTGTCCTGCGCAGCGACGCCCGAGGCGACCAGCAACAACATCGCAGACCACGACGCGAGGCACCGGGCGCCTGGACGATCCATCGCGCTCACGTCGCGACCAGACGGGCGTCGGCGCGCTGCGCGCGAACAAACTCCGCTACGAATGGGTCGGCCGGGCGCTGCAGCAGATCATCCAACCTGCCGCGCTGCACGATCCGGCCTTCCCGCATGACGATGATCTCGTCGCCGAACCAAGCCGCCTCGTGCAGGTCGTGCGTGACCAGCACCACGGTCTTGCGCAGCCGAGCGAAGATCTGTCTCAACTCGGTTTGCAGCTCATGACGGGTGATGGCGTCGAGCGCGGCAAGCGGCTCATCCAGCAAGAGGACCTCCGGGTCCAGCATGAGCGCGCGCATCAGTGCCACACGCTGGCGCTCCCCGCCGGAGAGCTGAGCCGGAAAGCGATCCAGAGCGTCCACGGGAAAGTGTGCGAGCGAACCGAGCTCGACCACTCGTTGGTCCACCCAGGAGCGGTCGCGGCCGAGATAGCTCGCCAGCAACGTGACGTTGCGGCGCGCGTTGAGATGTGGAAACAGCCCGCCGTCCTGGATGACATAACCGATGCGATGGCGCGCCTCGTCGATGTTCGCGGGCGAAAGCGGGACGCCGTCGAAGCTCACGCTGCCGGAGTCCGGTGCGAGCAGCCCGATCATGAGCCGCAGCAGCGTGGACTTGCCGCAACCGCTGGGACCGAGCAGCACGCTGGTGCGGCCTAGCGCGGGCGCGAGCGACGTGGCCCCAAGCACGCGGCGGCCGCCGAAGCTCTTCGAGACGCTGTCGAGCGCGATCATGAGCGGTGAGAAGGTGAAGAGGTGAAGAGGTGAAGAGGTGAAAAGGTGAAGAGGTGGAAAGGTGAAGGAGGTCAGTGAGGTGAATGAAGTGAATGAGGTGAATGAGGTGATGCCCCCTCGCCCTTGCCCTCTCCCCCGGTGCCGGGGGAGAGGGACGCTCTTCGCCTCTTCACCTTTTCACTCGTCCGAATCACTCCAGCTCCTGCTTCATGTCGTACGCCGGGATGTCCGAGCTGGGCTTGCCGATCGGCCTCGCCGGCACGCCTGCGACGGCGGTATGTGCCGGAACGGGCTTGAGCACCACGCTGCCGGCGGCGACTTTGGAGCCTTCTCCGATCTCGATGTTGCCCAGGATCTCCGCCCCCGCACCGATCATCACGCCGCGCCGGACCTTGGGATGGCGATCACCCGTTTCCTTGCCCGTGCCTCCCAGCGTCACGCCCTGCAGCAGGGACACATCGTCTTCCACAACGCTGGTTTCGCCGATCACTACACCCGTGCCGTGATCGATGAAGACGCCCTGACCGATGCGGGCCGCGGGATGGATGTCCACGCCGAACGCGTCCGAAATCCGGCTCTGGAGCAGCCGGGCGACACCCCCACGGCCTTGCAGCCACAACGCGTGCGCGACACGGTAGCCTTGCAGCGCTTTGAACCCTTTGTAGTACAGGAACGGGATGAGCACGTTCTCGCACGCCGGATCGCGCTCGCGGACGGCCTTGAGGTCGTGCAGGCTGGCGGTGACGATATCCGGGCTGCGCAGGATCGTGTCGCTCGTCAGGTCGGCCATCGCTGCGGCATTGAACACATGGTTCGCGAGGCTCGCGGCGATCAGATAGGCGAGCGCATCCGGATAACCTCGGTGCCGGATCACCAGGTCGTACAGATGCCCGGACAGCTCCGGTTCGCGCTCCGCCTCACCGATCGCGAGCCGCCGCAACTCACCCCACATCTCATTTTCGATGACGTTCATCTGGCCCTCGACTCCAGCATCCGGACGACAGCCTCACCGCGCCTTACCTCACCGCCGACCGCAGCGCGCTCGAAGCCTACTGCCCCGCTTCAGCACCTCTTCCACCGGATCGGACCGCCGCTCGCGAGTGAGGAGCGTCCGCTCGGCATCACCCTCGCGCACCGGGTCCAACAAGTCGCCCTGCTTCACCGGTGCGCCGCACCATGCGGTCATTCTAGCGGTTTGCCCCGCTTTCGGGATCGCCGCGCCGGGCAGATCAGCCTCGTTGCTGCGTGCGCTCAGCAATCGCCAAGATCCGCTGCATGCTCCGGATCACAGGCAGCTCGATCAATTCGTCGTCGACCACGACGAGCCCGCCCTGCTCACGCTCGAACGCAGCCACGCATTTCCTGGCGCGGGCAACCTGTTCCGGCGTGGGGGTGAACGCGTCGTGGAGGATCGGGATCTGGGCCGGGTGAATCGCCGCCTTGCCGGTGAACCCGAGCCGCGCGCATGCGGTGGCCTCCTGGCGTAGTCCATCGGGGTCGTCGAGATTGAGGTAGGGGACGTCGAGCAGATCGATGCCGGCGCTCGCGGCTGCATGGACCAGCCGCGAGCGCGTGTAGAGCAGCGGCTCCCAGGATTTTTGGCAGCGCAGATCCGCCGACATGTCGACGGCGCCGAGGATCAGCGAGTCGATGCGCTGCGACGCGCGCGCGATCGCGTGCGCGCGTTCCAGCCCCTGGTTCGTCTCGATGATCACGCAGAAACGGATGCCGCGTGTGAGCGGGGTCGACAGCAATCGATCGAGCAACTCGATCTCTTCCGCCGACTTCACCTTCGGAACCATCAGCGCAGGCGGGGGGCTGAGCGACTCGAGGATCGCCTGCAGATCCTTGAGCCCGTGCAAGGAAGCGAGCCCGTTGATCCGCGCCATGCGCTCCACTTGCGGGTGCGTATCGTCGGCGAACAGCGGTAGCGTGAGTCGGCGGCCCTCGTCTTTGCGATCCGGAGCCACGGCGTCCTCCAGATCCACGCAGACGATGTCGGCACCCGAGTCGAGCGCCTTCACATAGCGGTCGGGGCGCAGCGCAGGTACGAACAGCAGGCTACGCCGCGGGCGGATGGGGCGATCGGGTGGGCTCATCGCAGCTCCAAGCAGTCTGGAAGGCGCATGCTAACGGGCTGCGTCATCCTGCGCAAACCTGGCCACTAGGCGATCCGTGCCACCGGCATCGCCCACTCTGCGAGCATCACGGCGTCCGCGGCTGCGGCCGGCCTGCCCCCTGGAGCCCTCGCGGGGGTGGAATCGCGCCCGGTCGGCGGCGACAGAGGTAGCGCAGCGAGCGATGCCGACGCGCTGAACAGGGAAACCGGGTTCTAGCCCAGGATCGCGGTCCGCAGCTGGATCTCGCGCTCGATCGTTACGAGCCCGTGCTCGGTGCCGACATCCCGGTTTGCGGATCTGACCTCGGCGCGCAGCGACTGGACCCCCGTGCGCACCACAGTCATCCGCGTTCGCCCGCCAGGTCGATCTCGAAAGGCATGGGATCGATGCGGAAAAGCGGTGCGCCGGTAGCCACCCGTTCGCTCTCCTGCACGACGACCTCGATCACCTTGCCGGGCACCTCCGCGCTCACAGGCAGGATATCGGCTTTGACGTAGGCGTCCTTGGCCTCGACCTCATGGCCGCCCCACGCATACCCGTACACCCCGGAGGGAATGAAAAGCAACGGCACGGGCAACAGCAGCGTGACTCGCGTCGCGCGGCGCGCCGCAACGCGCTCCCAAGGGGCGCGGCGCCCCTCGAATGTCCGCATCGCGTCATGTTCGCTGGCACGTGCTCCCAGCAAATTCGTCGACCTCTGGCTACCATTGATTGGGCCAAGCCATCGGCGAATCGCTGCCTGGTCACGCCAGTACCCGAGTCTGACGTCGAAGCGTTCCCGCGCTGTGGGGGCCGCTTGAAGATTCACGCCTTAGTCGTGCAGTCCCAGGTGATGATCAAGACCCGCACGCACCCGGGCTCGCCGCCCGCGCACCGGCCCGGCCCTCCTCACTGTTCCAAACGGCCTCACCTTTACACCCCAAGACCCGCTTCATCCTCTCCGCCGGCGAGTCCGCTCGTCTTGCGCTCGTGCGAGTGCTCTGCTGTGCCGGAGAATCGACGAGCTTCGCTCAGGGATCTGCTGAGCAATCCTAGAACACCGCTCCTCTCTCACCGAAAACTCATCCGATTGACCGCCCGCCGTCGCGCCACTAGAGAGCACTTCGTGGGAAAGCCGCGTTGGCATTTCCGGTTCCTGAGGCTTCGGCCTGGCCTCGCGCGTGCGTGCTGAGGACGTCCGCCCACAATTTCTCGATCTCGCCGATCAATTTCACGTAGGCCTCCGCCTCGGCTTTCTTGCGCGCGTTATCCACCGCGTCGGCGCTGGACCAGAACGTGCCACGCTGCGCTTCCGTGGCGCTGGCTTCGGCGACGCCGTAGACGAAGCCCGTCCGCACGTCCAACAGCGCAGCCGAGGCCGTCGCGGTGACCTTGGCGTTCTTGGTCGGCAGGAACCCCAGTGTGATCAGCGCGAGCGGCCCCACGTCGGTGTTCTCGATATGGAAAGCGGTGTCCAGCGTATAGACGAGGAGCAGATCCGCTTTGAGACTGGCCGCTGCCTCACGTAGATCCCTCGCCGACCTGAGCTCTCTGGGAAGTAGGATGCGATTCATGAGCGCCACCGAGGAGACCAGAGGAAGCTTCGACATCCTGTCGTAGCTGTCTGCGGGTTCCACATCTCGGGTCGTGACCACGCAGTACATTCCGTTGCCGTAGCAGCTGTTGCCGCGGGTGTAGTACCCCGAGGCTTGCACTCGGGCGACCGCGATCCGGGCGGGAAAGACCGCCGCCGGATCCGCTTTCATCAGGTTTGCAATGTCCGCATCGGCCTGGGCGAGATTGCGGATGTTCATCCCCGCGCCGGGTGTGGTGGAGGTCGCGCATCCGGAGGAAAGCGATGCCGCCAGGAGTGCCACCAGCGCCCAGAACCGAGATGGTTGCCTCATTGCCGCCTCCTGATATTTGGGATTAAAATCCCAATTCTATTTGGGAAGATATTCCCATGGAGGCCGTTTGTCAAGTTCGCTGTTCCCGCCGGGCGTGCTAGCCTTCCCGCCATCGACGGGAGTTGAGAAGATGAATGCCCAGAACATCACGCAGGCATTGAGCGATGCGGTGCAAACCATCCTCCGCCCCCTGGTGCGAGTGCTGCTGCGCAACGGCGTCCCATACGCGGCGTTCGCGGACCTGGTGCGGCGCGTTTACGTCGATGTCGCGGAGAAGGAATTCCCGCTGCCCGGCAAGAAGCAAACCGTGTCGCGGATCTCGACGATCACGGGGTTGACGCGCAAGGAAGTGGCGCGAATCCAGAATGCCGAGACGCCCCTTCCTACATCCCATGCGGAACGCCACAACCGTGCGGCACGCGTCATCGGCGGCTGGGTGCGAGGCAAGACCTATCACGACAAAAGAGGGCGTCCTGCCGAGCTGCCGATGGACGGCCAGAAGGGGAGCTTCGCGGCGCTGGTACGAGAGTTCAGCGGCGACATTCCGCCCCGCGCCATCGCCGACGAGCTGGCGCGCGTGGGCGCGATCGAGCTGCGGCCGGAGGGCACCGTGCGCTTACTGACGCGCGCCTACGTCCCGCGCGGCGACCAGGCCGAAAAGATTGCTATCCTGGGATCGGACGTGGCAGATCTGATTCGGAGCATCGATCACAACCTGACCTGCGCGCCGGGGGAAGCGTACTTTCAGCGCCGGGTGAGCTACGACAACATCCCGCGGGAAGCGCTGCCGGTGCTCACCGGGAAGCTCGCACGCAAGGCGCAGGCGTGCCTGGAGTCTCTGGATCGCGTTCTCGCCGCCGCCGATCGCGACCGCAATCCGGGCGTAAAGGGCAGCGGTCGCGTGCGTAGCGGTGTCGGAATCTACTACTTCGAGGAGCGGATCGAATGAGAGACAGAATGCGGTGGCGTATTCTTTTGGCCGTCCTAGCGGGCATCGTGACGATGGTGATGTCTGCCTGTTCGACTCCCCGCATAGACGGCGGGATCGTCGGCACGGGAAACCAGGTCGACTGTGAAGCCCGGGCAAAGAAAGACGGAACTACGGCACCGCTGCCCGAGGAATGCCGGCGCGAGAAGCAGCCATGAGGCGCGCGCTTGAAGATCATCGCCGCCATCGTTGACCTCCGGGTGGGGATCAGGATCCTCACGCACCCGGGCCTGCCCGCTCCACGCAGCCCGGCGCGTGTAGAATCGATCGGAACCTCGAACCGGCCAGCTCGGAGCGCATGACCGATCATGAAAGTCACCGCAATCGAAACGATCAACCTGGAGGAGTTCCCCAACGTCCTGTGGGTCCATGTGCACACCGACGAGGGCATCGTGGGCCTGGGCGAGACGTTCTACGCCGTCGATCCGGTGATCGCCCACATCCATCAGACCATAGCGCCGTACCTGCTGGGTCGGGACCCTCTGCAGATCGACAAGCACAGTCGGCACATGCTGTACAACTACCTCGGCTTCAAGACCGTCGGCGCCGAGATGCGCGCGGCCTCCGCCGTGGACATCGCGCTGTGGGACATCCTGGGACAGGTCACCAACCAGCCCATCTACCAGCTGCTGGGCGGGGCCAGTCGCGACAAAGTCAGAGCCTACAACACCTGCGCCGGCTACCAGTACGTGCGCGCCAAGTCCGAGCAGGGCACGGCCAACTTCGGCATGCCCTCCAGCCTCGACCGGTATCAGCCCTACGAGGACCTGGTCGGATTCATGCAGTACGCCGACGAGCTCGCGCTGTCCCTGCTGTCGGAAGGCTACACGGGGATGAAGATCTGGCCCTTCGATGCTTACGCGGAGGCGAGCAACGGAACGTATATCTCGACGAGCGACCTTAAAAAAGCGATGCTTCCCTTCGAGAAGATCCGCCGGGCGGCGGGCGACAAGATGGACATCCACGTCGAGTTTCATTCTCTGTGGAACCTGCCCACGGCAATCAAGATCGCAAAGGCGTTGGAGCAGTTCGACCCGTTGTGGTACGAAGACCCGATCAAGATGGACAACTTGGATGCCATCGCCGAGTACGCCCACCGGACCAACGTGTGGGTCACGGCCAGCGAGACGCTGGGGACGCGCTGGACCTTCCGCGATCTGTTCGAGAAGCGGGCCGTGAGCGTGTGCATGTTCGACGTCGGATGGACCGGCGGGCTCACCGAGTCGAAGAAGATCGCTACGATGGCGGAAGCATATCAACTCCCCGTCGCCCCGCACGACTGCACGGGACCGATCCTGCTCACCGCCTCGGTACATTTGTCGCTCAACTGCCCCAACACGCTGGTGCAGGAGGTCGTGCGCGCTTTCTACCACGACTGGTACGGCAAGCTGGTGACGCAGCTGCCCCCGCTGGACCAAGGCTACATCAGCGCACCCAAGGGCCCTGGGCTGGGCACGCGCCTCCAACCCGACGTCATACGACGCAAGGACGCTCGCGTCCGCCGCAGCAGCGCGAACTGACCGTCTGGACTGCGGCGGGCGTATCCGTGCGTCGCAGGAATTTGACACAAGCTTTGCCATACTTGACTTGCGATTTTGCGCGGATCGTCCGTATACTTCCACTCACATCGATGGGGTGGAGACAAGCAACACCGCAGGGAGGCAAACACTAAGAAACGAGGTCTGCATGTGTACTCCTCCACGTGCATCCGACCTCTGACACGGGAAGCCAATGGCATGACGCCGGCGTGCAACACCCACCACAGCGCCGGTGACTGTGCCGACTCCTCTGAGACACGGAGCCTTCGGGCTCCGTTTTTTTGGCGTTCCGCGTGAGGTTTGCGGACGCGTTACACTACGCTTAGCGGTCTGCGTCTCTACACCCGACCGAAGCGAGCGTCCATGCCCCACTTCCAGGAAACCGACGGTTCCGGCGTGCTACTGCTTGCCGCCGGCGACACCGTCGCCGTCGCCAGCTGCCAGCTGTCGGCGGGTGCGTCGCGCGAGATCAACGCAACGACGATCGTGCTCCAGGCAAACGTGGACGTGGGTCACAAGTTCGCGGTGCGCAAGATCAAGGCCGGCGAACGCATCGTCAAGTACGGAGCGCCCATCGGCGTCGCTACGCGCGACATCGAGGCGGGCGAGTACGTGCACACGCACAACATGGCGAGCGAGTACCTGCCCACGTATACGCTCGAGCAAGGCCACACCTTCGTGCGGGAGGCCGACCCAGGATGATCACCGGCTACCTGCGCGGCGATGGCCGCAAGGGCATTCGCAACAACATCCTGGTGGTGTACCTGGTCGAGTGCGCCCATCACGTCGCGAGAGAGATCGCCTATCCGTGGCGGCACGCCGGAGCGCAGGTACTCGGTTTTTCCGGATGCTATCCGAACGCCCACGCGCACAAGATGCTCGAACGCCTATGCACTCACCCCAATGTCGGGGCAGCGCTGCTTGTGTCGCTCGGCTGTGAGGGCTTCAACAAAGGAGAGCTCGCGGAAGCGGTACGCCGATCTGGCCGGCCGACGAAACTAGCCGTGATCCAGGACAGCGGCGGGACACGCAAGACCATCGCCGAGGGCCAGACTTGGATCGAGCAAACGCTCAAGCAGCTCGAGCGCACGCCGCGCAGCCCGCTCGCCGTGAACGAGCTGGTGGTCGGCACCAAGTGCGGCGGCTCGGACGCGACGAGCGGCCTCACCGCCAACCCGGCCATGGGCCGCGCATTCGACTTCCTGGTGGAACAAGGCGCGGCGTGCATCTTCGAGGAAACCGGCGAGCTGATCGGCATGGAGAACTGGATGGCCGAGCGCGCCGCCACCCCTGAGCTCGGCCGGGAAATCATTCAGACCGTAGCCAAGGCAGCGAAGTACTACGCCACCATGGGGCACGCCAGCTTCGCACCCGGCAACGCCGACGGCGGCCTCACGACGATCGAGGAGAAATCTCTCGGCGCGTACGCCAAGAGCGGACAGTCTGTCATCTCCGGCATCCTCAAACCGGGCGATGCGCCGCTCCGCGGTGGACTGTACCTAATGGACATGATCCCCGACGGCGAGGTGCGCTGGGGCTTCCCCAACATCAACGACAACGTGGAAGTCGCCGAGCTGATCGCGTGCGGCAGCCACCTCGTGCTGTTCTCCACCGGGAGGGGCTCCGTGGTCGGCTCGGCGGTGTCGCCCGTTCTCAAGATCTGCGCGAACCCGAAGACCTATCAGCGCATGTCCGACGACATGGACGTGGATGCAGGCCGCATCCTGGACGGGCGAGCCACCCTGGACGATGTGGGACGAGAGATCTACGAGCTCGTGCTTGCTGTAGCCGGCGGCGAGCCGAGTAAATCCGAAGCACTGGGACATCAGGAATTCCAGGTCCTGTACAAGAGCTTCGAACCGCTCGGCCCGGCGTGCTTCCCGAGCGCGGCGTAGCCTGCCCGGCGCGCGCCGTGGCGGGCCGATCCGGCAAGACCGAGCCATGGTCGCATACTGCCGCCGAGTTGAGCTGAAGAAGACGAGAAGGAGGAAGCAATGCTGCGTCGAGGCCCGGTCGGGATGGTGACGAGGCTGTTGCTAGCGAGCCTGCTCGCTGCGATGGCCACCGCTGCGCGCGCGCAGGAGGCCCCGAAGTTTCAGGTCGATCCCTTCTGGCCCAAACCGCTTCCCAACAAGTGGATCTTCGGACAGATCGGGGGGATGGCCGTGGACCGCCATGATCACATCTGGGTGCTCCAGCGGCCCCGCACGCTTACCGACGACGAGCGCGGTGCGGCATTGAACCCGCCGGTTTCGAAGTGCTGCTTCCCGGCCCCACCGGTGCTCGAGTTCGATCCGGAAGGCAACCTGGTGCAGGCCTGGGGCGGGCCGGGCGCCGGTTACGACTGGCCGCGCAACGAGCACGGGATCTTTGTCGACGCGGAGGATCATGTGTGGATCGGCGGGAACGACAAGGACCACGACCACCAGGTCCTCGAGTTCACGCGCGACGGTCGCTTCCTCCTGCAGATCGGTCGCGCCGACAAGACCGAGGGCAGCAACAGCCATGACTATCTAGGCCGTCCGGCGCTCGCCATCGTGGACCCGGCCAGCAACGAGCTGTTCGTCGCCGACGGCTACAAGAACAAACGCATCGTGGTGTTCGACGCCGCCACCGGCCGGTACAAGCGCCACTGGGGTGCCTACGGAAAAACGCCCGACGACACGGAGCTCGCTGCATACGATCCCTCGGCGCCGCGCGATCCGCAGTTCCGCAATCCGGTGCACTGCGTACGCATCTCGCACGACGGGCTGGTCTATGTGTGCGACCGGACGAACGACCGGCTCCAGGTGTTCCACAAGGACGGCTCGTTCGTCACCGAATTCGTGCTCGATCCCAGCACGCGCGGAGCCGGGTCGGTGTGGGACATCGCCCTGTCCGAGGACCCGCAACAGCGCTACCTTTACGTGGCGGACGGGACCAACAACGAGATCCGTATTCTCTTGCGCAGCACAGGTGAGCAGCTGGGTTCGTTCGGCCGGCCGGGCCGCTACGCAGGCGAGTTTCACTGGGTCCATGCGATGGCGATCGATTCCAACGGCAACCTCTACACCGGCGACGTGGACACGGGTAAGCGCGTGCAGAAGTTCCGCCGGCTGCGCGATTGAGTCGCGCGCATGCAACACCGGGTTAGTCGGGCCGGTACTCCCACTCGATCTTGGCGACGCGATTGTCCTTGAGGTAGATGCGCGCGCTACCCACACCGCTCGCGTTCAGGTACTCCAGATAGTCGTCGCCGTGGACGTCGGGCTGCCCGAGCAGCTCCTCTACCGCCTGCCGTTGCGCCCCGACACGAAGCCCGTAGAGCACTCTGTAGCGGCTCGCGGAGATCGCGATCTCCTGCAGAAGAAAGTCGCGCTTGCGCCCGGGGATCAACACCTGCATGTACAGTCCGTCGAACCACAGCTCACGGATCTCGTCCCTGCGTCCGGGTACATGCGGGTTCTCCATCGTGCTCACCCGCTGCCGCTTGACCTTCCCGATCGCCTGCAGACTGTCCAAGTGGCGTGTCACCGGCAGATTCCACCCGCGCTCGGCGAACCTGTTGACTCGCGCCTGCTGGTCCGAAGTGCGCGACGCGGCCGCCCGCAGCTGGTGACTTCCGAGGAAGGAAGCGACCCACGACCACGCCTTGCTCGTCTGCTCTGCGGTGAACTCGTGACCGGCTTCGGCCAGCACGTGCAGTTCAGTCATCCTGTTGTCCGCGCGCAGGCGCTCCTCTAGCATCTCGCTCTGGCTCGGCGGCACGCGCCGATCTTTGCCGCCGTGAATGAACAGGACGGGGGCGATGATCCCCGCCGCCTGCGCCAGCGGCGAGACCGCAGCCGTAGAGACCGAGGCGCAGTCTTGCGTGAGGTGCTTGCGCAAGGCCGCGGACGCGGTGGAAACCCTCAGGTGCTGCGGGTCGGTAATGGGATTGAACACGACCACGGCCTTGAGCATCGTGCTCCGGGAAGCGGCCAAAAGCGCGACCTGGGCGCCCTGCCCGTACCCCACGATGCCAAGCCGACTCGGGTCGACGTCGGGCTGGCGGGAGAGCCACTGCAGAGCTTCGATCGCGTCGACGGTTTCGTCGGCCCCGCAGGCGTCCACACCCTGCGAGCCTGCGGCACCCCGCATGCTCAGAGCCAGCGCGACATAGCCTCGCTCCGCCAGCGCACGCGCCTCGTCCAGGAGGTCTTCGGCACTCCCGCCCAGATCGGGAAGCAGCAGAACCGCGGGCGCCGCGCGCTGGCGATTGGCCGG
Source organism: Burkholderiales bacterium (assembly GCA_035501875.1). GTDB lineage: Bacteria > Pseudomonadota > Gammaproteobacteria > Burkholderiales > SHXO01 > SHXO01. The sequence goes on from DATJVI010000105.1 coordinate 45,207, forward strand.
GCGGACGAGGTAGCCGCCGAGCGTGACGCCCACGCCGGGAACGGCCACCGTCGCCGCGCCGGCCACATCCGGCAAACGCCCCTGCTCCGCGCACACGGACATGGATAGGTGCACAAGCACCAGCGTCGCGATCAATCCCCAGAACGCCGACCTCCTGCATGTCGACTGCGCCGTGCATGGGTGTATCGATGCCGGTGCAGCACTCCAACGGTTCTGGACGGCCGAGTGCTCGGCGCCTATGGTGCGAACGGTTGCGGTGGGCCTCGGTCTGGGTCCGAGTACGGGTTGCGACATGCGGGGTGCTTGGCGTTCTTGTTTTTCGTCAACTGTCAGCAATCCCGAGAGCGGCGACACGAGAGCGGCAGCACATTATGCCGCCGTTACTATCGATGTGCGGCCGGACAAGCGCGAAACGCTCAGAAGCCTATCTCCCGCTGGAGTGTTGCGGGACAAAGCTCACGCCCGCGTCGCAAACCCCGCACACGCGGAGCCGGGCCGGCGGGGTGAACAGCGCGGCAGGTCAGTCGTTGTGCAGCCGCGCCGTGAAGCCAGCACGTGCAAGCGCCTCGATGATCTGTTGCACGTGCTCGTGACTGCGCGTCTCCAGAACGAAGTCCACTTCGGCGGTCCGCACCGGAACGTGCGTGAACGCTCGCTGGTGGTGGACCTCCTCGATGTTGGCGTTGGCTTCCGCCAGACAGGCAGTGACCTGTGCCAACGAGCCGGGCAGATCGCGTAGCTCGACCTGCAGTCGCGTGAGCCGCCCGGATCGCACCATGCCGCGCTCGATGATATCGGACAGCATCAGCGGGTCGATGTTCCCGCCGCACAGGACCAGGCCGACATTGCGACCAGCGAAGCGCTCGCGATTGCGCAGCAGGCAAGCAAGGCCGGCCGCGCCCGCCCCTTCCACCACGGTCTTCTCGACCTCGAGCAACAGCACGATCGCTTGCTCGATGTCTCCTTCGTCCACCAGGAGCACCTCGCTCACCAGCTCGCGCACGATGGGCAACGTCAAGCGGCCCGGCTCTTTCACCGCGATGCCGTCGGCGATGGTCGTGCCGCCAAACCGAGGCGTCTCGCCTCTCAGAGCGCAGTACATGGATGGGAACCGCTCGGTCTGGACGCCTACGACCTCGATCGGGGCCTTGAGGCCCTTGGCGGCCACCGCCATTCCCGAGATGATCCCCCCGCCGCCGATCGGTACCACCAGAACTTGCAGCTGCGGATGGGCCGCGAGCATCTCGAGCGCGATGGTCCCCTGCCCGGCGATCACCCGTTCATCGTCGTACGGATGCACCATCGTCAGGCCGCGTTGCTCCGCGAGCCGGCCCGCATGCGCCTTCGCGTCATCGAACACTTCACCTTCCAAGACCACTTCGGCACCGAAGGCGCGCGTCTGCTCGACCTTGACCGCGGGCGTGTACCGGGGCATCACGATCACCGCGGGGATGCCGAGTCGCCGCGCATGATAGGCCACCCCTTGAGCATGGTTGCCCGCGGAGGCCGCGATGACACCTCGTGCGCGTTGATCCGAGGAGAGCGAGAGCAGCTTGGACAACGCCCCGCGCTCCTTGAACGAGGCGGTGAACTGATGATTCTCGAACTTCAGGTACACCTGCGCGCCGGTAATCTCCGACAGCGTGCGCGACAATAGACAAGGCGTGTCGACCACCGCGCCAGCGATCGCGACCGCCGCAGCACCTACTTGTTCGAGCGATACGGACATCACAGCAGAGCCGAGCCGGGACAGAGCAGGCAGGTTACCAGAGGTGGCCGGCAGCGCGCCGGTGGCCACAAAACAAAAGACCCGCCGGAGCGGGTCCTCTGTGACGTGGGGCGCAGCCGTCAGGCCGGCTGAATATTGGCCGCCTGCTTCCCCTTGGGTCCGGTGGTCACTTCGAAGCTGACGCGCTGTCCTTCCTTGAGCGTCTTGAAGCCGGACATGTTGATGGCCGAGAAATGAGCGAAGATGTCCTCGCCCTTATCGTCCGGGGTGATGAAGCCATAACCTTTCGACTCGTTGAACCACTTGACCGTACCAGTTGCCATGCGTAGATCCTTCTAACTCTAATGTTGATGATGCGGGTATCCACCCGTTACGCAGCCCGGCCTGCGGCCGGGCTGTGATGTTTGGGCTGCAAGACCGCGTATGGCAGAACCGATACAGAGGAAAGCTTGACCCGAAACATGGCGCGCATCATACGCCTTTTTGCAAATGTCAACAGCACGCTCCCGGTGATCTCCATCCCTGGCTGGCCGACTCCCCTGTCCCCGGGGCCCTCGCTTCCGGGCGCGGATTTCCGACCGCAGTCGCAGAGGAGAAACTCGGATGATCCAGGCACACCAGACGAGGACCGGTAGGACTCCGCTCGACCGCAATGCGGCAACCGGCGCAGGGCTCGCAGCCGGTGGGTTGCGCGCGCAGCAGGAGCAGCCGGAGGCGGGCAGGATCAGCCGCGCGATCCCCGCCAGCGGAGAGCAGATCCCAGTGATCGGGCTCGGAACCTACCGCGCCTTCGACGTGGGTGAGACGCAGGCGGCGCGTGCAGCGCTGAAGGAGGTACTCACGCTGTTCATCGCCCATGGCGGCGGCTTGATCGACAGCTCTCCGATGTACGGAAGAGCGGAAGGCGTGGTCGGCGATCTCAGCGCCGAACTGGAGATCCGCGATTCGCTCCTCCTCGCCACCAAGGTCTGGACCAGTGGCCGCGAGTCGGGCATCCGTCAAATGCAGGACTCGTTCCGTCTCTTGCGCACGCCGGCGATGGACCTGATGCAGATCCACAACCTAGTGGATTGGCGCACCCACACCGCGACCTTGCGGGACTGGAAACATCAGGGGCGCGTCCGCTACATCGGGATCACGCATTACCACGAGGGTGCCTATGATGAGCTCGAGAAGCTGATGAGAACGCGAGCGTATGATTTCGTCCAGCTCAACTACAGCATCGCCGAGCGCGAAGCCGAACGCAGCGTGCTCCCGCTCGCACAGGAGCTCGGGGTCGCCGTGATCGCCAATCGCCCGTTCGCGCAGGCGAGCCTTTTCGCACGCGTGCGGGGCAAGACTCTCCCCGCGTGGGCCGCAGAGTTCGACTGCGACTCGTGGGGGCAGTTCTTCCTCAAGTACATCGTGTCTCACCCCGCGCTGACCTGTGCGATCCCGGCCACGGGCAAGCCGGAACATCTGCTCGATAACATGCAGGCTGGCTACGGACGCCTGCCCGACGCCGCAGCACGCAGGCGCATGGCCCAGCTCATCGACGAGCTCTGAGGCGCGATCCGTCACGCAACCACCTCGGACCCCAACACTCGCCGAGCCGCGTCCGGTCTGACCGGGGTAAACCGGGCGGCTTCATGCGCCGCGCAGCCGTGCAAGCCGCGACACTCGAATCCCGGCCAGCTGCGGCGATAGCTAGCGATGCCGAGGCCTCTCCTCGCGTCCGTCGAGGACTCCGCGGCGCCATGGCGCGCGACATCGGCCATGGCGGCGTCGCAGGCCGGGTATCTCTGCAACGATGCACCTAAACCGCGTCCCTGTAGACGTCAGGGCTTGAGCCAGCCCGCGTCTCTCGCAGGCGACAGAAACAGCGAAAGCCACGTCAGCTGAGCGCTCTCACGCGCCGACGCTGCGTCTTCGACGCAGAACCTCACAGGTTGTTAGGTTTCGCCGTCCCGTTGCAGGTGCGCGAACGAAACTATTTGGATCGTCGATATGTCCATGGTATACAGCAGTCGGAATGTAAGTTATATGTAAGGTGGCAGTGCCTAGTTGCTCAGGCGCGGAATCGCGACCTGGGAATGCACGATCAGCGTCGGCGTTAGACGACGCATCGCGGCGTAGTCCAAACCTGAGGGGGATGTTCATCGGTCCGCGTTAGATGACTGCTCAGCAACGACAGCGTCCCAGGCTCCTGCCGTGGGGCCGCCGGTATAAGCGAAGGCCAAGCGCGCGCGGGCGCAGCGCTGAGACTCCAGGTCCAAAGCAAGTCACGGTGGTCGCGCTCACGCGCAAGGACAGCGGCAAGACCGTCGAGGTCCGCTTGGGGGACCGGATCATCTTGAGGCTGCCCGAGAACCCAACGACTGGTTTTGTCTGGAAGATCGATGAACCCAACGGAGAGGTCCTGAGGGTGCACAGCTCGGACTACTCGCTTCGGGCCGGCGTTGGTGCAGGCGGCGGGGAGCGAAGCCTCGTGCTCGAAAGCATCAGCCCCGGAACCGTGACGCTGCAACTGAAACACTCGCGAGACTGCGAGTCGGATCCATCCAGCGACGACCGCTTCACGGCAACGATCAGAGTCATGCCAGGGACCGGTCTTGGCAACGCGCGGAAAGCGTGAAAGGAGGTGCTACCGATCCCACCAGACAACAAACCGTGAGAACGAGTATGCGGAACTCATCGCTGGCAGATCGGCTGTCCGCGATCGCCAGCGCCTTAGCAGATCAGAGTCGCAAAGTTTGGAGACACGATCATGTCGGAGACAATCGAGACTAAGGGGTTGGGATGGCTACGAGACTATCCCGATTTTCGCGACCACACGCCGGAGCTGAATCAGCTCACTCCGAAGCTCACCGCGCTGGGTCAGAAAGATCCGATCCGGACGATGTTGAAGAAGGTGGGCGTGGCGGAGGCTCCGAAGGCGCTGCCTGCCACGGTGGACCTCAGGGCTTGGTGTTCACCGATCGAGAACCAAGGCGCGCTCGGGTCCTGCACGGCCAACGCCGGCGTAGGGTTGGTCGAGTACTTCGAGCGCAGAGCATTCGGCAAACACCTCGATGCTTCGCGTCTGTTTCTGTACAAGACGACGCGGGACTTCCTCCACTGGACCGGGGACACCGGGGCTTTCCTGAGGAGCACGATGGGGGCGCTGGTGCTGTTCGGCGTCCCGCCTGAGGAGTACTGGCCGTACAAGATCGCCGACTTCGACAAAGAACCGAGCGCTTTCTGCTACGCCTTCGCCCAGAGCTACCAGGCCATTTCGTACTACCGTCTCGATCCGTCCGGAACGGCACCGAATGTGTTGCTGGATCGGATCAAGACCTATCTGGCGGCAGGGCTGCCTTCGATGTTCGGATTCACGGTCTATAGCTCGTACACCCAGGCCAATACCACCGGCAAGCTGCCGCTGCCGACCGCGGGCGAGAAGATCGTTGGCGGCCATGCCGTGGACGCGGTAGGCTACGATGACAGCATGAAGATCAAGAACTCGAATCCGGGCGCCGTGGAAACCACCGGGGCTCTTCTCATTCGCAATTCCTGGGGCACGAGTTGGGGTGCGGCGGGCTATGGCTGGCTGCCCTACGACTACGTGCTGAAAGGCCTCGCGGTCGACTGGTGGTCGCTCCTCAAGAACGAGTGGGTCGACAGCGGGAACTTCAAGATCTAATCGGCAGGCCGTTTCATCGGAGTCCGCGGCGGCCGGCCGCGATCGGCAGGCCGCCGCCGGCGCAACCGATCACACGAACGTCAGGTCAGGATCGCCACCCAGCATGTAGGCACCTACGGTCTCGAAGTGCGACATCCGCCCCTGCAGGTGCTGCGTCACCGTGTGCATATCGCGAAAGCGGCGCTCCAGCGGATGGCTCTCGAAGATTGCCGTCGTGCCGGCGGCGTTGTACGCGAAATCGACGGCGTCGCGCGCACTGTGGATGGCGTGCGTCGAGGCCAGTCGTATGGTCATGCGGTGGTTCAGCGTCAGCGTGGCGCCGGGCTGCCGGACGTCGTTCCAGATCTGTTGCGCCGACTGCAGCAAGAAGGCGCGCGCTGCGCGCACGCGCACTTCCGCTTGTGCGACGCCCGACTGCACGACGGCGTTGGTCCGGATGGGGGTCTTCATGCCGCGCGGCACCTTGTTGCACGCGACATCGAGGAACACGTCGAGCGACGCGCGTGCGATGCCCAGCGCCACGCCAGCAAACCCTAGCTCATAGCAGGCGAGCGCGGAGAGACGGTATAGCGCCCCCGGTTCGCGGCATTCCTTCTGGAAGTCGCGCGTGATCGAGTGATCGTCGCGCACGAAGCGATCGCTCAGTGCGAACTGGTCGCTCGCCGTACCGCGCAACCCGACGACGTTCCAGATATCGGTCCATTCCACGTCTGCGGCGGGCACGAGCATGGTGCGCTCGACCTGCCGGCCCTGCGCATCGCTGCGCGGGCGGCCATCCGCCTCGAAGATCGGGCAATTTGCGCCTACCCAGGTCGCGTGCCGGCCACCGCTCGCAAAAGCCCAGGTGCCGCTCACGCGATAGCCGCCTTCGACGGCGAGCGCCTTGGCATTGGGGCCCGGTCCCCAGGCCAGCACGGCGCGCGGATCGCCGAAGACCCGGTGTGCAACCGTCGGATCGAGATATGCCGCCGCCATCGCACACCCTCCCGCCTGGCTCAGGCACCAGGCCGTGCTGGCGTCGGCCATGGCGACGGCCTCGATGACGTGGAAGAAGGTGATCGGGTCGGTCTCGATCCCGCCCTGCGAGCGTGGCAGAAGCAAGCGGAAGAGTTGTGCCTCGTGCAGTGTATCCAGCAGGGCAGACGGCAGACGGCGGTCGCGTTCGATGTCGACCGCGAGCGACGCGATGCGCGGCACCAGCGCCCGCGCGCGATCCACGATCTGGGACTCGATGTCCGGCGGGGTAACAATGTAGGTATCCAAGCGTTGTCTCCGGCGGTCCGCCCGCTCGGCCCGGATCACGTGCTGCGATCAGGCCGCCCTGGCCAGCGCGCGGTCGATCTGTTCGATCGAGCGGCCCTTGGTCTCGAAACCCAGGAGCAGGTAGACGGCACCGGCCAGAATATACCAGGCTCCGAGATAACAGAACGCCGTCGGGATCGCGTTCAGCGGCACGTCGGGTTTCACGAAGTTATGGGATCCAACGATCAGCGCCAGGCCCAGCGGGCCGATGATCTTGCCGACGCCGCCGAAGCCGTAAGCCGAGCCCATCCCGCTGGTGCGCAGGTGCGACGGCCACACCTCGGCGGCGTACGGGCCGACAACCGCGAACCCGCCATCGGCGAAGAAGTATGCGGCGATGAGGATCAGCCAAAAGGCCGAGATTCCGCCGACGAAGGTGCTGTGCATCACCCCCGCCAGCACGATCAGCGCACCGGCGCCGAACCCGAGCAAGCCGCCCGATGCCCGCCGTCCCAGCTGCTCGGAGAGGAACGAGAACGAGATGCGGCCGATCACGCCAGCCACCGTCAGGGCGATCATCATCTTCGAGGCCTGAGCCGGCGACACCCTCAGCAGCAGCACGAACAACGTAGGCGCCCATAGCGTCACGCCATAGACACCGGTCTGCGCGCCGAGATTGCCGATCCAGGAGACGATCAAGCTTCGGGGATGCTTGAACAGGTCGAGCCAGCGGCTCTGTGAGATCGGCGCGGTATCGGCCGTGGGCAACGGCAGCGTGTTCGGGTCGACCTCCATGGCCCATGCCAGCGAGTTGCGCGCCTCCTCGTACCGGCCCTGGCGGACCAGCCAGCGCGGCGACTCCGGCACCCACAACCGCACCAGAAGCGTCGCCAGCGCTGGGAGCACGCCGACTGCAAACAGGCCACGCCAACCGACCGCCGGCGCGAGATAAGCGCCCAGCACGGCGCCGATGCCAACCCCGATCGGGATGAACACCGTCACCAGCCCACCGATCATGCCGCGTTTGGAAGAGGGCATGAACTCCTGCACCAGCGGAAGGTCGACGCAATACAGCCCGCCCACCCCGAATCCGACGAAGAATCGGAACAGCATCAAGTAAACCCAGCCGTTGTCGGGCGTGAAGCACAGCGCACCGGTGGCGATGGAGAAGTTCAGCACCGTGGCGATGAACACCTTGCGGCGGCCGATTCTGTCGGCCATCCACCCCCAGAAGATCGCTCCCAAGATGGCGCCGATGCCCGAGGAGAGCAGCACGATGGCGGACTATCCGAAGGTCAGCTTCCACGGCCCGATGATGAAGGCGAGCACGAAGCCGATCAGGAAGTAGTCGAAGAACTCGAGCGCGTCGCCGACGATCGCGGCCGCCACGATCTTCTTCTGGTTGCCAGTGAGCCGTACTTGCCGATCGAGAAGGTCGAACATCGCTTATCCCCCGAGCGCATTCGATAGCGGGAATCGTATTCGGTGTTTGAACGTCGCGCCGCCAGTTGGAGCCGAGATGGCGTCGGCATTGCACCGGGCGCGTCCGCCGAGGACGACCGGTCCGAGCAACCTGCGCACCCCTTCGTGCTCGGCCCGCAGCCGCCCGGATGCCGACGCGCGCCACTCTGACCCGAAGTGGCGCCGCCAGAACGAGAGAAATGCCATCTCCCCCGAGTGTGAAGCTCTTATGGCATCGTGTGCCGGAGCGCGCGGGTCACCCCGTCTCCGGCATGTCGTTGCTCAGCCCATAGCATGCGCTTTCGACCCCCGCGAGTCGAGCAGTCTCGCGATGGTGGCCGACGCAGGCGCGACCGTAGCGGCTACAACGGGCTCCGTCAGCGCGAGCCACGGGGCCCAAGTTCTGCGGGGGAGAGCATAATCTGGAGCAACCGCAGGCGCGAATCACCTTGCACAACACACTCAACGCGGGCGCGCGCAGCGACTCATGAACATTGGTTGACCGAAAGAGCCCTTCTTGCGCGCGTTCATCGTGTGTTCGGCTGGCGCTACAAGCGATGCCGAGTTCGACGTCCTGGTGCCGCTCGCGATCGCCCCGCTAGCGGATCAGGGCCCGCTCGCGCAACCCGCGACCCGGGGCATGGAAAACCACCCGGCATTCGGCCCGTTGGCGGTGCGGCTTGCGTAGGATGCGGTTGTGCACAAGCCCATCCCGCCAGGCTTTCAAGAGGCCGTCGCGATCGCCAGCGCAACAGGCACTGCGGGGGACCTCGCTTTGTTGGCGTCGGAAGCGCACGGCTTCGACTGGGAGATCGAAGGGCTGCGGCTGGTTGCTCGCACGCAACTCGAGAAGCAGCAGATTCGGGCTGCAAGCCTCACCTGGTCGGCGATTCTGCAAATCGACCCGGGCGATGCCGAAGCCAAGCTGGCACTCGACACGGCCCCCCAAAGGCTGCGCGACGTTTCCTCCTCGGACGCGGCGCGCAAGCGCGTGCTCCTGTTTGCCGGACACCGCATCGACGAGCCGGGCCGGCACCGGCCGCGGTTCCCGACGGAAAAGGAGCAGGTCGCAAGGCAAGCGATCCTTTCGGGCGTCGAGGATGAACGAGCGGCCGCGGGCGAGATCGGGCACGGGATCGCAGGCGGTGCAAGCGGCGCCGACATTCTGTTCCATGAGATCTGTCAGCAATTGGAAATCCCGACGCAGCTCTATCTTGCCCTACCGGCCGACCAGTTCATCGTCCATTCCGTGGCGCCGGCCGATGCCATGTGGGTGGAGCGCTTCAACCGCATCCTGGCGAGGTCGCCCACGCGCGTGCTGCAGACGACCGAGGAGATGCCGCTCTGGCTGAGCGGCAAGCGGGATTACAGCGTGTGGCAGCGGGACAACCTGTGGATGTTGTACAACGCGCTGGTCCACGGCGCCAACAACGTCACGGTGATCGCGCTCTGGGATGGAGCCGCGAGCGATCGGCCGGGCGGCACTGCCGATCTCGTGCAGCAAGCGCAGAGCCGCGGTGCCAGGACTGTCGTGCTGGATACCAAGCTGCTGTTCGGCCTGTAGGGATGTGTCCGCCGGAGCGCGGCCCGGGGGCCGGCAGTACATCAACTCGTCAGGGGGAACCGACGATGACCGAACAGGAATACATCGAGCAGCGCCTGGACGACCAGGAGCGGTGGTACAGCCAGAAAAGCGCGTGGAACCAGAGCTGGTACAAACGGCTGCGGGTCGTCGAGATCGTCCTTGCGGCAGGCGTGCCTTTCTTCACCATGCTCATCAACAACGCCTTCCCGTTCATGACCTACGTCGTGGGCGCGATTGCGTTTGCCATCGCCGCCGTCTCCGGCCTCATTGCCCTGCAGAAGTTCCAAGAGAACTGGGTCGACTATCGCAGCGCGGCAGAGACGCTGAAGCGTGAGAAGTTCCTGTATCTCACCAAGACCGCTCCCTATGATGGCCCCGATCCCTTCCATGTCTTGGTCCAGCGCGTCGAGGAGATTCTCTCCAAGGAGAACTCGGCATGGCAGGGGTTTATGCAGCAGCCTGTGGGGCGCCCTACCGGCGCCGGAGCGCCAGGACAACAGACGCCCGCGGCGTCCTTCAAGCAGCCGTGATCGAGCGCCGGACGCGTTACAGGCTCCCGTTCTCGCGCCTGAAGGCTGGGAACGAAGCCTCAACCCAGGTGCCCCACTCGTCGCGAACCGTCACAGGTCCGGAAACGCGTTGACCCGGTTCAGCCAGCCGCGCAAGAACTTCGCAAGGGATGGCTCCGCGGCCGCGAGGTTCTGGTAGTAATCGATGCGACCCTGCTTGTAGCGACGATAGAGTTCCGTCTGATCGGCGCGCTGCAGCGCCTGCACGGTGCCAGGCCCGATCAAACCGTCCACGGATAGAGGGGGAGTGGCCCCTAAGTCGTTCAGCACGCTCTGCAGCAGCTTCGTGGCGTTCGCCCCCGCGTTGACATAGAAGTCGAACACGATATTGGCGAGCTCCTGCTGGTCGATCTGATCGCCCTTGACTTTGTCCCAATACAACGCCTTGTAGATCCTGCCCGCCTGCTCGTTCGTCAGAGCCTTCAAGTTGTCGAGCGTCGGTTGGATCCCGAGCAGCTGGTTGGCGCACGTGTTGAACGTGCGCAACGTGATGCCCTTGTTGGTGGCGCCGCCGGGGTCGGCCGGGTCGTTTACGAATCCGCCTTCGAAGCCGAGCAAGGTGGCGAAAAAAGCGTCGAAATTGGCCATGATGGCACCTCCGGGATAGTCAGCGACACAGGACGATGTGAGCCTGCTCCGGCAAGCCGTGGGATGCCTCTACGGGCTACTTCTTCATTTCCTGCACTTGCTTCGAGAGCTGCTCCCACCGGGACTCGGTCAAATCCGCCAGCACACTCACTCGGATCAACGGTGCAAGCGTGCCGCCTCTTGCGGCGTCCGCCCGGAATGCAGCCTCGGCGTCGCGGAACTTGATCCACGCCTGCTGAGCGTGACGTAGCTTGACGCGTCCGGGCTCATCCAAGCGCCACACCAGTTCCTGGTACGCGGCGTTCATCTTCTGATCGGCGCGCTCGAACCGGGAGTTCTCGCACTCGCGCATGGCGGCGGTGGTCTGTGCATCTTCGCACCCGCGGTTGGGCGGCGAAGCTTGCTGAGAGGCGTCCGCCCAGGCGATGTGCGCCGTGCCCAGGCAACACAGCGCGGCCAGCAAGACGATACCCCGCCGGTCCTGAAACCGCAATCGACACCACTGCACCCTGGAACTCCTTCCAAGAGCGTACGAGCCGGCTGTCGTCCCACGCCGCATCAGGACCGGCCGATGCGCAAAAACGGACCCCGCGGCCGTAGCGCAGCGCACTTGGCAAGTCTCCGCAGCTCGCGGTCGCTGCGAGTACACGCCTCGATTCCTCGTACCATGATATGCGAGATCCATAGGGGAGCGCGAGCGCCAGCTGGACGTTGGGCTGCGACGACAGGCGCAGCGCCGCAGGTACGGGGATAGCTGCCCTAGCGGGGGCTCTTCGTCCAGAGTCGCGGCGCTGATTCGCCCCTACGCGACTAGCCGAAGCCTAAGGTTGGCTCGAGCTCTCGCTCTCATACATCCTGTCTCCCGCGGAACGCATACAAGCCCTTACGCTGTCCGCATCCAGCCAGGTCGGCCGTCATCACCGATCAACGCAGGCTCTGCGGCAGGCCCACGTGGCGTACGAATAAGATCCGATGGTGTCACTCGAGCGTCACATGACTGACATGCAGGTGACGTACCCTCACGAGTCCCCATCCGGTCTTAGAACGACTCCAAATGAACCAGACCGTTGCTGCGCATCATCCTCTCGCCGGCGCGCCCTCCCCCGGGAAGCTGCCGCTCATGTTGTTGGGCGGCGTCGTCGTCGCCGCGGTAGCCTATATCGGTGTAGCTCTGACCTCTGACCTCGCCGCAACGCGGGCAACGTCCTGGCTGCCTTTCGTCTTGCTGGGCATCGCGCTGCTGATTGCGTTGGGCTTCGAGTTCGTGAACGGGTTTCACGACACGGCAAACGCCGTGGCCACCGTCATCTATACCCACTCGCTCGCACCGCACTCGGCGGTGGTTTGGTCCGGAGTGTGGAATTTCCTCGGCGTGATGGCCTCGAGCGGGGCCGTCGCCTACGGGATCATCTCCTTGCTGCCGGTGGAGCTCATCCTACAGGTGGGCAGCGGCGCAGGGTTCGCCATGGTCTTTGCGCTGCTCGTGGCGGCGATCGTTTGGAATTTGGGCACGTGGTACCTCGGTCTGCCCGCGTCGAGCTCCCATACCCTGATCGGATCGATCATCGGGGTGGGGCTCACCAATCAGATCCTTGCCTCCGTCGGCACGGCGACCAGCGGCGTGGATTGGGCCCAGGCGGCAAACATCGGGAAGTCGCTGCTGTTTTCTCCGCTCATCGGATTCGCAGCCGCCGCGATGCTCCTGGTAGCGCTAAAGGTCATCGTGAAAAACCCTGCGCTGTTCCAGGCTCCCGAAGGGAAGAAGCCCCCGCCCTGGTGGATCCGCTCGGTGCTCATTCTCACGTGCACGGGCGTAAGCTTCGCGCACGGGTCGAACGACGGCCAGAAGGGCATGGGCCTCATCATGTTGATCCTGATCGGCACCGTTCCGACCGTGTATGCGCTGAACCGCGCGATGGAGCCGGCGCGCGTACAGACTTTTGCCGGCAACGGTGAAGCCGTCACCCGAATGCTTGCGTCCCGCCTGGGAACGCAAACGTTGCCGGCGACCGATGAGGGAGCCCGGCTCGCCGTGGGCGCTTATGTCCGCAGCCGAAGCTTCGATTCGAGCACGCTGCCTGCGCTGACAAAGATGATCGGCGCCATCGACGCCCAGGTCGCCTCGTATGGGTCCTTGGCGAACGTGCCCACCGACAAGGTGAACAACGTCCGCAACGACATGTATCTGGTGAGCGAGGCATTCCGGCACATTCTGAAGCAGAATCCCGCCGGGTTCAGCCCAGACGAGCAGAATGTGATCAAGACCTACCGCAGCGGACTGGATCACGCCACCAAGTTCATCCCGACCTGGGTCAAGGTTGCCGTGGCCCTCGCGCTGGGGCTGGGCACGATGGTCGGCTGGAGGCGCATCGTGGTCACGGTGGGTGAGAGGATCGGCAAGAGCCACTTGACCTATGGGCAGGGCGCTTCGGCCGAGCTGGTCGCGATGAGCACGATCAGCATCGCCGATGTGCTGGGCCTGCCGGTAAGTACCACTCACGTGCTCTCGTCGGGCGTCGCAGGGACCATGGCTGCGAACGGCTCCGGGCTCCAATGGAGCACGGTGCGCAACCTGCTGCTCGCCTGGGTGCTGACGCTGCCGGCCTCGATCCTGCTATCGGGCTGCCTGTTCTGGGCGTTCCGCTCCGTCTTCTGACCCGCGCGTTCTGCGCGGCGCTGCTCGCCCCGGCGCGACGAGCGGCACTGCTCTTGGCGCCGCCGCGCCACAGCATGACGGCGGGCTAGATCAGGCCGCGCTCACTGAGATTGCGCATCAGCTCGCCCACGCCGAAGGTCCACGGGGCGATGCGGTCGCAGTGGTTGACACGGTTCGATAAGGCCCCGAGCGTCGGCGATCGGATGGTGACGACGTCGCCGACCTTGTGGGTGAACCCGCGGCCCGGCTCGCCCCGATCCTGCGTCGGCGCAAAGGCGGTGCCCAGGAACAGCACCATCCCATCGGGATACTGATGGTTGCGATTCAGGGCCTGCCCCGCCAGCTCGAGCGGGTCGCGGCTGATCTGCGCCACGCTGTAGCCGCCCTGGACCCGAAAGCCGTCGGTACCGCTCACCTCCACGTCGATGCGGGTGCGGCGCAGATGGTCGAGCGCGAAGTGCTCGTCCAGCAGGCGGATGAACGGGCCGAGCGCGCAGCTCGCGTTGTTGTCCTTGGCACGGCCGAGCAGCAGCGCACTGCGCCCCTCGTAGTCGCGCAGATTCACGTCGTTGCCCAGCGTGGCGCCCAGGACCTTGCCGGCGCCGTTGACTGCGAGCACCAGCTCGGGCTCCGGGTTGTTCCACGAGGAAGTGGACAGCACGCCGATCTCGGCACCGGTGCCCACCGCCGACATCGGCTGCGCTTTGTTGAACACCTCCGCGTCCGGACCGATGCCGACCTCGAGATATTGCGACCACATCCCGCGCCGGATGAGCGAATCCTTGAGGCGCATCGCCTCGGGCGACCCGGGCTTGATCGCCCGCAGCTCGCCCCCGATCTCTTCGCCGAGGCCCTTGCGAATCGCCTCCGCGCCGGCGGGGTTCCCCTTCGCCTGCTCCTCGATCACGCGCTCCAACATGCTAGCGATGAAGGTTACGCCGCAAGCGCGGATGGCCTGCAGATCGACGGGCGCAAGGAAGTAGGGTCGGTTCGGGTCGCGCCGTTCCGCCACCGAGTTGGCGAGCATGTCGGCGACGAATCCGATCGGCATCGCTCGCCCGTTGGCCAGCGCCGCGCGAACCCGTGCGACCGGGTCGTCGCTGTTGATCAGCTCGGCGCTCGTGGGCGCGATCTGAGCGAGATCGAAGGCCTTGCCCCCGGTGATCACCACCGGGCTGGGCCCTGGCAGCGGACCGGGCACCCAGGCACGCCCGATCAGAGTCGCGCGGTCGCGATCTTCGGGTAGCGCGTTACGCTCGTCGACCATCAAGGCGGGTGCAGTGCTCACGGTCGCCTCCATCATTCGCGGAAGAACATTCTCATACGCAAGAGATACCGGGGCCGGGTTACCGATTCATTGGCAGGGCGTATGATCGCAATCCATCGGCGGCGACGCGCCATCACCTGCTGCGTTTGCCGCCGCCGGGCCGCGCGTAAGGAGCGCCACGCCGCTCTACCGGACGCGCAGTCCGTTCGCGGTGGATGAGGGATCCTCCCGTCGCTCAACCCCGCGAGCGATTATACATTTCCGACTCGGCCAAACCGCCGGCGATGCAAGTTTGCCTGATCACCACAAGACACATGCTGCTCGGAACGCTCCGTGCGCGGTCGCAGCTCGATCGCGCCCCGAACTCTCCCCTGATGCGCGCGCGGGCAGCCCGACGTGTTTGACCCTCACATGGTCTTCCTCGATCTGGAGACCACCGGCACCAGCGCGGACCGCGACCGGATCACCGAGGTGGGACTGATCGAGATCGACAGCGGGGAATATGCGGGCGAATGGTCGACGCTCGTCCATCCGGATCGCTCGATCCCCGCGGGCGTCGCCTCGTTGACCGGGATCACCGACGAGATGCTGCGCGGCGCGCCGAGGTTCGCCGACATCGCGAGCGAGCTGCTCAAGCGCCTCGAAGGCCGCCTGCTGGTTGCGCACAACGCCCACTTCGACTACGCCTTCCTGCGCGCCGAGTTCCGCCGTCTCGGGGTGCGCTTCCGCGCGCGCACGCTCTGCACGGTGCGGCTGTCGCGCACGCTGTTTCCCGAGCACCGCCATCACAATCTGGACAGCGTGATCGAGCGTCATTCGCTGCCCTGCGCCGAACGTCACCGGGCCCTGGGCGATGCGCAGACCCTGTGGGCGTTTGCCCGCGAGCTGCAGCGTCGCTTCGAGCCGGAGCGCCTGGCGGCTGCTGTGGCCGCGCTCACGCGGGCGCCGGTGCTACCTCCCGGACTGGATGCGCAGCAGTTCGAGGACTTGCCGGCCGCGCCAGGCGTGTACGCGTTCTACGCGGGGGACGGCCGCGCCTTATACGCGGGGAAGGCGGCCAATCTGCGCTCTCGCGTAACAGCGCATTTCACCCAGGAGGCGGATCGCAGCCGGGAGCTGTGCCGGGCACTGGACACCGCTTCGCTGGAGTGGACCGAAACCCCAGGCGAGGTCGGTGCGGCATTGCGCGAGCTCGCATTGCTGCGCGACCTCAAGCCCCGCTTCAACCGCTCGCGCGAGGCTTCGGAGGCGTGGTCGGTGCGCTGGCAGCCCGGGCGAGTGGCCGAGGTTGTCCCAATCTCAGAATCCGGCGCCGGTGGCGAGCCGGCTCTGTACGGAACATTCCGCGCGCGCGCCGACGCCGTGGCCGCGCTAAGCGGCCTGGCGCGCAGCCATCAGCTGTGTCCGATCTCCCTCGGGTTGGAGTCCGGTCCCGGCCCATGTTCCGGGCACGAGCAAGGGAGCTGTCGCGGAGTGTGCATCGGCGCAGAGGCGCCGGTCCGGCATGCGCTGCGCACGGCCGAGGCCCTCGCCCGACTGCGTCTGCCCGACTGGCCTTTTCCGGGACGCATCGGCGTGCGCGAAGCGGATCCGCGCCGTGCCCTATCTGAAATTCACGTACTCGACTGCTGGCGCTATCTCGGCACCGCACGCACGCAAGAAGAGCTGGAGGCGCTCGTACTACGGCGCGAGCTCCCACCGTTCGATCTCGACGTCTACCGTGTGCTCACCCGCCATCTGGGTCGGTCGCAGGATCGATTGACCGTTATTGACTTCAGCCGCCGGCGCCTTTCGGACGAATTGTGGTGAGACCCGCGTGGCGTGCTGGCGATCCATCCCGGCGCTCCGGGCGTACAATCGCAAGCCAAGCCACGGCGTGCACGCAGCCCCAGCGACGGTCGCATCCCGCTGCGGGTCGAGTGGCACAACAAGAAGATCGACGGCTGCCCCGGCCTGGCGCCCGTCATGAATTGGAGCCCGCAATGGCAAAGGACCTCGGACCGATTCCGAAGGCGCCCCTGTGGCTGGGCACCGCAGGACTGTTCCCGTTTGTCGCGCTGGCCAGCGCGATCTGGGCGCTGCCCGAGCTCTACTTGCAGACCCTGCTGTCCGCGTTGGTCTCCTACGGCGCCGTCGTGTTGAGCTTCGCTGGCGCATTGCACTGGGGCTTCGCCATGCTGCACCCGGGAATGTCCGAGCAGGACCGCACGGTGTTCATGACCTGGAGCGTGGTGCCCGCGCTGGTCGGATGGATTTCCATCTGGGCCCCGCCAAAGACCGGGTTGTTGCTCCTGATCGCAAGCTTCGGGATCCAATATGCCGCCGACCGCCAGTTCGCCCAGCGCTTCACTCTGCCATCCTGGTACCTGCCCTTGCGCGGCGGGCTCACGGCCGTCGTGGTCTTGTGCCTGCTGCTTGCTCTCGTCCACCTGGCGCGAGCCTGAGCGAAGCGTGCTGCCCGTCATGCACGGGCCAGGAACCCGACCAGTGCGCGGTTGAATGCGTCCGGCTGCTCCAGATTGGACAGGTGCGATGCGCTCGGAATCACCACCAGCTCCGACCCGGGAATCGCTTTGTGGATCGTCTCCGCCATCGCGACCGGCGTCCCCGCGTCCTGTTCGCCCACGATCACCTGCACGGGACACTTGATCGCGCCCAGCCGCTCGGTCACATCGATTTTCGGGATCGCATGGCAGCAGCCGATATAGCCTTGCGGCGGTGTGCTCCGAATCATCTTGGCCACGCGGTCGACCGCAGCCGGACGCCTGGCGAGGAACGGCTCGGTAAACCAGCGCTTGAGCGTGGGCTCCACCATCGGCTCCATCCCCTTGGCGCTGACGATGTCGATCCGCTCCTGCCAGATGGGGGCAGCCTCGGGGCCGATCCGGCTGGAGGTATCGCACAGGACGAGGCTACGCAGGACGTTCGGGTATTTGAGTGCGTAGGTCATGCCGATCATCCCGCCCATCGAGAGGCCGACGAAGTGCGGCCGCTCGACCCGCAGCGCCTGCAGCAAGCCGTGCAGATCCTCCGCGAGCGTGTCGAGCGTATACGCGCCGCCGGGCGCGTCGCTTGCCCCATGGCCCCGGGTATCCACCCGCAGCACGCGATACCTGTCTCGGAGCGCGCCGAGCTGGTCGTCCCACATGTGCAGCTCGCACGCGAGCGAGTGGCTCATTACCACCCACGGCCCGCTGCCGTCGATCTCGTAGTTCACCTGGATGCCGTTGGCGCTGGTCTTCATAGGATCTCCTCTCGGGAATAGCGCAACCCATGCACGACGGCGCGACCGACCCTTCCGGAGCGCCGCGCCGCCATCGTCGTTCGCAAGCGCAAATCTCCCACGACAGGATGGCTCCTGACAAGTCGCGCGCTTGGGCGCCTGGCCCGGGGTGTGGCTCCTGGGCCCGCCAGCGCTGGGGCCTCAAGTGCGGCTTGACCGCATCGAGGCTTCGATTCATCCTCCCCAACTGACCCGGCTCCGGAGCCGGGGCGCAACGCGTCGGCCGACGAACATCACAGCGAAGAGGGGAGCGATGAGACTGGTGCAATTCATCGACCGCGACGGATCGCGGAAAGTGGGCGTCGTCTCAGACGACACCGGCGAGGTGAGAGTCCTGCGGCAAGTGCAGCGCGTCTACGAGCTCGCTCTGGAGGCGGGACGCCGCAAGCTCGCGCTGGCGGCGCTAGCGCAGGATCGCCTCGGCGCCGAGACGGTGAGCTATGACGCGCTCATCGCCGAGCGCAGATTAGCGGCACCGCTGGATCACCCCGAGCCGGCGCGTTGCCTGATCAGCGGGACCGGGCTGTCGCATCTGGGCAGCGCCGCCGCGCGCGACTCCATGCACGCCAAGCTCCAGCAGGACGAGAGTCAGCTCACCGACTCGATGAAGATGTTCAAATGGGGCCTGGACGGCGGCAAGCCCGCGGCGAATGCGATCGGGGTGCAACCAGAGTGGTTCTACAAAGGCGACGGGCGCTGCGTCGTCGCACCGGAGCATCCGCTGGAGCTCCCCGCCTACGCGCTGGACGGCGGGGAAGAAGTCGAAGTGGTCGGCTGCTACGTGATCGGAGACGCCGGCGAGCCGCTGCGCGTGGGGTTCGCACTCGGCAACGAATACGCCGACCATGTCATGGAGCGCCAGAATTATCTCTATCTGGCGCACTCCAAGCTGCGCCAGTGCTCCTTCGGCCCCGAGCTGCTATTGGGGGACCTGCCCGTCAGCGTCACGGGGCAAGCGCGCCTGCTGCGGAAGGGCCAGCCGGTCTGGAGCGACAGCTGGCTGTCCGGCGAGGACAACATGGCCCACTCCATCGCCAACCTCGAGCACCACCACTTCAAGTACCGCGACTTCCGGCGCCCGGGCGACGTGCACATCCATTTCTTCGGTGCCGCCACCGGGAGCTTCACCAAACAAGTCAAGACCGAAGTCGGAGATGTTTTCGAGATCACTTCTGCTCAGTTCGGCCGGCCGCTGCGCAATGGGCTGGGCGCCGCCGCAGAGCGCGGCGCATTCATCGCCGTGCGACCGCTATAGCCAGGACCTACTGGACGAGGGCCGCGCTCATCCCGGGGCAAGAGGCTGAATCAGCTCCGGCCCTTCGTTCTTCACGTTGTTGACGCGGGTCGCGATGGGATAGGCGCGCATCTCGCCAGACGGTAACGGTGCCAGCAGCTTCACGATCTGCGCCGGATCCTGCAGTTCGGGGTCCAGCCAGCGCGAATAGTTCTCGGGCGCCACGATCACGGGCATGCGCTCGTGGATCGGCCGCATCAGCTCGTTCGCGTCGGTCACGACGATGGCGCAGGTGAGCAAGGGCGCCTCGCCGTCCCTGGCCCAGTACTCCCAGATGCCACCGAAGGCGAGCAAGCGGCTGTCCGCCATGCCGATGTGCCACGGCTGTTTCCCACCCGGGCGCTGCTGCCACTCGTAGAAGCCGTCCGCGGGGACGAGACAGCGGCGGCGCCGGATCGCGGTCCGGAACATCGGCTTGTCGAAGATCGTCTCGGCGCGGGCGTTGATCGGTCTGGTCCCGGAGCGATCCTTGGCCCAGCTCGGGACCAGCCCCCACGACATCGCGTCCAGCTCGCGCCTGCTCTCCCGAATACGCACCGCCGCGACTTCCAACGTCGGCGCGACGTTGTAGCGCGGCTGCAGCCGCGCTGCATCCGCGGTGAGGAAAGCGTCGAACTGGCGTGCGATCTCTTCGACGGGTGTGTGGACTTCGTAGCGGCCGCACATGAGGATACGGCACCGAGCCGATCAATCAGATGCACCCGTATGTTAGCATCGACGGTGCGCGAGGCGGATCGCAATCCCGCCTCCGCCCGGATACACACGCATACAAAATCCGAGGAGACCCAGCATGATCCACGAGCTTCGCATCTACCACTGCATGCCCGGCCGCCTGCCGGATCTGAATAAGCGTTTCGACACGATCACGCTCAAACTCTGGGAGAAGCACGGCATCCGGCAGGCCGGCTTTTGGACCGTCCTGGTCGGCCCGAGCAACAAGGACTTGTACTACCTGCTGGAGTGGAAAGACATGGCCGAACGCGAACAGAAGTGGAACGCCTTCATCTCCGACCCCGAGTGGCTGGAAAAGCGTGCGCAGACCGAGCGCGACGGTCCGCTGGTCGAAGTGGTCGAGAACATGTTCCTCGCCCCGACCGCGTACTCCAAGATCAAGTGACGAGGAGAGGGAGGGAGGACCCGCGGCCCAGCCCTCCCCTTCGGCGACGAGTGAACAGGGGGTTTTCCTTGCTATTCACCATTCACTATTCACCGTTCACCGCCTACTACAGCGACTCCTTGATCAGCCGCCCATTGGCGGGCTGAGCGGGACGGGCATTCATGCTGTAGAGCTTGCCGAACACGCCGACCTGCTCGGCGGAGACGGTGACCGGTGCCTTCATCACCAACCACAACACGCCCTCGGTGCACGGGGGTGTGGTGAGCGAACCCATGTACGCGTAGTAGCCTCGCGACTCGGGCAGCAGGGCGTTGACATCGACCGAAACCTCGGGCAGGGCAATCTCGCGACCAGGCTGCAGCGGCAGATACGGCCATAGCGCATGGAGAAACGCGTTCGGCGCGCCCGCCTCCATGAGTACCGCGACCACCGCCAGGCGGCCTTCCTGGCTTCGGTGTACGAGGTGCACCGCCATGTCATAGGTCTTGCCGTCGATGCGCTCCTCGCTCGGCTTGTGGAAATGGAACTGCTTGAGATCGTAACGCACGCCGTCCACGACGATGAAGCTGCCCTCGGCATAGTTGACCTGGACCGTGTGCCCCTCGTCGATGATCCGCAACGCCGACGCCTTGTAGTCGAATCGGATCGGCTCCAGAGCGAGCTTTGCGCCGTCGCGGATATCGATCGGCGACTGGCGCTTGCCGCTTTTGCAGACTGCGTTCTCGGGATCGATCTCGCCCCAATGCTGCGGGCCGCCCTTGCCTTCATAGCTCCACTCGAGCTTCTCGCGCTCCACCGGCGTTGCGACAGCTTTGCGTCTGGAAACCCGATGCAGCGTTACGCTGTCCCGCGGATTGACACAGGTGGGCACCGGGACCACCGGGGCGAACTTGCGCTCGCTGTATTTCACGGGAGATGGCGCTGCCTTGGATGGCTCCGCCTTGAGCGGCTCTTTCGCCAGCTTTGGCGCCTCCACCTTGGGCTTCGCGGACGCCGCTGCGGCCGCTGCATCGGGCTTCGCCGTCTGCTGCGGGTTCGCGGCGTTGGCCGGTGCCGATTTTGCAGTCGCCGCCGGTTCGGTCGTGCTTGGCCCCACCTTCTGGGTTTCCGTGGGTGGGACGTCTGTCTTAGGCTTCGCGTCGGCCAGAACGATCTTGGGTGGCTTCTCGCCTGCGGTTTTTTCCGGCTGGCAGGCGCGCAGGAGCACCTGCTCCTGGAGCGAACCCGGCGAGACGGTAGCGGGGAGCTCCACGTCGTCGAGGCGGATGCGGCGCAACTCCGTACCATCGCCGCCGTAGAACACTCGCATCAGCGGACCGCTCGTGCGCCGTGCACAGTCGAACCGCATCAGCGAGTTGGCGCTGTAATAGATCACCCCGGTATGTTCGGAGCGTTGCTCATCGACATACACCTCGCGCATCCAAGCGCGCACCTCATATCCGTCCCGCTGCAAGGCCTCGAGCTCGAGATAGATCGCGCGCGGAGGACCCTGAGTGATATTCACCCAGTGCGCAGCGCCCGCCGGGCACGCGGCGAGCAGCAGTGCGAGCGGGATCCAGCGGAAGCGGCACATGTACTTGGTCTGCATTGCAATTGCGGATGCACGTCATATCGGCTTGCAGCCGCGCCGCTTGAGCCGCCCCGGCTCGGGTGCTTGGACCGGCGCGCCGGCTCCGGTAGAATCCAAGCTTCCCGCCGCCCCGCTTCAAACCATTAGCAAACAAGAGATTACATCGATGGACGACAAGCGCATCTACAACGTGAACGTCCTCTCGCAGGATGTCCTGCTTACTCCCGAGCAGGTGAAGGAGCGCGTCCCGATGACCGCGAGAGCCCAAAACACGGTGTTGGACGGCCGTGCCGTGGTGGAGAAGATCCTCGACCGCGAGGATCACCGCGTGATGGTGGTCGTGGGCCCATGCTCCATCCACGATCCGACCGCCGCACTGGACTATGCACGGCGCCTCAAGCGGCTCGCTGACGAGGTTTCCGACACGCTCTATCTCGTCATGCGGGTGTATTTCGAGAAGCCGCGTACCACCACCGGTTGGAAGGGTTTGATCAACGATCCGCACTTGAACGACTCCTTCGCCGTGGAGGAAGGCCTGCAGCTCGCGCGCCGGGTGCTGCTCGACATCAACGAGGTCGGCCTGCCGACGGGCACCGAGGCGCTGGACCCGATCAGCCCGCAGTACCTTTCGGATCTCATCGCGTGGAGCGCAATCGGTGCGCGCACCACAGAGTCGCAGACCCACCGCGAGATGGCGAGCGGCCTGTCCACACCAGTGGGCTTCAAGAACGGCACCGACGGCGGGCTGCAGGTTGCGATCAACGCACTGTTATCCGTGTCCAACCCGCATAGCTTCCTGGGCATCAACCAGTACGGCCAGGTGGCGGTGATCCGCACGAAGGGCAACCGCTATGGGCACATCGTCCTGCGTGGGGGAACCAAAGGCCCCAACTACGACTCGGTGACCATCGCGTTGGTGGA
Source organism: Burkholderiales bacterium (assembly GCA_035501875.1). Classification (GTDB taxonomy): domain Bacteria; phylum Pseudomonadota; class Gammaproteobacteria; order Burkholderiales; family SHXO01; genus SHXO01. The sequence goes on from DATJVI010000105.1 coordinate 68,150, forward strand.
GAAGGAGCTGGTCAAGAACAAGCTGCCGTCCAACATCGTCGTCGACTGTAGCCACGCCAACTCCAACAAGGATCCGTCGCTGCAGCCGCTGGTCATGAACGACGTGGTGCATCAGATCATGGAAGGCAACCGGTCGATCGTCGGCGCCATGCTGGAAAGCAATATCTACGCGGGGAACCAGCCGATCCCCGCGGATCTGTCGCGTCTGAAATACGGCGTGTCCGTCACCGACGCATGCATCGACTGGGCAACGACCGAGGCGCTGCTGCACGAAGCGCGCGCTCGGTTGAAGGACGTGTTGCCGCGGAGGATTCCGCGGGCAGCCTCGGTTCGCAGTCTGCGCGGCTGAAACCGGGGGTCATCCCCCGCAACCGACGCTCGCCGGCCGGCGCGCGCTCGGGAACGCTCGCAGCGCAGCTTCAGCGCACGAAGCTCACGACTACGCGTCGGTTGTGCGTGCTCTTCTTCTCGACCTTGGTGACAGCCACCGGTCCGATCTCTGCGGTGTTCGCCACGTGAGTGCCGCCGCAAGCCTGCAGATCTACCCCCGGGATGTCCAAGAGGCGGACGCGCCCGAGCCCCCTGGGCGGCTGCACGGACATCGTCTTCACCAGCTCGGGGCGAGCGTCGATCTCCTCGTCCGTGATCCACCGCGGCAACACCGGGTGAGCCTCCTGGATCAATCGGTTCAGTTTCTCGGTGATCTCGTCTCGGTCGAGCAGCTGATCCGGGAGGTCGAAGTCCAGCCGTCCATAGCCGGTGTTGATCGAGCCGCCCGTGACGCCTGCGGGCACCACCGCACACAGCAGATGCAGGCAGGTATGCATGCGCATATGCCGATGGCGCCGCTCCCAGTCGATGACCGCTCGCACCGTGTCACCGATCTCGAGCGTCGTGATACCGTCCGCAGGGACATGCCAGATCTCGCCGGGCTGTTCCCCTTTCCGGGTATCGCCGACGCGCACCTCACGCCCGTCCTCTGCGTACATGACACCCGCATCGCCCGGCTGGCCGCCGCCCATGGGATAGAACACCGTGCGATCCAGCCGGATGCCACGCCCGTCGCTCGCCGTCACCGTGGCCTCGCACGATCTCAGGTAGGGATCGACGTAGAACAAGCTCTCGGTCATCGCGTGAGCGAGCGCTTCAGCGCATCACGAACGGGTTGGCAGTCGCCGCGCCGGTGTTGACCCACACGCTCTTGGTCTGCAAGTACTCGTAGATCGCGTGCGAGCCGTTCTCGCGGCCCAGGCCGCTGTCCTTGTACCCGCCGAAGGGCGACATGTAGCTCACTGCCCGATAGGTGTTGACCCAGACGGTGCCGGATTGGATGCGCTCCGACATGCGGATGGCGCGGCCGATGTCCCGCGTCCAGACCCCCGCGCCCAGGCCAAAGCGCACGTCGTTGGCGACGCGCACCGCCTGGTCTTCGTCCTTGAAGGGAATCACCGACAGGACCGGCCCGAAGATCTCCTCCTGCGCGATGCGCATGCGGTTGTCCACCCCGGTGAAGATCGTCGGCTCCACGAACCAGCCCTTCCCGCACTCCGGCCGCGTCGCCGGGCCCCCGCCCAAACGCAGCTGCGCCCCTTCATGTTTGCCGATCTCGATGTAGGAGAGCACCTTGTCGTACTGCGGGCGCGTGGTCACGGGGCCCACCTGCGTCTCGACGCTGAGCGGGTCGCCCATCTTCGCGGTACGGGCCAGGGCCAGCAGCTTTTCCACGAAGCGGTCGTGAATGCTCTCATGCAGCAACAGGCGCGAGCCGGCGATGCAGGTCTGCCCGGTGGCGGCGAAGATGCCCGATACGGCTCCGTTCACGGCGTCGTCCAGGTTGGCGTCGTCGAACACGATGTTGGGTGACTTGCCGCCGAGCTCCAGCCCGACGCGCTTGAAGCCCCGCGCGGCGGCCTCGTTGATCACCCGACCGGTGGCGTCGGAACCGGTGAAGGCGATCTTCTTCGTGAGCGGGTGCTCCACCAACGGCATGCCCACCTCCTTGCCGTAACCGGTGACGACATTGACCACACCCGCGGGGAGACCGGCCTCTTCCACGAGCTTGACGAACTCCAGCGTGGAGACGGACGTGAACTCCGACGGTTTGATGACAACGGTATTGCCGGCGGCGAGCGCGGGCGCAAGCTTCCATGCCGTGAGCAGCAGGGGGGAGTTCCAGGGCGTGATCGCGACCACTACGCCGAGCGGCTCGTGGCGTGTGAAGTTGAAGTATCCCTTCTTGTCGAGCGGGATGACCGCGCCTTCGACCTTGTCCGCCAAGCCGCCGAAGTAGTAGTACCACTGCGGGACGTAATTGAGCTGTGCGCGCATCTCCGCGATCAGCTTGCCGTTGTCGAGGACCTCGGTCTCGGCCAGACGCTGGGCGTGGTTTGCCACCAGATCGCCGAGCTTTCGCAACAGCGCCCCACGCTGGCTCGGCGTCATCTGGGGCCAGGGACCGTCGGTGAAGGCGGCGTGCGCGGTGCGCGCGGCCTGGTCGGCGTCCTGAGCGTTGCCGCGCGCGATCAGGGCCCAGGGCTCGCCGGTGAACGGGTTGAAGCTCTCGAACCACTCTCCGGAGGCGGGGGCGACCCACTCTCCGCCGATGTACATCTGATACTTCTTCACGGCATCTCCTCCGCGATGGCGAAGCGCGTGCCGACGCGTGGCGGCCGCGCGAACAGCCGGGCAATGGGGTTCCCGGCCGACTGGGTACTGCAGGAGGATGTTAGCCCAAGTTGGGCAGGTTCAGCTCGACCAGCTCGAGCTGCGTAAACAGCGCTTTGTGCTCGGGGGACTCGGACAGGGATTGCAGGCACAGGCCGACGCGCATGCGCAGCTCGTCCTGACTCATCCCGACGAACTCGCCCAGCAAGGTGGGGATGTCATCCAAACCGCGCGCCCTCGCATCCACTACGATCTGTTTGAGCCGCTCTTCGATCGCGGAGCGGTCGAGATTCATGACGAGCTCTACAGTCTTGTCTTGATCCACGGCTGACTCGTCCCTGAGAAGGGTATGGCGCGCCCGGTCACCGATGACGCACTGCGCCGGGGTACGAGCAGTATCGGCCCGGCGCGGGAGGATTTTATGGTATTTATCCACCGGATCGCGTCAAATGATTGCAAACTGGAGGACAGATGGATGCGTTCGATCTGACGGGCAAAGTGGCGGTCATCACCGGATCCAGCCGGGGCATCGGCCGGTCCATCGCGGAGCACCTCTCAGGCGCCGGCGCTGCGGTCGTCATCTCCAGCCGCAAGGCCGCGGCCTGCGAGGAGGTTGCGAACGGCATCCGTGCAGCGGGTCGCCAGGCAGCAGCGATCCCGGCGAATATCGGGGACAAGAGCGAGCTGCAGCACTTGGTGAGCGAAACCAGGCGCCTGCTCGGCCGCGTCGACATCCTCGTGTGCAACGCGGCCTCGAATCCTTACTTCGGCCCGATGTCAGGCCTCTCGGACGAGGCTTTCGACAAGATCCTGCACAACAACGTCATCAGCAATCACTGGCTATGCAACCTCGTGCTACCGGAGATGGCAGCGCGCAACGACGGCGTGGTGATCCTCGTCTCCTCCATCGGAGGGCTCAAGGGCAGCGGCACGTTGGGCGCCTATGCCATCTCCAAGGCTGCGGACATGCAGCTCGCCCGCAACCTGGCCGTTGAATGGGGCAAACACAACATCCGCGTCAACTGCATCGCTCCGGGTCTAGTCCGGACCGACTTCGCTCGCGCACTCTGGGAGAACCCCGTACTGCTTGAGCAGACTCAGGCGCGCACACCGCTCCGGCGCATCGGAGAGCCGCAAGACATCGGCGGCATCGCCGTATTCCTCTCCTCTCGGGCCGGCGCGTTCGTGACAGGCCAGACCATTGTGGCCGACGGCGGCATTACCATCGCGGGCTGAACGCGTGTCGGGGCGCGGCTGACGCGCCCTTCGATTCCGCAGATGCCGGCTCTGCGCGCGGGCGACACATCGTCCCCGCCGGGGGCAGGGCCGAGTTGACCTGCCGCCGGGCGAGCACCCGGACGCTACCCGCCGACGAAGTCCACGTCGCCTCGCTAGCTCTTCTTGGAAAAGCCGAAAAGCTGGTTGACGAGAAACAGGAATACGGAAATGAACAGCGCGACGAGCAACGCTCGCCAGAACCCGCCGACCTGGAACCCGGGCACCAGCCATGCGGTGAACAGCAGCATCAGCGCGTTGATGACGAGCAGGAACAGCCCGAGCGTCACCACGGTGATCGGCGCGGTGAGGATCACGAGGATCGGCTTCAGCGTGGCGTTGACCAGTCCGAACAGCAGGCCGGCAACCAGCAGCGCTTGCCAGCCGCTGAATCGCACGTCCGGAAAGATCTGCGCCGCCACCCACAGGACGATCGTGTTGGCCGCCCAGAACCACAGGAAGCGCACGAGAGGGTTGCCGTTTGGCATGTGGCATCTTAACACCCGGGCAATCCTGCTCCCGGACTGCAGCGCAGGGGGCCAGCGGCCACGACCAGCCGTCCAGAACCAACGTTGCGCAGCCCGCTCCGGTTGTGAAGGTCGGAGCTTCGCGGCCCGCCAATCTCCTCGGCCCCCGTCCTGACCCCTGCCCCGGGTGGTCCAGCCCGGCCGCAGAGGTCCCTCATCGTGCAGTAGCCCTCGGGCGAGTCCGCCCGATATACCGCCGACTTCCGGCACAGGCCTTGCTCTTCAATGGGTTGTGTAGCCTGCGCGCCAGATGCGGCGCGCCGTGCGCCGCTACCTACGGACCACCCTGGACGGTAAATGACGGTGCAGAGAGCCCTCTCGAGCATGCTCGTAGCTGTCGCTCTGGCAGCTCCCGCTGCGGTGCACGCTGACATCTATCGCTACGTTGACGAGAACGGGGGCGTCCACTTCACCAATCTGCCAACGGACAGCCGGTATAAGCTGTACCTGACCACCAGCAAGGAGCCTGACGCGGTCAGCTCGACGTTGGTGAATCGTGGCGTGCGCAATTACCCCAGCGCAGCACGCAAGCGGTACCAATCCCATATCCTGGAGGCGGCACGCGCATACCAGATCGAGCCGGCGCTGATCCATGCCGTGATATCGGCCGAATCCGGCTACAACCCGCTGGCGCGCTCCGCGAAGGGCGCACGCGGGCTGATGCAACTCATGCCCGAAACTGCGAAGCGGTACGGAGTCGTCAACCCGCTTGATCCTCAACAGAACATCTATGGCGGCGCAGCCTATCTCCGCGACCTGCTCCGGCTGTTCGGAAACGACCTCAAGCTTGCACTTGCCGCCTACAATGCCGGCGAGGGTACCGTGATCGAGTACGGCAACCGCATTCCGCCCTACCTCGAGACGACGCAGTACGTCCCCAAGGTGCTCTCCTACTACAAGCGGTACAAAGCCGCGATGTGACGATCATCCCAACGCAGATCGTTGGGATGGACACAGGGGACGGGCGAGCCATCCCGGGTCGCGCGCGTCCTTACATTCCAACGCGGGCTACACGTCGCTCTGGACTGATTCAGCCGAATCCCGGAGCGCAGTGGCTTGCGGGCACGAATGGTTCTCATTATTATTCTCTGCAGTAAGCGGCAAGGTCGAGGACGATGGCTGTCGCGGGACCGCCTTGCTCCGCTCAGCCCCCGGACCCCAAACGAGTAGCTACCCCTGGTGGCTGCATGCTCGGCGACGAGCACACCATGCAAGATCTTGGGCATTTCGAATGAGAGCATCTGTGTCGATTGGCGCGTAGCCCGGTGGATGTGCTCAGCAATTGGCTGCTCCCGGTCGCGGCGATCGTCGTGGCGCCGAGCGCCTATGCCACCCAATACCTGAGCCTGGAGCAAGCGCAGCAGGCGATCTTTCCCGGAGCTACGTTCGTCCCGGCGTATGTCACGATCACCGAGCAACAGCGCAGCGAGATCGAGAAGCGCACCGGTGTGAGTGTGCGCCTGCGGGAGCAGCGCGTCTGGCGTGTGTCGACCGGCGGCTTCTTCATCGTCGACGAGGTCGTGGGCAAACACGAGTTCATCACCTATGCGGTCGGCCTGAACAGCGACGGTAGCGCCCGCCAGATCGAGGTGATGGACTATCGGGAGAGCTACGGTTACGAGATCCGCAACGCGCAGTGGCGCCGGCAGTTCGTCGGGAAACGCGCTGGCGACACGCTCAAGCTCGACGATGACATCAAGAACATCAGCGGCGCCACGCTCTCCTGCCGGCACATCACCGAGGGCGTCAAGCGGGTGCTGGCCCTATACGAGGTAGCGCTCAAGTGAATAATCCCGAGAGGATGCGGCGCGCGAAAGCGCCGCTCGAGACACCACTAGAGGCGCGCCTGCACACGGCCGCCGACGGCCGGGTGCGCTCAGCAGCTCGCTCAGACGAACCGAGCCGCAGCGCCAAGGGCGTCGCGGTGCATCGAGCGTATGCCGCCGAACGCAAACGCGGGGCGGCGCGCGGTCGACAGGCGCGGGCTCTCCGCCCCGCGATGCGGCCGACCTCACTCGGCGCTGCCTGAGGCCAGAGATGCGACTATCCCACGGGCATCGGCGCTGGGTTTACTGGAGCAGCGCGCTGCTGCTTGTCAGCGGCATCTTTTGGCTGGTCTTCCACTACTTCCTCCGCGTGCACGGCGAGCTGGGCGAGGAGCCTAACCCCCTAGAGACATGGTGGTTGCGCTTGCACGGCGGTGCGGCCATGCTCGTCCTGATTGTGCTCGGCTCCTTGCTCCCGGTACACGTCCGGCGGGGCTGGCACCAACGTCGCAACCTCCTGGCCGGAGGAGCCCTCGCCACAACGGCGCTGCTGCTAATCGCCTCCGGGTATGCCCTCTATTACTTCGGCGGCGAGGAAGCTCGGCCGTGGATCAGCGCATTCCATTGGGGAATTGGGCTGAGTGCACTGCCTCTTGTGATCTGGCACATCGGGCGCGGCAGGGCCAAGGTGGAGCCCAAGGCCACCGACGGCTCAGACCTGATGAGGCCCGACTCCGAAGCCATGCCAGCGGTGCGCAAACAGGTTTCCTGAGCGGCGGCTGCCGCGGACCCTGCAGAGGTCTCGGATCAAGCCAGAGGGCCAAGTTGATCGGCGTAGCGGCGGGCGCAAGCCATGCCGAATGCAGTGGGCATCATTGCCGGCGCCCGGTCATAGACTTCGTCCAGCCCAAGGCGCATGGCCGCGATGCGTTTGCCGTAGCAGAGCAGGGTATCCAGCGACTGCAAAGCGAACACGATCGACGGAAGCACACGCTGATATACGGCTTCCGCCTGGGAGTCGTCCGCACTCGACCCGCCGCGTATGGCTTGGAATATCCGCACCTGGTAGTCCACCGTGTCGGTGGAGGGAATCATTCCCGCGCATCCGGCTCGCAGATTGTCGGGAAGCTCGAGGCCGCCACGGCCATTGAAGACGGAAAGGCGGCCATCCAGCATGTCGATCAGATGGCGTATGGCTAGGAGCGGGCCCTCCGCTTTGAGCAATAGGAAGTTGTCGCAGCGGTCTTTGAGCCTGCAAATGGTTTCGGGCGCAAGTCCCACACCGATGTAGTCCGGTGCATTCTGGATCGCGCAAGGGATGCGCACGCGCTTCATGACTTGGGCGAAGAAGTCGGCGTACCAGGCTTCGGGCCTGCCGCGTTCCGCGGGAGGCTGCAGGATCGCCCAGCACGCTCCGAGGTCCGCCGCCCAGTTGGCGAACTCGATCTGCGTCTGCACGCTCTGCTCGGAGACCGTGACGGCGATCGGCACTTGTCCGGCAGCGTCGTCGATCACCCATTGGACCAGCGCCCGCTTCTCTCCGCCGCTGAGTTTGGTGGCTTCCGTCGCCAGCCCGAGGACGGCGATGCCGTGCGCCCCTGCTTGGATGCAGGCCTGGGCTTGGCGCCGCATCGCGGCACGGTCAAGTCCGCCGTCACGTCCGAAGAACGCGTAAAGCATCGGGTAGATTCCGGCGTAGGCTTGGAGGGTACCCATCTCACTTCGATCCGCACGCTGAATCGCTCAATCCCCAACGCGACTGACACTTGTCAGCATCAGTCCGATTTGCAGTAAACTATTTCCCGGGGGTTGCTCTTCACCCCAAGTCCGCCGGAGGTTAGCCATGGAGATGGTTCTGACCGACGAAGACGCCGAGGCGATCCGCGTCAGGATCTCCGTGCTCAAGGTGGAGCACAGAGACCTGGATGCAGTGATCGCCCGACTCTCAGAGGATCCCGCCCAGGATGAGTTGCAGTTGAAGCGCCTAAAGAGGCGCAAGCTGCTCGTCAAAGACCACATCGCGATGCTTGAGCGTCAGCTCATTCCCGACGTGCCTGCCTAGGCCGGGACGGGAACGCGAGCTCCCGCCAGCGGAGCAGGTCGGCGTCAGCAGTCCGGGCACGGGATTCGGTAGTAGGTTTTGGCAACATAGGAGGCCACGTTTTCGATGTCCTCCGCGTTCCAATGGAGCGATGTGTTGGTCTGCCAGCGAGTGACTTGCGCGCGCACCTCGTCATAGGTGTGCGCGATCTTCTGGTCGCGCTTGAACGCGACCGAGTCGTGGCACATCCGGCAGTGGTTTTCGTACAGCATCTTCCCGCGCTCCAGATCCGCCGCCAGCGCAGGTGCGCAGGCGAGGATGCCGGTCAGCGCGGCGAGCAGGGGTGAACGAAGCGACATTCGATCCTCCTCCAAAGCGAGCCACAGGCTAGTCTCGCCATGCAGCCTGCCGCTTGATCCAAGTCAAATGGCCCTCCCGGGGGCCGGCGCCCGTCGAAGTTGCGGCGTCGGATGCGAGCCCCTGTCAGGGATGCGTCAGGGCGACGCACGACAATGATCGACGATCTATGCACCGACTTTCAACCATTCGTGAGCGCTTTACCAGCCAGGTGAGCGTTCGTCTGTGCCTTAGCGGCGCAGTGCTGCTCGTGCTGAGCGCCTGCTCGACGTTCTACACGTCGCGTCATCCGATGCCGATCGCGGAGGTCGTCAACCTCAGCAAGTCAGGTGCGCCCCCGCCGGTGATCATTCAACGCATCCGGGACACCGGCACGACCTATGCGCTGCGTGGCTCCGACTTCGCGAAGCTCAAGGCGGACGGGGTGCCGGATCCGGTGCTCGATTACCTGCAGCAGTCTTTCGTCGATGACATCGACCTGCAGACCCGGTACTGGGTCGAAAACGGAGGGATCGGCGGCTGCCGATTCTGCTACCCACAGCCGGTGGATGTCGACAAGCTGGAATCGGGCTACGGCGTCGTACCGGCCCCGCCTCCGGGACGCTACGAGGTGAGCAAGCCGATGGGCACACCGGATTGGGTGCCATACCCGCCGCTGCAGCGCTCCAGCGGGAGCCTCTCAGTCCAGGAGATCGAGAAGATGGCGAAGGATGGCACGGCCGATGCGCAGATCATCGAACGGATCAACCGTTCGAACCTGACAAACGTGATCGGCGTAGGTGGCACGTTCACGATTCGGTCGCAACCGGTCGCCGGCCTCTACGGGTCCGAGCTGGCGCGGCTGCACAGCCAGGGCGTCAGCTACGCCGTGCTGGACGCTCTGCAGGGCAAGTTCCTGGCGCAGTTCATCGAGGCCGAACGGCTACGCTACACGAACATGGTGGCGCCAGGGCCGATGCGCTGACATCGCATTCACGCACTGCCAGCTTGTCAGGAGGCAAGCGCCAAGCCGCGGGGATCAGCGCGCTCGGCTAGGCCGGGCAGGTAGCAACCGCGGGTGAGTGGAGCGCCGCGCCCGCTCACCTGTCCCCAGCTAGGCCGACCGGGCCGGCGGTCCCTGGCCGCATCCAGCGCGCCGACACCTCCAGCGCGTGCCTCAGGTGTTGGACCGATCGGTCACAGCACCTCGGCTCGAGGTCGACACCAGTTTGATGTATTTGGCCATAACGCCACGGGTGTAGCGTGGCGCGGGTTGCGTCCACCGGGCCCGCCTCCGGGCAAGCTCGTCCTCAGAAACGTTTACCTGCACGAGCCGTCGGTCGGCATCGATGGTGATGGAGTCGCCCTCCTGGACCAGTGCGATCGCGCCCCCGACGTACGCCTCCGGTGCGACATGCCCCACCACCATGCCCCAAGTGCCACCCGAGAAGCGCCCGTCCGTGATCAAGCCTACCGAGTCCCCCAAGCCTTGCCCGATCAGCGCAGAGGTCGGCGCGAGCATCTCCTGCATGCCGGGCCCGCCCTTGGGACCTTCATAGCGAATCACGATCACGTCCCCGGCCTTGATCCGCTTCGCGACGATTGCGTCCATGCACTCGTTCTCGGAGTTGAACACGCGCGCCGGGCCGGTGATCTGATGGCTCTTGAGTCCTGTGATCTTGGCGACGCACCCTTCGGTGGCGAGGTTTCCGCGCAGGATGGCGAGGTGGCCCTGAGGATACATCGGGTTGTCCCACTGGCGGATGACGTCCTGGTCCTTGCGTGGGGCGCCAGGCACGTCCCGCAGCTCTTCGGCCAGCGTCTTGCCGGAGATCGTCATGCAATCGCCGTGCAGCAACCCGTGGTCGAGGAGCATCTTGAGCACCTGAGGCACTCCTCCGGCGCGATGGAAGTCCACTGCAACATAACGTCCGCTAGGCTTCAGGTCGCAGAGCACGGGGACCTTCTGGCGGATTCGTTCGAAGTCGTCGATGGTCCACTCCACCTCGGCGGCCGACGCGATGGCGAGGTAATGCAGCACGGCGTTGGTCGAACCGCCCGTTGCCATCACCAGTGCAATGGCGTTCTCGATCGAGCGGCGCGTGATGATGTCCCGCGGGCGCAGGTTCTGTCGTATGGCCTCGACCAGCACGTTGGCGGATTGGGCCGCGGAATCCGCCTTCTCCGGATCCGGCGAGGCCATCTGCGAGGAACCGAGCAGGCTCATTCCCAAAGCCTCGAAGGAAGAGGACATGGTGTTGGCCGTATACATCCCTCCGCATGCCCCCACAGTGGGGCAAGCGTTCTTCTCGATCCCGTCGAAGTCCTCCTTGCTCATCCTTCCCGCGGTGAAGGCGCCGACGGCCTCGAACGGGCTGACGATAGTGAGAGCTTGTCCCTTCCAGTGGCCAGGCTTGATGGTGCCCGCATACACGAAGATCCCCGGCACGTTCATCCGTGCAAGCGCCATCATCGATCCGGGCATGTTCTTGTCGCAGCCGCCGACCGCCACCACACCGTCCATGAGTTGACCGTTCACGGACACCTCGATCGAATCGGCGATCACCTCCCGCGAAACCAGTGAGTACTTCATCCCTTCCGTGCCCATGCCGATGCCATCGGTGACCGTGGGGAAGCCGAACGTCTGCGGCATGGCTCCCGCGTGCTGAAGCGCGCTCACGACTCGGTCTACGAGCGGTTGGATGCCCGCGTTGCAAGGGTTCATGGTGGAATGCCCATTGGCGACGCCGACGATGGGTTTGTCGAAATCCGTGTCGGTGAAGCCCACTGCGCGCAGCATGGAGCGGTTGGGTGAGCGGGCTACGCCCTGTGTGATGATTCTCGACCGCCAGTTGTCAGCCATGATGGATCTCCTACGGGCTTCTCGGTTGGTGTTTGCCTATTCTCCGCGGCGGGCGTGGCATGCGCATTGGAATGGCCCGCCCGGGAAGTATACGAATTTTGCAGGGGGACGATGAACCTGCGCAATGCTTGCTTCCTGCGGGACCACCGCGCACCGGAGGAGGGACGGACTCCTATTGCGGTGGCGCTTCGCCAGCTACCGGGAAGAGACAGAACGCTCCACATCGCGCACGGTGTCGCCATGCGAGTACCCGCGCATCCGATAAAGCCGGGACCGCTGGTCGTCCCATATCGCCGACATAGCCGCGGTTGGAGGTGACATGCCGCTCGAGTTCCGGATCGACCGCGACGGGGCACTCCTGGCGCATCTCGCAGACGAGAGCGCAACCCTAGAACTGGGGCGCCGGCTTGCGCATGTCCTCCAGCCGGGCCTGGTTGTATATCTGATCGGCGAACTCGGGGCGGGGAAGACCACAGTCGTGCGCGGATGCTTGCGTGCCCTTGGTCATCGAGGCCGGGTCAGCAGCCCAACCTTTGCCTTGGTTGAACTTTATCGCGTTTCTAACTTATACTTGCATCACTTTGATTTCTATCGATTCCGCTCGACGGAAGAATGGATCGATGCGGGCTTTCGAGACGCCTTCGGCGCCGACTCCGTATGCCTCGTAGAATGGCCGGAGCGAGCCGGCGATCAACTTCCGGCCGCCGACCTCCGGATCGAATTACAGCCCGCGGGCGGCGGACGCGAGGCGAGGATCGCTGCGGGAACCGCAAAAGGGAAGCAGTGCCTAGACCAGCTCGGTGTTTAATGGGATCTGCATCGGGCGTCTCCGTCTCGGGAGGTTCGGCACGATGGATCGCCCGTGTCGCGCTGGTGGTCGTTGGGCTGCTGTGCCTACTACCCGTTGTGGCAGAAGCCGCCGTAGCGGTTTTGGGCGTGCGTGTTTGGCCGGGTCCCGAATACACACGAGTCACGATCGAATCTGAGCACCCGATCCGTTACACGCTGTTCGGCGCCAAGAACCCGGAACGCCTAGTCCTCGATCTGCAGGATGTCGAGTTGAAGGGCCAGCTCGAGACGCTGCCCTCCCGCATTGGCCTCAATGATCCGTTCATCGCTCAGGCCCGCCTCGCGCGCAATCGTCCAGGGGTAGTGCGGCTTGTGCTCGACCTGCGCGCCGAGGCAAAGCCACAGGCATTTTCCCTCACTCCGGTCGGGGAGTACGCCCACCGTCTCGTGCTCGACATCTATCCTGCGCAGGCAGCCGACCCGGTCATGGCGCTGCTGGAGGAGCTCAACCGAGCGCAGCAGCCAGCCCCCAGCGCCGACACGGCTCCGGCGGAGTTGCCTACCGAATCGTCGAGGGCAAACCCGCCCCCGCCAGCGCCGACTTCGGCTTCGGATACGGCGCAAGCGCAGGCAGAGGCCCCGCCCGGGAACAGAAGGCCGACGGCGAGCCGCGCGCCCCCACGCGCGTCAGACGCGGAATCCAAAGTGGCGCGCCTGATCACGATCGCGGTCGACGCGGGCCACGGCGGAGAGGATCCGGGGGCAAGAGGCCGCAATGGGACGCAGGAGAAAGAGATCACCCTCGCGATCGCCCGCAAGCTCAAGGCGCTGATCGACGCCGAGCCGAACATGCGCGCGCTGCTGACGCGAGATGGAGACTACTTCGTGCCGCTGCAGGAACGCGTGAGCAAAGCGCGCAAGGTGCGCGCGGACTTGTTCGTATCGATCCACGCGGATGCCTATGTCCGCCCGCATGCCCGCGGCTCGTCGGTGTTCGCGTTGTCCGAGCGCGGCGCCACTTCGGCTGCCGCGCGCTGGCTGGCCAAGAAGGAAAACGAGGCGGATCTCATCGGCGGGGTCAACCTGGACGTGCCCGATCCATATGTGAAGCAGGTGCTCCTCGATCTGTCACAGACAGCGACCATCAACGACAGCATCAAGCTGGGGCGCGCCGTACTGGACGAGATCGGCGGAATTGCGGTCTTGCACAAAGCCCGCGTCGAGCAAGCCGGGTTTGCCGTACTCAAGGCCCCCGACATTCCATCGATATTGGTCGAAACTGCCTTCATCAGCAATCCACAGGAAGAGAAGAAGCTATCCAAGCCGCAATACCAACAGAACATCGCCGCGGCGATCCTGCGCGGAATCCGGGGTTACTTCGGCAAGAACCCGCCGCTCGCACGCGACAAGATGGCCGCGAACCCCTAGCGGCACATCGGCCTCAACGCGCGCGCGCAGGCGCGCGCCTGCCCGTTCTGGCCCGCATATGGCCGCTGGGAAAAGGTGGTTGCACCGCCTCCGCCGACGCTTTAGGATGGGCGCAAGCGACTGCGCCAAGAGCCAGCGCCGGTTCTGGCGCTTTCATCGCGCGGATCGAAGGGGCGGATCGCCGCTGCGGAAGGGATGACCGCGGCGATACCCGCTCAAGGAACTGAAATGGAACAGCTCAGAATCACGCTCCCCCCGCGCGACGCGGCCAATCCTCTGGTCCGACTGCTGTTTGGGCTGGGGGCAACGGTGGTCGGGCTCGCCGCCCTCGCGATGGTGTTATTTGTCTTTCTACCACTGGTGGGGATCATCGTCTCGGCGGCGGTCGGCGGGGTAATCCTCGCGCTCGCCGGCGTGGTCATGATGATCCCGTTCCTCTTGCTGGCGGCCACCGTTCTGGTGCTCCTCTCCCGCTCGCACGCGCGACGGCACGCGAGCGTGCGCTCCCATACCTTCGGCCGGTGAGGCCGCGGGACAGCTCCGCGTAAGGTTGTCTCGAGGCGCCGATGATCTCCGGCATCCTGTTGGCGGCCGGGGCAGGCGTTCGCTTCGGCGGCCGGAAGCTCTTACAGCGGCTACCCGACGGGACACCCATTGGCGTGGCAAGCTTGCGCACGCTGCAGGCCGCGCTTGTTCGCTCGGTAGCGGTGGTACGAGCCGGCGACACGGAGTTGCGCAAGCTGCTGTCGGCGGAAGGCGTCCCGGTGATCGACTGCGCCGATGCCGTCTTGGGCATGGGCCACAGCTTGGCCGCCGGCATCGCGTATGAGTCTGGATCCAGCGGATGGGTCGTCGCGCTCGGCGACATGCCGTGTATCCACCCCGGCACGATCACGAAGGTTGCACTCGAGCTCGAACGCGGAGCGGGCATCGTAGTTCCGATCTTCGCCGGTCGCCGCGGCCACCCGGTGGGGTTCTCCAGTGTATTCCGGGAGCAACTCGTGGGGCTGCGCGGGGATGCGGGCGCCCGAGGGATCTTGTCGGCCCATCCGACTTCGATCCGTCAACTCGAGGTGGACGACCCGGGCATCCTGCAAGACGTCGACATCCCGGAGGACGTTCAACGCCTGACGCAGCCCTGATCAGCGCAAGGCAAGGGGTGTGAGCCGCCCCATGGCGCGTCCCGCGGTCTCACGGCCTGAGGACCATAGCCTTCGGGTCGCCGAGGATACGGAAGTTGCCTCTCACGACATTGGCATTAGAGCGCAGCTCGACCGAGGCGCGGCCGCTGATCTCCTTGTTCGCTGCGACCTCGCCGCTTGCCGTTGCGTTTAGCAGGCCCGCGGTCACACGCACGTTGGAATACGCATAGCGTGAGCCGACGATGGACAGGTTGCCGCTCAGCTCGTCGAACTTGGTCTTGCCGCCCTGTATACCCTCTCGGCTCGGGGATTGCAGCGCGCGGACGAAGTCGAGACCCGCCAGATCGCCCTTTTGCACGCTGAAGGCCACCTCTAGCCGGGGACTCTCGAACAAGGACTCCAGGCTGTTACTCTGCATGGCGTAGCGGCCTTTCGCGGACAGGTTGCCGTCCGAGGTGATGTCGATGTTGAGCGCCTTCATGGCCGACTCCAGATCCAGGTGTTTGATCTCGAACTCACCCTCCAGCGTCCACTTCTCGCCCCAGGAGATGAGGCTCTGTCCGGTGACCTGTCCGTTATACAGGTATAGATCCATCTCGGTCAGGCGGATCTGATTGCCGCTCAGCACACCCTTGGCCTGCCCTTCGGTCAGGTCGAGAGATAGCCCGAGCGGGAAAGGGGTGTTCTTGGCTTGCACGGTGAGGTCGGCCTGCTGACCCTTCGGGAACAGCTCAGCCGAAAGCCGTCCGTCGGTAGACTCGATCGTCACGCGGGTCAGCGTGCCGTCCGCCGCCAGATACAGCTGCGCGTCGAACGGGGGCAGCGTCGCACCCTTGACGTCGAGCTTCGCGCCCTTGAACTGGATCCGTTGGAGCTTGATCCTGCTGTCCTTGGAGGTGCCGGCGTTGAGCCAGCGCGGCAGTCGGGGAAGCACATCCTGCGTCGCCTGCAGCTGCTCGATCTGCAGTGTCTTGATCGCCTTTTCGCCTCCGAGCACGGCTCCCAGATCCATGTAGGCCACGATGCTCGGGACTCGCACGTCCTGCTGGATGCCTACGGTGACGCCGTCCAGCGTGAGATGGAAGCCCGGGAACACCGATGCGTGCACATGACCGATCCGAACCGGCTCGCCGATCGCGTCTGAGGCAAGCTTTTCGATTGCCGGTGCGTACGCGGAAAGCGGAGCGACCTGGATCGCCAGGATCACCAGCCCGATGAGGACCCCCACCGCGACCGCGGCGATGCGTCCGGGTCCCCAGGCCCGCTTGGTGGCTTCGCGCGCGAGCCGCTCGCGTTCCGATTTCTTGCGGTCGCGTTCTTGCTGCTCGGCACGCTGGCGGGCGAGGGCCTCTTCGCGCGCCCGTTGCTCGCCTTCCCGCCGTTCGCGATCGCGCCTCTTGCGCTCCTCTTCGGCCTTCTTCTTCCGCTCTTCTTGGTCCCGGATGCGCCGCTCCTTCTCCTCTTGCTGACGGCGGATCCCCTCCTCCCGCGCCCGTTGCTCGGCCTCTCGACGTGTGCGCTCCGCCGCCTCGGCGAGCTCCCGGGCTTCGCGGTCCGCCTTCTCACGCGCCTCCCGCTCGGCGCGATCCATCGCGATCCGGGTTTCCTCTTCTAGCCGGAACCGGCGTTCCTGCTCCTCCAGCGCCTGGCGAATCGTCTCTTCCTTGGCCAGGAACTCCCTCTCGACCTCTGCTTCGACACGCTTCAGCGCCTCCAGGTCGGCGTCGAAGTTCGAAGAGACCTCCGGCCTGGATGCAGGCGTCCCACTGAAATCCAGGGTCGGGAACGCACTCGAGGCGCGTTGCTGCTCGCCGTTGCGCTCCTCCTCCGCCCGACGCTTGCGCGCCCGCTCCTCTTCGCGTCGCTGCCGCTCGTTTTCCTCACGCCGCTGGCGCTGTTCCTCATCGCGGCGACGATGCTCTTCCGCTTCCCGCTGCATGCGGTCGGCGTCTGCTCGCCGCTGGCGTTCCTGCTCTTCTTCCCGCCGGCGGCGCTCCTCTTCTTCCACCTGCCGGCGCGGCTCTGCATCGCCCACAAGACGCTCCCGCTCGAGGCGCGCCCGCAACTCCTCCTCTTCGCGTCGGTGACGCTCTTCCAATTCTTTGCGCAGCCGGTCCTCCTGTTCCTGCCGGCGGCGTTCTTCTTCCTCCTTGCGCTTGCGCTCCTCCTCCTCGCGGCGGCGATGCTCTTCCTCTTCCTTGCGCCGGCGCTCTTCCTCCGCGCGACGCTTGTGTTCCTCCTCTTCGCGGCGGCGGCGTTCCTCTTCTTCCCTGCGCTTGCGCTCCTCCTCCTCGCGACGCTTGCGTTCCTCCTCTTCGCGGCGGCGACGCTCCTCTTCCTCCTTGCGGCGACGCTCTTCCTCCTCCTTGCGCTTGCGCTCTTCCTCTTCCTTGCGCCGGCGTTCCTCCTCCTCCTTGCGCTTACGCTCTTCCTCCTCGCGCCGCTTGCGTTCCTCTTCCTCGCGACGGCGGCGCTCCTCTTCCTCCTTGCGCCGACGCTCCTCCTCTTCCCGCCGCTTGCGCTCCTCTTCCTCGCGGCGGCGACGCTCCTCTTCCTCCTTGCGGCGACGCTCCTCCTCATAGCGTTTACGTTCTTCTTCTTCCCTGCCGCGACGCTCTTCGTCCTCGCGGCGCTTGCGCTCGTCCTCTTGCATGCGGCGGCGTTCAGCGTCCACGCGAACCAGCGCTTCGGCTTGAATCTTCGCCCGGCGGTCCGACTCTTCACGTGCCCTGCGCTCGACGTCCTCCTTGGCCCGCTTCTCTGCCTCCAGCTTCTCCCGAGCGCGCACCTCCGCCTCTTCTTTGGCCCGCTTTTCCGCCTCCATGCGGGCGCGCACGTCCGCTTCCAGCTTCTGCCGCAGCGCCTCTTCTTCCTTGGCGCGGCGTTCGGCCTCGGCGCGGACGCGACGGGCCGCCTCCTCCTCGCGGGCGCGGCGCTCGTTATCTTCCTGGGAACGGCGCAAAGCATCCTCGCGCACCTTGGCAGCCGCGGCTTCGGAGGCCTTGCGCTCGGCCTCTTCGCGCTGGCGCTGCTCCGTGGCCGCACTCTGGTAGATGCTAGGCTTGGTTGGTTTGGCGGGGCCGAGGATCTGCGTGAAGTCGAGATCGTCGACGTAGGCGGCGCTGGGCGCTACCGGGGGAATCGTTACGCTTGCGTAATCGCCCCCGGCCGTCGGGTTCGTGAACTCCTTGATGAAGCCGCCGTCGGACAACAGCGCTAGGACCTTGCGCAGCTCGACTTCGCTGATCCGGCTCTTTTCGACCAGATCGTCGAGACTGGCTTTGCCGTCCACCAGGTTCAGCACCCGGAATTGATCTCGGGATAAACGGTTAGACTTGTTCTTGATCTCCAGAAGCCCCTTGCCGGTCTTGGAGAATACCGTCGCCTTGTTCATCGCCCTAGATCGCTCTCGCGGAGTCATACCGCCCGACCGGCGGCAGTGGCCTTAAGGGGCGGCGCCCGGCCTCGGCAGCCTGCCCCGACTTCGGCCACCCAAAGAAGCACCGGGCGTGCCAAGGCGACGCAGAAAGGGAGCCGATTCCGAACCCGGCGGCCAACACCGTCTAAATAGCGCCGGGAGGGTACGTCCGAGGAGCGGGAAAGCTCAGGGAAAGGGCAGACGCCGGGGGGAAGCTTCTGCCTGGATCGGGTGACACGGGGCGACTCGCCCGGGAGCTAAGTGTCTCGGGCAGGACGGGTTTCAGAGGCGATCCGAGAGGCCCCCAACGCAGTCACACGTCGCAACGCGGGACCTGACGTGTGCAGGTCAGGAGAGAGCCTTGATCACGTCCTCGACGACTTTTTTCGCGTCTCCGAACACCATCATGGTCTTGTCGAGGTAGAACAGCTCATTGTCCAGGCCGGCGTAGCCGGCCGCCATGGATCGCTTGTTCACCAGCACGGTTCGGGCCTTATAGGCCTCCAGGATCGGCATGCCGAAGATCGGGCTCCCAGGAGTCTTGGCCGCCGGGTTGACGACGTCGTTCGCACCCAGGATCAGGGCCA
Organism: Burkholderiales bacterium; assembly: GCA_035501875.1. Taxonomy (GTDB): domain Bacteria; phylum Pseudomonadota; class Gammaproteobacteria; order Burkholderiales; family SHXO01; genus SHXO01. Next base: position 86,986 of record DATJVI010000105.1, read on the forward strand.
CGTCCGTGGTACCGAACTCGCTGTTGATGTCGTCCATCTCGAACACCTGGTCGTACGGCACCTCGGCCTCGGCCAACAGGACGTTCATGTGACCCGGCATACGCCCGGCGACCGGATGGATCGCGTAGCGCACCTGCACACCCTTGTCGATGAGCTTCTGGGCCATCTCCTTGACCGCGTGCTGGGCGCGGGCCACCGCCAGCCCATAGCCTGGCACGATGATCACCGACTCGGCGTTCGACAACAAGAACGCCGCATCGTCCGCGCTGCCGCTGCGTACGCTCTTTTGCGCGGCTCCGGCCGCCGCAGTGCCTTCGGCCGCACCGAACCCGCCCAGAATGACGCTGAAGAAGGACCGGTTCATGGCCTTGCACATGATGTAGGACAGGATCGCCCCCGAGGAACCCACCAGGCTGCCGGCGATGATCAGCATGCGGTTGTCGAGCGAGAAGCCGATGCCCGCGGCAGCCCAACCCGAATAGCTGTTGAGCATCGAGATGACGACCGGCATGTCGGCGCCGCCGATGGGGATGATGATCAGCACCCCGAGCACGAACGCGATGGCGGTCATGATCAGAAACGGCGGCCATTGCCCTTCCCCACCCGAGAAGAAGAACCCGAGCCCGAACCCGACCATGACGATGGCAAGAAGCAGGTTGAGCCAGTGCTGCCCCTTGAACACGACCGGTGCGCTGGAGAACAGCCGAAAGTGCTTGCCCAGTCCCGCCAGCTTGCCGAAAGCGATCACCGAGCCGGAGAACGTGATGGCGCCGACGAAAGTGCCGATGAACAGCTCCAGCCGATTGCCCCTGGGCAGTGGGGCAGGAAGCTGAAACGCCGCCGGGCTGTGAACCACCGAGACCGCAATCAGCACCGCAGCCATCCCGACCAGCGAATGCATAGCCGCCACCAGTTCGGGCATCTGCGTCATCTGCACGCGCCTGGCCACCGTCGCGCCCACGGCACCGCCGACCGCTATGGCGGCGAGGATCAGCAGCCAGTTCCGGGTGACGAGCAGCGTGGTCACCACTGCGATGACCATCCCCGCGACCCCAAACAGGTTTCCGCGCCGGGCGAACAAGGGGGAGGACAGACCCTTGAGCGCCAAGATGAACAGCACCGACGCAACCAGATAAGCGAGAGCGACCTGGCTTACCGACATCTATTCTTCCTCACCGGCGAGATCGGCGTTGGGGGATGGCAAGCGACCATGCTGCGAGCAGCGCGACCTGCTTCTGCCGGGTCACTGGTGCCCCTTGCCTGCCTTGGGTGCTTTCTTCTTGAACATCTCCAACATGCGCTGGGTCACGAGGAACCCGCCGAACACGTTCACCGCGGCCAATCCTACGGCCAGTGCGCCCAAGCCCGACCCGAAATCGAGCTTCTCGGCGCCGGCGGCGAGGATGGCCCCGACGATGATCACCGAAGAGATCGCATTCGTTACCGACATGAGTGGAGTATGCAGCGCGGGCGTAACGTTCCAGATCACGTGATAGCCGACAAACACCGCCAGCACGAACACGGTGAGATTGACAACGGTGGGGTCGATCGCTTCGTGCATGATGCTCCTCGCTAACTCGACAATGAACTTCTGGTGCGCGCCCGATGAAAACAGTCGCCCAAGACCACGGATCCCGCGCTGCCGCGCGCTCAGGATCGCTTGACCACTTCCCCGCCGATGCAAACCAGGCTGCCGGCGATGACTTCGTCCTCACGGTTCAGGTTGAGCTGCCCGGTCTTGGCGTCGACCAGCAGGTGGAAGAAATGAAGCAGGTTGCGCGCGTACAGGGCGCTCGCGTCCGCGGCCACCATCGCCGGCAGGTTCGTGAGCCCGATGATCTTGACATCATGCTTCACGACGATCCTGCCGCGCTCGCTCAAGGGGCAGTTGCCGCCCTGCTCCACCGCCAAGTCGACGATCACCGCGCCCGGCTTCATCGCCTTTACCGTCTCCTCCTTGAGCAACACGGGCGCAGGCCGCCCCGGAATCAGCGCAGTGGTGATGATGATGTCGGCCTGCTTGGCGCGCTCATGGACCAGCTCCGCCTGGCGCCGCATCCAGTCGGCGGGCATCGGACGGGCGTAGCCGCCCACCCCCTGCGCGATCTCGCGTTCTTCGTCGGTGAGGAAGGCGACGTCGAGGAACTTGGCGCCGAGCGATTCGATCTGTTCCTTCACCGCCGGGCGAACGTCGGAAGCCTCTACCACCGCGCCCAGGCGCTTGGCGGTCGCAATCGCCTGCAGACCGGCCACCCCCGCGCCCAACACGATTACGCGCGCGGCCTTTACCGTGCCGGCGGCCGTCATGAGCATCGGCATGAAGCGCTGGTATTCGTTCGCAGCCAGTAAGACGGCCTTGTAGCCGGCGATGTTGGCCTGCGAGGAAAGCACATCCATTGCCTGGGCCCGGGTGATGCGCGGCAGCCACTCCATGGCGAAGCCCGTCAGACCCTGCTTGGCGTAGCTGGCGATGCCGGCGGAATCATACGGGTTGAGCAGACCGATGACGATGGTGCCGCTTCGCATCTGCGCCACCTCTAGGGGCTGCGGCGCGCCCACCTTGAGCACGATCTCGGCCTGCTGGAACACTTCCGCTGCGCTCGGCACGACGGTCGCACCGGCGGCGGCATATTCCGAATCCGGTGCGGAAGCGGCTACGCCCGCGTCGGCCTGGATCAGCACCTGGTGATGCCCGCCTGCGAGAACCTTCTTCACGGTTTCGGGCGTAGCCGCGACTCGCGACTCGCCCGGATTGATCTCGGCCGGTATGCCGATCCGCACCTTGACGTTCTCCTTGATCGCCGCCCGTTCCTGATCTCCCCGACGCGGCGGCCTCACCTGGGGATTTCAGCGTGAGTTGAAGCGCAGCCGCGGATTATAGGGAAGTCGCAGCGGTCAAGCCAATGCCGAGGCTATAATTGCGCAACTCTCCGCCTTTCCCTCCATGCCGCCGATCCAGCGCCTGTCCGATCTCCTCATCAATCAAATTGCCGCCGGCGAAGTGGTGGACCGCCCGGCCGCGGCGCTCAAGGAGCTGTTGGAGAACAGCCTCGATGCGGGTGCCACCTCGGTTCACGTCGAGCTCGCAGGCGGCGGAACGCAACGGCTCAGAGTGGTCGACGATGGCGCCGGCATCGCCAAGGAAGAGCTTCCGCTGGCTCTCGCGCGCCATGCGACCAGCAAGATCGCGACGCTGGAGGATCTCGAACGCGTCGCGAGTCTCGGGTTCAGGGGCGAGGCCCTGGCCAGCATCGCTGCGGTGTCGCATCTGTCGCTGGTGAGCCGCCGGCACGCGGAGCGTCACGCCTGGCGGATCGAATCCAGTGGCGGCCGGCTCGCGCCGGTCGAGCCTGCAACTGGAGCCGAGGGCACTAGCGTGGAGCTGCGCGAACTCTATTTCAACACGCCCGCCCGACGCAAGTTCCTGCGCACCGAGGCCACCGAGCTGGGCCACTGCGAGGAGGTGTTCAAGCGCATCGCCATGTCCCGGCCGGAAGTGGCGATGAGCCTGCAACACAACGGCCGCGCGCAGTTGCGAGTTCCCCCGCAGTCGTTCACCGACCGGGCCCATGCGCTGCTCGGCGCGGAGTTCGCATCCGCCTGCATCAGCCTCGACGAGCGCTCCGCAGGTCTCCGCTTGCATGGGCTGCTCGCCTCGCCGACGTTCAACCGCAGCGCCCGCGACTATCAGTACTTCTTCGTCAACGGCCGGTTCGTGCGCGACCGCCTCGTCGCACACGCAGTGCGCGAGGCGTACCACGACGTGCTGCATGAACAGCGCTTTCCCGCCTTCGTGTTGTTCTTCGAGCTCGATCCAGCCAAGGTCGATGTCAACGTCCATCCGACCAAGACCGAAGTGCGCTTCCGGGATCCGCGCGCGGTACATCAGTTCCTGTTCCATGCGATGTCGAAGGCCTTGGCGCCGGCCGCGGTTTCCGCGTCGCCGTCCGCGTCCGAGCTGCCAGCGCTGCGGCTAGGCTCAGCACCGCCAATATGGCAGCCGGGGCTGTCCAGTGCCGGCGCGACCCACCCAACGGCCGTCGGCTTCATGCCGCGGCGTGAGCACATCCCGCTCGCGTCACGCCAGCCGACCGGGCTCTACGACGTGCTATTCCCCAGTCATCAAGGGTCCGCCGTGCCCGAGACGAGCGAGACGCCGCCGCTCGGGTACGCGCTTGCACAGCTCGCGGGCGTGTATGTGCTGGCGCAAAACGCGCAGGGCCTGGTGATCGTCGACATGCACGCAGCCCACGAGCGCATCCTGTACGAAAAGCTGAAACGCGCGCTGGACCACGACGCCGTGCCCACGCAGAGCCTGCTCATCCCGGCAACGCTGCGCGCGAGCCGCCTCGAAACTGGGCTGGTCGAGGAACACGCCGACGCGTTGCGCCGGCTGGGATTCGAGCTGGCGGTGGTGGGGCCCGACACTCTCGCAGTACGCTCGATGCCCGCCCCGCTGGGAGACGCCGATCCGGCCCAGCTGGCACGCGATGTCCTGCTGGAAATCGAAGAGTACGGGGCCGGCAACGCCCTGCACCAGCGGCGCGATCAGATCCTCGCCACCATGGCCTGCCACGCGGCTGTGCGCGCCAACCGCTCGCTCACGATTCCGGAGATGAACGCTCTGCTGCGCGATATGGAGGCGACGGAGCGCTCGGGCCAATGCAACCACGGCCGCCCGACCTGGACGCAAGTGACGATCGCGGAGCTCGACCGGCTGTTTCAACGCGGCGAATAGGCTCACCGCAGTCAACGCAGCCCGTGCCGGCCGACCACGCGACCGCGCCGCATCTAGACGTGGGCTGGCCCGCGCCATGCCGATGCCATCCTCCGGCTTGAGCCCCGGACCAGCTCTGGAGTGGCCGGGTGTAATCCTGCTGATGGGCCCGACGGCCTCCGGCAAGACCGCGCTCGCGGTCGAGCTCGCACGCCGCTTCCCGGTGGAGCTGGTGAGCGTGGACTCGGTCCAGGTCTATCGCGGAATGAACATCGGTACGGCGAAGCCGGACCAGGCAACGCTCCTGGCCGCCCCGCATCATCTCATCGACATCCTCGATCCCGACCAACGGTACTCGGCCGCACAGTTCTGCGCCGACGCGATCACAGCCGTCGCCGACATCCGCGGGCGCGGTCATGTGCCACTGCTGGTGGGCGGAACGATGCTCTACTTCAAGGCGCTCATCGAAGGCTTGAGCCCGCTGCCGGCCGCCGACCCGGACATCCGATCGCTGATCGACTCGATGGCCGAAGCCTCCGGCTGGCCCGCACTGCACGCCGAGTTGGCGCGCGTCGACCCCCAGACGGCCGCGCGACTTCAACCCAACGACGCGCAGCGCATCCAGCGGGCGCTCGAGGTCTACTACGTGGCCGGCCAGCCCATGTCCGCGCTCACGACCCGGGTAGGACGAACCGCGCCCGACTATCGCACGATTGCGCTGGCATTGGAGCCAAGCGACAGGCATGCGCTGCACGAACGCATCGAGCGGCGCGTCGAGAAGATGCTGGAGCTGGGCCTAATCGGCGAGTTGCGCGACCTGCGCGAGCGCTTCGAACTGCATCCGTCGCTGCCTTCGATGCGCGCAGTCGGATATCGCCAGACCTGGCAATACATCGACGGCCAGTTTGGCCTGGCGCAGTTGCGCTTGAAGGCTGCTGCAGCCACGCGTCAGCTCGCCAAGCGCCAGCTCACGTGGCTGCGTGGCTGGAGCAACGCCGCTCGGTTCGACTGCCTCGCCGATGATGTCGTCGAACAGGTCGCGACCTATGTGGCGGCGGGCCTCGGCTGAGCGGCTGGCGCTCAGCGCCGACTGCAGTCGTCACCGGCGGCGTGCACCTCTGTGGCCGTGTCCGCAACGGTCGCGAGTGCGCGAGCCCTCAGTTCATGCCCGCGAGCGCATCGGCGCCGGCCTTCGCCACCTGTCCATCTTGCTGCGCGGTGGCCCCACTTACCCCGATCGCGCCGATCATCTGGGTTCCCACGGCGAGCGGAATCCCGCCTTCCAGCGGGAGCGCGCCATGCAGACCGATGAGCGCGTTGCGGCCGCCGGCGATGGCGTCCTCGAATACCTTCGTGGGCCGCTTGAACGCGATCGCCGTCTGGGCTTTCTTGATGGCGACGTCTACGCTTCCCGTCTGCGTACCGTCCATGCGCTGCAGGTAAATCAGATGACCGCCGTCATCGACGACGGCGATCACTACGTTCCATTTGTTTTTAGTCGCCTCGGTCTCGGCGGCTGCGGCGAGCTTCTTCGCGGCCTCGAGCGTGAGCGCTTTTTTCTCGGCGAGCTGCGCCCACGCGGGCAACGAGCAGGCGGCGAGCACACCCACCAGCGAAGCGATCGCGACAGTCTTCAGCTTAAGCATGACTCCTCCTCGGTTCAGGTTGGATGCAGCGTAGCGGCGGTGTGGCGAGCGGGAGCGGCTCCGGCGCTCCGCGCGTCGAGACGATACTCCCGCGAGCTCAACTGCGCAAATTAGTCGGCGACGCCGCGCGGTGAAGGCGCGCCCTTCCGGCCGGCCAGCTACGAGCGGGTGCGCTCGACGCGCGCCGAAGCGCCGCCCCGAGCGAACGTCAAGCCGACTTCATCGCCGGCCTGCAGCTGCCGCGCATCGCGCACGATGCGCCCGTCTGCGGCCATGACGATCGAGTAGCCGCGCTGGAGCACAAGGCGCGGGTTGAGCGCGTTCAGATGGGCGCTCAAGCGCTCCGCAGCGGAGGCGCGTAGCTCCACGCTGCGGATGCCTGCACCAGTCAGCCGCTGAGCGAGGCCCCGCAGTCGCGTCTCGCCCGCTCCGATGTCGGGAGCGCGTGCGATGACCCGGTGCCGGAGCGCAGCTAGACGCAGCCTGGACTCCTGCACGGCTTGCGCGGCCACGCGCGCCAGCCGCGCAGCGAGGTGCTCGATGTGCTGCCTCTGCCGACCAATGCGTTCTCCCGGGTGGACCAGCCGGCGCGCGAGGTAGTCGACCTGCTGCATGCGGCGTTCCAACAGGCGCGCGACAGCGCGAACCTCCCGCGCGCGCAAGGTGCGAACCCGCGCCCGCAGCTCCTGGGCATTCGGACTCGCGAGTTCCGCCGCCCCGGTCGGAGTGGGCGCTCGCGCATCCGCTACGAAATCGGCGATGGTGAAGTCGGTCTCGTGTCCCACGCCGCACACCACCGGGAGGTTACACCGCCAGATCGCACGCGCGACCGCCTCTTCGTTGAACGCCCACAGGTCCTCGATGCTGCCGCCGCCGCGGCACAGGATCAGGACATCGCACTCGCCGCGCGCCGACGCGGTGTCGATCGCGGCGGCGATCTTCGAACCGGCACCCTCCCCCTGCACCGGCGTTGGATAGACGATCACCGGAATGGATGGCATGCGTCGGCGCAGGGTGGTCAGCACATCACGCAACGCGGCGGCCGCTGGCGATGTGATCACGCCGACGCGGCGGGGAAATGCGGGGATCGGCTTCTTGCGCGCCGCGTCGAACAAGCCTTCGCGCTCCAGGCGCGCTTTGAGCCGCGCGAACGCCTCGTACAGGGCGCCGAGTCCGGCGCGCCGCATGAATTCGACGTTGAGCTGAAATTCGCCGCGGGCTTCGTATAGTGTGGGGCTGGCGTGCACTTCCACCTGCATGCCGCCCGCAGCCGTCCAGTCCAAAGCCTGTGTTCGATGGCGGAACATCACGCAACGTACCTGCGCCCGCTCGTCCTTGAGCGAGAAGTAACAATGCCCCGAGGCGGCACGCGTGAAGTTCGAGATCTCGCCCGCAACCCAGAGCAGAGGAATGCCGCGCTCGATGAGTTGTCGTGCCAACAGGTTGAGCTCGCTCACGCTGATCGGCGCGCTCACGGATGCGCCTTCCCCCGATGAGTCCGCCGGCTCGAACTCAAAGCCGTCTTGCATGCGCGGGCTCGATGCCATCACATCCGCGTCGTTCGGCAACGACGGGCGGCCGGCGTGGTAGGCGTCGCGCCCCGCAAAACGCGCACAGACCCCGCCCGGAAACCCGCGCCTGATCTGGCTCCGCGGGCATGCCTCGGCTTCATCCACAACTGGCGCGGCATTTCGAGGCGCATCCTCTGAACCCCCCGCCGTTCCGGGCTGCGAGGAAATAAGGGCTTGACTCTAAAACAAAAACTCCTTGCATAAATTTTGGGCGCCGGACTAAAAATTATTGCAGCCATGCGACTTAAGCTCACTTTTTACAGTCTGTGCACAGTTTTATCCACAGACATTGTGGAAAACTGGCCGGCTCGGCGGCAAGTGCGCCGCAAGTCTTCCGAATCCGATTTGCGTGATGCGATGAGTTGCTGAAACTGGGCCGCCAGTTTAAAGTCGCGCTTTTTTCCGCTCCGAGGAGGGCGAACTCCAAAGTGTTGCACATCATCGAGGCTGCGGGCTGGCCGATCTGGCCTCTCATCATCGCGTCGATTATCGCACTGGGCATCATCGTCGAGCGTGCCTGGTCGTTGCAGCGCGGTCGCATCGTGCCTCGCGAGCTGCTTTCCGACGTCGCGCAGGAGGTGAAACAGCACGGCGTGAGCCAAGACCTGCTCAACCGCCTCGCGCAGGGCGCGCTGCTCGGACGCGTCTTCGCGGTCGGACTGAGAAACATCCGCAGCTCACGCGAGGTGATGAAGGAGTCCCTCGAGGAAGCTGGACGGGTGGCTGTACACGACCTGGAGCGCTTCCTGACCACGCTCGGCACCATCGCTTCGCTCGCGCCGATCATGGGACTGCTGGGGACCGTAGTCGGCATGATCGAGATCTTCGGCTCGCAAGGCGGCCCCGGCATGAGCAGCAGCCCGCAGCAGCTCGCACATGGGATCTCGGTAGCGTTGTACAACACGGCTTTCGGCTTGATCGTGGCCATTCCCAGCATGATCTTCTTCCGGCATTACCGCGCGAAGGTCGATGGACTGGTGGTGGAGATGGAGACGCAGGCGATCAAGCTGATCGAGATCGTCCACGGCGAGAGAGCCCAGTAGACATGGACTTTCGCCGCAGCTCGGAGCGCAACGAGCCGGAGATGAACCTCGTGCCGATGATCGACGTGTTGCTGGTCATCGTCATCTTCCTGGTGGTCACCACGACCTACTCGCGCTTCTCGGAGCTCCAGATCAATCTGCCGACCGCGCAAGCCAACCAATCGCAGGAACGGCCCAACCAGATCAGCGTGGCGGTAACCGCCAACGGGCAGTACGTGATCAACCGCGTGCCCCTCGGTGTGGCAGACCCCAACACCATCAGCGTCGAACTGAAGCGGGCCGCGCGCGGGAGCCCGGATCCGATGATCATCATCAACGCCGACGCCAACTCCACCCACCAGTCGGTCGTCAACGTCATGGAAGCGGCGCGCTTGGCCGGCTATTCGCGCATCACCTTCACCACGCAGCAGCCGGCGCGCTGAGCCCTACGCCGGGCTGCTTCTGAAGGCGTCGCCGCGCCGAGCGCCGTAGACGCCCTACTCGGTGCCCGGCGCAAACCTGATGATTGCGTTACCCCTGAACCTCGAGGAGCTCGCCCGAAGCATCCCCGCTCGGTACCTGGAGCGAGGGGAGAGATACGTCGAGCAGGGCCACGTGCACGATTTCCGCCGCGCGGAGTCGAACCGCCTGCAGGCCAACGTTCAGGGCTCGCGTCCGCAGCCCTACGTGGTCGACGTGCGTCTGGTGCCGGGAAAGGTGGGCACTCAAGTGTACGGCTTGTGCAGCTGCCCGATGCACATCAACTGCAAGCACGTCGCCGCGGTGCTCCTGCATGCGTTGCGCAATGGAAGCGTGACTGAATTCGCGCCCACCGTGCCGCTGGTCCACGCGGGCGCGCCGGGCGCACCCAGGGCCGCGGTCGCTGCCGAGAAGCGGCTGCCCTTCGAACTCAAGCTGTGGCTGGACCGCACACAACGCGCGACTGACGCTGACCTGGCGCGCGAGCAGTATGCCCCCAATGTTGCCCAACGCCTGCTGTACACGTTGCGCCTGCAGAGCCCGCCCCGCGCGCCGCAGGTGCAGCTCGTGCTTGCCAGGCGCCGCAAGACAGGCGGCTACAGTGCAGCATCGCCTTGGGGTAACGCGCGGGCGGCCCTGCAGCGCCCGCCGAGCTTTGTTCTGAGCGAGGATCAGCGCATCCTGCGTTGGCTCCTGGTCGAGGCGCCTGGGCCGTACCCAGACAGCTTTCTCCTGGCAGGCGAATCGGGCCCGCACATCCTCCGCGCGATGCTCGCCACGGGCCGATGCCACGTGGCCGAGCACGAAAACCCGCTGCGCGAAGGCCAGCCTCGCACCGGGCGCCTGCACTGGCAGCTCCTCGGCGACGGCCAACAGCAGATCGCTTGCGACACCGACCCACCCAGCCACGGGCTGTTGCCGATGGCCCCACCCTGGTATGTCGACGTGGAGCGGATGGAATGCGGGCCGGTGGAGACAGGGCTCGAGCCCGCGCTGGCCGAGGCAGTCGCAGCTGCGCCTGCCGTGGCTCCCGAACACGCGGCCGAGGTACGTGATGCGCTGACGACGGGATTCGCGGGCACAAAGCTGCCGCTGCCGGCACTGCTGCGTGAGACGCTCGTGCAGGGTACCGCGCCGGCCCCCTGCCTGCGCCTGGTGTCGCTGCAAGCGTTTGGGCGTGCGTACCGGCCGCTCGGCCACTTCCTGGATCTCGCCGTGCTGAGCTTCGACTACTCGGGGGTGCGGGTGCCCCAGCATGGGCCGCGCACGATCCGAGTCTTTCACGACGGCAGTCTGCTTCGCATCGAGCGCGATATCCGAGCTGAGCAGCGATTCCGCGACGCCCTGAGTTCATTCGGACTCGTGGAGCTGAGCGAAGTCGCCGACGACTATCCGTATGAGCACGACCGCGATTACACGCTGCGCGATCCCAGTGCGTGGCCCGAGTTCATGCTGCGTGCATTACCGCGCTTGCGGGACCAAGGCTGGCTTGTGGAGCTGGACGAGAGCTTCCGGTTCAAGCCGGCGCACGATGCCAGATGGTTCGCCGAAGTGCACGAGTCCGGCCGTGACTGGTTCGACCTGAGCTTGGGTGTCGATGTGCACGGCCAGCGCATCGATATGCTGCCGGTGCTGGTCGCCGTCCTGCGTACGCGTCCGGATCTCTTCGACCAGCAACACCGGGCTGCTACGGCCGACAGCGGGCCGCTCTATGTTCGTCTTCGGGACAACGGACTCCTCCCACTGCCCATGGAGCGTCTGCGGCCGATGCTATCCATCCTCCACGAGCTGCTCGATGCGCAGGTTGCCCACAAAGTCCATCTCCCGCGTTTGGACGCGCTGCGCCTGGCCGACTTGGAGCGCGAGACGAACCTGGAATGGAAAGGCGGCGCGGAGCTGCGGGCGTTTGGCAGACGCCTCGCCGAGTTCACCGGCATTCAGGCGGTGGCTCCGCCGCACGGGCTGCGGGCCGAGCTGCGACCCTATCAGCGGGAAGGGTTGGCTTGGCTGCAGTTTCTCCGTGAATACGATCTGGGGGGCATCCTGGCCGACGACATGGGCCTGGGCAAGACGGTGCAAGCTCTTGCGCACATCCTCGTGGAAAAAGAGGCAGGCCGCCTCGATCGGCCGGCGCTGGTGGTCACTCCGACCAGCGTCGTGCCGAACTGGAAGGCGGAGGCAGCCCGCTTCGCCCCGGGCTTGCGCGTCCATGTCTCGCACGGGCTCAAGCGCAAAGAGAGCTTCGACCAGTTCGCGCGATTCGATCTGGTGTTGACCACCTATGCGCTGCTCGCGCGCGACCGTGAGAGCTTGGCCGCACAACAGTTTCATCTCATCATCCTCGACGAGGCGCAGCAGATCAAGAATGCGCGGACCCAAGCCGCACGCGTGGTGGGACAACTGCATGCAAGGCATCGCCTATGCCTGACGGGAACTCCGCTGGAGAATCACTTGGGAGAGCTGTGGTCGTTGTTCCACTTCGTGCTGCCAGGTTTTCTCGGCGATGCCGACAGCTTCCGGCGCCTGTATCGAACGCCCATCGAGAAGCGCGGGGACGAGGTACGGCGTGCGAGCCTTGCTCGCCGCATCCGGCCCTTCCTGCTGCGGCGGACCAAGGAGCAAGTGGCCGCCGATCTGCCGGCGAAGACCGAGATCGTGCGATCGGTGGAGCTCGCCGGAGCACAGCGCGACCTGTACGAGACCGTGCGTGCGTCCATGCACGAGCGCGTGCGCACCGAGATCGCCGCGCGCGGCTTGGCGCAAAGTCAGATTGTCGTTCTCGATGCGCTTCTCAAGCTGCGCCAGATCTGTTGCGACCCTCGCCTGCTCAAGCTCGATGCGGCGAGAAAGGTCAAAGAGTCGGCCAAGCTCGAAGCGCTGCTCGACATGTTGCAGCAGCTGTTGCACGAAGGGCGACGCGTGTTGCTGTTTTCGCAGTTCACCAGCATGCTCGAGCTGATCGAGCAGGAGCTCAAAGCGTTAGGTCTCGCCTACGTGAAGCTCACGGGGGACACGCGCGACCGCGCCAAGCCGGTGGACAGCTTCCAGTCTGGCAAAGTCCCCTTGTTCCTCATCAGCCTCAAGGCAGGCGGCACGGGGCTCAATCTCACGGCCGCGGATACCGTGATCCACTACGACCCCTGGTGGAATCCCGCCGTCGAGCGCCAGGCCACCGATCGGGCGCATCGCATCGGCCAGGACAAGCCGGTGTTCGTGTACAAGCTCATCGCGTCCGGCAGCGTGGAGGAGAAGATCGCACAGATGCAGGAGTCCAAGGCTGCGCTGGCGGCAGGGGTGTTGGGCGAGGGCGGCGCAGCGGGGGCAGCGCTCACCGCCGAAGAGATCGCAGCGTTGTTCGAGCCGATCCATTGAGCGTCGCGGACGCGGCATTGCTCTCACCATGCGCGTGCTCGAGCACTTCTGGTACGGGGTTCGCCCGAGCCACATCGTTCTGTATCCGCTCAGCATAGCCTTCCGCGCGGCGGTGGCGTTGCGCCGAGCGCTGTATCGGGCCGGGTGGCTGCACAGCGTGCGGCTACCGGTTCCCTTGATTGTGGTCGGCAACATCGGCGTGGGTGGAACCGGGAAGACACCGCTTGTGCTATGGCTGTGCGAGTTCCTGCGAAGACATGGAGAGCGCCCCGGCATCGTCACCCGCGGCTACGGAGGAAGCGAGCGCCTCCAGCATGTTCAGCCCGACAGCGATCCCGCACAGGCGGGGGATGAGCCTGTGCTGCTAGCCCGACGATCGGGCCTGCCGGTGTTCGTCGCGCGCGACCGCGTGGCGGCGGCACGGGCACTGCTGGCTGCCGAGCCCGCGTGCAGCGTGATCATCAGCGACGACGGACTGCAGCACTATCGCATGCAACGTGACGTGGAGGTCGCGGTGGTCGACGGCGAGCGCCGTTTCGGCAATGGCTGGCTCCTCCCGGCCGGGCCCTTGCGGGAGCCGGTCCGGCGCCTCGATGAAGTGACGGCGATCGTCATCAACGGTGCTGACGCGCGTCTTCCTGACCGGCGTGCGCCTCAGTTTGGCATGCGCCTGCGCGGGAGCAGCTTCCGAAATTTGCTCCGCCCCACGCTGGATGCAGTGGAGTCGGACTGGAAGGCGAACACGCTGCACGCGGTGGCAGGCATCGGCAATCCGGAGCGCTTCTTCGCCACGCTGAGGACACGCGGCCTGACCTTCCGCGCCCATCCCTTCCCCGACCATTTCCGATTCACCGCCGATGATCTCGCCTTCGCCGGCGAGGACACGCTGCTGATGACGGAAAAGGATGCAGTAAAATGCGCAGCATTCGCGCGGGATCACTGGTGGTTTCTGCCCGTGGAGGCCGACGTCGACCCCGGCTTCGGTGACCTGATCCTCGCTCAACTGAGACGCGCACATGGACGCCAAGCTGCTTGATATTCTCGTCTGCCCGCTCTGCAAGGGACCGCTCGTGTACAAGAGAGCCGAGAAGGAGCTGATCTGCAAACCTTGCCGTCTGGCCTATCCGATCCGCGATGACATCCCCGTCATGCTGGAAGACGAGGCGCGCCGGCTGCCGCCGGAAGAAGAGGTCTAAGGCCCTCCCGCTCTAAGCCACGCGAACCGCTTCTCTCGCCCGTCGGCTGATGCAGTTCGTCGTCGTGATCCCGGCCCGGTATGCTTCCACCCGACTGCCGGGAAAGCCGCTGCTGGACATCGCCGGCAAACCGATGGTGGTGCATGTGGCCGACCGCGCGAACGCGAGCGGTGCTGCCGAGGTGTGGATCGCGACCGATGACCCGCGCGTCGTGCAAGGAGTGAGCGCGCATGGGCATCAGTGCTTGATGACCGCTTCCGACCATCCATCGGGAACCGACCGCATCGCAGAAGTGGCGCGCACCCGCGGCTGGAGCGACGACACCATCGTAGTCAACGTGCAGGGCGACGAGCCGCGCATCGCACCGCAGCTGATCCGCGATGTAGCCCAGATGCTCGCACGACACGAGGAAGCGGTGATGTCCACCGCCTGTCATCCTGTACATCGCCCACAAGATCTGTTCGACCCGAACTGCGTCAAGGTCGTGCTCGATGCACAGGGCGACGCTCTGTACTTCAGCCGCGCCACCATCCCCTGGGCGCGCGATGCATTCGCTCTGGATCGTGCAGCGATCCCGCCGGGGCTGCCGATCTACCGCCACATCGGCATCTACGGTTATCGCTGCGGCTTTCTCAGACGCTACCCGACGCTCGAGCAGCCGGCGATCGAACGCTTCGAAGCGCTCGAGCAGCTACGCGCGCTTTGGCACGGGTACAAGATCTCAGTGGCGATCACCGATCACGCGCCCGAGGCGGGCGTCGACACGCCCGCCGATCTAGATGCGGTGCGCCGGCTGTTCGGCGCCGGGCACTGATTCTATAATCCCATCGACCCGGCGTGGATACTGCAGCTCCGGGCCCTCCTGGCGCGCGCCAGATGATGACAGTCAACTCGGCAGGCGGACGACGAATGCAGCTGATTCTGCTCGGAGCACCTGGGGCTGGCAAAGGCACCCAGGCCGCGTACCTCACCCAAAAGTTCGGGATCCCGCAGATCTCCACCGGAGACATGCTGCGCGCCGCAGTCAAAGCCGGAACCCGGCTCGGGTTGGAAGCCAAGAAGTTCATGGATGCCGGCGCGCTGGTCCCCGACGATGTGATCATCGGGTTGGTCGAAGAACGCATCCGCCAGCAAGACTGCGCCAATGGTTTCCTGTTCGATGGATTCCCGCGCACGATCCCGCAAGCCGAGGCGCTGCGCAAAGCCGGCGTCGGCCTGGACTATGTGGTGGAGATCGACGTCGACGATGCCGAGATCATCCGGCGTCTGTCGGGCCGCCGCGTCCACCCGGCCTCGGGCCGCACCTACCACGTGCAATTCCACCCGCCGCAGGTCGCCGGCCGGGACGACGTGACCGGAGAAGCCCTCGTGCAGCGCGACGACGACAAGGAAGAGACCGTCAAGACGCGGCTGGAGGTGTACCACGCGCAGACCAAGCGTCTGGTGGACTACTACTCGAAGCTCGCGGCCGAAGGCGGCAACCGCGCGCCGAAATACCGCAAGATCGCCGGCCAGGGCTCGGTGGAGGAGATCCGCGACCGGCTTTGTGCCGCGCTTTCTTCTTGAATCGAATGCCGCGGGACATGGTGACGGACAGGCTGCGGATAGGCTGCCCAGGCTCGCGCACGCTGAGCGTCAGTGCGCCGCTGGCGCATTCGGTCACCCATGTGCACGGCCGAGACCGGGTCCGGTCCACTGTGATTTTCCGCGCCTCGACGGCGCTAGTTTCTCGGGGTCAGACATGGCGAAGATGAACGCGTTTTACGCTCAGTCGGGCGGGGTGACGGCGGTGATCAACGCGAGCGCATGCGGGGTGATCGAGACCGCGCGCAAGCACAAGAACAAGATCGGCAAGGTGTACGCCGGTCGCAACGGCATCCTCGGCGCGCTCACGGAGGACCTCGTGGACACCGGAAAGGAGTCCGACAGAAACATCGCGGCTCTGCGCTACACGCCGGCCGGGGCTTTCGGCTCCGCGCGCTACAAGCTCAAGAAGTTCGAGGAGAGCCGCACCCAGTACGAGCGTCTGATCGAGGTCTTCAAGGCCCATGCCATCGGCTACTTCTTCTACAACGGCGGCGGCGACTCGGCGGACACCTGCCTGAAGGTGTCGCAGCTGTCCTCTCAGATGGGCTACCCGATCGTCTGCGTGCACGTGCCCAAGACGATGGACAACGACCTGCCCATCACGGATTGCTCTCCGGGCTTCGCATCGGTGGCCAAGTACCTAGCGGTGAGCATGCGCGAGGCCGGCTTCGACGTCGCTTCGATGGCCAAGACCTCCACTCGCGTGTTCATCCTGGAGGCGATGGGGCGCCACGCCGGATGGACCACCGCTGCCATGGGGTTGGCGGCAGAGAAGGCCGGCGACGCGCCGCACGTGCTGCTGTTCCCCGAGGTCCCCTTCGAGCAGGAAAAGTTCTTGGCGAAGGTGGACGCCGCGGTGAGCACATACGGCTCCTGCTGCATCGGCGTATCCGAAGGAGTGCGCGGACCGGACGGCAAGTTCCTCTCCGAAAGCGGCCTGCGCGATGCATTCGGCCATGCGCAACTCGGCGGCGTCGCTCCACTGCTGGCCGGCCTGGTGCAGGACAAGCTCAAACTGAAATACCACTGGGCAGTCGCCGACTACCTGCAGCGTGCGGCGCGCCACATCGCATCCAAGACCGACGTGGCGCATGCTTATGCGGTCGGGAAGGCGGCCGTGGAACTCGCGCTGCGGGGCCGCACCGCGGTGATGCCCACCATTGTGCGCAAGTCGAACCGACCGTATCGCTGGACCACCGGCGTCGCCGATCTCGAGCAGGTGGCCAACGTCGAGAAGACGCTGCCGCGCGACTATATCAGCGAGGACGGATTCCACATCACGGCAAAGTGCCGCCAGTACCTGCTGCCGTTGATCCAGGGCGAGGACTATCCGCCTTACAAGCACGGCCTGCCAGCGTACGTGACGCTCAAGAACGTTCCGGTGCCGAAGAAGCTCAGCACCGAGTTCAAGGGGTGAGGAATCCAGTAGAATTGCCCGTTTCGTTTGCCCGCGGCCACCGGCCCGCTTCGGCTCAGCGACCGGCGTCCCGCACGCCGGACGTGCGCCGACGGATGGACGTGCGTGCGATCAGCTCCGTCCCCACTCCGGGGCGCGGAGCGGCCCGGATCATCTCAAGCGTAAACGTCACAGGGGGGATTCATGTCTAGCGGAGTTCTCATTGCACTGGTCTGCGCCATCGTCGCGGTCCTGTATGGCGTGGTGTCGATTCGATGGGTGCTCGGCCGTCCCGCCGGCAACGAGCGGATGCAGGAGATCGCCGCGGCCGTCCAGCAGGGAGCGAAGGCATACCTGAACCGGCAATACCGCACCATCGCGATCGTCGGCGTCGTGCTGTTCCTCGTGCTGGGCATCGCGCTCAACAATTGGTACACCGCCTTCGGCTTTCTGGTGGGCGCCGTGCTCTCCGGAGCGGCTGGATACACCGGCATGTCGATCTCGGTGCGGGCCAACGTGCGCACTGCTCAAGCGGCCAGCGACGGCCTGAATGCGGCGCTCGCGATCGCCTTCCGCGGCGGCGCGATCACCGGGATGCTCGTGGTAGGCCTGGCCCTGTTCGGCGTAGCGCTGTACTACTGGATCGTGCAGGCCATTTCGGGCGATCCGGAGCAGGCACTGCACGCGCTGGTGGGCCTCGCCTTCGGGGGATCGCTGATCTCCATCTTCGCGCGTCTCGGCGGCGGTATCTTCACCAAAGGCGCGGACGTGGGCGCGGACCTGGTGGGGAAGGTCGAGGCCGGCATCCCCGAGGACGATCCGCGCAACCCCGCGGTGATCGCCGACAATGTGGGCGACAACGTCGGTGACTGCGCCGGCATGGCCGCCGACCTGTTCGAGACCTATGCGGTCACCATCGTCGCCACCATGCTGCTGGGCGGACTCATGTTGAAGCAGGTCGGACCCAACGCGGTGCTGTACCCGCTGGTGCTGGGCAGCGCCTCGATCATCGCATCCATCATCGGCACGTACTTCGTCAAGGCGACCGAAGGCGGCAAGATCATGAGCGCGCTGTACAAGGGGGTGATCGTGTCGGGCGTGCTCGCTGCTGTGGCTTTCTACCCGATCACCGCCTGGCTGATCCCCGACAATGCGCTCGACGCGGTGCTACACCTTCAAGGCGGCGCGCAGTGGCGGCTGTTCGGCGCTTCGTTGGTCGGCCTGGTGCTCACCGCAGCCATGGTGGTCATCACCGAATACTACACGGCGACCGAGTATTCGCCGGTACGCCACGTGGCCGCCGCATCACAGACCGGCCATGCCACGAACATCATCGCCGGCCTGGGGGTATCCATGAAGGCCACGGCCCTGCCGGTGCTGGCTGTGTGCATCGCCATCTGGGCCTCCTACGCCTTCGCCGGCCTGTACGGCATCGCCATCGCGGCGACCGCCATGCTCTCGATGACCGGGATGATCGTGGCCCTGGATGCCTACGGCCCGATCACCGACAACGCCGGGGGCATCGCGGAGATGGCCGAGCTGCCGTCCAAGATTCGCGAAATCACCGATCCGCTCGATGCCGTGGGCAACACGACCAAGGCCGTGACCAAGGGCTACGCCATCGGCTCGGCGGGTCTGGCGGCGCTCGTGCTGTTCGCCGACTACACGCATAACCTGGAGGCGGCAAACAAGCTGCCCCAGTTCGCCCTGTCCGAGCCCGCCGTCATCATCGGCCTGTTCATCGGGGGGCTGGTCCCCTACCTGTTCGGCGCCATGGCGATGGAAGCGGTCGGCCGGGCAGCAGGCGCCGTAGTGAACGAAGTGCGCCGCCAGTTCCGCGAGATCGCGGGCATCATGGAAGGCAAGGCCAAGCCGGATTACTCGAGGGCCGTGGACATGCTCACGCGGGCGGCCATCAAGGAGATGATCATCCCCTCCCTGCTGCCCATCCTGGTGCCGATCGTGTTGTGGCTCGTGATGCGGTGGCTGATGGGTCGGGAAGCGGGGATTCAGGCGCTCGGCGGACTGCTGATCGGAACCATCGTCACGGGACTGTTCGTCGCCATCTCGATGACTACCGGTGGCGGTGCGTGGGACAACGCGAAGAAGTACATCGAGGACGGTCATTACGGCGGCAAGGGCTCCGATGCCCACAAGGCCGCGGTGACCGGGGATACGGTGGGAGATCCGTACAAGGACACCGCCGGCCCCGCGGTGAATCCGCTGATCAAAATCATCAACATCGTTGCGTTGCTGCTGGTCCCACTGCTCTGAGCGCAGTTTCGGCTCCATGCAAAACGGCCCCGCGCGCGGGGCCGTTTTCGTTAGGTGATCTAACAGGCTGAGCTTGCGGTACACGCTCCCTCGGAGCCGCGGCTCATCCTTTGGTCAAGATCCAAACGCTGCGGTATTCTGGGCCCAGCGTGGAGGGGTCCAGATGCGACAACGATGCCCGGCGGCCTGGCTGCTCGCTGCGGTGCTGTGCGCAGCCGTCAGTAACCTGGGCGCGGTGCATGCGGACGAAGCCAACGGGTCGGGGCTGTCTGCGCCTCACGGCGGACAGATGTGTACCGCCGGGTCGTATCACCTCGAGCTGGTCGCTGGCAAAGGCGAGATCCGAGTGTACGTCACCGACCGTAGCGGCCGGCCGATCGAGACTGCAGGCGGAAGAGGCAAGGCCGTGGTGCACACGGACGGAAAAGGCGTGACGATCCCGATCCAGCCAGTGCCGGGCAACCTGTTCGAAGGCAAGGGACGCTTCAGGCTGAAGCGATCGAGCGTGATCTTCGTGACGGTGCATCTGCGCGGCGCAAAGCCGCAGAAGTGCGTCTTCCGGCCGGTAGAAACGACGCCGATCGAGCCCGCGGCTCCTGGACGCACGTGACATGCGCCCGACGCGCGGGTGGTCTCGCGCAGCAGTCCTACCCATCGCGCCTTGCACGCGGTGGGCGCCGACCCAGGCGCAGGGTCCCTGCTCGGGTTAGCTTCGCGCATGCAGCTTGCTCCGGATGGTGCCAATCCTAGCCCTACATCCATGGACTCCTCCGACCCCAGCTCTACTCCCGCTCCGAGCCAGTGGCAGCTGCTGCGCACACGACGGTTCCTGCCTTTCTTCGTCACACAGTTCCTGGGCGCGCTCAACGACAACCTGTTCAAGAACGCGATGGTGCTGTTGCTGACCTTCCAGGTTACCCAGGCATCGAGCCTCAACTCCGGCGTGCTGGTCAACCTCGCCGGGGGCGTGTTCATCCTGCCGTTCTTTCTGTTCTCGGCCACTGCGGGCCAGCTCGCGGATAAGTTCGAGCGCTCGCGCATCATGCGGCTCGTCAAGATATTCGAAATCGGAATCGCTGCGATCGGAGCCCTCGCGTTCGTACGCAAGGACGTCGGGTTGCTCTTCGCGACCCTGTTCCTGCTGGGTACGCACTCCAGCGTGTTTGGACCCGTGAAGTACGCGATCCTTCCGCAACATCTGCGGGAGACGGAGCTGGTAGGCGGCAACGCGCTGGTGGAGACCGGCACCTTCGTCGCGATCCTGCTCGGCACGCTGCTTGCCGGCTTCCTGATGGGACGCAGCCAAGGGGTGCCGGTGCTTGTGCCCGTGCTGACCATACTGGTGGCGCTTGCCGGCTACCTGGCAAGCCGGGCGGTTCCGCGGGCTGACGCACCCGTGCCCGACCTCAAGCTCAATTGGAATCCTCTGTCCGAGACCTGGCGCACGCTTGGGGCCACCCGTGGTAACCGGGCCGTATTCAACTCCATCCTCGGCATCTCGTGGTACTGGTTTCTCGGCGCGCTGATGCTGTCTCAGTTTCCCGGCTTCGCGAAAGATCACCTGGGCGGCAGCGAGAGCGTGGTCACACTGATGCTCGGCGTGTTCATCTTCGGCGTGGGGCTGGGCTCGCTGCTGTGCGAGCGGCTTTCGGGCCATAAGGTGGAGATCGGGCTGGTTCCGTTCGGGTCGATCGGCATGACGCTGTTCGTGCTCGACCTGTTCTTCGCCAGCCCGGCTGTGGGGACCCAGACGCACGCAGACGCCTGGGAGCTCCTGACCCGGCCGAGCTCCTGGCGCATGCTGGCGGATCTGGCGCTGCTCGGGACCTTCGGCGGTTTCTATATCGTGCCGCTGTATGCGCTCGTGCAGGCCCGCTCGGACCCGGCGCAGCGTTCGCGCATCATCGCCGCCAACAACATTGTGAACGCGTTGTTCCTCGTGCTCGCCGCGGGTTTCGGCGCGGGATTGCTGGCGGCCGGCGCGAGCATTCCGCAGCTGTTTCTCGCCGCGGCCCTGCTCAACGCGGCGGTGGCCGTGTATATCTATCTGCTGGTGCCCGAGTTTCTCATGCGTTTCCTGGCGTGGATGCTCATCCACTCGGCATACCGCTTGCGCAAGACCGGGCTGAACAACATCCCCGAGTCGGGTCCCGCGGTGCTGGCGTGCAACCACGTAAGCTTCGTGGACGCGATCGTCGTGCTCGCCGCCTGCCCCCGCCCGGTGCGCTTCCTCATGGACCATCAGATCTTCCGTATCCCGGTGCTGAGCTTCGTATTTCGCACTGCGCGGGCAATTCCCATCGCTCCCGCGAAGGAAGACGCGGCGATGCTGGAGGCGGCCTATGCAGAAGTCGAGCGGGCGCTCGCAGCCGGCGACCTGGTAGGGATCTTCCCCGAAGGTCGGATCACGAGCACGGGGGAGATGCAGCCTTTCCGGGGCGGGATCAAGCGGATCGTCGAGGCAACGCCAGTCCCGGTGGTGCCCATCGCCCTGCGCGGGCTATGGGGCAGCATGTTCAGCCGCAAAGGCGGGCCCGCTTTCTTCAAGCGCCCACGGGGACCCTTCTCGCTGGTAGAGCTCGTGGTCGGGGAGCCGATCCCGCCGCAGGCGGTGACGCCCGAAGGCCTACAGGAGTCGATCCAGCGACTGCGCGGGGATCGGCTCTAGCGCGACGCACGGTCCGGCGGGGGGTCGGGATTCAGACTTTCCACTCCTCCTCTTCGTCGTCTTCTTCGTCGTCCTCGTCCTCATCCTCGTGCTCGTGGTCTTGCTCTTCCTCTTCGTCCTCGTCGTCGCCGTTGGTTTCACTCGAGGGTACCGACACCCACAGCTCGTAGCCATCCGGGTCGGTCACAAGGAACTCTCGGGTGCCATAGGAAGTAGACCGGATCTCGGTCACCGGAAAGCCGCCTTGCTTGAGTGCATGGTGTGCTGCGTAGAGATCATCGGGACGGATATAGATCACCCAGCTCTGCCCAATCGCGGGATTGAGCGTGATCTGTTGCTCTGCAGACAGCTGCTGGAGCATCAGATCGGCGCCGCGGCAGCGCAGCCAGCACCACGCCAAGCGCCCATCCTGCTCGTACGAGTCGGCCGGCTTGAAGCCGAAGTAGGTTCGGTAGAAGCCGATGGAGCGCTGGATATCCGATACGCCCAGACTGGGAATCAGTTTCGTAGCAACCATCGCGTTGGCCTCCGTTGCCTACCGATCGTGTGGCGCGAGGCGGCAGCGCTGGTCGATGCACACCGCCCGCGGCTCCTGCAACACGTGGCACGTCCCTGCCACCGCGCGCTTGCGATTGACCTCTTCCTCGAGGAAGCTGTACTCGTAAGCCTTCGCTTCGAGCAACTCGCGGTTGCTGACGGTGCTCGAGTAAGCCAGATACTCGGACGGCCCGCCGCAGGGGTTCGACCCCAGCGGCAGCACGCGGCAGTGGACGAGGTTGGCGCAGCTGGGTTCTGCGATGAGCTGCACGATCTCGGCATGCAGTCGGACGAGCGCCTCCTCGTCGCTGCCCGATGCGGGGCCGATGTCGGCTCCACCCGCTGGCCTGACGACCAAACCGGCGACTGCGTATCCGAGCCATAGCGGGAGCCGCTTCACGGCCGCCTCAAGCCACGGTAATGCGCTTGTCCAGATACACGTCCTGAATGGCGTGCAGCAACTTCACGCCCTCGGCGATCGGGCGCTGGAAGGCCTTGCGGCCGGAGATCAGGCCCATCCCGCCGGCGCGCTTGTTGATCACTGCGGTACGCACCGCGTCGGCGAAGTCGTGCTCGCCCGAGGCACCTCCGGAGTTGATCAGCCCTGCGCGCCCCATGTAGCAGTTGGCAACTTGATATCGGGTGAGGTCGATCGGGTGATCGGTGGTGAGCTCCGTATACACGCGCTTATCGGTCTTGCCATAGGGGTTCTCTTTGGTGTTCAGCACGTTGTACCCACCGTTGTTCTCGGGCAGCTTCTGTTTGATGATGTCGGCTTCAATCGTGACGCCCAGGTGATTCGCCTGGCCCGTCAGATCTGCCGATACGTGATAGTCCTTGTCCAGCTTGAAGTGGCTGTTGCGCAGGTAACACCAGAGCACCGTAGCCATCCCGAGCTCATGCGCGGCCTGAAACGCCTGGCTCACCTCGATGATTTGGCGTGAGGACTCGGCCGAGCCGAAGTAGATGGTCGCTCCCACCGCCACCGCCCCCATCTCCTTCGCCTGCTTGACGCTCGCGAAGAAGATCTGGTCGTATTTGTTCGGGTAAGTCAGAAACTCATTGTGGTTGAGCTTGAGCAGGAACGGGATCTTGTGGGCGTACTTGCGGGCACACGCCCCCAGGACCCCAAGCGTGGACGCGACCGCGTTGCAGCCGCCTTCGATGGCGAGCTTGACGATGTTCTCCGGGTCGAACATGGCCGGGTTCTTGGCGAACGAGGCTCCGGCAGAGTGCTCGATGCCCTGGTCCACCGGCAGGATCGATAGATATCCGGTTCCGCCCAGGCGCCCCTGGTTGATCAGCTGTTGCAGGCTACGCAGGACCGGCGCTGGACGGTCGCTGTGCGCGACCACGCGGTCCACGAAATCCGGGCCGGGCAGGTGCAACGACTCTTTCGGGATCCCTCTGCATACATGGCTCAGCAGCGACTCGGTTTCGGCACCGAGCAGGGCTTCGATATCGGTGCTGCCCTTGGCTGGGGCGATGACGGCACTCATCGGGGCATCCTCCACAAGACGCTAGAGCTGACGATTATCCACGCCGCGGCGCGGTCAGTAAACCGCGCCTACCGTCAGGCTCGGGAAGTGCCCGGCGTCGACGCTGCCGCCGGCTGTGTTTGCCTTGCCTTCGCCTCGCCTGGTCGCGACACGAACCCGTACGCAGCCGCGCGGACGTCTGCATCGGCCATCATCCCGTCGTCATGGATCGCCTAGCCTCCAGCGCGACGCAATAGCGGGCGCTGGAATTCGAGCCGCGCCCCGGATCTCCCGACCCTGGGTGACCACAGCGGCGCGCGCAGCGCAGAACGGCTGGGCTTGAGAGTCAGGCTAGAGCCGCGATGTCGCGGCCGGAGACACTGGAATATCGGAGCAGGAAGGCCTTGCTCGCTGGAGGGTGCACATGCCGCGGAGCCAGACGACGGCGCGGGATTGGACGCGAGCGGTGCGGGCATCGGCCGATGCCGCAGCCGCCGGGTCGGAGGAGAGTGCTACGTGGTGGCGCCCTTGTCCTGACGCGAGATGAGGGAAATGATGCCGTCCATGTCCATCGACTCTTCCCGCGTCTGCTGCTGGACCTGCTTCGATTCCAGGATCTCGCAATGACGGTAGATCTGGTTCAGCTTACGCTCCGCGTCAGCTTGGTCTTTTCCGGGTATCAACAGGTTGTCGACGACCAGTCCGCTGCGCGTCCGGATCTTGAAGCCAAACTTCATCATCCCACGGGGTGCATGGTGGCTCACGAGCAACATTCGACTTCTCCGACGGTGCAGGGTTTGCGCAGTATCCTTGACTACGGCAGATTTGATGCCAGCTTGAGGCTGAGTTGCCCGGCGGCGGCGGCCGAAGCGCAGGCCGGAGAACCGGCGTACTCGGATGCCAGTAGCGTTCGCCGGACGCGAAAGATTTCACACTCCGGCAACATCGCCACGCGATCGAAGCTCACCTCCTCCTGCCGGCGTGACGGCACTGCAGACCCATTTCCACCGGGACCCAGGCGGCGGGCCAATGCGGCAGCAACCGCTGGAGGAACAGGCTACGCCAGGAATCCGGTCTCGATCAGTTCGTCCAGAAGAGCGTCGAAGTCCTCGGCACCCCGGCTATCCGGCGCATGCGTGAATACGTCCTGGTTGGACGCCGGGCTCTCGGCGACGCTCACGTTCTCCGAGATGCGGGCCTTGCACAGCTCGTCGCCATAGCGCTGCTGGATCTCTGCATAGATGTCGTGCGACATGCGGCGGCGCGAGTCGAACCGCGTCACCACGTAGCGACGCACCACGCGCTTCTTGAATACATGCTCCAACGCCTTGAGCGTCTTCTCCACCTGCAGCACGCCCTTGACGGCGAGCCAGTCTGCCGATACCGGCACCAACACGCGGTCACAGGCGAAGATCGCGTTGAGCGAGAGGACCCCCAGGATCGGGCAGCAGTCGAACAGGATCGGGCGGCCGGTATTCAGGTTCTCCCGGATGATGCCCGTGTTGAGGCGATTTAGGACGTGCGGCCCCTTTCCATACTGGGAGTCCACCTTGGAGAGTTCGACGTGCGCCGGGATCACGGGCCAGCCCCCGTGTCCCTCGCGGATCAGCTGAGCGAGCGGCCGCTGCGTCTGATAGAAGCCGAAGATGCTGTCCTCGGCGTTGGCAACCGCAGTTCCTGTGATGGCGGAAAGATGCGCCTGAGGGTCCAGGTCCAGGGTGAGCGGCGCCATGCCGCGTCGAGTAAGCGCCGCAGACAGATTCAGCGACGTAGTCGTCTTTCCAACGCCGCCCTTCTGGTTGAATATCGCGATCCTGGCCATGACTCCGTTGAGACCCCCTGCCGCCGGGGCCTGGGCGACCTCAAGCGCCGTGAATCCAATCAGCTAGTTGTCGATCCGGTTTGCCAGTTGCCTGGAGTCGGCTTCAATGGGCTGGCGCTGTCCTCCCTGAACAGGCTAATCGACGCCCCGGGCCCAGTCTTTAGCCCGTGCGACCGCGCGCAGCCACTCCGCGCGCAGTTGGCCCCGTTCTGCGTCGCCGAGACGGGGCTGAAATACGCGGTGCGCTTTCTCGGGTGCATCGATGGCGGCCGCATCGGGCCAGTATCCGGATCCGAGTCCCGCCAGATAAGCCGCTCCGAGGGCCGTCGCCTCGAGCAGGTTGGGGCGGACCACTGGTACCCCCAGGATATCGGCTTGAAACTGCATCAGCAGGTCGCTGCGTGCAGCACCACCATCGACCCTGAGCTCTCGTAGTGCGATCCCGGAGTCGGCCTGCATCGCCTCGAGGATGTCCGCGGTCTGATAGGCGATGGACTCGAGCGTGGCGCGAGCCAAGTGCGCGCTGGTGGATCCGCGCGTAAGCCCCAGGATCGTCCCGCGCGCGTGCGGATCCCAATGCGGAGCGCCGAGGCCAGCGAACGCGGGCACAACGTACACGCCACCGTTGTCCGGGACCGATGCGGCCAAGGCGTCCACTTCGCGCGCTTCGCGGATGACACCCAGGCCGTCGCGCAACCATTGGACCGCCGCCCCGGCGATGAAGACGCTGCCTTCGAGCGCGAACTCCCGGCGTCCGCCAAAGCGCCAAGCCACGGTGGTGAGCAGTCCCTTGTGCGAATCCACCGCCCGCTCGCCGGTGTGCATCAGCATGAAGCAACCCGTGCCGTATGTGTTCTTCACCATCCCGGGCATGACGCAGCGTTGGCCGAACAGAGCAGCCTGCTGGTCTCCGGCGATGCCGGCTATGGGGATGGCCCCCCCGAACACCTCGGGAGCGGTCTCTCCCGCGACGCCCGAAGAAGCGACAACCTTGGGCAGCATGCTGCGTGGCACGCCGAGCAACCCGAGCAACTTGTCGTCCCAATCGCCGATGTGGATGTTGAACAACAGGGTGCGCGAGGCGTTGCTCGCGTCGGTCACGTGCAAGCGGCCGGCAGTCAGCTTCCACACCAGCCAGCTGTCGACCGTGCCGAAGCACAGACCGCCCGCCTCGGCGCGACGGCGCGCGCCGTCGACGTTGTCCAAGATCCAGCGCAGCTTGGTGCCCGAGAAATAGGGATCCAGAACCAACCCGGTCCGTCCGCGGAACAGCGCTTCCAAGCCCTGCGTTTTGAGCCTCTCGCAGAGCGCGGCCGTGCGCCGGTCCTGCCAGACGATGGCATTGCAGATCGGATCGCCGGTGCGGCGATCCCAAACGATGGTCGTCTCGCGCTGATTGGTGATGCCGATCGCGGCGGCTTCGCCGGGCGTAACGCCGGCAGACGCCAGGGCTTGGTGCGCGCATTCGCACTGCGTCTGCCAGATCTCGAGCGGGTCCTGCTCCACCCAGCCCGCCTCGGGATAGATCTGCCGCGTCTCCCGCTGGGCCACGCCACGCGCGTCCCCCGATCCGTCGAAGACGATGGCTCGCGAGCTCGTGGTTCCTTGGTCTAGCGCAAGCAGAAACTTCATGCGCAACCGCTCGACTGCGGATATGTTAGATTGCCAGCTGTGCCGCGCGGTCCTTGGTGCGACCGTCGCATCGGCAGGCGGTCAGCATACACCCATCGACGCAAAGCACATGCCAATAGACGCGGCGCCTGTCGCCTGCACGGCAGAATTCCTGGCGGGCCTGCGCCGCATGGGTCTGCTCTCGGCCTCGGACAAGGCTTCGCTCACCCCGCTTGCCGGCGGCGTATCCTCTGACATCGTGCGTGCCGATCTGTCCGGCGGGCCGGTGTGCGTCAAACGCGCATTGCCCAAGCTCAAAGTCGAGGCAGATTGGCAGGCGCCGGTCGAGCGCAGCCGCTGGGAGGTCGAGTGGATGCGCCTGGCCGCGTCGATCGTACCCGATGCGGTGCCGCGCGTCCTCGGTAACGACGAGGCGTCTGGGATGTTCGCGATGGAGTATCTCGACCCGGTGCGCTACCCAGTGTGGAAAGCGCGACTGCGAGATGGCGCGGTCGAGCCCAGCTTTGCGGCCGAAGTAGGCTCGCGCATCGGGCGCATCCATGCGGCGACGGCGCGATCCGACGAATTAGCGCGGCGCTTCGCCACCGATCACGTCTTCATTCCGATCCGCCTGGACCCGTACTTGGGTGCTGCCGCGCGAATCCACCCGGACTGCGCGGCGAGGCTGCGCGAGCTGCGCGAGGCTACGCTGCGCAGCAAGCTCACGCTCGTGCACGGCGACGTGAGCCCCAAGAACATTCTCTGCGGCCCCAACGGGCCGGTCTTCCTCGATGCCGAGTGCGCCTGGTACGGAGACCCGGCTTTCGATCTCGCGTTCTGCTTGAATCACCTGCTGCTCAAGTGTGCCTGGCGACCACAGTGGGCCGACGGCTTTCTGGATTGCTTCCACTCGCTAGTCGACGCCTATATGCCGCAGGTGGGGTGGGAGTCCGCTCCCGGACTGGAGGCGCGTGCTGCCCATCTGCTGCCGGGCCTGTTCCTGGCGCGCGTGGACGGCAAGTCCCCAGTCGAGTATTTGACCGAACCCTGGCAGCGCGAAGCGGTGCGCACAGTAGGCCGCCGCTACCTGCTGCGGCCCGCCGAGCGTCTCGGCGACCTGGCACAAGCTTGGCGCTCCGTATTACGCTCCCTCGACACCGCGTCAATCGCAGCGCCGCTCAACGATGCCTGATACCACGATCGTCGCCGTGCATGCCAGGCGCGTCTGGGACTCGCGTGGCCGTCCGACGGTGGAGGCCGAGGTGCACCTCGCCTGCGGACTGAGCGGGCGCGCTGTTGCGCCGGCAGGCGCGTCGCGCGGATCGCGCGAGGCGGTCGATCTGCGCGACGGCGGCAGCCCGTTCGGCGGCATGGGCGTGAGCGCCGCCGTAGCACATGTCGACGGCGAGATCGCCCGAGCACTTCGCGGGCGCGACGCAAACGACCAAGCAGGACTGGACGCTGCACTGATCGCGCTGGACGGCACGCCCGACAAGGCGCGCCTCGGGGGAAATGCCACCATCGCGGTGTCGATGGCGGCGCTGCACGCCGCCGCGGCTGCGGCGCGGGAACCGCTGTACCGGTATCTCTTGGGACAGAAGCCCGCGCGGCTGCCGCTTCCAGAGATCCAAGTGTTCGGTGGCGGCGCTCACGCCGGGCGGCGGATCGACGTGCAGGACTTCATGGTCATGGCATTGGCCGCGGCGAGCTTCGACGAGGCGCTTGCGATGAGCGCAGAGGTCTACCGGGCGGCCGGCGAGTTGCTCGGTGAGAAGGGCCGGCTCCAAGGGGTCGCGGACGAAGGCGGATATTGGCCGGTGTTCGACAGCAACGAGGAGGGACTCGAGTGGCTGCTGCGCGCGATCGAGCGCGCCGGCTACGTTCCGGGCGAGGAGATCGCCATCTCCCTCGATGTCGCGGCGTCGGAGTTCGGCCGCGGGGGGCGCTACCGCTTCGGCTTGGAATCGCGCGAGTTCGACAGCGACGCACTGGCGGAGGTGTTGCTGTCCTGGATCGAGCGCTACCCCATCGTGTCGATCGAGGACCCGATGGCGGAGGACGATCCCAGCGGCATGGCGCGCTTCACCGCCGCCGCCGGCGACCGGGTGCAGGTCATCGGCGACGATTACCTGGTAACCAATGCCAAGCTGATCGAAATGGCCGCGCGCGCGCGTGCCTGCAACGCGGTGCTGATCAAGCCGAACCAGACTGGCACCGTCACCGAGACCCAAGCTGCCTTGCAGGCCGGCGTTCGCGCCGGCTTTGGAACGATCGTATCGGCGCGCTCGGGCGAGACCGAAGACGTGACCATCGTGCACCTGGCTGTCGGGTGGGATGCCGGCCAGCTCAAGGTCGGATCCTTCAGTCGCTCCGAGCGCATGGCGAAGTGGAACGAGGCCTTGCGCATCGAGGAGCAGCTGGGCGGCGCCGCCCGCTTCGCGGGGCGCTCAGCGCTACGGCCTGCGGGAGCAACGCCTGTGCCGCCCGCATAACCGAAGTGGACCGGCGGCCTCCGCATCTGCTGCGCGGGATCTTGCTGATCATGACCGCGGTGTTTCTGTTCTCGTC
This sequence comes from Burkholderiales bacterium, assembly GCA_035501875.1. GTDB lineage: Bacteria > Pseudomonadota > Gammaproteobacteria > Burkholderiales > SHXO01 > SHXO01. Next base: position 116,931 of record DATJVI010000105.1, read on the forward strand.
GATGGATACGCTGGCCAAGCTGATGTTAAAGGCATATCCGTTGCCGCCGCTGATCTGGGCCCGTTACACCGTCCACCTGGTGTTCATGGTGGTCCTGTTGGCGCCGCGGCTGGGCTTGCAGCTCATCCGAACCCAGCGTCCGGGCGCGCAGGTCCTGCGCGGGTTGCTGCTCGTAGCAAGCACCGCTCTGTTCTACCTCGCGCTTCGCCACATGCCGCTCGCGGAGGCGGCGGCCATCAGCTTCGTCGCGCCCGTACTGGTCACGGCGCTGTCGGGTCCGATGCTGGGTGAGCGCGTGCCGATACGCGGCTGGCTCGCGGTGATCCTGGGCTTCGTCGGCGTGCTCGTGATCATTCGCCCGGGTGGAGGTGTGCTCAGCTTCGCAGTGGTGTTTCCACTGGCGACCGCGCTGCTCTTCGCCTTGTACCAGATCATGACGCGCATGCTGGCCGGGCATGAGAATCCGCTCACGACGCTGTTCTTCACCGCGGTGGTGGGCGCGGTAGCGACCACGCTCGTGTTGCCGTTTGCCTGGCAGACGCCCACGTTGCTGCAAGCGGCGATGATGGTGGCGATCGGACTTCTCGGCGGCTTCGGGCATTTCCTGCTGATCCGCGCCGTCGAGGTCGCCTCTCCCACCGCGCTCGCGCCTTTTGTCTACACGCAGCTGGTCTGGTCCACGCTCCTTGCGTTGCTGGTGTTCCACGAATTCCCCGACTCCGGCTCGCTGATCGGGATGCTGGTCATCGTGGGTGCCGGGCTGTTGGCAGTGGACTGGCGGCGCATCGGCCGCCGCGCCAGTGCGAACGAACGGGCTCCCGCGCATCGGCCCGCTCAACGATCGATCTAATCTCATGAGCAAGCCGGCTCCCGACACGCGCGCTGCATATCGGCACTTTCAGGCGATCCCCACCCGATGGATGGACAACGACGTGTACGGCCACGTCAACAACGTGGTGTACTACTCGTACTTCGACACCGTCGTGAACCAGTATCTGGTCGAGCAGGGTGTGCTGGACATCGAAGCGAGCCCGGTAATCGGCCTGGTGGTAGAGACCGGTTGCCGCTACTTCGCCCCTATCGCCTTCCCGGACCTGATCCATGCCGGCCTCAGAGTCGCTCGGCTCGGCAACAGCAGCGTGCGCTATGAGATCGGGATATTCCGCAACGAGCAGGACACGGCCTGCGCGCAGGGCCACTTCGTCCACGTATACGTGGATCGGACCTCGCGCCGGCCGGCGCCGTTGCCCCAGCCCCTGCGGGCGGCGTTGGCGCGGATCACCGTGGCCTGACTCAGTACAAGAAGCAGGGCGCTGCGATCGTGATGTTTCCGCCTACGCCTGACTGCCCCGCCTGCCCCGTCGGGCGCACGCAGAAGCGCGCATAGCGCGTGGTTACCTCCAGCACGCCCGACGCAAGCTGGCGCTCGCTCACGACGTAGCTGGGCGGCTCGCCGAGCTGTTGCCGGAAGCGCTGCGCCAGCTCTTCCCGCGTCGGCTCGAGCGGCCCGCTCTCGATGATGACCGGCTCCGCTTGTACCGCGGCCACGGCGCCCGGCTCCCCCGCAGTCGGCGCAGGGCTGCTTGGCGCTTCCGTCTCAGCTCGGAGGGTGCTGCCCAGCAATATGAGCGCGCACAGCCAAAGACGGCCAGGTGAGAGTCTGGACACCGCCGCCGTACTCATGTGTGTAGCCTTCGGGTTCCCGCTTCGAAGTCGGTGCACGAAGCGGTCAGTGTACGACAAGATTCGACGCACCGACTGCGGGGATGCGACCCTCCACGGATACGCGGCAGCGGCACCCCGACAACTCGTCGCCCAAGCCGGCGAGCATCCCCGGTGGAATCAGCCGCCGGGGCCTCCGCCATTGACATAGATGACCTGACCGGTCAGATAGCTCGCGGCGTTGGAGGCGAGAAACGCGACCGTGGCGGCGATCTCCTCCGGCTCTCCGGCACGTCCGAGCGGCACCGACTTGAGGAACGCCTGCGCCCGCTCTGCGCCCATCAGGTCCAACGTCTCCTGCAGCATCTCGGTGCGAATTGGACCCGGTGCTACGGCATTGACGCGGATGCCGTTGGGACCCTCCTCCTTGGCCAGGATGCGAGTGAAAGCCTCGAGGCCAACTTTCGAGACCGCATAAGCGCCAAACCCGGCGGGCATGCGCTGCGTGACATTCGAGGACAGGTTGATGACGCATCCGCTTCGGCGGCTTCGCATGTGCGGCAGCACGGCTTGCGTCAATAGCAGTGGCCCGGTGAGATTCACCTGGAGCAGCCGGGCCCACTGGTCCGGCGTCACGTCCGCGAAACGCAACCCGGGTAAATGCACGCCGGCATTGTTCACGAGCACATCGATGCGCCCAAAGGCGTCTAGCGCTTCCTGCGCCAGCGCCTTGGCATCGCGCGGAGCACCCACGTCGGCGCGTGTGCAGCAGGCCTCCCCGCCCTGGCGCTTGATCCCATCCACCACCGCTTGCGCATCTGCCTCGCGCTCGCGAAAGCTCAGCATCACGCGGTGTCCGGAAGCGGCGAGCGCCTGTGCGATGGCGCGTCCGATCCCGCGCGATCCGCCGGTGACGATAGCGACGTTGCTCTCCATGCGACCCCCTCCGATTGCGGTCGATTGTGCGCGGTTGCAGGCTTACCCGTGGGCGGGAACTATAGAACGCCAACCCCGTGATATCAAACGCGACCTCAGGCGAAGCCGGTCACTGCCGACCTGCAGCGCGTACGTTGGTACGCCAAGCGCAGCAGGCTTTCCGGCTTCTTCGCCTGCGTACCCGCGTGAGCGCGGTGCCGATCGGCAGTCAAGCGCGCGGGACGAGCCTGCCGGAGAGGGGATACCTTGGGTCGTTGTATCCCGGAGTAGAAGGATGGCCGGGCCGCACCATCCGGTCGATCAGCGCCTCGTCGTCGGCGTCGAGCTTGAACTCTAGGCCCGCTTGATACTCTTTCCATTGCTCGATCGTGCGCGGCCCGGCGATCGCGCAGGAGACCAGCGAATTGTTGAGCACCCAGTTGAGCGCGAACTGCGCCCCGGACATCCCCTTCCTCGCGGCGTGCTGGACGATCTCCTGCGCCATCTGCAGCGACTCCTGGCGAAACTCGGTCTCCATCATGCGGGCATCTCTGCGACCCGCTCGAGTCTCGGCGGGAGGCTCTTGCCCCGGCGTGTACTTGCCCGTGAGAACTCCACGGGCGAGAGGACTGTACGCAGCCACGCCCAGCCCGAAGTGGTGGCAAGCCGGCAGGATCTCGATCTCTGGTTGCCGGTTCATCGCGTTGTAGTAGGGTTGGCACACCACCGGGGGCGGGACCCCGAGCTTGTCGCAGACCTGCATCAGCAACGCGATGCGCCAGCCGCGGAAGTTGCTGATCCCGAAGTAGCGTGCCTTGCCCGCGCGGATCAGATCCCCCATCGCGGCGACGGTCTCCTCGAGCGGCACCTCCGGGTAGTCCAGATGCAAGTAATAGATGTCGATATGGTCCGTGCCTAGACGCTTCAGGCTGGCGTCGATGGCACGCATGATCCAGCGCCGGCTCACTCCTACCTCATCCAGGCCCGGGCCCATGCGGTTGCCGACCTTCGTCGCGAGGATCCAGTGGTAGCGGTCCGCGGCGATGCATCGGCCCGTGACGCGCTCGGACTCGCCTTTGGCATACTGGTCGGCAGTGTCGATGAAGTTGACGCCCGCGTCCCGGGCCGCAGCGACGATGCGCCCGGCCTCGGCCTCATCGGTGCGGTCACCGAACGTCATCGTCCCAAGGCACAGCGCAGAAACCGTCAACCCGCTGCGTCCCAGCTTGCGATACTGCATGTGAGGCTCCCGGCGCGCTTAAGTTGAGGCATCATGCCGCAAGCGAGTTCGGCTCGCAAACTCCAGCCGAGGCCATGCGTCCCGCGAAAGCACGAACCGCAGCGGGGCACTTCGGACGGCGACGAGCCGTTGGCCATCGCCCGAAGAGGCATTCGCATGCGTGACCTGGACAGACGATTCGCGGGCGCTCGGGCGCCCGTTTCTCATCAACCTGTGAACCGCCGCGCCGAGTGGCGCTCCGAGCGCACAGCGGTGGCGATGTAGGAGGAATACGATGCGCTCCGCTCTCCCCGATCCGATTCAGGTGGTGGAAATCTCACGCCCAGGCGGCCCGGAGGTATTGAGACGCGCGACGCGTTCGCTGCCGCGTCCGAAGGCAGGCGAAGTGTTGCTCCGAGTTGCCGCCGCCGGCGTGAACCGCCCCGATTGCCTGCAGCGCGCCGGGGCCTATCCACCCCCGCCCGGTGCCTCCGATCTGCCCGGGTTGGAGGTGGCCGGGACGGTGGTCGAGTGCGGGGAAACCGTGACGCAATGGAAGCTGGGGGACGAGGTCTGCGCACTCACGCCCGGAGGCGGATATGCTCAGTTTTGCGTGACGCCCGCCACCCACTGCCTGCCCCTGCCAAAGGGCTGGACACCGACCCAAGCCGCATCGCTGCCCGAGACCATGTTTACGGTCTGGATCAACGTGTTCGAGCGCGCGCGGCTCACCCTGGGAGAAACGCTGCTCGTGCAGGGTGGCGCGAGCGGCATCGGGGTGACGGCTATTCAACTGGCGCGCGCTTTCGGCAGTCGCGTGTTCGTTACCGCCGGCAGCGACGAGAAATGTTCCGCCTGTGAAGCGCTCGGGGCGCAGCGCGCGATCAACTATCGCACTCAGGACTTCGTCGCCGAGATGAAGCGGTTGACCGATGGCAGAGGAGCCGATGTAATCTTGGACATGGTGGCGGGCAGCTACGTGCCGCGGGAGCTGAAGTGTCTGGCGGACGATGGCCGCCTAGCGATCATCGCGCTCATGGGCGGCAGTACGGCGGAAGTGAACTTCAGCGAGGTGATGCGGCGGCGCCTCACGCTGACCGGCTCGACGCTGCGGCCGCGAAGCGTCGAGTTCAAGGCTCGCGTGGCGGCGGCGCTCCGGGAGACGGTGTGGCCGTTGATCGACGCCGGGAAGATCCGACCGGTGATCTATAAGACGTTCCCGCTTGCAGAGGTCGCGGCCGCACACGTGCTGATGGAATCCGGCACGCACATCGGCAAGATCGTGCTGGAGGTTGCCGAGGACGGATAGGCGGTCGCGACCCCGGCGAGCGCAGCCGGATCAGGCCGTCTTGGCCACCGGCTCAGCTTGCAGGATGGCCGAGTAGTCCGGTCGGCTGGCCGCCACCGCGGGCAGGAAGCGCGCCAACTCGGAAAGGGCCTGGTAATACACCTGGCGCTTGAACTCCACCACCGCCTCGAGCGGAATCCAGTATCTGTTCCAGCGCCATGCGTCGAACTCGGGCTTCTCAGAGCGCCGCAGGGACACATCGCAGTCGCGGCCCACCAGGCGCAGCAGATACCAGATCTGCTTCTGGCCGCGATAGTTCGGCCGCGTATCGCGCCGCACCCAGCAGGCCGGAACGTCATACCGCAGCCAATGGCGCGTGCGGCCCAGGACCTTCACGTGCTCCGGCCGCAAGCCCACCTCCTCCATCAGCTCGCGATACATGGCCTGCTCGGGCCGTTCCCCCGCGTTGATGCCGCCTTGCGGGAACTGCCAGGCGTGCTCCTTCACCCGCTTGGCCCAGAAGACTTCGTTACGCGAGTTCACCAACACGATGGCTACGTTGGGGCGGTACCCATCACGATCGATCATGACCTTGAGATGCGACTTGCCTCGGTTGTCTGGATTCTTTCATAAAGCCACGGCGGAACGCAACGAAGCGCGGCGGTGGCTAGATCAACAACCCTCGCTCGGTGTGTGGGTTGAGCCGTTTCATGACCTCCACGAAGCGGGCAAATTCCAGGCCATAGAGCTTTTCCAGTGCGCGCGCCCGGACGAGCAAGGCATCCCAGCTGGTTTGAGCCGGACGGCGGCGGAATGCGAGCACGATGATGTTCCCCTTCTGCAGAGCGGGCACGCACAGCACCCGGCCCATGAACGCGGTCTCAATGCGCAACAGGTACTCGTTGAAGTGACGGTCGCTGCCCCACAAGTTCACCACCAGCGCTCCGTCTCGATCGAGCGCCCGCGCCGCGGCTCGATAGAACTCGAGCGTGGCGAGCTCTGCAACCTGCGATTCTCCGTCGTAGCCGTCCACCAGGATCAGATCAGCGCAATTGGGGTGCTCGGCAATCCACTGAGCACCATCGGCACGCAGCACCTGGAAGCGGGTGTCATCGGGGGGTACCCCGAAATACTGGCGTGCCGCGACGATCACGCGGGCGTTATGCTCCAGCACCGTCTGGCGGGCCTGCGGCAGGTGGCGGTATAGCCACTTGCTGACCGACCCCCCACCCAACCCCACGCACACGATGCGCTGAGGTCGCGGCGCGAAGAGCAGGAACGACATCATCGTCCGGGTGTAGGCGAGGACGAGCTCGTCGGGATCGGTGATGCGCATCCCGCTCTGGATGGTGTCGCTGCCAAGGTGCAGATAGCGGATACCGTCCTTCTCGCTCACCTCTACGCTGGCCTCCGGTCCGCGACGGCGGCGGCCGTTCAGCTTCGACAGCAGGTTCAATCAGGCCTCGCTACGGTCACGTTGCGGATTGTAAGATAACGGCCTCGCGAAGGACCCAACGATGCGCGTCTCCGCCTTTTTCCTCTCCACGCTCAAAGAAGCCCCGGCCGAAGCCGAACTCGCGAGCCATAAGCTCATGCTGCGCGCCGGGTTGATCCGCAGGCTCGGCTCCGGCCTGTACACCTGGCTGCCGCTGGGGCTGCGCGTTCTGCGGAAGGTGGAGAACGTCGTGCGCGAGGAGATGAACCGGTCCGGAGCGATCGAAGTCCTCATGCCGGCCGTGCAGCCCGCAGAGCTCTGGCAGGAGAGCGGACGGTGGGACAAGTTCGGCCCGCAGATGCTCAAGATCAAGGACCGCCACGAACACGACTTCTGCTTCGGCCCCACCCACGAGGAGGTGGTCACGGATATCGCGCGCAGGGACGTTCGCAGCTATCGTCAGCTTCCGCTCAACCTGTACCAGATCCAGACCAAGTTCCGCGACGAGATCCGCCCCCGCTTCGGAGTGATGCGAGCGCGGGAGTTCGTGATGAAGGACGCATATTCCTTCCACGCCGACTACCCCGATCTCGAGCGCGAGTACCAGAACATGTACCGCGCCTACTCGCGCATCTTCACGCGCCTAGGGCTGCAATTCCGCGCGGTCGCGGCGGACACCGGTGCCATCGGCGGCACCGGCTCGCACGAATTCCATGTCCTGGCCGACTCGGGCGAGGACGCCATCGCCTACTGCCCGGATTCCGACTACGCCGCCAACGTCGAGTTGGCCGAGGCGCTGGCGCCGGCTACGCCGCGCCCGGCTCCGACGCATCCGATGCGGAAGATCGCTACCCCTGGCGCGCACAGCATCGAGCAGGTGAGCGCATTCCTCCGGATCCCGGCGGAGAGGATCGTCAAGACCCTCATGGTGGTGACCGGGGACCAGCAGGAGTACTTGCTGCTGCTTCGGGGTGATCATCTGCTCAACGAGGTCAAGGCAAGCAAGAAGTTCCTGCTCAACGACGGGTATCGTTTCGCCACCGAGTCGGAGATCCGGCATCGGCTGCGGGCCGGGCCAGGCTCCATCGGACCGATAGGCACCGACCTGCCTGTCATCGCGGACCGTGCCCTGATCGCGTCGGGCGGGTTCGTATGCGGTGCGAACCAGGACGGCTACCACTACACGGACGTGAACTTCGGACGTGATCTGCCCGAGCCGGAAGAGTATGTCGACTTGCGCAACGTCGTGGAGGGAGATCCCAGCCCCGACGGCAAAGGTCGGCTCGCGATCTGCCGCGGGATCGAAGTGGGGCATGTGTTCCAGCTGCGCACCAAGTATTCCGAGGCGATGAAGGCGAACTTCCTCGACGAGGCGGGGCGATCCAGACCGATGGAGATGGGCTGTTACGGCATCGGTGTGTCGCGCATCGTGGCCGCCGCCATCGAGCAGAACAACGACGCGCGCGGCATCATTTGGCCCGCGCCATTGGCGCCGTTCCAGGTCGCGATCGCGCCGATCGGGTTCGGCAAGAGCGCAGCGGTGCGGGCGGCCGCGGAGACGCTCTATCGGGATCTGAGCGCGGCCGGGCTGGAGGTCCTACTCGACGACCGAGACGAGCGCCCGGGTGTGATGTTTGCCGACCTGGAGCTGATCGGCATCCCCCATCGCATCAACATCGGCGAGCGCGGCCTCAAACAGGAGCAGGTCGAATATCAGGCGCGAACCGAGGAGAAACCGCGGATGGTCGAGCTGTCCGGTGCCGCCGCGTTCGTGAAGTCGCTCTGCGGCTCCCCATGACGCCGGTCTCAGGCCGCGATCTTCCGGCGCTGTTGGGGTGGCATCGTGAACACGGACTTGAGCGTCATAGAGAGCGCCTCGTGAGCCTCTCGCGCGAGCCGCGATAGCGCCGCCTCGAAGCTGCCTTCTGCGGCTTGCTCGGTGTGGAACACGAACTCGCGATATACGTCGCCCAGGCGGATCTCGTCGGCGTCCCGCGCCAGCACCCAACCCTCGTTGACGGCTGGTGCCACCCAGCCCGCCGCGCCGAAGCGCTCGAGCATCTGCTCGCACTCTTCCAAAGGCAGCCGCAGGCTGGCGCGCAGTTGCTCGGTGCGCAGGACACGCCCGCTCTGGTGCGCTTCCCATAACTGCTGCAGCAAACGCATCGCTTCCAGGAATTGCCCGCCCGGCCTGCGCTTCAGTTGCACCCCGCCGCTGCGCAGGTACGGCAGCGCCGCCGTCACCTCCGCGCCGATCAGGATGACGAGCCAGGACAGATACACCCAGACCAGAAAGATGGGGAAGCTGGCGAAGGCGCCATAGATCAGCTTGTAGGTGGGGACGCTCTTGATGTATGCGCCCAGCGCCTCCTTCATTGCCTCGAACGCCAACCCGGCGAGTGTGCCTCCGATGATCGCATCCCGCGTCGCGGTGCGCCGGTTCGGCACCATGCGGTAGAGAAACGCCAACGCCGCGCAGGTGAGCACCAGCGGCACCACCTTGAGCAGGAACACGTCGGCGCCCTGCGTCCGACGCACCAGCCCCATGGACAGCGTGAGCAGCCAGGAGGTTAGCGACAGGCTCGCACCGATCAGCAGAGGCCCCACCGTGAGCACAGCCCAATAGATCAGAAGCCGGCTGATCAGGGGCCGTTGCCGCCGCACGCGCCAGATCGTGTTGAACGCTCGGTCGATGGTGAGCATCGTCATCACAGCGGACACCGCCAGGATCGCGGCGCCCCAGGCGGTCAGACGGCCTGCGTTATCGGCGAATTGCTGTGTGTAGACGGTGATCACCTTGCCGGCAGAAGAGGGCACCAGGTTGGTGACGACGAACTGCCGGATTGCAACCGAGAAGCCCGAGAACATCGGGAGCGCCGAGAACACCGTGACGGCGATCGTGATCAAAGGCACGAGAGCCAGCAGGGTGGTAAAAGTCAGGCTCCCGGCCACCTGCACGCACCGGTCCTCTTGGATCCGCTGCTTGAGTAGCCGCGCCGTGTCGACGACCGCACGGACGTGCAGCCGAGTCCGGGCGAGATCGTCGCGGACGGCGGCCCGGAATCGTTTCAGCGGCGATGGGCGGCGGGCGGCGGCGGGGGTCGGCATGGCTGCCTCAGGTATGATGGAGAAGCCGCATCTGGCACAGAGTCTATGAGGGGCGCACAAACGGCGGGCAGGGCCCAGGCGCGTCACGTCGGGGCCGCTGATGCTCCTGCTCCGAGAATCCGCTCCGGAGGTGGTCCAGGCGGATTGCGGGGTGTGCACATGGTGTTCGAACGTGTTCGCGGCTGGCGTCGCAGATACCATGCCAGCTCATGAGGGAGATCCTGGTCCTGTATTACAGTCACACGGGGGCGGTAAGAGACATGGCCCGCACCGTCGCACATGGTGTACAGAGCGTACCCGGAGTGGGTGCGCGCCTGCGTACCGTACCCAAGGTGTCTGCGGTATGCGAAGCGGTGGAGCCTGCGGTCCCCGATTCGGGTGCGCCCTATGTGGAGTTGCGCGACCTCGAGGAGTGCGCGGGGCTGGCATTGGGCAGCCCGACCCGCTTCGGCAATATGGCCGCACCGCTGAAGTACTTCCTCGACGGGACAGGCGGTTTGTGGCTCCGCGGCGCCATGTCCGGTAAACCCGCCGCAGTCTTTACCTCCACCGCCACCCAGCATGGCGGACAGGAGACGACCCTGCTGTCCATGCTGCTTCCCCTCCTGCACCACGGCATGCTGATCGTCGGCCTGCCCTACACGGAACCCGAGCTTACCTCGACCGCCACCGGCGGCTCGCCGTACGGCGCCACGCACGTCGCCGGGTCTGGCGCCGACCGCCCGTTGTCCGAGGACGAGCGGCGGCTATGCATTGCGCTTGGCCGGCGGCTGGCGCAAGTCGCGGTCAAGCTCGAGCGATGAGCTCCGCTGCGGTCGATCGTGCGCGTGAGGCGCGCGAGTTGTTCCGATCCGCGCGCAGCGGGGTGTTGTCCTCACACTCGGTCAAGTTTCCCGGCTTTCCGTACGGCTCGGCCTTGCCGCATCTCGCCGACCTGTCGGGCCGTCCGGTGGTGCTCATCAGCCACCTGGCCGAGCACACCCACAACGTGGAAGCCGACCCGCGCGCGAGCTTTCTCGTGTCCGCATCGGGCGCCGACCTCCAGACCAATGCACGGGCGACGCTGCTTGGCAAGGCGCACCCGATCGAGGATCCCGGGCCGATCCAAGCCCGCTATCTGCGCTTCTTCCCTGAACAGGCCCAGTACCTGCAGATCGGCGGCTTTCGCTTCTGGACCATCCAGCCATTTCAGGTGCGGTATATCGCCGGCTTCGGTAGCCTGCACTGGATCGAAGGGGCGAAATTTCTGGCCGAGAGCGAAGCGCTGGCCGCGCTGGAGGACTCCGCGCTCGAGCACATGAACCGGGATCATCGCGATGCTCTGTTCGCATACTGCCGTCATCGCTACGGCTTCGACCCACAACAGGTGGAGATGATCGGCATCGACAGCGACGGGTTCGACGTCCGAGCCGATGAGCGCCTGCTGCGCTTCCCGTTCGTCGAGGCAGTGACCGATGCGGTGCAGCTGCGCGCGGCGCTCGCGGCGATGGCCAGCGACGCGCGCGGCTGATGTCCCGCGCCGTTGCGAACGCACTGGCAGCGATCAGCCTGATCGCACTGACCTTCGAATGTCTTCTATGGGAGGGGGTGCTCGCCCCGCTCCGACCCGGGGGCTCGTTTGTCGTGTTGAAGGCGCTGCCCCTGCTGCTTCCGCTGCGCGGTGTCTTGCGCGGACACGTCTACACATACCAGTGGGCGTCCCTGCTCGCCCTGCTGTACTTCTGCGAGGGAGTGGTCCGCGCCTGGTCCGAGCACGGACCCGCGCGCGCGCTCGCGCTGCTGGAGGTTGCCCTTTCGCTGCTCTTCGTCGGTAGCGCGTTGGCATTCATCGCCGCCGCCCGGAGTCGAGATCGGTGACCGGCACGGGGTACTGCGGCCGCTTCGCGCCGACCCCGTCCGGTCCGCTCCACTTCGGTTCGCTGGTGGCAGCAACCGGAAGCTATCTCGAGGCGAAATCCCGCGGCGGACTCTGGCGGCTGCGAATCGACGATCTCGATACCGCGCGGGTCGCCTCCGGCGCGATCGATGCGATCCTCACCTGCCTCGAGGCGCTGGGGTTCGAATGGGACGGCGCCGTGATTTACCAGAGCCAGCGCGGGTCCGCATACCACGCGGCGCTGCATCGATTGTGGCAACGGCGCTTGCTCTACCCTTGCGCCTGCAGCCGCAGGCACATCGCTGAAATCGGGCCAGCCGGAGCCGAAGGGCCGATCTACCCAGGTACCTGCCGGAGCGGACTACCGCGCGGGCGAGCTGCACGTGCTTTGCGGCTGAAGCTGGCCGCGGCCACCGTGAGCTTCGACGACGGTCTGTTCGGCACCCAACATCGAGACCTGGAGCGGGAGGCCGGGGACTTCGTAGTCTACCGTTCCGACGGCGTGTACGCGTTCCATCTCGCATCCGCCGTAGACGATGGCGAGTTGGGCATCACGGACGTAGTGCGCGGGGCCGACCTGATGGAATCCAGCGCCCGCCAGATCCATGTGTTGCGGCTGCTCGGGCTGCCGGCGCCGCGCTATACGCACCTCCCCGTAGCGGTCGACAGCGCCGGCCACAAGCTCTCCAAGCAGACCCACGCCACAGCGGTCGATCGCTTGCGCCCTGTCCCGACCCTATGCGCGGTGCTCCGCTTCCTGAATCAGTCCGTGCCGCCGGAGTTGGACGCTGCGGCGCTGGACGAATTCTGGCAGCATGCGGTCAGCCACTGGGACCTGCAACGCGTCGGCGCTCGGTGGTCGGCTCCAGCCCACTGCTGAGCCGCGGCTCACACGACGTCAACGCGAAGGCCGTCGGCGAACACCGCCAGTTCGCCGGGCACGAGCGGGCTCCACCGCTCGTTGTCGGTGAGCGGCTGTGTGGCGATCACGGCCACCCGATCCGTCGGCGTAGTGAGTCGACTGAAGTCCACCTCGACGTCTTCGTCCACCAGATGGGCCGTGGAAAAAGGTGCCTGGCGCACGAGGTAGCACAGCCGATCCGAGCAGTGCGCGAACAAGTATTCCCCGTTCGACAACAGATAATTGAACGTGCCGTCGCGCTCGAGCTCCACGGTCAGGTGGCCGAGCAAGCCGACCAGATCCGCGAGCGGCGGCTGTCCCGCGGCGAAGCTCTGTCGCAAGGTGTCGAGCATGAGGCAGAAGGCGGCCTCACTGTCGGTGCCTCCCACGGGACGGTAGACGCCCGCGCTGGGTGGACGCACGTGCTGCAGGGTGCCGTTGTGGGCAAAGATCCAATAACGCCCCCACAGCTCGCGCATGAACGGGTGCGTGTTCTCGAGGCCCACTGGGCCACGGGTGGCTTTGCGGATATGCGCGATCACGTTCAGCGATCGAATCGGAAAGCGGCGCACGAGCTCGGCAACCGGTGAGTTCGCCGCCGGCGCAGGGTCCAAGAATAGCCGGCATCCCGCGCCCTCGAAAAATGCGATGCCCCATCCGTCCGAGTGATGATCCGTGCCTCCCCCGCGCTGGCAGAAGCCGGTGAACGAGAAGCAGATGTCGGTCGGGACGTTGCAGCTCATTCCCAACAGCTGGCACATCGCACTCCCTCCAGATTCGATCAGCAAGCCTTGCCGGAAGTGCTAGCATGCCTTGAGCACGACCGTAGCGTGCCAGTATGCTACGGTCGCGCCCGATACGGAGTACGCAGCGCTGGCGCTGCGCCTGGCCGCCCTCTTACTGCCTCGTTTCCGGTCCGACTCACGCTCATGTCCAATAAGACCCTCGGCCTGTCCGATCAGATCTACGACTACCTGCTGTCCGTCTCAGTACGCGAGCCACCGCTGCTCAGGCGGCTGCGGGAGGAGACCGCGCGACTGCCGATGGCAATGATGCAGATCGCCCCTGAGCAGGGTCAGCTCCTGTCGCTGTTGGTTCAGGCGCTGCAGCCGAAACAGTGTCTCGAAATCGGCGTATTCACGGGGTACAGCTCGCTCGCGGTCGCTCTGGCGTTGGCACCGGACGGCAAGATCACGGCTTGCGACGTAAGTGAGGACTGGACGGCGATCGCGCACCGCTACTGGAAGGAGGCGGGCGTCGACCACAAGATCGATCTCTACCTTGCTCCGGCATTACAGACGCTGGACCGGCTCATCGCGCAGGGGCGCGTCGGCACCTATGACTTCGCGTTCATCGACGCCGACAAGCCGAACTATTGGGGCTACTTCGATCGTGCGCTTGCTCTGCTCACGCCTGGAGGCCTGATCGCGATCGACAACACCCTCTGGTCGGGGCGGCCGGCAGATCCCAACGCAGACGATGCAGATACGCGGGCGGTCCGTGCCTTCAACCAGCGCCTGTTCAAGGACCCACGGGTTCGGATCAGCCTCATCCCGATCGGCGATGGAATGACGCTGGCGCTCAAGATCAGGGATTAAGGCAATCCAAGCCCCGGCCCGAGGCGGCAGGGCTCACGCGGGGCAGTTGTACACCTGACCCGGCTGACCTCTTCTGCTGCGACGCAACAATTCCGCTTGACAGCCGCGCCAGTTCGCCTATACTTCTTATTGTGCAATGCAGCATGGTCGCGCCCGGCCGGATGGGCGGAACGTACTAATCTATTCAATCTAAAGGAGTTACCAGATGAATGCGGGAACGGAGCAGCTTGCAGCGATGAACAGGTCCAATGTAGACACGGCGCTGGCGCTGGCTGAGATCACAAGCGAAACAATCAACAAGCTGGCGGAGCTGAACCTCAAAGCGGCCAAAACCGCGGTTGCGAGCGGGACCAAGGCTATCCGCGAAATCGCAGGATCTACCGATGTCACGGACCTCGCCGCCCGCGCCGGTGCGTGGGTAGAACCGATCTGGCAAAACAATCAAGCGTACGTGCGGGACGCCTACGCAGTGCTATCGGCGTCGCAAGCCCAGATCTCAGCACTCCTGGAGCAACGGTCCAGCGAGTTCAGCAGGAACGTCGCCGCCGCGATTGACGCTGCCGTCAAAAACGCCCCAGCGGGCTCCGAAGCCGCCGCTGGCGCGCTCAAGCTGGTGGTGCAGTCAGCGAATGCGGTCTACGAGCCAATCCTCCGAGCTGGACGGCAGGCGGTGGAGGCGAACCTGGCGGCTGTTCCTGTCGTCGCCACCCCCAAGAAAAAAGCCGCCTGAGGCGGCCCTTGTCCGTCTGACGGGAGAACGGCGCAGGGCTGACAGGCTGCGCCGTCCGCGCGCTGGCGAGAATTCAGGCGACGCCGAGCTGGGTCGAAACCCGGGGCGAATTGGCTGCGACGCGGTCCCGCCCGGCGCGCTTGGCCTCATATAGGGCGTTGTCGGCCGCCTTGATCAGCTCGTCCACGCGCACCATCCCTGGCTCGCGCTGGGACACCCCGATACTAACCGTGGTGTTGTGAGTGATCGCGCCGTGCGCGGCGCGCCCTCTGCCGACCGCGTTGCGCAGACGTTCTGCTAATGTCAGGGCTGCAGACAATGGCGTGTCCGGCGAGATGACGAGAAACTCCTCGCCGCCGATGCGACACACCACGTCCTCGATTCGCGCCTCCTTGCGCAGCACCGCGGCGACCTGACGCAGCACCATGTCCCCGCTGTCGTGGCCGAACGTGTCGTTGATTTGTTTGAACTGGTCGATGTCCACCACCATGCAGCTGAGAGGCCGCTGGTTGCGCGCGGTCGCGGCCCATTCCTGCTCCAGGCGCTCCAACCCGTAGCGGCGGTTCGGTAGCCCTGTGAGCGGGTCGGTGAGAGCCGCCTGCTGCAGCCGGCGGTTGGCCACAGCCAGCTCGGCCGCGAACCGGCGCAGGCTTTCGCTATCGTGCTTAGCGTCCTCCTGCAGCTTGATCACACGGGTGCCGGCGCGCAGCCGCGCGGCGAGTACCCGTGGCGTGAACGGCTTCATCAGGTAGTCGTCCACGCCCGATTCGAACGCTTCTACGAGCTGGTCATCCTGCTCCAGCGCGGACAGGATGATGAAGTAGATGAGCTGTCCCTCTTCCGTTTGACGCAACGCCTTGCAGAACGCGAGCCCGTCCAGTCCCGGCATAATCCAGTCGGAGATGATGATCTGCGGCCGCACGGACATCGCCATCGCCAGCCCGGTACGCCCGTCGCCCGCGCTGTAGACCTTGTGGCCCAAACCCCTCAGCAGCTGTTCCACGAGCAGCACGGTGGTGCGCTCGTCATCAACCACCAGCACGTTGAGGGAGGACTGCGCTACAGTGCCGTTGGCCGCAGGGACCGGTGTCGCGGCAGTCGCAGCGTTCTCCTGGACCAGCGTATCGAAGCTCGGCACGTGCTGGGTCTTGACGTCCAAGATCTTGCCCCACTCGCGCCACTGCGCGACCACTTCGTCAGTGAGCTTGGACATCGCGGACTGATCGAGCCCGATCTTGGCGGCCTCGAGCAGCAGCTCGGACACCAGCGTGCGGCGCTCTTCTTCGCGAGCAACGCAGAACCGGCTGAGCGACGCCGCGACATGCAAGAGGTTGCAGACGGTGAATTCGCGCGAGCCCTCGGGCAACCGCGCCTGTTCGGGCGCCTCATGATGAAACGCCGACAGGACGTAGAGCTTCGGCAGGCGCCAGTCCTCCAGCAGCGCGGCGCCAAGCTCGTTGTGGTCGGTGGCGAATCGCTCCTGCTCCAACCGAACCAACTCGGCCCCGGTCTGGGGCCGGTGCACATCGAGCAACTCCGCGTATTCGGTCGGATAGATCGTCGCCAGCGCCAGTGTGCCCACATTTGCCAGCAGTCCGCAGGTGAACGCTTCTTCGGGCGGCGCGCCGCGCACACGCGCGCACAGTGCACTGGCGGCAATGGCCATCGCGAGCGATCTCGACCAGAAGCCCTCGTAGTCGAAGGCGCGGCAGGCGCCGGAGTTGTATTGCCCCAGCAGCGAGAATCCCAGCACCAGCTGCCGCACGGTGTTGATCCCCGTGATCCGGATTGCTTCCGGCACCGCCACCACCGGGCGGCGCAGCGCGTTCGCCGCTGCATTGGCGAATTTGATCAACCGGCCGGATAGCGCTGGGTCGGCTTGTACCGCGTGTGCGATCTCGTCGATGCTCACGCTATCGCTGCGGCAGAGCTCTACGATGGCCAGTGCCACTCCCGACGGAGACGGCAGTTTGCCGCTGGTCTTCAGTTCGTCAAATCTCGGAGTTGGCATTCAGGACCGCGGCGCAAATCCAGGGCGCTGAAGAAGTGCGAGGGTCATCGATGAGAGCAGGCATTGGAGGCTGCCGCGCACGACGGTGGAGCGAAGCGTTGTACGCTCCGCACATTTCGCACCGAGGTGCGCCCACGTCCTTAACGGAACGCGGACGGGAAACTTTAGCCGGGCGGCGGCGGATCTCCGCCGTGGCCCGCCCTGCTGACAGACGACACGGTCCGCGGGGGCACCGCGCACGTGGTAGGAACTACCTGGGGCCTGACTGTCCGCACGCCGCGATCGTGCAGAGCTCGTGCGGCCGGTGAGCGCACGGGGTCGCTGACGGTTCGACTCATCACGGCGAGTGGGAAGACGTGGCGGGCCCGCGGACAGGTTGCAGCAGATCGTGCTCGCAGACCCAGTTATGGTGTGACGTAGCCGGCGGGCAGCCGATACTCGGGGTAGCGCAAACGGAATGCCGCGAAGCTCTCGCGCGCCTCCGCTAGGCGTCCCGCACCACGCAGCTCGTCCACATGCTTCAGCCAGGCCTCCGCGCTCGCCTCCCAGGGCGCGCCGGGCGATGCTGAGGGTAAGGCCGTGGCGCCCGCGGCAGTCGCCGACGCGCGCGGCGGGAGCGCGCCGCGCTGTTTGGACTGCGCGGGAGCGCCTGCTGACTCGTCTGCGCGCGACTCGGCTTGAAGCCGTGGCTCAACCTGCGCCCCGGGCATGGCGTTGGTCTCGGCCTCCGGATTGACGGCGGCGGTACGCGCTTCGGCGGCTTCGCGCCCCGAGGTGGTACGGCTCAGATTGCTTGCGGGCGTCTGCTCGGCCTGCGCACTGGGCTGCGGCGCAGAATCCTCCGATGACAGTGTCCTTGCAGTGGACGGACGCGGAGCCGTTGCGGCTGCCTGCTGCACCGGAGGCACATTGCGCTCGGCAGGTGCTCCGGGGGGAGTCATCTGTTCCACTTCCTGTGCGGTGCTCTCGGCGAGCTTGGGTGGGACTACGGCGGAGGTCGGCTCGGACAGCGGGGTGCGCGGAGGGGGCGGGGTCACCGCTGGCTCGGGGCGTGGTCGGCCAACGCGACCGGTCGCGGGAGGCTGCGCACGCGGAGCGGGTGCCGCGGCCTCGCGCGTGGCCGGCAGATGCGCACCGCGGTCGGACAGCATCAGCGTCAGTGTGACGCTCAGCACGAGAACGGCCGCGATCGATAGCGGAAGTCGCCACGAACTGCTGAGGGCAGGACGCGCCAGCGAAGGCCGCGCATGCACCGCACGCCGCGCGGCCGCGCGTATCGCTTCGTCGACGGCTGGCGGTGGCTCTTCCCGCGCCGTGTCTCGGTAAAGTCGCTCGAGCTTCGCCAAGTCGGACGGCGGTAGGTCCAGCTCTCGATCGTCGCGCACGCTCACAGAAGCTCCTGCATCCCTTCGCGCAGCTTCGCCAGCGCATAGCGTAGTCGGCTTTTCGCGGTCTCCCGGGTACAACCCGTGGCCTGCGCGATCTGCTCCAGGCTCAGTTCACCCTCCTGACTGAGCAGGAAGGTCTCGCGTTGCGCCGGCGGCAACTCCCGCACCAAATCCAGCAGTCGCTCTGCCTGCTGGCGCGACTGCACCAGCCGCTCGGGCTCAGCGGTCGAGGGCGCGGGGAACTCGGCGAGGGGATCATCCTGTTGGTCGTAGACCGGACCGGCTGCACGCTGGCGGCGGAAGTGGTCCATCAGGCGATTGTGTGCCAGGGTGTACAGGTACGTCGCGAACTTGGCCTGTACTCGGTAGCGCGTCCGCGCCTGCACCAGGTTCATCCAGATGTCCTGGAAGAGCTCCTCGGCCTGCGCTCGGTTGCCACATTGGCGCAATAGGTAGCGGAATACGCCGCCCCGATGCCGCGCATAAAGGGTGTCGAAGGCGGCGGCATCTCCGGCGCCAAAGCGTAGCATCAGTTCTTCGTCCGGCGGCTGGGCGTGCATCGCCGCCGGAGTATACGCGGGGCTCGCGACCGCGGCCGATTGCGATGTCATGAAACCTGCGCTGCGCCCTCACTGTGTGGCGGCTACCAGCGCGCAGGCGGATCGGGGACGAACTGCGCGGGGAATGGGTTGGGTCCCCGAGCGCTGCGGCCCGGCAGAATTCCGCGAGCGACCAGATTGTCTTGCGTATCGTAGCCGATGGAAACCATCTCGTCGGGCGTGTCCGATTCACGCTCGAAGGTTGCGTAACGCGCGGGCGATGGCTCGCTGCGTCCATGACCTGTCCCCAGGCTCTGCTCCGGGGAGGGCGCGGCGCTGAGCGTGCTGCCGCGCGCGGCGGCGGCCGGGGCGCGTTGTGTCGCGTCGGCGTCGGCCGCGGCTCCCGCCTGGTAGGGCGTGCGTCCCGAACCTGACGACTGTGGATAGCCATGCGCCGGAGCTTCGTTCAGAGGCACAGGCGACGGCGTCTTGCTGCGGAAGAGCTCTACACCGATGACGCCGACATCGTCGGGGCGGCCGGTCCGAGTGGCATACGCATCGCTATGGTCCGTGAAGTAGAAGGCGGCCACTCGGGAGAGGCTCTTGCGCCAACCCGCGATGCGGACTGCCTGCCCCGCGCTCACGACATAGCCGCCTTGGGACGGCGAGGCCGTCTGCCCGCTCACCACGTTCACGCCGTCAACCGAGACCACCGCGAGGAGATCGGTCCCGGTGCTGTTGCGGATGCGGATCTCGTACTCGTTGCCCGGCCGACCCGCCACGTAGTAGCGTCCGTCCGCGCTGAAGACCGGCAGCACCCGGCCACTGGTGCGGTCGTAGATGCTCACATCGACCATCGAGCCGACCGCGGATGCGCGGCCGGCGGCGGCCAGCAAGACAAGCCCGATCAGGGCAGCGGTGCGTTGCATGTTGTTCTCCTCTGCGATCAAGGGTTACACCGCCTGTAAACGCAGGCTGGGCCCGATCGGGGTTAACCGGGTGTCGCGGAATTCAGCGCCCCGGAGAAGCAAAGATCAGCGATTCCTTGACGGAGAGTTCACAGTTGGACCTGCGTAGTGGAGCGGCAGTCGGCAGCCAGTGCGGGTAATCGGCGGCGACGTACCACCGCCCAGCCCGGCGCTCGATCGCGTCAATGAAGACGGACGGCGATCACGCTCTGTGCAGATCGATCCAACGCGATTTGCGCCTACCGAGGGTCGCCGCGCGCGGGCTCACTGGGAAGTCGGCGGGCCCGCGTTGTGAAGCTTCCGTCCCACCCCGGCGAGTCAGGTGCTCGGCGAGGGAGCACGCACCGCGACTCCGAGCTTGGCGAGCAGCGCACGTAACTCGCGAGCGAATTCGGCGGCGCCCGGCTGGTCACCATGAATGCAGATGGTGTCGGGTTCGACGGCGACGCGGGTCCCGTCTACCGCCAGCACGCGACCCTCGACGAGCATGCATTCGACCTGGGCGAGCGCGTCTTCAAGGTCGTGGATCACGGCGTTGGGCTGTGCGCGCGCGGTGAGCGACCCATCGGATTGATACGTCCGGTCCGCGAAGACTTCATTGGCGACCTCGAGCCCCGCAGCGCGTCCCGCCCGCACGAGCTCGCTGCCGGCCAGTCCAAACAGCACCAGCGAAGAGTCGAAGTCCCGCACCGCATGCGCGATCGCTGCGGCCAATGCAGCGTCGCGGGTCGCCATGTTGTAGAGGGCCCCGTGCGGCTTCACATGGCGCAGGCGCCCGCCTAGCGCGTGGCAGAACGCTGCCAGCGCACCCGTCTGGTACAACACCAGGTCATAGGCCTCCTGCGGGGAGATGTGCATCACGCGCCGTCCGAAGCCCTGCAGGTCGGGCAGCGAAGGATGCGCGCCCACCGCGACACCACGCGCAAGTGCGGCCTGCACGGTGCCATGCATAACGCGCGGGTCGCCGGCATGGAAGCCGCACGCGACGTTGGCCGAGCTGACCTGTCCCAGCACCGCTTCGTCGGCCCCCATGCTCCAAGCGCCGAAGCTCTCGCCCAGGTCGCAGTTCAGATCTACCGCGGTTCTCATGCTCTCATCCTCATCCTCAGCCCCTCGCGCAAGCGCACCAGCTCCCGCTCGCGCTGCAGGTACAGCGACTGACTGCGCTCCAGACTGACCGGCTCCAGGCGCAGGGTGTCCCCGGGAGGAAGCTGGGCGAGCAATGGAAGGTCCACGCTCGCGACTTCTCCGATTCTGGGATAGCCGCCGGTCGCCTGTCGGTTGGCCATGAGCACGATCGGGCGTCCGTCGGGAGGGACCTGAACGCTGCCGAACGTGACAGCCTCCGACTGGATCTCGATCGGACGATCGAGCACGAGCGCAACGCCCTCCAGGTGATAACCCATGCGGTCTGAGTCGGGCCCAATGCGAAACTGCGTTGCGCAGAGTTGTTGCCGGGCGCCTTCCCCGAAGAGTTCCCAGTGACGGCCCGGAACAAACCGGATGTGGTGGTGCCCATGGGCGAGGAACGCCACCTGGGCGTTTACCGACCAGCGCGGGTACTGGAACGGGCCGGGCCGCGCGTGAAGCTCGGGGTACAGGCCGGTCGGTGCCTCTCCAGTCGGCAACAGGTCGCCTCGACGCAGCGCGCGCCCTTGAAATCCGCCCAGGTGTCCGCGCAGGTACGTGCTCTTGCTGCCCATCACCAGTGGCACATCGAACCCGCCGGCCACGGCCAGATAGGCACGACAACCGAGCCGGCAGGCGCCGATGTCCAGAACGCTTCCGGCGCGCGAGAGCACCGGCCGCGCCATAGGCGCGCGGTGCCCATCGATGCTGCACTCGAAGTCGCCACCGCACAGGCCGATCAGCGTATCGCAAGTGAACTCCAGCCGCGGCCCGAGGAGCGTGACCTCCAGCGTTGCCTCCCGCTCGTCATTGCCGACCACGAGGTTGGCGAGGCGATGTGAGTACTCATCCATCACGCCGCCCACGGGCACGCCGAAGCGCTGATAACCGTACCGTCCCAGGTCCTGCAGGGTGGACAGGATGCCGGCCCGCTGCACCCTCAGGGCCATCGGTCCTCCTGCCGGAGCCGCTCGAACTGCTCCGGACCGATCGCGACGAATCGCACCCGGTCTCCCGGTCCGAGACGGCTCGGGGGGTTGCGCTCCGGGTCGAAAAACCGCACCGGCGAGCGGCCGATCACATGCCAGCCCCCGGGGAGATCGAGAGGATAGACCCCGGTGAGCTCCCCCCCGATCGCGACGCTGCCAGCGGGTACACGCTTGCGCGGCGTTGCGCGACGCGGCGTCGCGAGGCGTTGATCCAATCCTGAGAGATAGGCAAACCCCGGCGCGAAGCCCAGCATCTGGACGCGATAGAGCGGAGCGCAGTGCAGGGCGGTGAGGTCGTCGGCGCTCATGCCATGCGCATGGGCGAGCGCGTCCAGGTCCTCTCCGAACGGGCCGCCGTAGCAAACCGGTATCTCCACGGTCCGGGGCGGCGGCACGCTCTTGGGGTTCAGCGACGCAACCCGGGCGCTCACCTGTTGCGCGAGCGCGGCGTAAGGGGTCGACGCCTCGGACGCGGACTCGACGGCGAGAGGCTCGTAATGCAACGTCACCGTGCTCACTGCCGGGACCACGTCGAGCACCCCCGGCACAGGCCGGGCGAGGAAGTCCTCCGCGACGGCGCGCACGCGCAGTGCCGTCTCCTCCGAGGCATCGTCTGCCAGCTCGATCGACAGCGCGCGATCGCCCAAGGGCCAAAGCCGGAATCCGTGCGGGAGAGGTTCGTTCATTCAGCGGCCGCTTGGCGAGCGAGGATCCTGCAGGGTCGCGCTGGACGCGACAGCACGCCTGCGCCATCCTGGCCGCGTGGCTCAGGGCCGCTCAGTACTTGACGGAGCAACCATAGGGCCGTGCGGTCGGGACGGAGACGCTCCTGCCGGCCATCGATTCGTCGAGTGCGGCGGCGACGAAGTTTTTGGCCCCTTTCACGTCGCCGGGATGATAGGTAGCCCGATCATCGATGCCGCCTGCATAGATGACCTTGCCCTGCGGATCGATGACGAACATGTGCGGCGTCGTGCGTGCGCCGTAGGCCTGGCCCACCTTCCCGTCCTTGTCGAGCATGAAGGCCGTGGGGCTCATCTTCCAGTCCCGCAAGATGTGCGCGGACTGGGATTCGTCGCGGAAATTGCTGTGCGTGGGGTTGGTCGAGTTGATCGCCAGCCAGACCACTCCCTTGGACGTGTACTGCCTTTGCAGTGCCTGCATGGCTCCGCTCTCATAGTGCGCCTGGACAAACGGACATTCGGAGTTGAACCACTCCAGCACGACATATCTGCCGCGCAGGTCCGATAGCCTGTGGGACGTACCGCCGATGTCCACAAGGGTGAACTCGATGGCCGGCTGGCCCGGAGCCACTGCAGCGGGAGCCGCCGCCGGCGTGAGCAGCACCAGCGCGCAGGTCAGCACGCCCAGCATCGCCCGGCGCATTTGGGTTGGCTTCTTCATGGTCGTCGATCCGTTCATGGTTGCTCCTGTCGGTTCCGAAGGTTCAACGCTGCAACCGGCCCCGCTGCGTCGAGCGCCCGCAGCACGATGTCCCGAGTCAGAACCTCGGGAAGCAGGCGGGGCGGCGCATCGCCCGGTGAGTACAGAGCGTACACGGGCACGCCGCTACGCCCAAGCCTGCGCAGCGCGTCGCCGATCCGGGCGTTACGGCTGGTCCAATCCGCCCGCATGAGCGTCACGCGCATCTGGGCGAAACGGCGGGTTACGACATCGGCGTTGAGCACGAGCCGCTTGTTCACTTGGCACGTCACGCACCAGGCGGCCGTGAAGTCGACGAAGACCCAGCGACCTTCGCTGCGCGCCCGAGCGAGCGCTGCATCGCTGTACGGTGACCACCCGATCTGCACCTGGTCCACTGCGGCGCGAACCCCGCCCTGCCATGCGATACCGGCGCCACCGACCATCAGCACCGCGGTCGCGACTGCCCAAGGGACCGGCGAACTCCCCCTGAATCTCGCGCTGCCCATCCAGCCCCAAGTCCAAGCGCCAGCACCGATCAGCACCAGCGCGACCAGAAGATGGGTGACTGCGCTCAATCCACGCTGCTCGCCGAGGACCCACGCCAGCCACACTACGGTCAGGTACAGCGGAAACGCCAGCAGTTGCTTGAGTGTCTGCATCCATGGTCCTGGGCGGGGCAGTTGTCGCGTCAACGCCGGGAGGAACGACAGGAGCACATAGGGGCCAGCCATCCCCACGGCCAGCGCGGTGAAGACCAGCAATGCCGTTCCCGCCGGCTGCACCAAGCCGTAACCGAGCGCCGCGCCCATGAAAGGCGCCGTGCATGGCGTCGCCACCACGCACGCGAGCAGGCCCGCTAGGAAGGAGCCGCCGTAGCCCTCATGCACGCGGGCCACGCCTGCAACCCGTTGCAGGAAGCTGCCGACTTCGAACACTCCGCTCAAGTTCAGCGCGAGGAGGAAGAACAGCAGCGCTAATCCCGATACCACTGCCGGCGACTGGAGTTGATAGCCCCACCCGAGTTCCGTGCCCGCCGACCGCAGCGCGACCAAGGCCAGCCCTAAGACCCAGAAGCAGACCAGCACGCCGCACCCAAACGCCAGCCCGTGTAGCCGCAGCCGGCGCCGGTCTCCGTGCGAGCGCTCCAGGAACCCCAGGACTTTGATCGAAACGACCGGGAACACACAGGGCATCAAGTTCAGGATCACACCGCCGGCGAGCGCGGACAGCAACGCGATCACGAGCGTGACCGACGTCATTGGGCTCGCAGTCGTGTCCTGCACCGTTACCGGGAGCTCGATCTCGGCCGCAGAACGCAGGCTGCCGCCCCAGCCCGGCTCGGCAACGAGTAGACCTGCGGCGGTAGTCGCGGGAGCGAGCCCCGGCGCCGCTATGACCTGTAGGACATAACCATCCGCGTCGCGTGTAAGGGTTTGCTGGGCGGCGTTTTCGATGATTCCGTCCTCGAACGGAAAGAAGGTCAGCCGGTCGATCTCGGGCGCACCGACCTGCATCTGCCGCAGCCCGATGGAGATCGAGCCCGCGTTCAGAGTCGCCTTCGCGCTCCAACCTGTCAGTGGCTGTGGCAACTCCGCGCGTGCTCGAGCAATGCGCGGCCCCCAGTACGGATCGGGCTCGGGTGGTGCTGCCACGATCGGCAGCGAGAGCCGGAAGCGAGCGCCACCCGGGAGGCAGATCTCTCTGCACACCAGCCATTCGGCCTGCGCCCCGATCGTGGCGCGCGTGCCTGCCGAGAGCCGGGCCGGTGTCGCGACCTCGGTCAGAAGCAGCGTTTCCCCTTCGTACCCGAAGTTGGCCAACGGCGGGATCGCAATCCGCACCGGTGCCGGCCAACGCAGTGGTCCAACGCGAAAATGCTCGGGCAGCTCCCATCGAATCGACGTTGGGAGCCCGGAATCGCCTGGGTTGCGCCAATACGTATGCCAGCCCGGCTCGTGCTGAAGTCTCAACGCAAGAGTGAGCGGCCGCCCGCCTTGGACGCTGCGCATGTCCGCGACGAGCTCGGCGTCCACGTGGGGTGTATGGATCGGGGTTGCCGCTGCAGGGGCTGAGACCCAGATCGCCAGGCAGGGCAAGAACACGTGTCTTGCCCAGGCGCGCAAAGTGATTCTGCGCATCACATCAGATTCCCGACCGAGGGAGGCGACGGCAGTTGCGCAAGCACGGCGAGGCAGCAAAGCTTGCGCAACAGCACGGGTCGGCCGGTGCCCGGAGCGACATTGGCGTACTCTAATACGAAATCACCTGTTCACGGCAAGCAAAGCGTCCCATGCTCAGGGCCTGCAGCGAGCCAGACCGGATCGACGTCTGGAATGTGATCAACGACGGCGCCCACGCCTACTGGGGCGTGATCCCGGCCGACTGCTGGCGGGAACCGTATATGCCGCTCGAAGAGTTGCAGCACGAGATCGCTCAGGGAGTCCGCTTTTGGGGCTGCGAGCTCGCCGATGGTTTGGTCGGCGTGATGGGATTGCAGGAGATCGAGGACGTGGCGCTGATCCGGCACGCGTACGTGCGGACTCGATATCGCAACCAGGGCATCGGCGGCCGGCTCCTCGCAGAAATACGCACGCATACCGACAGGCCGTTGCTCGTGGGAACCTGGGCGGCTGCGCGGTGGGCGATCCTGTTCTACGAGAAGCATGGCTTCCGGCTGGTGCCCCAACCGGCCCGGGAAGAGCTGCTGCGCAGGTATTGGACCGTCTCACAGCGGCAGGCCGAGCTCTCCGTAGTGCTGGCCGCGAGCGACCCGCAGCACGCGGGCTAAGCCCGTTCGCGGCTAGTCGGGCTTCGACAGATCTGCCAGCGTGCCGGCGTTGGCCTCCCAGTTGCGCCCGTCAAAAGGGGCGATCTTCACCGACCGGATCGTGCTGCGGTCGAGGCAGCGGAGGTTCACGCTGAAGCCGTCGGGGTTCGAGCGCGGAACGTAGAAGGGCTTGACTCCGCAGACGCGGCAGAACAGATGCTTCGCTACGCCGGTGTTGAAGGTGTAGCTCGCCAGGCTTTCCTGTCCGCGCACGAGGCGGAACCGGTGCGCGGGAACGATGAGATGCTGAAAGCCGGTTCGCTCGCACATGGAACAGTTGCACTCGTAGACCTCCACGTCCTCGGGCGCCTCGACCTCGATCAGCACCGCGCCGCAATGACAGCTTCCCGTATGGATCACGCTTGTGTGCCTCTAGACGCGCCAGGACTTCACGCGCATCGCGCGCCCCGGCTAGTTCAGCCAGTCTACCAGGACGACGCGCATATCCGTGGTGTAGCCCACTCTCCATGCCAGCAGCGTCGAGTAGAGGAACGTGTACTTGCGCTCCTTGCGTCCGATCAGCGTTGTGGTGCGGACTACGAACACCTCTCCGAGCGAGCGCCCGTTCGCCAGCCGATAGTCCGGGACGCGTTCCACCACCTCATAGCTCTCCTCCCAGTTCTCCGCGGAGTCGGCGACAGCCTCGTCTTGGCCGCGCTCACTGCCCAGCACGGTGTAACGCAACTTCAGCTTGTTGCCGACCTTGAGCGGAAACAACTGCCCCGACAGGACCTCCATCGAGCTCACCTCGCGTCGGACCGTCCCCTTGCCCCAATTCGGGCAATCCGTCGACCACGTCTGCGCCACCTCCTGCAACACCAGAAAGCCGCCCACGCCGACCGCGTCGGACCTGTTGTTGAGCGTGCACTTCTGCCGGCCCATGCCGTACGCCGCATCCTCTGTGTATTGACCGAGGCCTTTGTCGGCCGCCTTGAGGCTCTCGATCGCCATGCCAATGACATGCCCGTCGCGCGGCGCAAGCAGCGAGAGCTTGAGCTGCTTGAAGTGCGGGGTGGGAGCGCTGAGGGCTGGGGGGGTTTCCACGCGCAGCCCACCGATGCTGGGTGGCCCGGTGAACACAGGCTGCTCAATCTGCTTCGTGCTCTGGCAGCCCGTCAGGCCGACGGCCAGGAGCACCGCGCAGAACCAGCCCGCTCGCGTTCTCGGGGCGTAAGCGTCAGTCTGCATATCGACGCCGGCGCCGTCGCATCGCTCGACCGCCTGGATGGCTCGGGCCGCGCGGTCGCACGCTGGATCGCGCACCGCCGATATGGCACCAGCACGACTCGAGCCGGGGCACCGGCCGGGGGCGCGGGGTCAGCGACAGATCTCGTCCGCGCCGAGCTCGCGACACTGCACTTTCGTGTGGTCCGCGTTGCTCGCGCACTGGTAGGTCTTGCCTTTGCATTCGGCGCACCACGCGGTGGTGCTGCCTCGCCGGGCGAACTCGCTGGTCACAATGTTCACCTCCCGGCTGGAGCAAGGTGTCGCTTCCGCGGTGAGGCGCTCCTGTGTGGAGCATGCCGCAAGCCATCCGGCAGCAAGCAACGAGCAGGCGGCCCGGCAAAGGCGCATCGACTGTCCTTGAGGCTTTGTGCAAGCTATGGCGGTCCCGCTGGCAGCATGCCGGGACCGCGCCGCGAGTCGCGGCGTCTTAACTATGAATGTAGTGCTCCAGCTGCTCGATCATGAACTTCTGCTCGGAGATCACCGCCTTCACGACGTCGCCGATGGAGATGACGCCAATCACCTTCTTGTCCGCCAGGACGGGCAGGTGCCGCACGCGCTTATCGGTCATCAGCGCCATGCAATCCTCCACGCTCTGATCTGGCCGCACGCAGATCACTTTGGGCGTCATGATCTCCCGCACCGCGGTGTCCTTCGACGACTTGCCGTGCAAGATCACCTTGCGCGCATAATCGCGCTCGGAAAAGATGCCGGCCAGCCGCTCGCCATCCAGCACGACCAGTGCACCCACTTCCTTTTCGGCCATGACTTTGAGCGCATCGAAGACGCTGGCATCCGGCGAGATGGACAGCAGCTTGTGTGACTTTGCCTGCAGGATTTCCTGGATCGTTTTCACAGTTCCCCTCCTTCGCTTGCCGCTGGCAGGGCGATCTGGCGCCGCCTCCCGCGGACACAAGCCCAGTTTAGCAGCTTGGAGGCGATTGGGAACCGGCCGCGGCCCTGGCCCCGGCGCGTCCGAGCTCGTCCCAATGCTTGGCCAACCGCTTGAACGAGATCGGATACGGCGTCTTGAGCTGCTGGGCCCATAGTGACACGCGTAGCTCCTCGATCATCCAGCGAAACTCTTCGAGCTTGGGGTCGAACTCGCCGGCCTGCCGCTGCGCGGCCATGCGCGCCTGATACGCCTGCCACCACTGCTGGATCTGCTGCTGCCACTCGGCATCCTTGGCGGGGTTCACGGAAAACTTGTCCAGGCGGAACTGGATGGCCTTCAGGTAACGGGGAAGGTGCTTGAGGCGCGGCAGCGGAGTGGAGACGATGAAGCCGGCGGGGAGCAGCGCCTTGAGCTGGTTGCGGATATCGGTCATGGCTCGCTGCCAGATCGGCACCCCCGGCTGATTCAGCCGCGGCCGGAGCTGCTGATACTCCGCCAGCATCTCGCCGACGACGCGGCAAACCTCCTGGGCAACGTCCATGAGACGCGTCTTGGCCTTCGCCACCCGCGCGTTGAACGCGGCACGCGTGGTCACCGGTTCTTGCTCGACGAAGAAGGCGCGATCGCACACCGCGTCCACCAACTCTTCCCGCAGCCGGTCCAGGACCGCACCCTTCTCCGGCTTGCCGCCCTCCAATTCCAGCAACAGTGCGTAGCGCAGCGCCAGCTCCTGCAGCCCGGGCAGGTTGCGCGCGAGGAACTTCACCTGTTCCGCGGCAGCGAACTGGAACAGCCGGCGCAGGCCCACGCGCGTGGCGGCGCGTGCCTCGTGCTCGGTATCGAGCAGGACGAGCGACACCGACTTGCCCTCGTCGACGAGCGCCGGATACCCGATCAGCCGCTGGCCCGCGCGAGTGAACTCCACCTGCTCGGGCAGCTCGTCGAGGTCGAAGCCGGTGAGTCCTTTGCGCTCGAAGCGTGCCGCCGCACTCTCGCTGAACTGGCGGCGCGCCTTCACGCCCAGCCCCGCGCGCAGTTCGGCGAGATCGCGGCCCATGTCGAGCTCTACCCCTTGCTCGTCGACCACGCGGATGTTCATGCGCAGAAACGGCGGCAGGTCGCTGAAGTCCCACGCTTCCTCAGGCACCTCCAGAGCGGTGATCTTGCCGATCGCTTGGGACAACGCCGTTGCCAGCGACGGCACGCTAGGGTCGAGGTGTTCCAGGCAGGCCGTGACGGCCTGCGAAACGGGGACCAGATGCCGGCGCAGATTCTTGGGCAACGCACGCACCAGATGCGTGACCTTGTCCCGCAGCAGCCCCGGCACCAGCCACTCGAGACGCCGCTCGTCCACCTGGTTGAGCAAGTGCAGCGGGACCGTGATGGTCACTCCGTCCAGGCCATGGCCCGGATCGAAGCGGTAGCTGAGGCGATATACGATGCCCCCGATTTCGAGTCTTTCGGGGAACCGCTCCTCGGTGATCTCCTCGGCCGCATGGCGCATCAGGTGCTGGCGCGTGAGAAACAGCAGGCGAGGCTCGGTGCGCTCCGCCTCGCGCCGCCAGCGCTCGAACTGCTGGCCACTCCACACGTCCCGAGGCACGCGCTCGTCATAGAACGCGAAGATGTGGGACTCGTCCACCAACACATCGTGACGGCGCGACTTGTGCTCCAACTCTTCGACCTCGCCGCACAGATCCCGGTTGCGGCGCAGGAACTCCGCGTTGGTCTCGAGCTGACCGTGCACCAAGCCCTCACGGATGAAGATTTCACGCGCCGCGGCTGGATCGATGGGCCCGAACGCCACGCGGCGCCTGGGCACCACGACCAACCCGTAGACGGTCACCCGCTCGAACGCCATCGCCTGTGCCGGCTGCCGCTCCCAGTGCGGATCGTGAATCGTCCGCTTGGTGAGATGCGAACCGACGCGTTCCAGCCATGCCGGATCGGTAGCGGCCGCGCAGCGCGCATACAAGCGCGTGGTCTCGGTAAGCTCCGCGGCCATCAGCCATTGCGGGCCCTTCTTGCGCAGCGCGGAGCCGGGGAAAATCGCAAACTTGATCCCGCGCGCGCCGAGATAGATGCCGGGCTCGTCGGACTTGCAGCCGATGTTGCCGAGCAGCCCCGAGAGCAAGGCGCGATGGATCTGGTCGTAGCCGGCCGCTTTCTCATTCGGATGCCAGCCCATCTCGGAAATGAGCGCGTGCAGTTGCCCGTGCAGGTCGCGCCACTCGCGCAGACGCACGAAAGACAGAAAACTCTCGCGACAGGCCTGGGCCAGCTTGCGGTTGGACTTCCGGTGCTTGAGGGCGTCGTCGAAGAAGGCCCACAGCTTGATGAGTCCCAGGAACTCGGAGCGCTCGTCGGCGAATTGCGCGTGCGCGCTATCGGCCTGCTCGTGCTTGTCAAGCGGGCGCTCGCGCGGGTCCTGCACCGCCAGCCCTGCTGCGATGATCAAGATCTCGCTCAGGCATCCCTCGTCGCGCGCCGCCACGATCATGCGCGCCATCCGCGGATCCACCGGCAGCTGAGCGAGCTGTGCGCCCACTGCGGTGAGCCGTTTGCGCTCGTCGATCGCGTTCAACTCGGCGAGCAGCTGATACCCGTCGGCAACGGCGCGTGCCGAGGGCGCTTCGAGGAACGGGAAGTCTTCCACTTCGCCCAGCTTGAGCGCCTTCATGCGCAGAATGACGGAAGCCAGCGAGGAGCGCAGGATCTCGGGGTCGGTGAAGTCCGGCCGCGACAGGTAATCCTCCTCGCCGTACAGGCGCACGCATACCCCGCTCATCACACGCCCGCAGCGCCCGGCGCGCTGGTCGGCGGAGGCGCGCGAGATCGGCTCGACCTGGAGCATCTCGACCTTGTTGCGGTAGCTGTAGCGGTTGACCCGCGCCAAACCCGAGTCGATCACGTACTTGATGCCCGGCACCGTGAGCGAGGTCTCCGCGACATTGGTCGCCAGCACGATGCGCCGTTCGGCGGAACGTTGAAACACGCGCTCCTGCTCGGCGGCCGACAGCCGGGCGAACAGCGGCAAGATTTCGGTGTGGGGAGGATGATGCTTGCGCAGCTCCTCCGCGCATTCTCGTATCTCGCGCTCGCCCGGCAGGAAGACGAGCAGGTCGCCGCTGGCGGACAAGCGCGAGAGCTCGTCCACTGCATCGACGATGGCTTCCGGCAACTCCGGCGCTTCGCCGGTGCTCTCGTCTTGCTCGATCGGCCGGTAGCGCAGCTCCACTGGGTACAAGCGCCCGGACACCTCGATCACCGGGGCGTTGCCGAAGTGGCGCGAGAAGCGCTGAGCGTCGATCGTGGCGGAAGCGATGATGAGCTTGAGTTCCGGCCGTTTCGGCAGCAGCCGCTTGATGTAGCCGAGCAGGAAATCGATGTTGAGGCTGCGCTCGTGCGCCTCGTCCAGAATGATCGTGTCGTAGGCGGTGAAATACCGGTCGCTCTGCGTCTCGGCAAGCAGGATCCCGTCGGTCATCACACGCACGTGGTTGCGCACTCCCACACGATCGCTGAACCGGACCCGATAGCCGACCTGCTCGCCGAGTGGCGTGCCGAGCTCCTGAGCGATGCGCGCGGCCACGCTACGCGCGGCGATGCGGCGCGGCTGCGTGTGGGCGATCATGCCGGCCACTCCGCGCTGGAGCTCCAGGCAGATCTTCGGCAGCTGAGTGGTCTTGCCCGAGCCGGTCTCGCCGCACACGATCACTACCTGGTGCTCGGTGATGGCCTGGGCGATTTCTTGTTTCATGGCGCTGACCGGCAGCTCCTCGGGATAGGTCACGCTCGGTAACGCACTGCGCCGCGCCTGAAACTCTGCTTCCGACTGCGCCAGCTCCTGCGCCAGGGCGCTGAATGCATCCGATGAAGGGCGACCTGCGCGCGCCGACTCTGCCGCTCGCTGCAGGCCAAGCCGCAGGCGGTGGCGGTCTCGGATCAAACAGTGCGCCAACCGCGAGTGCAGGTCCGTCAAAAGGTCGGGAAGAGGAACGGTCGTCGGAAGACTGGCCACGAGCAGGGGTCCGATCACGCCTCAGACCGGACAGGTGCGAGAAGAGTCCTATTTTAGCGCGCCGGCTCTTGTGCTCCGAGCTAGCCGGCTACAAACTGCGACATCGGTGACACGATGACCGATTACGGCCAAGCGTCTGTCGAGGATCTGCCGGCGGTCCTCGCGCTCCTGAAGTCCTGCAGCCTGCCCACGCAAGACATCACGCCGGCGATGCTGGGCGGGTTTTTGGTCGCCCGCCACGACGGGCAGGTCGTGGGCGTGGCCGCTGTCGTCCCCGCGGGAACCGATGCGCTGCTGCGCTCCGTTGCCGTGGCACCGGACCATCGGGGGCTCGGCATCGCCGAGCGCCTCTGCGACCTGCTGGAGAAACGCGCGAGACAGGCGGGCATCGCCAACCTGTACCTGCTGACGCAGACGGCCGAGGGCTATTTCGCGCAGCGTGGGTTCCGCTCCATCGAACGGGCTCAAGCACCTGCCCCCTTGCAGGCGACCGCGGAGTTCCAGCAGCTCTGCCCCGCCTCCGCAGTTTGCATGCGGAAGGCGCTGCGAGTTCCCCGCGCCGAGAGAAGGCGGGGAGGCGCCGCTGGAGTAGATTCTGCTTAGCTTCCGGTCGGCGGCGCGTATCCGCGTGATCGCCGCCGCGAGCGGCAAATCGCGGCCGCTCTTGGCGGCGGCTGCACGGAAAAGTCTGCCGGCCCCGCCTGTTGATTGGGTTCCGCGCTATCCTCGGGCCGGGATCGTTGCCATGAGTGCGAGGAGAGGAACGATGAGGCGAATCGCTGTCGCTGTCGCCGCTGCTGTCGCCAGCGCGGGGTGCAGTCCCGTGATGCCCACGAATACGGGAGGCGCTACACCCAACACCGTTCATCCCCACCCCGTGCCACCGCGCGCCGCCCCGGCCGATCCGCAGCAGACGACCTGGCAAGCAAAGGTCAGCCAGCTCGACGCCGCTCATTATCGTATCGATCTGCTGATGAGTCCGCTCAGCATCGGCGGGGTCGGCGAAGCGGAGATCGTGTTTCGCCGGCAGGCCGAGGCGATCGCTACACGAATTCATTCCGCGGGCTATGCCGTGCTCTCCTGGAATGAGGGGATAGACTCCCAGTTTCCGATTGCGCGGCGCTGGGCGAGCGGGGTGATCCAGGTCCAGCCGGCGGTAGCCACATCCAGCCGACCTTGACTGCAGGCAGGACTTCCGCCAAGTATGGCGCACGCTACGCGCGCAGGCGTCCGTAGCGATCCAGTTCAGGCGGACTTCTCGCGGGCGAGCAGCTGGCGGAAGGGAAGCTGCCGTTCGCACCACATGGCGGTGGCAAGCAGATGGTTGGATTCGCCCTGATTGCCGACGATTTGCAGCCCAAGGGGCAGACCGGAACTGCCCATGCCCGTGGGGATCGTGACGGCGGGCACCCCTAGCAGCGTCCAAATCGTGCAGAAGCTCGGATCACCGGTAGTCTCCAGGGATGCCGGTGCCTCGCCCGCCGCCGGCGCGGTCACCACCGCATCGTAGTCGTCGAGGAAGCGTGAGAAATCCCGTTGCAGCGCTTCGCGCTTGCGCATGGCCCGCTCATAGTCGGAACTGGAGATGCGGTCCCCCTCCTCGAGTGCCTTGCGCAGGAATTCGCTCAGCTGGTCTGCGTAGAGGCTGCGCACCCGGCGCGATGCCGCGGCCCCTTCGTACAACATGATCACGCGGTGGACCTTGTGCGCCTCGTTGAAGCTGGAGGGCAGCTCCACCTCGTCGACGATGGCGGCCGCTTCGCGCAACACCGCGATATCGGTGGCGAACCGGGTGCGCTGGTCGGATTGCGCGAGCTGCCACACGGGGCTGCGCACCGCAACGACCCGCGGCGCATGTTTGAGCGCGCTGATCTGCGGACTGATGATCCAGCGCGAGTGCGCCAGGTGCGCCACGATCAGCGCGGCGTCCTCCACGCTGCGTGCGAACGCCCCCGGCTGATCCAGCGTCGGACTGAAGGGCAGGATCCCGTCGGTGGACAACACCCCTTTGCCCGGCTTGTACCCGACCACTCCGCAGAACGCCGCCGGGCGGATCACTGAACCGTTGGTTTGCGTGCCGATCGCGGCAGGAACGAAGCCTGCGGCCACCGCCGCGGCAGAGCCGCTGGATGAGCCGCCGGGGGTGTGCGCGTTACTCCAGGGGTTGCGCGTTTTGCTTGGGACGAGGAATGCGAACTCGGTAGTCACAGTCTTACCGAGCACGATCGCACCCGCAGCGTGCAAGCGGTCGACGACTTCGGCGTTCATCTCCGGGACGTAGTGCTGGTAGATGGGCGAGCCCATCCCGGTCACCATCCCGCGCACCTCGATGATGTCCTTGACCCCCACGGGCACGCCTTGCAGGGCCCCGGGCATGCGCCCAGCTCGCAGCCGGCGGTCCGCCTCGCGTGCCGCCTCCAATGCGCGCTCGCGATCGAGCAGCTGCCACGCCTGAACCCGCGGCTCCAGTTGGTCTATGCGCGCGAACAAGCTACGCGTGTAGGCTTCGCTGCTGACCTCGCCGGAGGACAGTCTGCGCACTGCCTCTACGAGGCTCATCGGGTACAGGTCGTTCATGATTTGTAGGATGCCGAAGGCCGGCCGCCGATCGCCGAGGCGACTTACTGCGCCCCTGGACTCTCCGCCAGGCTCACCTGCTGAATCCTATTGCCGGCCAGCGCTTGCGGGTTCAGCAGGTTCGGCGGCTTGCCCGTCGTGAGCGCCGCGACGCAATTGCGGGCCGCCAGCATCGCCATACCTTTGCGCGTGCGTTCGGTCGCGCTCGCGATGTGCGGCGTCAGCACGATATTGCTCAACTCCAAGAGCGCAGGAGTGATATTGGGCTCGTTCTCGTACACGTCCAAACCCGCGGCCCAAATTCGGCCCGCGGCGAGAGCGGCAGCGAGCGCAGCGTCGTCCACGACCCCGCCACGGGCCATGTTGATCAGCGCCGCGGTATGCTTCATTTTTTCCAGCTCTGCCTTGCCGATGAAGTGGTGCGTCTCCGCGGTGTACGGCAGGATCAGGATGACCACGTCTGCCTGGGTCAGCAGCTCATCTTTGGAAACGTAAGTCGCACTCAGCCTTTGCTCGATCTGGGCGTCGACTCGATGGCGGCTGTGGTACAAGATCGTGGCGTCGAAGCCGCGCAAGCGCTGCGCGATCGTCTGCCCGATGCGGCCGAAACCGGCGATGCCGACGGTGGCATGGTGCAGATCCTGGCCGAGCAGCTCCTTCAGGTGCGTTCCCTTCCACTCTCCGCGCCGCACCATCGCCACCCCCTCAGGAAGCCGGCGCAGCGTGGCAAGGGTCAACCCTATGGCAAGATCGGCGACGCTGTCGGTCAAGACCCCCGGAGTGTTTGTGGCCATCACGCCGTGGCGGCTGCAAGCTTCGACGTCGATGTGGTTGTACCCCACGCTCGCGCTGCAAACGGCCTTCAGGCTCGGACAGCGCGACAGCAGCGCCTCGTCGATGCGATCGCTGGACGTGATGACCGCGGCATCCATGCCCTGCAGCCTCCGGGCCACCTCGTCCGGCGGGTACTTGACGTTGGCCTGGTTGGAGGTGACCTCGAAATGCTGGGCCAGATACTCCAGGGTCTCGTCAAATACCTCGCGCATGACGAGAACCTTCTTCTTCATTCAGGCGCTCCCTTCTTGTCGCGCGATCGGGCCCGCGGCTCAGCTCTCTGGGCACCATCGGCGCGGTTGCAGCAACCTACGCCCAGAAGCCGTTCGCGATGCCACCCTGCCAGTGCCATGAGGGTGGGAGAGTACCGTGAACGGGAATCGATCCGCAAGCTTTGCTCGCGTCTTGTGCGGCGCAAGACGGCAGGCTGCCCAGGACCGGCGCGCGTTTGGGCGTCGGGTGCCAGCCCAGCACCAGCATCAGGGCGGCAAACCCGACCAGGTACGCCACCACCACGTGCCAGCCGGCCCGAAGCCATAGCACCGCCGAGCGCGCTTCCGGATACAGGCCGCTCATCGCGACCCCGGCCGAGGAGCCGAACCAGAGCATCGACCCGCCGAACCCGACGCTGTACGCGAGCATGCCCCAGTCATAGCCGCCTTGTTCCAGCGCCAAGGCGGTGAGCGGAATGTTGTCGAATACCGCGGACACAAAGCCCAGGCCGAGCGTCGAAACCCCGGTGGGGGTGGGCAACCGCTCCACCGGCATGAGCGACGCGCTCAGGACCAGTGCGAGGAGGAACACGCTACTGCGGGCAGCGGCCGGCACCAGTCTGTAGTCAGGACGGCGCAGCCGCGACGAGAGCAGCAATGCGCCCCAGACGGCTAGGCCGACGAAGGGCAAGCGGTCAGCCTGCTCCGGCAGCAACGCGTTGACTGTGACGTTGGCGGCGATGGCGGCGCCGAGCACGAACGCCACGACCCACACTCTGGGCCAGTCGATGACTGTGCCGGGGGGGGCATGCTTTAGAATCGGGCTATGACGCTGCTGCTGGAATGCAGCGATGAGCCCGGTCACCAGCACGGCAACACCGGCGGCCACATATGCGTCGAGGACCGCCAGCGGGTGGACCCCGTCGATCCACATCATCGTCGTGGTGGTGTCGCCGACGACGCTGCCGGCTCCCCCGGCATTGGCGGCGGCTACGACGGCCGCCACGTAGCCCACGTGCACCTTGCCCCGGAATACGGCCCGCGCCATCGTCCCGCCGATGATCGCGGCCGCGATATTGTCGAGAAACGACGACACGACGAATACGATGAGCAACAGCGCGAAGCCGCCCTTCCAGTCGTCCGGCAGGATCTCTGGAAGCGATTGAGGAAGGCGGCTCTCGTAGAAGTGGTTCGCGAGCAATGCGAACCCGGTCAGCAGCCCAAGCAGGTTGGCGAGTACCACCCACTCATGGCCCAGGTGAGTTGCCAGTCCGGAGACTCCAGTACCTTCGCGGAACCCCGTGACCAGCAGCTTGTACACCACGACGGCGGCAAGTCCGGCTAGCGCAACCTCGAGCGTGCGGCGATAGAACAGCGCGATGCCGATCAGCGTCAGCGCGAACAGCACGAATTCGATCGGCACGGAAGGGGCGGATGGCATACGCGATGCCCGGCTCCAGGGCCGGTCGTGTTCTGGTCCAGCGCAACGCCCGAGATCATATCGGCGCCGTCCCAGCTCGGCAATCGCCGGCGGAGCGGGCCACCCCCCGCCTCTCGTCAGCGATGCGCATCGCTCTGATCGGCGATCCTCGCGGCATGCAGTGCGGCCGCGGGCGTAGCCGGATCGCTACTCGCCTGTCACCAGAACGATGTGCACTCGGCAGGGTCCGTGGGCGCCCAGCACCAGCGTCATCTCGATATCGGCGGTTCGCGACGGGCCAGAGATGAAGGACACCTGCCTCGGCAGAGACCCGTGCTCCCGGCGCAGGAGGTCCCATCCGTCCTCCATGGCCGGCACGATGCGGGAGACGGGAACGAGGGCGACGTGGGTATCCGGCAGGAGGCTGGTCGTCGCGTGCGTGTCCCCGCCGGAGAGCAACATCAACGTGCCGGTCTCTGCGATGGCGCAGTACGCGCCGGTGATGCCGAGTTGGTCCTCCGCGCGGGCCGGGCGCGCTTCAATCGACAGTCCAGCGCCGCTCCAATCCAGTCCCGCGAACTGCGGCCAGCATGCGCCCGATGGCCCAAGATTGCTTGCCGCGAGAAAGCGTGAGATGGCGCCCGGCGCATGCGCGAGATCCGCGACCGCATCCACGGTGCTAGAGAGGGATATGCAGCGCTCGCGGAAGCGCGTGACGCGGTCCCAATCCATGCGCGGCAGTGGTCCGCGTGGGTGCTCGCGAAGCTTCGCGCGCACTGCCGCCGCTTCCGCATCGGTCAGCGGCCGGTCCCGCCCTAGCGCTGCGCGGATCCGGGCCAGGATGTCGTCTCGTGCCGCCATGGTGCCGAGTCGTGTCTCGTGGAGGATCCCTCTTGATCTGTGAAGCCCGGTCACGAACGGGCGCACCAGTGCTGGGTTCGGCGGGCTCGCGCCCTCGGGGATCCCTCCGGGGGCTACCGCACCCATTGGCTCTCCCCGTCCCCGGCCACTCTGCGCCCCCCGACGCGCATCGGCCTTGGGGCGTGCGCTGCCTCAGCCTGTCTCAGGTTACCAGGTTACGCGGACGGCCCGCGGCGAACGCCTCCAGGTTGCCGACGAGCTGTTCCGCGAACGCCTCCATGGCATCTTGGCTCCCCCAAGCCACGTGGGGGGTCACGATGAGGTTGGGCAGGTCCAGCTCCAACAGCACGTTCCCATGGCGCGGCGGCTCGTGGCTCAACACGTCGATGCCAGCGCCTGCGATCCAGCCCTGGCGCAACGCCTTCGCCAGCGCCGCTTCATCTACCAACCCGCCGCGCGCGGTGTTGATCAGCAGCGCAGTGCGCTTCATGCGCTTGAGTTGGGGCTCCCCGATCAGGTTGCGCGTGTCCGCCGTCAACGGACAGTGTAGGCTGACTACATCGCTCGCCTCGAGCAGCTGATCGAGCGCCAGGTAATCGAGCCCCGGCGCTTTTGGTTCGGCGTGGTCCGCGAACAACACGCGCATCCCGAAGCCGGCTGCGATCTGGGCCACTCGCCCGCCGATCACCCCCTCCCCGATGACGCCCAAGGTCTTGCCGTACATATCGATGATCGGGTGGCTGAGCAGGCAGAAGGGCTGCGCCTTCTGCCATCGCCCGCCCTGCACGTCGACGCGGTAGGCCGGGAGCGCCCGTGCCAGCGCCAGCATCAACATGAACGCGTGCTCCGCGACGGTATGCTCCGCATAGCCATGCACATTGGACACCGGGATGCCGCGGCTGCGGCAGTACTCCAGGTCAAACCCGTCGTAACCCGTCCCCGCCACGGCGATGAACTGGAGATCCGGGCAGTTCTCCAGAACGGGCCTTCGCAGCGGGACCTTGCTGGAGATCACGATCGTCGCCTCGCGCAGGCGCTGTCCAAGTTGTTCTTCGGTTGTGATGGGATACTCGATCCACGCGTGGGGGAACGACGGGCGCTTCAGCTCCAGCGGCAGTATGGCGCGGTCCAAGAATACGATATGGTGCATAGGTGTCGGCCGGGCTCACAGGCTCCGGCTGCGGAAGCGCTGCGCATAGAGATCCCGAAACGTCTTCCCCTCGGGCGCCGGCAAATCGCGGTCGCGGGTCCAGCCCGTGCCGGCAGGGATGGAATGGATCAGTCCTGATCGTCCGCCGGCCCGGTGCAACCAGCGCGCGGCGAGGCGCGACACCAGCGCATACACGCGCGGGCGCGCTGCAGCCCATACCCACAACGCCAACGTCAAACGTTCGGACCGGGGCCGTAGAGCCTGTGCTACCTGCTTCTCGCGCAGCTTGCGCAACAGGTCGGGCAACGGGATCTTCACGGGACACACCACGCCGCATTGGTTGCAGAGCGTGGCGGCATTGGGCAAATCGATCGCCTTCTCCAACCCGACGTAGGCGGGCGTCAGCACCGATCCGATCGGGCCGGGATAGACCCAACCGTACGGGTGGCCGCCGATGTTCTGATACACGGGGCAGTGGTTCATGCACGCGCCACAGCGGATACAGCGCAGGGCCTCCCGCAGATCGGAGCCAAGCACCCGCGCGCGGCCGGCGTCGACGAGAATGATGTGAAACTCGGCCGGACCGTCCGCGTCGTTGGCGTGCTTCGGCCCGGTGGTGAAGCTCAAATAGTTGCTGATCGATTGGCCCGTCGCCGAACGGGTGAGCAACCGCAGAATGAACGAGACGTCCTCCAGCGTCGGCAGCACCTTCTCGATGCCGGCGATGCACACGTGCACGCGCGGCAGCGTGGTCGTCATGCGACCGTTCCCCTCGTTGGTGACG
Organism: Burkholderiales bacterium; assembly: GCA_035501875.1. Lineage (GTDB taxonomy): Bacteria > Pseudomonadota > Gammaproteobacteria > Burkholderiales > SHXO01 > SHXO01. The sequence continues at coordinate 156,919 of DATJVI010000105.1, forward strand.
ATCATGCTCGTGCCGGTCTCGGCGACCAAGAAGTTGGCGCCGGTGATTCCCATGTCCGCGCTCAGGAAGTGCGGGCGCAGGAGCATGCGCGCCTCGCGTGTCAGCTCGGCGATGTCGGTCTTGCGCGGCAGCCGGTGGCGTTGGTGAAACAGATCGGCCACCTCCTCTTTCGTGCGATGCACAGCGGGCGCGATGATGTGCGAGGGGGTCTCGTGCGCCTCCTGGATGATGTACTCGCCGAGATCGGTTTCGCGCACTTCGATGCCCGCACGCTGCAGGAACGCGTTAAGACCCGTCTCCTCCCCCAGCATGGACTTCGACTTGATGATCTTGCGCACACGGTGTGATTGCGCGATCCCGAGCACGAGTCGGTTCACCTCGTCGGCGGTTCGCGCCCAGTGGACTTTGGCCCCGCGGGCAGTTGCGTTGCGCTCGAACTGCTCCAACAGATAATCCAAGTGTTCCAACGCGAAGTCGCGCACTTGCTTTGCGCTCTCGCGGATCTCATCGAAGTTGTCCAGTTCTGCGATCGAGCTCGCCCGCCCCGACACCATTCGGTCTCGCAGATTGGACAAGGCCCGGGTGAGTTGCGGATTGGCCAAGCGTTCGGCGGCTTGCGCCTTAAACCGGTGGGAGCTGACTTGCATCGCGCCGAATCTTTGCTTCAGGGGTCGCGCTGCATCTGCGGCGCGGGGAGGCGAGCGTGGGGCATCACCGGACGCAACGCACGGATGTCCGGCTCGAAACAAGCGCCAAGCGGCTAAGTCCCACCGGTCTCGCCCGCCAGGACCTCGGCCACGTGCAGCACTCTGGTGCGGTGGTCTCCGCGCCGCCGCAGCCGACCCTCGATGTTCAGCATGCAGCCGAGATCGCCCAACACCACCGCGTCGACGCCCGCCGCCGCGATGTCGTCGCATTTCTGATCGGCGATGCGCGAGGAGATGTCAGCGTATTTCACCGCAAACGCGCCGCCGAACCCGCAACACTGCTCGGGGGTCGCCATTTCCTTCACCGACAGCCCCGCGACTTTGGATAGCAGTAGTCTCGGCTGGGCTTTGACCCCCAGTTCGCGCAGGCCGGAGCAGCAGTCGTGATAGGTCGCGCTGCCCGAGAAGCGACCGGGCACCTGCCGCAAGTCGAGCACGCGAACCAGGAAGTCGGTCAATTCGTAGGTACGGGCGGCAAGCCGCTCCACCTCCGGGGTCAAGTCAGTGAATTCGGCCAGCAGCTCGGCATAGTGCAGCTTGATCATGCCGCCGCAGGAGCCGGATGGCACCACCACGTAGTCGCAGTCGCGAAACTCGGACAGCAGCTTCTTCGCGAGGAGCTGCGCGGCCCTGCGGTCGCCCGAGTTGTAACCCGGCTGACCGCAGCACGTCTGCGCTGGCGGAACGATCACCTCGCAGCCGGCGGCCTCAAGCAGACCGAGCGCGCAGAAGCCGATGCGCGGACGCATCAGGTCGATCAGACAGGTCACGAAGAGGCCGACGCGCATGCTGAAAATGTTCCACTCGCGCCGGCGGCGCCGCGACGCAGTGGCCAGGCGCAGCGCGGCGCGTTTGAAGATCAACGCACATCATAGCACCGCGAGCGCGCAAAAAAGAACCGCCGCACGAGCGGCGGTTCTCGCGCGGGTGCGCCGCGATCAGCTGATGCGGGGCCTACGTGTGCCTGCGGGCGGGGTACCGAACACCAGCCCCTCTACCCAGCGCTTGATGCGATTGGCATCGCCGACACGCGACAGCTTGCCCCAGGAATCGAGCAACACGATGATGACCGGTTTGGCCGCGATGGTAGCCTGCATGACCAGGCAGCGACCCGCCTCGCTGATGTACCCGGTCTTGGACAGCCCGATCTCCCACTGTTTGCTACGGACCAGACCGTTCGAGTTGCGGAACGACACCACGCGCGCATAGCGCCGCTCCGGAAGCGCGACCCGATGCGACTCGCTGGTCGTGAACTCGCGGATCAGCGGGTACTGGTACCCGGCGTTGACCATGACCGCCAAGTCCTGAGCGGTGGAGACGTTTCTGGGATTCAGACCGGTGGCGTCAAGGAAGCGCGTGTCATACATGCCCAGGTTGCGAGCCTTCTGGTTCATCGCCTCCACGAACATGTACGTGCCGCCGGTGTGGCTCCGGGCGAGGGCGGCGGCGGCCCGATTCTCCGACGCCATCAGCGCGAGCTTCAGCAACTCGCGCCGGCTCAGCGTCACACCGACCTTCAGCCGGGAACGCGTGCCCTTGAGCAGGTCCACGTCAGTAGGCCCGATGGTGATCATGTCATCGAGCGGCACGCCGGAGTCCAGCACCACCATCGCCGTCATGAGCTTGGTGATGGACGCGATCGGCATGACCGCATCGGTGTTCTTGGCGTACAACAGCTGCCCCTCTTGCTGGTCCACGACCAGCGCGGCGGCGGAGCGCAGCCTCAGCGCATGCTGGCGCGCGATGGCGTCCTCGTCGGGCTCGGAGAAGACGAGCGGCGGTGGGCTGGCTGCCTTGGGCGGCGCTGCAACGCTCGGCGTGGACAGTTCCACGGGCGTCGGCAGTGGATCGGCCTGCGGCAGGTTGGAGATGATGACGGGTTCGATCGTCTGCGCCCGCATCAGCGCAGGAACGGCCAGCGCGAGAACCAGGAGAAGTCGTTTCGGCATTGCAAATCCGAGCGTTGCGTGTGTCCCCAGCCAGCCCCCGACGCGTTCTAGACGGCGTCGTAGGCTCCCTGATTAACCCAGTATTTCTAAACCGGAAATACTTAACGGCACGGGTGGCAGCGGAGTTTAAGCATCGCGCGTGCCACCAATCCGGCGTGGGCGCCCAAAAAGTAACAAAAATCAGTCGCTAGCGCAACGGCCCCGACAACCTTGGCGGAGCGAGCAGAAGGGGATGCGAGCACGATCTCGGCCGCCGCGACACACAGCGACAAATGCCCGCAGGGCCGGTCGGAGTAAACTCGCTTACAGGATTGTGGCCAAAAAAATAGGCCAGCGAGGGGGCGCCGGCCTGTCGGAGAGGGGAACTCCGATGCGAGGGGAGAGTAACAATGTGGTCTTACGGACGCCTTACTCGACGGAAGGATGAGGAATGCGAGTATTAGTGGTAGAAGATGATCCTGTACTGCGCGACGGTCTGCGCCGGTCTTTGCGCAATGCCGGGTATGTGGTGGATACCGCAGAGGACGGCAAGCTCGCCGATCAGCTCCTGTCAGTCCACAGCTTCGATTTGGTGGTTCTCGACTTGGGGCTGCCGGGACTGGATGGCCTCGAGGTACTGCGCCGGCTGCGCCGACGGGCAGCTACAGTACCGGTGCTGATCCTCACTGCGCGTGACTCGATCGAGGATCGGGTAGCGGGCCTGGACCTAGGCGCCGATGACTATCTCGCGAAGCCGTTCAACCTCGCCGAGCTGGAAGCCCGGTCGCGCGCGCTGGTACGGCGTGCACAGCTGGCCACCAGCTCACGCATCACGCATGGAGCGCTCACGCTGGACACAGCGGCGCGCCGAGCGTTCGTCAAGGAGGAGGCCTTGGAGCTGTCCGCGCGCGAGGTCGCGCTGCTAGAGGCGCTACTGCTGTCGGCGGGGCGCGTCGTGAGCAAGGACCAGCTCGCCGACCGCCTCTACGGCATCAACGACGGCGTCGGCCCCAATGCCATCGAGGTATTCGTACACCGGCTGCGTCGCAAGATCGAGCCGGCCGGCGTCGTGATCCGTACCGTCCGGGGACTGGGCTATCTGGTCGAGAAGTCGGCGCACGCGTGAGCCGCGCTTCCCCGAGCTCGGCGTCGAGGCCGTAGACAGCCACCGTTCGTTCAGCCCATCAGCATCGTGCGCAGCTTGTGAGCAAGGCAACGGGTTCGGCCGCATCGCTGCGCCGGCTGCTCCTGGGGTGGTTGCTCGTGCCGCTCGCGATGTGGTCGCTGGTGAGCGCTCTTGTGGCGTATGTGCTCGCCTTGTACTTTACGACCGACGCCTACGATCACTCCTTGCGCGCCTCGATCCTCGACCTGGAACGACAGCTGCGGGTCGTGCAGGGGCGCGTCGCGGTGGAGTTGCCGCCCGCCGCGGTGCAGATCCTGGAGTGGAACGAGGCCGACCATGTTTACTATCGCGTCGTCACCACCACCGGGCGACACGTGGCCGGCGACGCGAGCCTCCCCGAACCGCCCGCGGAGCCGACGACCCGGATGCGCTACTTCGACGCATCCTTCCGAGGCACGGAGGTCCGCGTGGCGGCGGCACTCATCCCACTCGCGGGCGCCGAGTCCGTGATCGTGACGGTCGCCGAAACCACCGACGCGCGGCGTAACATCACCAGAGAGATCTTGATAGCGGCACTGGGCCTCGGAGGTCTGCTGGTCGCGGTGGCCAGCATCGGGGTATGGCATGGCATCGGAAAAGGGCTGGCACCGCTCGAGCGCCTGCGCCAGGAGATCGAGCGTCGTTCCGACCGCGACTTGAGCTCGCTCGATGCGGCCCGCGCACCGGTGGAAGTGAGGCCGCTGGTCGAAGCGATCAACGCGCTGCTCGCCCGGCTCGACAGCGCGATGGCCGCGCATCGCCGGTTCATCGCAAACGCCGCGCACCAGCTTCGCACGCCGCTCGCCGGCCTGCGGACGCAGGCGGAGCTCGGCGCGCTGGAGACACAGCCACAGGCGGTACGCCAATGTCTCGATCAGGTCCGACAAGCGGCGGAGCGCGCCACCCACCTGGTCAACCAGCTCCTGTCTCTTGCCCGGCTCGACCCGCGGGGCGGGCGTCCGCTGCTCGCGGAACACCTCGAGCTCGACGAGCTCGCGCGCGGAGCGACCGCACGCTGGGTACCGCAAGCCTTGCAGGCTGGTCTGGATCTAGGCTACGAAGGTTGCACGGACCAGACGCAAGTTCTGGGAGATCGCCTGCTGGTGGAGGAGATGCTGGGAAACCTGATCGACAATGCGATTCGGTATGTTCCCTCTGGCGGAGTGGCCACGGTGCGTGTGGCGCGCGAGCCGGGTGTCGTCGTGCTGACCGTGGAGGACAACGGTCCCGGCATACCCGAAGAGGAACGGGGGCGAGTCCTCGAGCGATTCGAGCGCGGTAGCAGCGCCGGAGCGCGCACAGGCAGCGGACTGGGTCTCTCGATCGTGCGAGAGATCGCGGATACCCACCGCGCCAGTCTACACCTGGAGTCCGGGGACAACGGAAAGGGCATGCGTGTTCGAGTGGCGTTTCCAGCCGCGGCGTAAGCCCTGGCCGCGCGGGTATCTCGCCGCGGACCCGGCAAACGGATGCACTGATGGCGTGGCGGCCTATGCGTCATTGCCCATAGACCGGCTCGATCCCCGAGGCCACGGGGGGGCATGTGATCGCGCGGAGCAGATGCGCAACGCCTCGCGATCGACCGTCGTCTCAGCTGAACATCAGTCGGCGCGCCGCGCGCTCGAGCAGCGGAAGGGATAGCCGTTGCAGGCTGCGGCGGATCGCCAGCGGTTGCAGCAGCATCTGGAGCGCCATGCGATAGGGGTAGTGGGCCGCCATCAGCTTGCGCACGTCGACCATGAACGCTTCGAACAGATCTTCGCGGAAGCTGCGGCCGGGATTACGTATGACCCACGCATGCTTGAACCCGATGTACGCGTCCTCGCTCTCCATCTCGGTGAAGCGTTTGTGCAATGCGCGCACCACACCCAGCCGGCCAATGCGCTCGTGCTTCTGATAGGCCTGGAAGAAGCTGCGGAAATAGTTGTAGTGCCGCACCTCGTCTTGGCGAATCAGGCCGGTCAGGTGCTTGAGGACGGGTTCGCGCGCACCATCGTGTAGCATGGTGTAGAAGGTAGCAGTCCCGGTCTCCACGACGCAGCGCGCGGCCATCTCCAGCGTCCGGCTCGGCTCCAGCTCGTCCATCGTGCACAACGCCGAGTAGTCCTCGAAGAAGCCGGCATAGCCGCGCTCCCATTCGACCTGGGGCCAGGCCGCTTCCACATATGCGCGCAGTGCGCGCCCGTGCTGCAACTCTTCGTGCTGCCAGCGGTTGGCAAGCCAAGCCTGCGCTTTGGGATCGGGAAAGTGCTCGACTAGATTCCTGGTGTAGAGCTCGGCGGCGGTCTCGATGAAGGACGCCGTCGTCACCAAGTAGTACATGAGGAGGTCATCTCGGACCTCGTCGTACTGGATCCGATCGAGGTCGACATCCGCCAGGCTCCAGTGCGAGGCGTCCGGCTGCCCGCCAACCGCCAGATTTGCAGTCATTCTTCGGCTTCCTTTCGATGCGCGTTCCCTTATCGGCACACCGCTGACGACGTGCCGAGGGCGTCTGTGACACCCTTCACGCGTCGGCCGCAACCGCGGCTGCCTCCCGTGCTGGCGCGGTATCGCGACGCTGCGCTTCCTCCCGCTGTTGCAACGCCCACATCTGCGCGTAGGCACCACCGCGCTCGAGCAGCGCGGCATGCGTGCCGCGCTCGACGATGCGGCCGTGATCCAGCACCAGGATCTCGTCCGCATCGACGACTGTGGATAACCGATGTGCAATCACCAGCGTGGTACGGTCCTTGGCGATGCGGTCCAGCTCGGCTTGAATGGCGCTCTCCGCCCGCGAGTCGAGAGCCGATGTCGCCTCGTCGAACACGAAGATCTTCGGGTTCTTCAAAATCGCTCGAGCGATCGCCACGCGCTGCTTCTCGCCGCCCGAGAGCTTCAGGCCGCGCTCGCCGACCGTTGCATCGTAGCCTTCCGGTAAGCTCAAGATGAAGTCGTGGACATGCGCTGCGCGGGCCGCCTCGATGATCTCGGCGCGGCTCGCGTCAGGACGGCCATACGCAATGTTGTAGAAAACGGTGTCGTTGAACAGCACCGTGTCTTGCGGCACGATGCCCAGACAGGCGCGCAGGCTCGCCTGGGTCACGTCTCGAATGTCGCGCCCGTTGACAGTGATGCGGCCGCCGGTCACATCGTAGAAGCGGAAGAGCAGGCGGGACAGCGTGGATTTCCCCGAGCCGCTGGGACCGACAACCGCGACGGTCCGCCCGGCCGGGATTTCGAAGCTCACGTCGAAGAGGATCTGTCGTCGGGGCTCGTAGCTGAAATCGACGTGCTCGAAGCGAACGGTGGGATTGTCGGCGGCCAGCGCGTCCGCCCCCGCCTTGTCTTCCACCTCCCGGTTCTCCCGCAGCAGGTGGAACATCTTGTCCATGTCGGCGAGCGACTGCTTGATCTCCCGGTACACCATGCCCAAGAAGTTGAGCGGGATATACAGTTGGATCAGCAATCCGTTCACCAGCACCAGGTCACCGAGGGTGAGCGTGCGCTTCACCACACCTTGCGCCGCCAGGATCATCAGCAGTGTGACAGCCACCGCGATGATCGCGCTTTGGCCGATGTTGAGCAGGCCGAGCGAGGCTTCGTTGCGCACCTCGGCCGACTCGTACTTGCGCAGGTTGTCGTCATAGCGGCGCGCCTCGAACTGCTCGTTGTTGAAGTACTTGACCGTCTCGTAGTTGAGCAGACTGTCGATGGCACGTGTGTTGGCCTTCGAGTCGAGCTCGTTAGCGCGCCGCCGGATGTCCATGCGCCACTCCGTGACGTGCACCGTGAACCCGAGGTATACGGCCACCGCGGCGAAGGTCACGGCGGCGAACCGCCAATCGAACTTGGACAGCAGCACCAGCGCGACCAGGCTGAACTCCAGGATCACCGGGATGATGGAGAACAACATATACGAGAGCAGCGTGGAGATGCCGCGAGTGCCGCGTTCGATGTCGCGCGACACGCCGCCCGTCTGCCGCTCCAGGTGAAAACGCAACGACAGCGAATGCAGATGCTCGAAGACCTCCAGCGCGACACGCCGGATGGCTCGCCGGGTAACGCGCACGAAGACAATGTCGCGCAGCTCGGCAAACAGCGTGTTCGACGCGCGCAGGGCGCCGTACATGATCAGCAGCGCCAAGGGCAGCAGCAAGATGGCCTGTTTGCTGTCGAGCGCGTCGACGATCCTCTTCATCACCAGCGGCACGCCGACGTTGGCGAGCTTCGCGCAGACGAGGAAGCATAGGGCGAGCAGCACTCGGCCCTTGAACTCCCACAGATAGGGAAGCAGGGTGTGGATCGTCTTCCACGTGCTGCGACTGTGCGGCGACGGATCGGTGCTGGGAATGCTATGGTGCATCGGGACTCACGGCAGCGGGCGGCTTTCGCCGCCTGCCACATCTGACAGGATCGTAGAGTAGCACTTGGTGCGCTCCTGGTGGCGGCATGCCTAGAACGGCCCGTAGGTCCGTAGGTAAACGCACGGCTCGGCAGTCTCCTCTCGGGGGGGTCGCGCCAAGCGCTCACCCCTCCCCGCGCAGCCTCTCAAGCTCGGGCGCTGCGCGCGCACAGAGTCTCGCCGCCAGCTCCAGCCGCCGCTCGGTAGGCATCTGGACACAGCATCGCGCGGCGGCAGTGCACGCCACCAGATGCCACGGACCCGGCGGGCGCCATTCTAGCCCGCCGGCGTGCGCATTGCGCTTCGCACTGACCTACAATCCGACCTCGGCGGGGGCGACGTTACCAACGGTGATCCCTGGAAGTGTGCAGTCGCGGCGGCTCAACTGGGTAGAGGCCGAGTCCGTGCCGACACTCGATGCGGTGGTGCTCATCCCGCTGGGCGCGACCGCCAAGCGGCACGGCCCGCACATGCGCCTCAACGGCGACTGGGCCATCGCTGGCTACTTTCGGAATCGGGCATGCAGGCCGACGCGCTGGCTGCATGCGCAGAGGGGCGCGACGCGGGGAGAGCGACACCGATGCCGCAACGTGGCGTTGGCGTGGTAGCCTGGCCGGCGGTGATCGGGCCGATCGGCATAACGGTGCGTGCGGACTGCTAGTGACAGATCCGCCCCTGGAGCCATTGCAAGCACAGCGGAGCGTGTTAGCGCCCGTGGCGGGCTCCCCGATGTCCGTCGCCCGCACGCCGCCGTCGAACGCGTCCGCGTCGTGAACGCAGTGCAACCTAGGACGGCCAGACAGCTATGCAAATCGCCGCACTGCCTCCGACGGTCCATGTCCTCGTGCGGGACTGGCTCAATGCCAATAACATCCTGCTGTTGCAGCCCGACCTGAACGTCGTTGTGGACACGGGCTATGTGTCGCACGCATTCGATACCTTAGCGTTGCTGCGCCAGCCGCAGCACCTGGGCGATGACCGCCTGGATCTGGTGGTCAACACCCATTGCCACAGCGACCATATGGGGGGCAACGCGCTGCTCGCGCGTACCTACGGATGCCCGGTCGCCGTTCCCGAGCAGGAGGCGATGCTCATCCGCGCCTGGGATACACGCGGCCTGTGGCTCGACTTCACCGATCAGCGCGCCGAGCGGTTTACGGTTGCGCAGGATCTACGCGCCGGCGAGCGCCACCGCTGGGGCGAGCTATGGTGGGAGGCCATCGAGGCCCCCGGCCACGATCCTGGCGCGCTGGTTTTCTATTGCGAAGAGGCGCGTCTGCTGATCTCCGGCGACGCGTTATGGGAGGGCGGGTTCGGGGTCGTGCTCCCGGATCAGCCCGACGGGCTAGCGCGCGCCCGCGAGACCCTGGAGCGCCTCGCGGTGCTCGACGTGGACGTGGTCATCCCTGGGCACGGCCAACCGTTCACCGACGTGGCCTCTGCCATCGACCGCTGCCTCAAGCGCATCGCCGCGTTCGAAGGAAATCCGGAGCGGCTTGCGCGTCATGCGCTGAAGGTGATGCTGGTGTTCACGTTGCTGGACCGCGGGCGGTTGCCGCTTTCGACGCTGCCGACGTATCTCGACGAGGTCGCCGTGTACCGAGAGTACAACCGCACCTACCTACACTTGACGCCGCAGGCGCTGGCGGAGCTGCTCATCGGGGAGCTCGAACGCGCCGGCGCGGTCATACGCAGTGGCCGGTTTCTGATTCCGGCTGCCGCGCGGTAGGACCCGACGCGCGGCTGGCTGGGATCGGGCGGCGAGCGGCTGGAATCCGCACCTCGCTCTCAGGTTGAGGTGGCGGCATCCTGCGCCTGTCTGCGGCGGCGCCCCGCCGGTGCAGACTCGCGCGTCAGCAATGCCGACAGTGCGGCGTGATCGGAAACGCGTGCCCATTGCGGCCCGCGATGCACGTGCGCGAGCTTGATCCGGAATCCTCGCACGTAGATACGGTCCAGGCGCAACACCGGAAGCATCGCAGGAAAGCTGCGGGCAGGAGCGCGGCCAACGGTCTCGAACACCTCGGAGACTCCCAGTGCGCGGACTAGATAACGGGTAGCGCGCCGGGTCCAGTCGTTGAAGTCGCCCGCGACGATGAGCGGTGCATCGCGGGGCACGAGGCGCTCGATGCGGCTGATCAGGGCGTCGAGCTGGCGCTCGCGCCACGTCTGCAGCAGACCGAGATGGACGTTGATCGCATGCAAGGTCTGGCTCCAGCCCGGCACCTCGATCTCACAGTGCAGCAGTCCCCGCCGCTCGAGGCGATGCATGGACACGTCCTCATTGTCCCAGCGCAAGATCGGGAACTTGCTCAGGATGGCGTTCCCATGGTGAGCGTCGTCGACCACCGCGTTGCGTCCATAGGCGAAGTCCCTCCACACCGCATCGGCTAGGAACTCATATTGCGGCGTGGTCGGCCAGGCGTTGTGGCGACGTGCAAAGCGCGCGTGGAACCCCACGACCTCCTGGAGAAATACCAGGTCCGGCTCTACGGAAACCAGCCGCTCCCGCAGCTCGTGCAGGCTCACGCGGCGCTGGAACTGTGGAAAACCCTTGTGGATGTTGTAAGTGAGGACGTGCAGGGTTTGCATCCCGTTTTCCTTAATGCGCGCCGAGTTGCGCAGCGCGGGTCGGCAAGCTGCGGATGGCTGCGGCGTTGCTCCAAGAGAAGCAGCGCTGTGCCGCCGCCTCCCAGGGCAGCCACACGTAGGCTACATGCTCGCGCGGTGCGAGGCGCACGGGGTCCGGTGCCGGAACCTGCAGTCCGAAGACATGCTCGGTGTTGCGCGTCACCCCCGGCGCGTAGCGCCAGCGCCACTCCGGAAAGATCTCGTATTGATTTTGCATGCGCCAATCGCTGAGTACGTAGCTCGGCGCGTCGAGCCCCGTTTCCTCCGCCACCTCGCGCACCGCAGTCTGCTCCAAGGTCTCGCCTTCGTGCTGACTGCCGGTCACCGACTGCCAATAACCCGGGTGGTCCGCGCGCTCCAGCAGCAGCACCTGCAACTCGCGCGTATGCACCACCACCAATACGGAGACCGGGACCTTGAACTTCAACCTGTCGACCCACCGCAACGCAGCGGCCACAGACACCCGTAGACGGCGGCAGCCCTGCAATTCAGAACGCACAACGGAGGTAGGGTCGCCGCCCCGTCGCGCGCCGGGGAGCTTGTGCTCAAGCTTGGGGCTTCATCCCCTGCACCAGCATCGGTCACTGCGCGCCTCACGGCCTCTAAGTCCTCGCCGGCTCAGGCGTGCGCACGCGGATGTGCAGCTCGCGCAGCTGGCGCTCATCTACAGGGCTGGGGCAATGCGTAAGCAGGTCTTGGGCCCGCTGCGTCTTGGGGAAGGCGATGACGTCGCGGATCGACTCGGCACCGGCCATCAGAGTCACGATGCGGTCCAGACCGAAGGCAAGCCCGCCGTGGGGCGGCGCACCGTACTGGAGCGCGTCGAGTAGGAAGCCGAACTTCGCCCGCGCTTCGCTTGCGCCGATGGCCAGCGCGGAGAACACCTTCGCTTGGATATCCTGTCGGTGGATACGCACGGATCCGCCTCCGATCTCCCAGCCGTTGAGCACCACGTCGTAGGCTTTGGACAGCGCCTTGCCCGGATCGCTGTCGAGGAAGTCCTCGTGTCCTTCCATGGGTGAGGTGAATGGGTGGTGCAGCGCATCCCAGCGCTTCTCCTCCGCATTCCACTCGAACATCGGGAAGTCCAATACCCACAGCGGCTGCCACCCCTTCTCCACGATGCCTCTGTCATGACCGACCTTGGTGCGCAGCGCTCCCAGAGACTCATTCACCACCTTGGCCGCATCCGCGCAGAAGAACATCAAGTCCCCATCTTTGGCGCCGCCGCGCTCCACGATCGCGCGCAACGCCGCGTCCGACAGATTCTTGACGATGGGCGACTGCATCCCGTCCCGCCCCTTGGCGAGCTCGTTGAACTTGATGTAGGCCAATCCCTTCGCGCCATAGATGGCGGCGAACTGCGCGTATGCGTCGATCTCGCCGCGCGTGAGCTGCCCCCCGGCCGGAACCAACAGCCCAGCCACCCGGCCGCCGGGCATGTTGGCGGCGGCACTGAAGACTTTGAACTCCACCTCCCGCATCGCGTCGGTGAGCTCGGTGAGTGTGAGCCCAACGCGCAGATCAGGCTTGTCCGATCCGTACTTCGACATCGCCTCCGCATAGGTCATGCGGGGAAACGGACTGGGCAGAGCGACATCCAGCACCTCCTCGAACACCGTGCGCAGCATGTCCTCCATCAGGTCCGTGATCTCGGCCACCCCCAGGAACGAGGTCTCGATATCGATCTGCGTGAATTCGGGTTGGCGGTCCGCGCGCAGATCCTCGTCCCGGAAGCACTTGGTGATCTGATAGTAGCGATCGAAGCCGGCCACCATCAGCAGCTGCTTGAACAGCTGCGGCGACTGCGGGAGCGCGTAGAACTGCCCCGGATGGACTCGGCTGGGCACCAAGTAGTCGCGCGCGCCCTCGGGGGTGGACTTGGTGAGCATCGGCGTCTCGATGTCGATGAAGCCGTGGGCATCGAGGTAGCGGCGCACCGCCATCGCGACGCGATAGCGCAGGCGCAGGTTGCGCTGCATGTAGGGCCGGCGCAGGTCGAGGACGCGATGCTCGAGCCGCACCGTTTCGTTCAGGTTGTCGTCGTCGAGCTGGAACGCGGGCGTGAGGGATGCGTTGAGGATCTCGATCGTACTTGCCAGCACCTCGATCTCCCCCGTTTTCAAGCTCGGGTTCACCGTGCCCTCGGGCCGAGGCCGCACCTTGCCCTCCACCTTGACGACATATTCGTGGCGCAGTCGGTCCGCGACCGCGAACGTAGCCGGCGTGTCCGGATCGCATACGACCTGCACCAAACCCTCGCGGTCGCGCAGGTCGATGAAGATGACGCCGCCATGATCGCGGCGCCGGTGCACCCAGCCGAACAGCGTCACTTGTTGGCCGAGATAGTTCTTGTCGATCAATCCGCAGTAGTTTGTTCGCATGATCGTAAGGCGCGGGGGGTCAGCCGGTTTTCGGGTCAGGCGGTGGCGCGCAGAGGTTCACGCGTCGGACCGGATTTCGGCGGAGCGGCGCGGAGGGCCCGGGGCCGCCACTCCCATCGAGATGACGTACTTCAGTGCCTCGTCGACGCTCATGTCCAGCTCGATGGTGTCGGCGCGTGCGACGATGAGGAAGTAACCTCCGGTCGGGTTCGGGGTGGTCGGAACGTAGACGCTGATGCGATCCTCGCCCAGCCTCTGCGCCACCTCGCCCCCGGGTATCCCGGTCAGAAACGCGACGGTCCAGGTGTCGCTGTGGGGAAAGCGCACCAGGAGCGCTCGGCGAAACGCCTGGCCGCTACTGGAGAACAGTGTGTCGGAGACCTGCTTGACGCTGACGTAGATCGTCTTCACGACCGGTATGCGCGCTAGCAGCGACTCGCCCAGCCGTACTAACCGCTGGCCGATGATGTTGGCCGCGAGCAGCCCGGTAAGGAACACCACCACCAGCGTCAGCACCACTCCCAGGCCGGGGACATTGACCGGCAGCCAGGATTTCGGCTGCAGCTCCTCCGGGAGCAGCAGCAGAGTGCTGTCCATCGTGGTGACGATCAGGTCCAGCACCCAAACCGTGATGACCAGCGGGATCCAAATCAGCAGGCCGGTGATGAAGTACTTTCTCACCGGCCGCGGACCATTTCATCCGGCGGATGCGGTGTCACTTCGCAGGGGCGCATGCAGGGCAGGCTCCCGCACCGCATTCCGGCGCGCTGCTCGACTCGCCGGGCGAGGAGCCGGCCTTGGGCTCGTCGCTCTTCTTGGGAGCCGAGCCGCTGCCCTTGAAATCGGTGGCGTACCATCCGGTGCCCTTCAACTGGAAGCCGGCCGCGGACATGAGTTTTCTCATCGTGGGTTGGCCGCAGCTCTCACAATCCGTGATCAAAGCGTCGGTGAGCTTCTGCAGATACTCCTTTTCGAAGCCGCAGGAGCTGCAGCGGTATTCATAGATCGGCATAACTGGATCCCTTAGCCTCTCGGCGAGAAAAAATTATAGCGGACAACAAGCCGGGAATATGGGCGGGACCTGTAAAACGCAAGAGGCGGGCCTGCACTTCTGCAGGTTGCGGTCGCAACGCAGAGTCACGGTCTGTAGCCACTCTGCCCCCTGGAGACGGCCGAGCACCGCAGGCCCCCGGGCTTCGGGCGCCCAGGGCCGTTCGGGTTCAAGAAACCCGAGCCGCGGCCGATAGTTCGCGAGTTGTCCGGAGCAGTCCCACGCCCCAATGAAAGGCATCATCTTCACCGAATTTCTCGACATGGTGGAGCAGCGGTTCTCGCCGCAGCTCCTCGACCAGGTGTTGCTGGCCGCACGGCTGCCGTCGGAAGGAGCCTACACCGCAGTGGGCTCGTACGATCACGGCGAGATCTGGCGCCTGGTCTCGGAGCTGAGCAAGCTCACTCAGGTGCCGGTGCCCGAGCTGCTCCGAGGCTATGGCGAGTACCTGTTTCCGCGCTTGCTGTCGGGGCATCCGAACTTGCTCGATGGCATGCGTTCGAGCTTCGATCTATTGCAGTCCTTGGACAGCCTGATCCACCGGGAAGTAGTCAAACTGTATCCGGATGCGGAATTGCCCCGGTTCAACGTGATCGAGCGCAGCGCGGAGCGCCTGACGCTGATCTACGAGTCGCGTCGGCCCTTTGCCGACCTCGCCGAAGGGCTGATCCGCGCCTGCGGCCGCCACTTCGGTCAGAACCTGAACGTGGCGCGCGAGAACCTCCCCGCCGAGGGACCGATCCGCGTGCGGTTCACCCTGACCTTGCAATGACTGGCTCGAGGAACGGGTCGGCCGCCGCTACCGTCGCGCCGGCGGCCGAGACCGAGATCCTGTTGCGCCGGGTGGAGCGTGAGCGCCGCGCCCGCAAGCAGGCCGAACAGCTCTTGGAACACAAGAGCCAGGAGCTGTATCAGGCCAACCAGCGGCTGCAAGCGCACGCGGCCGAGCTGGAGCGCATCGTGCACGAGCGTACGCGCGCCTTGGAGCAAGCGCTGCAGGTGGTGCAGGATGCGCTGCGCGCCAAGGGGGAATTCCTCGCCGTGGTGAGCCACGAGATCCGCACCCCGATGAACGCCGTGCTCGGCATGGCCCAGCTGCTGCTGATGACCGAGCTCTCGCAGGAGCAGCGGCAATACGCCGAGACCATACACAGCAGCGGCGAGATCCTGCTCGCTCTGATCAACGACATCCTCGAGCTGTCGAAGCTGGAATCGGGGAAGGTCAGCATCGGGTCCAAACCCGTCGACCTCCGCGCCGCGGTGAGCGAAGTGGTCCAGATCCTGAGCGCTCAAGCGCAGCAGAAGAGTCTGTCGATGCGTGCCGAAGTGAGCGAGGACGTGCCCGCCTTCCTGCGCGGCGATGCGACCCGGCTCAAGCAGATCTTCTTGAACCTGGTCGGCAACGCCATCAAGTTCACGCAGAGAGGCAGCGTGCGAATCGAGATCTCGATGGTAGAGGATGGAGCCTCAGTCGAGTGCCGAGTCAAGGATACGGGCATCGGGATTCCCCCCGATCGAATCGGGCGCCTGTTCGAGAAATTTTCCCAGGTCGACAGCTCCATCAGCCGCCGCTACGGCGGCACCGGCCTCGGGCTCGCCATCTGCAAGCGGCTAGTCGAGGGAATGGGTGGGAACATCGGTGTCGAGAGCAAGCCGTACCATGGTTCGACCTTCACCTTTCGCATTCCCGCCATCCCCTCGGAAGCCCCAAGCGAGTCGAGCGCAGTAGCGCCGGCACCGCTGCGGGCGCGCGCCACACTCCGCATTCTGCTGGTTGAGGACAACGCCGTGAACCAAATGCTGGCGATGAGCATGCTGCAAAAGCTCGGCGCTCAGGCCGACCTGGCGGGCAACGGGCAGGAGGCGGTGGACAAGGTGCGCGGCGGAAACTACGACCTCGTGCTGATGGACATGCAGATGCCCGGCATGGACGGCCTCACTGCGACACATGCCATCCGCGCCATGCCGGACATTCGGCAGCCGCAGATCGTCGCGCTCACCGCGAACGCGATGGATGAAGACCGCGAAGCCTGCTTTCAGGCTGGAATGAACGGCTTCCTGACCAAGCCTTTTCAAGTCTCAGAGCTGCAGGAAAAGCTGGATCTGGCGGCGGAGGCCAGTGCTCACGACGCCTGAACGAAAGCCGTCATGCCTCTCCGGCCCCGCGTTCGGGACCTTGCCGCAAGGCTATAACGAAAGACGTACGGCCGACACCGCCGCGTTGCGGTTTTCGCGATCTCGAATCGCGAGTGCGATTTCTCGCCGCGTGTCGATGCCTGCACCCTGGCTTCATCGCCGTCGCCACCGATCGCCCCGAGCCATCCCTTCGGACTATATCTGGGCATGCTTATTGCGAGAGAAGATGAGAACGCCTGCACTCGGCAAGACCTGCCGAGCAGAAGCGCAAACAAAGGGCATATAGACCATTGCAATACCGGGCCCGGACAATTGGGAATGCTCGGCCGGATGCCCCATCAAGGGGCGAATTGCAATGACCGACGCATAATTTTGGGGCCCGTCCATGGCCGTGTGCCGTCTGGCCTGATGGTCGGTCGACCCCTCGGGGAGGATATTCTCGGTCTTCGAGGAGAGTATCCATGATACGCAGTACCGCCACCGGCGCAGCGCTGCTCGCGCTCGCTTCCTTGTCCGCCGCGGCGGACGAAGTCGACGAAGTGTTCTTCCGCGTCCGCCCCAGCCTGGTGCAACTGGTCGGGGCCGGCACCGACAACCGTTACGCCCTGGGCTCCGGGGTCGCGCTCGCCGATGGCAGCATCGTGACGAGCTGCCATGTGACCGCCCGCGCCAAGCGCGTCGAGCCCTATTTTGGCACCACGGGAGCTAAGGCCGAGTCCCAGCGGGCGGACGTCCAGCACGACTTGTGCATCCTGCGCATTCCGGGCCTGAGCCCGCGCCCGGCGACGGTCGCGAGCTCCCGGGGCCTGCATATCGGCGACACAGTGTATGCCGTCGGCTTCAACGGCGGCCGCAGCCTCAGCTACGACACCGGAGAGGTGGCGGAGCTGTATGACTATGACGGAGGCATGGTAATCCGGACCACCGCGACGTTCAGTCAGGGCGCCTCCGGCGGCGGGCTGTTCGACAAGGACGGGCAGCTGGTCGGCATCCTCACCTTTTTCCGCGCCGCTCAGGACACGGCGTATTTCGCCGTCCCCGTGGAGTGGCTGGAGCGCGTCAAGGAGCTGCCCAGCGCCAACGTCCAGCCGCTCGAAGGCCTGCCATTCTGGGCCAACCGATTGGATCGTCAGCCCGCCTTCCTGCAGGCGGGCGCGTTGGAGGCGGACGGTCGCTGGCAGGAGCTCGCTTCTCTAGCGCGTGCCTGGATCGATAGCAGCCCCCAGGATGGCCAAGCTTGGCTCACACTGGGCAAGGCGGCGATGAATATCGGCGACCGCGCAACCGCGCAGGACGCGTTCCACCGGGCCGCCGAGTACGGGGTGAACTATCCCCCCGGGCTGCGTCCCTGATTCGGGTCGGCCGCGCCGGCGCACTGCAAGCGAAGCGGCCGGATTCAGAATTCGCGCGAGACCGCCAGCACCACGCCTGGGGCGCAGGACTGGTTGGGGAGGGGGCATTGGTTGCTCGGGACATCCGTCCCGACCACGCTGAACTCGAGCGCAAACCCCGCCACTGTCCAGACCAACCCGATCTTCGCATCGGCCTGAAAGCGCGGCGGCGGCGGGGCCGTCGTGCCGCCGCTGCGCGCGAGCTCCCCGAAGTGCCCGACGAGACTCAGTCGGTCGGACAACGGAAGCGCGGCGTTGAACTCGACATAGACCGCCTGATCGCCGCGTCCGAAGTAATCGCCGGAGTAGTGCACGCGCGCGTTGACGCGGTCCAGCGATGCGCCGAATGAGAAATCGTTGAAGTCGTAGGAGCCCTGCACGCTCGACTCAGGGTAGAAGTACCGGCTGACGGTCACATCCAACGCGGCTCGCGGGGAGAGGGCATAGGCGTAGCCCCCATAGGCCTCCGCGGAAAGCTCCGGGTCCAAGCCATAGATCGAGATGGTGGACACGAGGGCACCGGCGTAGAGCCCGCTCGGGTGATCGTAGGACGCCCAGCCCTGCAGCGCGGGCCGGCGATCAGACAGGGAAATTCCGCGGAAGCGATAGTCCGAGAGCAACGCGACTCCGCCGGAGACCTGTGCTGCGGCCTGTGCTACCGCCAGTAGCAGCAAGCACAGGAGCGGCAGGCGCAGCGCTTCAGGAGGCGGAGGCCCGCGGCGGCACGGCACCGGCAGCCCGCCCTGGGCGGCAGCTCTGCGCAGCGGCTCGTGCCGCCTCGGCAAGCGCCGCACAGGCATCTAACAGCCCCGGGCCAGCCGATGAGGCTTGTGTATGCTGGCGCAGCAGGTCGCGCACTTGCGACGGGCTCAGACTTGGGGACACCTGCAGCAACAGGGCGGCCACACCGCTGACGTTCGCCGCGGCGAAGGAAGATCCAGAAAAAAATCCCCAACCGGCACCCGGTGTCGTCGTCACAACGTCGAGGCCGGGAGCCACCACCGCGCCCGCGGGAGCTGTTTTGCCGTCGGCGACAACGGCGACGACATCGGGGTGAGTGCCGGGAAAGCCGGGCTCGGTAGCATCCAGGGCGCTCACCACCGTGATCCCGTCGGAGACAGCCCGCTCGATCAGGCGCTCCAGCAGACGGTCGCGTGGCCCGGTGAGGCTCAGGTTGATCACCCGCACGCGTTGGTTGAGCGCGAACTGCAGAGCCTTCGCCAGAGTGAAGCTGGTGCACACCGCGGTGTCTCCCGCGCCAGCTTCCCAGCACGCGCGCAGCGGAAGCAGGCGCGCTCCCGGCGCAACCCCGGTCATACCACTGTCATGGTCGGGCTTGGCGACGATGATGCCGGCGACCGCGGTGCCGTGGACTTCGGGCTGAAAGCGCGAGCCGTCGACGAAGTTGCGGGCTTGTGCCAGCTGGCGCCGCAGGTCGGGGTGCTCCGTGTCCACCCCGCTATCGATCTGCGCCACCCGGATGTCTCTACCGGTCGCTAGGCGGTGCAATGCGGCAAGGTACACCCGCTGCGTGCCCAGCGGGAGCGAGACTGGAGCGTCCATGGCACGGGCGACTCGGAACACCTGCTGGGGCTGTGCGGACTCTACACGAGGATCCCGCGCCAGCCGTGCCGCCAGCCCCGCCGGTGATTCGCCGTCGGGGACCTGGACCAGGAAGCAGCGCACGCCGAGCGCCGGCATGGACCAATCGCTCAGCAACTCGAACCCGTAGTCTCGGCCGAGCGAGCGCGCCACCCGCAGTGCGTGCCCCGAGTTGCCGCCGTACTCGGGCCAGGACAGCGGGCCAGGACGATAGTGCGGCAGGCTCTGCTCGCGGACCATCACCAGCAGTTGGCGGCTCACGGCTTCCTGCGCCGCTTCCGGCTCCGGTGTACGGCCGGGAACCGCGCCACACCCTTGGCAAAGCGCCAGCACCGTTGCGGTCGCGACCCAGAGCCTCATCATCGGCTGTTCATTCCCGTTCCGCCCTGCGGCTCCGCGAACACCACGATCGGGTCGCCGCGCAGCGCCGCCAGTGCCGGCGTCCGCTGCCCAGCGGGAACTTGGAGAGTATAAGCTCCGGCGGCATTTGGCCCGTCCACCAGCCGGCCGTGGAGACGCAGAAGCAGGCTGCCGATCTGGACAGCAGTGCTGTCGTCCCGGAACACGACGATCACAGCGTCGCCGATCGCGTGCGGCGAGACCTCTCCCAGGCTATGGTACACGGCGGCTCGCCCGCCCCCGTTCAGCACCGCGACGGCAAAGGCGAGCAAGCCGGCCGCTTGGACGGCGACCAGTGCTCGGATCCAGGGTCGCGACTCGCGCCAGCCGTCAGTTAGCATGCGCCACAGCCGTAGACTCGGGCGGGCTTCCAGCTCATCGAGACGCACGCGCACCCTGGCGATGGCGGCATCGATCGCTGGGTCAGGCTCCGACGACGCCACAGCGGCCTGGAGCGTGCGCAAGAGATCCCGCTCGCGCCGGCAACGCACGCACTCCGCCACGTGCCGCTCGACCCGCGCCCGGTCCTCGCCCGCCAGAGTGTCGTTCAGCAGCCAGGGCAGGAGTTCCGAGGCTCTGCGGTGCTCCGGATCGTCGAGACGAAAGAAGCGCAGCATCACAGCAGCGCGTCCCGCGCGCCCTCCAGCAAGGCTTTGAGCTTGCGGCGCGCGTGGAACATGCGTGTCTTCACCGTATCCACGGGACACCCGACGATCTGCGCGATCTCTCGATAGGCATAGCCATGATAGTACGTCAGCTCGACCACGGCTCGGTGCTCGGCCGACAGCGTGTCCAGCGCGCGGCGCAAACGGCGACGCACCTCATGCTCGATCAGTGCGCTCTCCGGACCTTCAGCGTAACCCTCCTCTGCGTCCCACGCGAGCTCTGCGTGCCTGTGCACGCGCTTGAGCGCCTTGAGCGCTTTGCGGTAGGCGATCGCGAAGATCCAGGTCGATACACGGGATGCGTGGTTGAAGCCGCCGGCCTTGCGCCATACAACCAGCATCGTGTCATCGACCACCTCCTCCACCAGGTGTGGGCGGCGCACGATCTGCTGCAGGAAGCGGGTGAGTCGGCGGTAATACAGCCTGTAAAACAGCTCGAAGGCGTGCCGATCCCCTTGCGCGACCCGATGGAGCAGCACCGCCTCCTCCTCCGTGGAGGCGGGATAGGTGCGGTCGCGCGGATCGGGTTTCATCGCCGGTGCAGGGCGAAGCAAATGCTTCGTACCGGTTAGTTCCCCCATAGGGTTCAGGAGGTTCAAAGCGCTCGTACCGGTGAACCGTTCCGGCGGAGCCGGGAATGTACGGGTGCGCCCGGTGATGCGACCCGTCACTGGACCCTTCTCCGGTCGTGCTAAGCGCTCCCCGCGTAAGCGCTGGATCCCGGCCGCCCCTGAGGCCGGGATGGGCGGTGCGTCGGGGTCTCTCAGGCCTGGTCGGGCAGCTCAGTCCCCGAGCCCGACCGGGCCTCTTTTTTTCCGCTGGCGGGAGTGCGAGGCGGGTACCAACGGTCTGGCAGCGCCATACCCCCGAGCACCTAAGCCGCCGCTCGCGAATTCCCCACGGAGCGCAGGGTCGCCAGCAGCTTGGCCCCCTTCTCCTTGGCTGCGGCGCGATTGCGCATCTTCACGTGGCCGTAGCCGCGAATATCCTCGGGAATCGAAGCCAACTGTACAGCCAGGGCATGCGTGTCCGGGGTGAGGCGCTCGAGGAGCTCATCGACCAGCTTCTCATACTCCACGATCGATTGGCGCTCGGCGCGCCGTTCCTCGGTGTAGCCGAAGATGTCGAGGGCAGTGCCGCGCAGGACACGCAGCTTGGCGAGCAGCCGGAAGGCCGTGAACACCCAGGGGCCGAATTCGGACTTGGTGAGCTCGCCCTTCTCGTTGCGCTTGGCTAGCAGCGGCGGGGCCAGATGGAAGTGCATCTTGTAGTCGCCTTCGAACTGGGCTTTGATCCGGTCCTGGAAGCCGCTCTGCGTGTACAGCCGCGCGACCTCGTACTCGTCCTTGTAGGCCATGAGCTTGAAATAGCCGCGTGCGACCGCCGCGGTGAGCCCGCTGAATCCCTTGGCCAGGGCCGATTCGGCTGCGCGCACCTGGTCGACCCGGGCGCGGTATCTCTGCGCGTAGGCCGCGTTCTGATAAGCGGCGAGGAATTCGACCCGGCGTTGGATCAGCTCGTCGAGCGTCTGGGACGGCTGCGCAGATGCGCCGGGTTCCCCCTTGGGTGCGAGCAGGCGCTCGACGGCTTTGAGGTCCACCGCGGCGCGCCGGCCCCACAGGAACGCCGCCTGGTTCATCTTCACCGCCGCGCCGTTCAGCTCGATTGCGCGGGTGATCGCCGCGCTGGACACGGGCACCAGGCCCTTCTGGTACGCGTATCCGAGCATGAACATGTTGGTGGCGATGCTGTCCCCTAGCAGCGCGCTCGCCATGCGTGTGGCATCGACGAACTCCGCCTGCGCATCGCCGACGCCGCGCGTGATGGTGCGCTTGAGCGACTGCGCTGGGAACTGGGAATTCGCGTTGCGCGTGAACTCCCCCGTCATCTGCTCGTGGGTGTTCACGACCATCCGCGTGAGCCCCGTGCGGGTGGTGTCCATCGTTTTCTGACTGGCCGAGACGACCAGATCGCAGCCCAGCACCAGTCTGGCGGCACCCGCGCCCAGGCGCGCCGTCTTGATGTCCTCGGGCGCGCGAGCGACCTGAAGATGGCTCCAGACCGCACCGCCCTTCTGCGCCAGACCGGCCATGTCCAGAGCGGCGAATCCTTTGCCTTCCAGATGCGCGGCCATCCCTACGATAGCGCCGATGGTGACTACCCCGGTCCCGCCCACGCCGGTGACCAAGATGCCATACGGTTGTTCGACCTCTGGGAGAGGCGGCTCCGGCACCACCGGGAACAGCGTGTCGATCTTCGCGCCAGTCGGAGTTGCCTTTCCTGCACGCAGCGCCCCACCGTGCACCGTGACGAAGCTGGGGCAGAAGCCCTTCAAGCACGAGTAGTCCTTGTTGCACGCGGACTGGTCGATCATGCGCTTGCGGCCGAACTCGGTCTCCAGCGGTAGCACCGAGACACAGTTGGACTGCACCCCGCAGTCGCCGCACCCTTCGCACACGAGATCGTTGATGAATACGCGCTTGGGCGGGTCCGGGTAGAGTTTGCGTTTGCGCCGCCGGCGCTTCTCGGCCGCGCAGGTCTGGTCGTAGACGATGACCGTGCACCCCTCGAGCTCGCGCATCTCCCGCTGCACGCGGTCGTAGTCATCGCGGTGGGACACCGTGACCCCAGGTGGAAAGCCGGCATCGGGTCCATACTTCTGCGGCTCGTCGGTGACCACTGCAACTTTCTTCGCTCCTTCTGCGAGCACCTGCGCGGCGATCTGCGGTACCGTCAGGTTTCCGTCGACATGCTGGCCGCCGGTCATCGCCACCGCATCGTTGTACAGGATCTTGTAGGTGACGTTGACGCCGGAGGCAACCGCGGCTCGCAGCGCCAACAACCCCGAATGGAAGTAGGTGCCGTCGCCGATGTTCTGGAACACATGCTTGGTGCTCACAAACGGAGCCTCGCCCACCCAGCCCGCGCCCTCGCCGCCCATCTGCGTATAGCCGGCCGTGTTGCGATCCATCCACTGCGCCATGAAGTGGCAACCGATGCCCGCTAGCGCCCGACTGCCCTCCGGCACTCGGGTGCCGGAGTTGTGCGGACAGCCGGAGCAGAAATAGGGCGTGCGGTCCATCGCCGGCTTCTCGGTCATTCGGCTCTCGAGGCCTTCCTGTTCCGCGACCCGCTGCGCCAGCTGGCTCTCCGGCATGGTCTCGAGGATGCGCCGCCCGATCACGATCGCGATCTCGTTGGGATCGAGCGCCCCGGTGCTAAGCAGCAGCGGCTTGCCTGTCTCGTCGTGCTTGCCGACGATCTCCGGCATATCGGGCCTGCCGTAGCACAGGTCCTTGAGCTGCCACTCGATGAGAGAGCGTTTCTCTTCCACCACGATGACCTTCCGCAGACCCTGCGCGAAGTGCAGCGCCCCCTCGCGTTCCAAGGGCCAGGTCATGGCGACCTTGTAGATCCGCAGACCCAGCCGTTTCGCCTCGGACTCATCGATGCCCAGGTACCGCAGGGCCTGACGCACGTCCATGTAGGACTTGCCGCAGGTCACGATCCCCAGATGCGCGTGCGGTGCATCCACCACGATGCGGTCCAGCGCATTGGCGCGAACGAAGGCCTTGGCGGCGTCGATCTTGTGATTGTGCAGTCGCGCCTCCTGCTCCAGCGGGTGGTCGGGCCAGCGGATATTCAGGCCAGTCGCAGGCGGAGCGTAGTCGTCGGGGAATCGGATGCTTACTCGCTCTGGGCCGACGTCCACGGTAGCCGACGCGTCGATCGTATCCTTCATGCACTTCAGCCCGACCCAGCAGCCGCAGTAGCGGGAGAGTGCCCAGCCGTAGAGGCCGTAGTCGAGCAGCTCCTGAACTCCCGCCGGATTCAAGATCGGGATCATGGCGTCCACCAACGCGAACTCGCTCTGGTGCGCGGTGGTGGAGGACTCGCAGGTGTGATCGTCGCCCATCAGCACCAACACCCCGCCCCGAGGATCCGTGCCGGCCAGATTGCCGTGGCGGAAAGCATCTCCGGTGCGATCGACCCCCGGGCCTTTGCCGTACCAGATCGCGAAGACGCCGTCGTACTTGTTTTCCCCGTGGAACTTGGTCTGCTGCGTGCCCCAACAGGCCGTGGCGGCAAGATCCTCGTTCACTCCCGCCTGGAACACGATCTGGTGCTGCTCGAGCAGGGTCTTCGCCGCCCAGAGCTGCTGGTCGTACCCGCCCAGCGGCGAGCCGCGGTAGCCGGAGATGTAGCCCGCCGTGTTGAAGCCGGCGGCCTTGTCCCGCAGGTGCTGCAGCATCGGAAGCCGAACCAGCGCCTGGGTCCCGGTGATGAAGATGCGGCCGTCCTGCAGCGTGTATTTGTCGTCGAGGCTAACGTTGCGAAGCGTCATGGGAGGTGGATTCGGAAAACGGCATGCCACGCTATCGCTCCCGTCCAGTCATGGGACGAGCGCACCGTTAGGCCTGCGCGGGGCGTCTCACACGGCGGCGAACCGGCGCGCCGCCGTGTCGTACCTTTGGCCAAGCGTTCACTGTTGGCGAGGCCCTTCACCGCGCATACTGCCATAACCGGCGCGAGCCAGAAACCGCGAGCGCGCAACGGGATTTCGGCGCACGCGGGGCGAAGTCAGAACGGAATATCGTCGTCCATGTCCTCGAAGCTGGCGGCTTTGCTGGTTGCCGCTGCCGCCTTCGGCGCGGGCTCTGCCGGCGCGATGTCCGGCTCGCGCAGTGACGGCTCGGGGCCGCCGCCTGCGCCGCGGCCGCCAAGCATCTGCATGCGATCGCCGCGGATCTCGGTCGTGTAGCGCTCTTTGCCCTCTTTGTCGGTCCACTTGCGCGTCTGTAGCCGCCCCTCGATGTAGATCTGGCTACCTTTGCGCAGGTACTCGCCGCAGATCTCGGCCTGGCGTCCGAAGAAGGAGACCCGATGCCATTCGGTCTGCTCCTGCTGTTCCCCGTTTTTGTCCTTCCATTTTTCCGTAGTCGCCACGTTCAGTGTGGCCACGGCGTCGCCGCTGGGTAGATAGCGCACCTCGGGATCCCGCCCCAGGTTGCCGATCAGGATCACTTTGTTGACCGATGCCATATCAGGTCTCCCCTGCAATCAACTCGAGTACATTTTGTTCATCGAACCGCGCGGGTTCCACGGTGAGGTACGCCACACCCTCGCCGGCCATCACCAAGGCCTCGCGCACGCCCGTCACACCCGCCAGCTTACGCGACAACCCGGCTGCCCGCTTGGCGTCGAGTGGAGGAATGGGATAGGTCCTCGTCCCCGTCGGCTGAGGGCCCTCCATCCCAGCGGCGACCCCGATCCAGACCAGCGTGAGCGCGGCGCAGGCGCCGAACACCCAGAGTGGACCGAGATGCTGCGAAATGGCCCCGCCCAGCGCGGCGCCCGCGAAGCTCCCCAAAAACTGAATGCTGCTGTATATGCCGACAGCCGCACCCTTGCTGCCTGCCGGGGCCGCACGCGACACCAGCGACGGAAGCATGGCCTCCAGCAGATTGAGCCCCGCAAAGAACACCAGCAGCGAACCCGTAATCCCGAGGACCGTCGCGCTGCATGCAGCGAGCCCGAGTTGCCCGGTGAACAGCACCCCCACGGCCGCCACGAAAACCAGCTTCTGCCAACCGCGGCGCTCGGCGAGCACCATGAGCGGCAGCATCAGCAGAATGGAGCCGACCATCACCGCCAGATACACCTTCCAGTGGCTGCCGGCGGCCAACCCAGCGGAGCGCAACTGGAAGGGAACCACCACGAATAATGCCATCAACACCGCGTGCAGCACGAAGATGCCGAAGTTCAGGCGCGCCAAGCCGCCCGCGTGCAGCAGCCTCAGCAGCGGTTGAGCTCTGGAGCTCGTGGCGATGGCGTGTGCAGCGTTGGGAACGACCCAGCGCACAACGCCCATGGCCGCGAGCGCCAGGACTCCGGTGAGCCCGAACACTCCCGGCACGCCGAGAACATGAGTGAGCAGCGGTCCCGCCACGATGGACAGCCCGAACGCGGCCCCGATCGTGACGCCGATGATGGCCATCGACTTGGTTCGTTGCTCGTCGCGCGTCAAATCGGCCGCCAGCGCGATGACCGCCGCCGAGATCGCCCCCGAGCCCTGGATAACGCGTCCGACGATCACCATGTAGATGTCTTGCGCAAAGGCGGCCACGAAGCTTCCCGCAGCGAACAGCGTGAGTCCCAGATAGATCGTGCGCTTGCGCCCCCAGCGGTCCGAGACCGCGCCGACCGGAATCTGCAGCAAGGCCTGAGTCAGGCCGTACGCCCCGAGCGCAAGCCCAATCAGGGTGTGGTCGCGTCCACCACGCAGCTGCTCGGCGTACAGCGCGAAGACGGGAAGGATGATGAACATGCCGACCATACGCAGCCCGAAAATCGCGGCGAGTCCGAAACTTGCGCGCAACTCGGCGGGGGTCATCGAGCCCGGTCTGGACATGCGATTGGAGAGGCGAAACAGGCGGGTTGGGAAACAGAGCCGGCGGGCAGTATAGTATCAGGTTGCCTCGCTCCGCAGCCCTTCGCCGATCGTTAGGACTCGCGTTCCAATGGACTTCATCCGCGTGCGCGGCGCACGCACCCACAATCTCAAGAACATCGACGTCGACCTGCCGCGGCAGCGCCTGACCGTGATCACTGGCCTGTCCGGATCGGGCAAGTCCTCGCTTGCGTTCGACACCCTGTATGCGGAAGGCCAGCGGCGCTACGTGGAATCCTTGTCCACCTACGCACGCCAATTCTTGCAGCTCATGGAGAAGCCCGACGTTGACTTGATCGAGGGGCTATCACCGGCCGTCGCGATCGAGCAGAAGGCCACGAGCCATAACCCACGCTCCACGGTCGGCACCGTCACCGAGATCCAGGATTACCTGCGGCTGCTGTTTGCGCGCGTGGGGGATCCCTATTGCCCCGACCACAACATCCGCCTGCAGACGCAGAGCGTGTCGCAGATGGTGGACCACGTGATGCAGCTGCCGCAGGACACCCGGGTGGTGATCCTGGCGCCGCTGATCGTTGGGCGCAAGGGCGAGCAGCACGACCTGTTCGAGGACCTGCGCGCCCAAGGGTTCGTGCGCGTGCGCATCGACGGCACGGTGCACGACATCGACGACCTGCCCAAGCTCGCCAAGACCAAGAAGCACACGGTCGAGGTGGTGGTGGATCGACTCAAGGTGCGTCCCGACGTCAGGCAGCGCCTGGCAGAATCGTTCGAGACGGCGCTACGCCACTCGGACGGACGCGCGCTCGCCGTCGAGATGGATGGCGGCAACGAGCACCTGTTCTCGGCGCGCTTCGCCTGCCCGCTATGCGGCTACTCGTTGCCCGAGATGGAGCCCAGGCTGTTCTCGTTCAACAACCCCATGGGCGCCTGCCCGCGCTGCGACGGTCTGGGCAGCGTGAGCTTCTTCGATCCCAAGCGCATCGTCGGCTTCCCCAACCTGTCGCTCGCCTCCGGTGCGATCCGCGGCTGGGACCGGCGCAACCAGCTCTTCTTCCGCATGCTGGAAAGCCTCGCCGCGCACTATGGATTCGACCTCGAGGCGCCGTTCGAGGATCTGCCGAGCCAGGTGCGCGACGCGATCCTGTACGGCTCCGGGCGCGAGAAGATTCGCTTCGCCTACGCGGGGGAGCGCGGCCGCACCCAGCAGCGGGAGCACGCCTTCGAAGGGGTGATCCCGAACCTGGAACGCCGCTATCGGGAGACGGACTCTCCCGTAGTGCGCGAAGAGCTCGCGAAGTATCTGAACACGATGACCTGCCCCGAGTGCGAGGGCACTCGCCTGCGACGCGAGGCGCGCTTCGTATTCATAGGCGGACAGACCATCTCGGCGGTGAGCCGCATGCCGCTGCGGGCTGTACAGGACTTCTTGAGCGTCCTCGATGTCTCTGGGGCCAAGCAGGCCGTGGCGCGGAAGATCGCGGGCGAGATCGTGAGCCGCGTGCAGTTCCTCAATGACGTCGGCCTCGACTACCTGACCCTGGAGCGCTCCGCGCAGACGCTGTCCGGCGGCGAGGCGCAGCGCATTCGGCTCGCCACGCAGATCGGCTCGGGCCTCACCGGCGTGATGTACGTGCTGGACGAGCCTTCCATCGGCCTGCATCAGCGCGACAACGACCGGCTGCTCGCGACGCTGCGCAACCTCCGCGACATCGGCAACACCGTCATCGTGGTGGAGCACGACCGCGCCGCGATCGAGACCGCCGACTTCGTAGTGGACATGGGCCCCGGCGCGGGCGAGCACGGAGGCCAAGTGGTCTCGGCGGGTTCGCCGCAGGAGGTGGCGCGTGACCCCAATTCCCTCACCGGCCAGTATCTCGCCGGGAAACGCGCGATCCCCGCGCCGGCGGTGCGTGCCGTGCCGCAGCCGGAACAGATGGTCCGGCTCGTCGGTGCACGAGGCAATAATCTGAAGAACGTGACGATCGAGTTGCCGCTCGGCTTGTTCGTCTGCGTGACTGGAGTGTCGGGATCGGGCAAGTCGACGCTCATCAACGACACGCTGTACTTGGCCGTGGCGCGCCATCTGTACGGCGGCCAAGCCGACCCCGGGCCCCATGACGAAATCATCGGTCTCGAGCACCTCGACAAGGCGGTAAACGTCGATCAGAGCCCGATCGGGCGCACGCCGCGCTCTAACCCGGCCACTTACACCGGGCTGTTCACACCGCTGCGCGAGCTCTTCGCCGGGGTGCCGCTAGCGCGGGAGCGAGGCTATGGGCCGGGACGCTTCTCGTTCAACGTGAAGGGCGGGCGCTGCGAGGCATGCCAAGGAGACGGCGTGCTCAAGGTTGAGATGCACTTCCTGCCCGACGTATATGTGCCGTGCGAGGTATGCCACGGTCACCGCTACAACCGCGAGACGCTCGAGGTCCGCTACAAGGGCCGCAATATCCACGAGGTCCTGGAGATGACCGTGGAGCAGGCGCACGGCTTCTTCGACGCCATCCCCGCGATCGAGCGCAAGTTGCAAACGCTACGCGACGTAGGGCTAGGCTATGTAAAGCTGGGGCAGCCGGCCACGACGCTATCGGGTGGGGAGGCGCAGCGCGTCAAGCTCGCCCTGGAGCTGTCCAAGCGTGACACGGGCCGCACGCTCTACCTACTCGACGAGCCGACCACTGGACTACACTTCCATGACATCGAGCTGCTGCTGAGCGTGCTTCGGCGCTTGCGCGACCACGGCAACACGGTCGTGGTCATCGAGCATAACCTGGACGTGATCAAGACCGCCGATTGGATCGTGGACCTCGGCCCCGAGGGAGGAGACGCCGGCGGGGAAATCGTCGTGCAGGGTCCCCCGGAGCGCGTCGCGGCCCATCCATCCAGCCATACGGGCCGAGCGCTCAGAGCGACATTGGCTCCCGACAAGACGGGCACACTCCCGGCTGCGGCCGCAGCCTGACCGTCGCTCCCCGTGGCCGCCGGTCGCGTACGCGGCGCATCCCCGGGGCCGGGACCAGTTGTAGTCTCGCCGGGTCGTCTCGGGCACCCACCCGGCGTAACGCCACATCCCGACGCACTTCCACGCCGAACAGCCGCTTACGGCGTCTCAATTTCTCCCGGTGAACGCCGATAACAGCCTGGTTAACAAACACTAATCCGCGTGCTTGTCGGTTCAGACCATCATCCGCCGGTTCTGCGTCGCGACGGCAGAGCCGGGACGAGACCAGGAAGCCGCGCCGGAAACGGATTCAAACCGGTGAATTCGGTTCGTTGGTCGGAGCGCGCGCAAGTCAGGGCCAACCTGCACTTGATGGCCGTCCGAGAACCGGCTGTTCGTTCAAGTTTGCCTATGCCGCTTGAGACCTACCCCGACCTCCGGGGCACGCGTAGCGCCCCGGCCAGGGTCTGCGCGTTACCAGAATAAGGGGATTGGAGCCCATGAGCCCCTCGGAGGCCTGGCCCGACCTGACACAACCGTACCCGCAGTTCACGGCATGCGTGCTGCTGGTAGAGGGCAGCCATGCGGCGGACACCCGCAGGATGCTCGAACAGCTCGGTTTCCGGACGGTCGTGGCAACGGACTGCGCGCAAGCGCTCCAAACCCTGGCGGACGCATCCTGCGATCTGATCTTGCTGGACTGGCGGCTCCCCGGCGCAGACGCGGCGCCCGCGGAGTTGCGGCCACGTGACGGGACCGCGTGCGCGAACCCCGCGGTACCGATCATCGCGTTGATCGCCGACGAGTGCGAAGGCGATCTCGAAGCCTGCCGGGCGGCCGGCGTGGACGACGTCCTGCCGAGGCCGTTCGATCGGGACGCGCTAGCAGCCAAGCTGGGGCATTGGCTGACCGCCCGGGCGGTGGACGGCAAGAGCGACGGCGAGCGGTATCCCTCAGTTGATCCGGCCATCGAGTCCAAGGCGCTGGATGCCATCCGCGAGTTGGCCGGCCAAGGAACGCCGGATTTCCTCGATCAAATCATTCGCGTGTATCTCGAATCGACGCCCGAGCTGTTGAGCACGCTGCGCTGTGGGCTGGCACAAGGTCACGCCGAGGTGGTCCGCACCGCCGCCCACACCTTGAAATCGAGCAGCGGCATCGTGGGCGCGACGCGCTTGGCCGACCTGTGCAAACGGCTCGAGACCGCCGCCCGCAGCGGCGCCTTCACCCTGGATCCGACGTCGATGGAGCAGCTGGACGCAGAGTATGCGCGTGTGCGGACCGCACTCGAGCGGGCGCTGGAGACAACGCGATGACGACCCCAGCGCTGCATCGAGTGCCCGTCGCGCTCGTCGTCGATGACGACGCCATGATGCGCCTGCTCATTCGGCAAGCGCTGGAGCGCGTCGGGCTCGCCTGTCACGAGGCCAACGACGGGGCCAAAGCCCTACGCAAGTTCGGCGAGGTGCAGCCGGACATCGTCCTGCTCGACGTGATGATGCCCGGAATGGACGGGTTCGAAGTCTGCGAGCGCCTGCGCCAGCAGGACCGCGCCGCGCTCGTGCCGGTGCTGATGCTCACCGGCCTCGACGACATGGACTCGATCAATCGCGCCTACGAGGTTGGCGCAACAGACTTCGTCAGCAAGCCGATCAACTGGGGGGTGCTCGGCCACCGCGTGCGCTACATCCTGCGGGCGAGCCAAGCGTTCCGCGACAACGCAAAGCATCAGGCAAGCCTGGAAAGCGCGCAGAGAATCGCCCGCCTCGGCAGCTGGGAGTGGAACCTCGCGCGCAACGAGACATACTGGTCGGCGCAGACCTATCACATTCTGGGGCTCGACGGTCAGCCGTTACAGCCGGGCTGCGATCAATTGCTCGGATCCGTGCATCCGGAAGACCGGGAACAGGCCCGGCAGGCACTGCGCGATCTGCTCGGCAATGGTCAGGCATTTGGCCGGGCAGTGCGCATCGTGCAGCCGGACGGCGCCATCCGCCATGTCCAGCTCCAAGCGGAGGGCAGCTTCGACGCCGACGGCACCTTGCAGCAGGTGAGCGGAACGATTCAGGACGTCACGGAGCTCAAAGAGGCGGAGGCGCGCATCCGCTACCTCGCCTACTATGACGGAGTCACCGGGCTTCCGAACCGCCAGTTCTTCGTCGAGCGGCTGGAGCATTGCCTGGCCCAATGTCGCCGGCACAACCGCCAGCTGGCGGCCGTGTCGCTGGACCTGGACCAGTTCAAGCGCTTCAACGATACGCTCGGCTACACGGCAGGCAATGAGCTGCTGATCTCAGTGGCGAAGCGCCTGGCGGACGTGGTCCGCCGGGAGGACACGGTGGCCCGTGGAGACACAGACCAGCTGGCTGCGGTCGCGCGTCTGGACGGCGACGAGTTCAGCTTATTGATCACCGATCTCACCCATTACCACGACGCCGCCAAGGTCGCGCGCCGGCTGCTCGATGAGCTGCGTAAGCCGTTCCGCGCCGCCGGTCGGGAGGTGTTCGTCTCCGCCAGTATCGGATTGGCGCTCTATCCTCTGGACGGCGAGGACGCGGACTCGCTGATCAAGAACGCGAGCGCCGCCATGCACTTCGCGAAGGACCAGGGTCGAGACAACTACCAGTTCTACAGCCGCGCGATGAACGCCACGGCGCTGGAGAAGCTCGCCATGGAGTCGCAGTTGCGCCGGGCCCTGGACCGCGGCGAGTTGCTACTCCATTATCAGCCCAAGCTGCACATGGCGACCGGCCAGATCATCGGCCTCGAAGCACTCATCCGCTGGCAGCATCCCGAGCTGGGCCTGGTGCCTCCGAGCCAGTTCATCCCATTGGCGGAGGAGACCGGCCTCATCATCCCGATCGGCGACTGGATCCTGCGCAACGCATGCACCCAGAACATGACCTGGCAGCGGGGCGGCCTCGCGCCGGTGCACGTGGCGGTGAACATCGCCAGTTCGCACTTCCGCCAGGGAGGCTTGGCCGATTCGGTGGAGAAGGCGCTCAGGGACAGTGGGCTCGAGCCGAGGTGGCTGGAGGTCGAGCTCACCGAGAGCATGTTGATGCAGAGCGTGGATGCGACGCTGAAGACGCTGTTCGAGCTGAAGGATATGGGCGTGAGGCTGGCGATCGACGACTTCGGCACCGGATACTCGTCGCTCTCCTACCTGAAGCGCTTTCCTCTCGACACGCTCAAGATCGACCGTTCGTTCGTGAAGGATCTGCCGCGGGACAGTGAGGACGCGGCCATCGCCAAGGCGATCATCGCCATGGCGCATAGCCTTAAGCTGTCGGTGGTGGCGGAAGGCGTAGAGACGGCCGAGCAGCTCGCTTTCCTGCAGCAGCACGGCTGCGACCTGGTGCAGGGATTCTTGTTCAGCCGTCCTGTGATTGCGCAGGACATCCCTGCCCTGCTGGCGAAGCGCCAGCTCCGCGCTGTGTCGGGAGCTGCTTAGGAGGAGCGGCGTGACGTAGCCCGCTCGCGGGAGTCACAATGCTCCGATTAGGCCTTCTTACCGCGCGCAGCTGTGGCTTCACTGGCGCCTTCGGGACGATCCATCAGCTCGACCAGCGCCATCGGAGCATTGTCACCGGGGCGGAAGCCGAATTTGAGGATCCGCAGGTACCCCCCGTTGCGTTTGGCATAGCGGGGGCCGAGCTCTCCGAACAGCTTGGACACCGTCTCCCGATCGCGCAGCCGGTTGAACGCCAGCCGCCGGTTGGACAAGCTCGGCGTTTTACCCAACGTGATGATGGGTTCGGCCACCCGACGCAGCTCCTTGGCCTTGGGTAGCGTGGTCTTGATGAGCTCGTAGCGCAGCAGCGAGTTGGTCATGTTCCGCAGCATCGCGGAGCGATGGCTGCTCGTGCGGTTCAGCTTTCTCAGTCCCAGGCGGTGACGCATCAGACCCGCTCCTTCTCCAGACCGGCCGGCGGCCAGTTCTCCAGCTTCATGCCCAGGGTGAGCCCGCGCGAGGCCAGCACCTCCTTGATCTCGTTGAGCGACTTGCGCCCCAGGTTCGGCGTCTTCAGCAGCTCGGTTTCGGTGCGCTGGATCAGGTCGCCGATGTAGTAGATGTTTTCCGCCTTGAGGCAATTGGCGGAGCGCACGGTGAGTTCCAGATCATCCACCGGCCTGAGGAGAATGGGATCGACCTGCGGCGTCTTCGGCTGCTCCATCTGAATCGGAGTGCCCTTCAGATCCGCGAACGTGGTGAGCTGGTCCATCAGCACGCGGGCGGCATAGCGGATCGCCTCTTCGGGCTCCATGACGCCGTTGGTCTCCACGTCCATGATCAGCTTGTCCAGATCGGTGCGCTGCTCCACGCGCGCCGACTCCACCGAATAGCTCACGCGCTTGACCGGGCTGAAAGAAGCATCCAGCAGGATGCTGCCGATGGCGCGTCCGTCTTTCGCATCGGCGCGTGCGGTGGCGGGGATATAGCCGCG
Organism: Burkholderiales bacterium; assembly: GCA_035501875.1. GTDB lineage: Bacteria > Pseudomonadota > Gammaproteobacteria > Burkholderiales > SHXO01 > SHXO01. Next base: position 191,166 of record DATJVI010000105.1, read on the forward strand.
CCCCTGCTCGACCCGGATCTGCATATCCAGCTTGCCGCCGGAGGCCAGATGCGCGATGACGTGTCGCGGGTTGATGATCTCCACGTCGTGCGTCGCCTCGATGTCGCCCGCGGTCACCACACTTTCTCCCTGCTTGCGCAGGGTGAGCGTGGCCTCCTGGCGGTTGTGGAGCTTGAGCACGATCCCCTTGAGGTTGAGCAGGAGGTCGACCACGTCCTCCTGCACCCCGTCGATGGCCGAATACTCGTGCAGCACGCCGCTGATCTTCACCTCCGTCGGAGCGTAGCCCGGCATGGAGGAGAGCAGAATACGGCGCAGGGCGTTCCCCAGCGTGTGGCCGTACCCGCGCTCGAACGGTTCCATGATGACCTTCGCATGGAACGGCCCGAGGTTCTGCACGTCGATGATGCGCGGTTTGAGAAGACTACTGCTTTGCATAGCGTTGCGCCTCTACAGAAACAAAGCGTTCGCGGCTGCCGAACTGTCTGAAGCCGTCGTCGTTGGCGGTGGGGTGCGCACGCGCGCCCTCATCGCCTCGGCTTACTTCGAATACAGCTCCACAACCAGCGACTCGTTGATGGTCGCGGGCAGATCCGAGCGCTGCGGCAGCGCCTTGAACACGCCCTTCATCGCCTTCGCGTCGACCTCGAGCCACTCCGGGAACCCCCGCTGCTCGGCGGCGTCCACCGCCGCCTTGATCCGAAGCTGCGCCTTGGCCTTGTCGGTCACTTGCACGATGTCCCCTTGACGCAGCCGGAACGAGGGGATGTTCACGCGCTTGCCGTTGACCAGAAGCGCGTTGTGACGCACCAGCTGGCGCGCCTCCGACCGCGAGGCGCCGAACCCCATCCGATAGGCGACCGTATCGAGCCGGCTCTCCAGAAGCTGCAGCAGGTTGTCGCCAGTGATGCCTTTGCGCTGATCCGCCTCGGCGTAGGTCTTGCGGAACTGCCGCTCCAACACACCGTAGATGCGCCGCACCTTCTGCTTCTCGCGCAGTTGGATGGCATAGCCGGACAGGCGCGTCTGCTTCTGCCCATGCTGGCCGGGCGCATAGCTGCGCCGCTCCACCGGGCACTTGTCGGTGAAGCACTTCTCGCCCTTCAGAAACAGCTTCTCGCCTTCCCGCCGGCACTGGCGGCACTTCGCATCGAGATTTCTCGCCATAGTGAAACGTCCCTCCTCAGATGCGGCGCTTCTTCGGCGGGCGACAGCCGTTGTGCGGGACCGGCGTCACGTCGGAGATGCTGGTGATCTTGAACCCCACGGCATTGAGCGCACGCACCGCGGACTCGCGACCCGGGCCCGGACCCTTGATGCGCACCTCCAGATTCTTGACCCCGCACTCCTGCGCCTGGCGGCCGGCGGCCTCGGCCGCGACCTGCGCTGCGAACGGAGTGCTCTTGCGTGAGCCTTTGAAGCCGGAGCTGCCGGAGGTCGCCCAGGCGAGCGCGTTGCCCTGGCGGTCGGTGATCGTCACGATCGTGTTGTTGAACGACGCGTGGATGTGGGCGATGCCCTCCGCCACATTCTTCTTGACCTTCTTGCGAACCCTAGTGGTAGCCTTTGCCATGTATGGTGAGCCCTGTTCGCCGATTACTTCGTCGGGGTGCCGCCGCCGGCCTTGACCGCCTGCTTGCGCGGCCCCTTGCGCGTGCGCGCGTTGGTGCGCGTGCGCTGGCCGCGGACCGGCAGGCCGCGCCGATGTCGCACGCCACGGTAGCAGCCCAAGTCCATCAGCCGCTTGATGTTCATCGACACTTCGCGGCGCAGATCGCCCTCCACGGTGAGCTTGCTCACCTGCTCGCGGAGGCGGTCCATCTCGCTGTCGGACAGCTCCTTGATCTTGGTCGAGATGTTGACGCCGGCGGCAGCGCAGATCAGGCGTGCCGTGCGGCGTCCGATGCCATAGATCGCGGTCAACGCGATCTCCGCATGCTGGTGGTTCGGGATGTTGACTCCGGCGATACGGGCCATACGCTTTCCTCTGCGTGACGGGTCGATTCGATCGCGGCGCTAGCCTTGACGCTGCTTGTGGCGCGGGTCGGAGCAGATCACCCGCACCACGCGGTTGCGGCGCACGATCTTGCAGTTGCGACACAGCTTCTTGACCGATGCCTGTACTTTCATGGGTTGCTCCGCTGTCATTTGGCGCGGAAGATGATGCGCCCGCGCGTCAAGTCGTAGGGCGTCAGCTCCACCGTCACCTTATCGCCCGGGAGAATGCGAATGTAGTGCATGCGCATCTTCCCGGATATGTGCCCCAGTACCACGTGTCCATTCTCCAGCTTGACTCGGAAGGTCGCGTTCGGCAGGGTTTCCAAGATCTCCCCCTGCATCTGAATCGTTTCTTCCTTCGCCATGCGTCTGCGCTCACCTCGTCGGGAACACGCCGCCCTTGAAGCTCGCCTTCTTGAGCAGGCTCTCGTACTGGTGAGACATGATGTAGGCCTTCACCTGCGCCATGAAGTCCATCGTCACCACCACGATGATCAGCAGCGAAGTGCCGCCGAAATAGAACGGCACGTTCCATTTCACGATCAGGAACTCGGGCAGCAGGCACACCAGAGTCACATAGATGGCGCCGATCAAGGTCAATCGCAAGATGATCTTCTCGACGTACTTCGCGGTCTGCTCGCCGGGCCGGATGCCCGGCACGAAAGCACCCGACTTCTTCAGGTTCTCCGCCGTCTCCTTGGGGTTGAACACCAGCGCGGTGTAGAAGTAGCAGAAGAACACGATGGCCGAGGCGTACAGCACAACGTACAGCAACTGCCCCGGATGCAGCATGGCGGCGATATCCCGCAGCCAGTAGAGGCTCTCACTGGTGCCAAACCAGCCGGCTGCGGTCGCCGGGAACAGGATGATGCTGGAGGCGAAGATCGGCGGGATCACTCCCGACATGTTCAGCTTCAGCGGCAAGAACGAGCTCTGGCCGCCGTACACCTTGCGTCCGATCTGACGCTTGGCATAGTGGACCGGGATGCGCCGTTGCCCGCTCTCGACGAACACCACCAACCCGGTCACCACGATCGCGCCGGCAAACAGCACTAGCACCAGCAGAATGGTGAAGGCCCCAGTGCGCACCAGCTCCAGCGTGCCGCCGATCGCCCGCGGCATCCCCGCCGCAATCCCGGCGAAGATGATGAGCGAGATGCCGTTGCCGATGCCCCGTTCGGTGATCTGCTCGCCCAGCCACATCAGGAACATCGTCCCCGTCACTAGAGTAACCACTGTGGTAAACCGGAACATCAGCCCCGGCTCCACCACGACTCCTTGCTGGTGCTCGAACGCGATCGCGATGCCGAAGGCCTGGATGCCGGCCAGGATGAGCGTGCCGTAGCGCGTGTACTGCGTGATCTTGCGACGGCCCGCTTCCCCCTCCTTCTTGAGCGCCTCGAGCGTGGGCGATACCACGGTCATGAGCTGCATGATGATGGAAGAGGAGATGTACGGCATGATTCCCAGCGCGAAGATCGTGAAGCGCGAGAACGCCCCGCCCGAGAACATGCTGAACATGTCCAGGATCCCGCCCTGCTGCCGGGTGAAAAAGTCGGCGAGCTGCTTCGGGTCGATCCCCGGCACCGGGATGTGGGCGCCGATGCGGTACACGATCAGCGCACCGAGCAGGAACAGCAGCCGGCGCTTCAGATCGGCGAAGCGCCCCGCGCCGCTGGATGAACGCTCGTTGGCCACGTTTTCGCCTACGCCTCGATCAGGGCCCCGCCGGCCGCCTCAATGGCAGCGCGTGCGCCCTTGGTCGCCGGCACGCCCTTCAGCTTCACCGCACGCTCGATCTTGCCTGCCAGGATGACCTTCGCGCCGCGCGCGGAACGCGGCACGACGCCGGCCTCCTTCAAGCTTCCCAGGTCGATCAAGTCTGCCTCGATCCGATTCAGCTGCGACAGGCGCACCTCGGCGATCGATCCCTTGGTCAGGGATGTGAAGCCGCGCTTGGGCAAACGCCGCTGCAGCGGCATCTGCCCGCCCTCGAAGCCGACCTTGTGATAGCCGCCGGAGCGCGCCTTCTGTCCCTTGTGTCCGCGTCCTGCCGTCTTGCCGTGGCCGCTGCCGATGCCGCGGCCCAGGCGCTTGCGCGCGTGCTTGGCGCCTAGCGCCGGTTTAAGCGTGTTGAGGCGCATTCAGTCCTCGACCCTGAGTAGGTAGCCGACCTTGCCGATCATGCCGCGCACCGCCGGGGTGTCCTCCACCTCGACGGTATGGTTGAGGCGGCGCAAGCCGAGGCCTCGCACGGTCGCTCGATGGCTCGCGCGCGTATTGATCAGGCTGCGCACGAGCGTGACCCGGATGGTCCTGGCTGGCTGGTTCTCCGCCATATCACTGCTCCGTGATTTCTGCCACGCTCTTGCCACGCTTGGCCGCCACCTCGGACGGAGTGTGCATGGAGTTGAGGGCGTTGAGCGTGGCGCGCACGACGTTATAGGGATTGGTCGAGCCGAAGCACTTCGCCAGCACGTTCTGCACCCCCATGACCTCGAACACCGCACGCATCGGACCGCCAGCGATGATCCCCGTGCCATCGGATGCGGGCTGAATCAGCACCTTGGCGGCCCCGTGCGTACCGGTCACCGCGTGATGCAGGGTGCCGTTCTTGAGGCCGATCTTCACCATCCTGCGGCGCGCTTCCTCCATCGCCTTCTGCACCGCCACCGGGACTTCGCGCGCCTTCCCCTTGCCCATGCCGATCCCGCCATCGCCGTCGCCGACCACGGTGAGCGCGGCGAAGCCGAGCACGCGGCCGCCTTTGACGACCTTCGTCACGCGGTTGACCGCGACCATCTTCTCGCGCAACCCGTCGCTGCGCTCTTCCGTCACAGGTGCTCTTGCCATGAGCGCTTCCTTAGAACTTGAGGCCGGCTTCGCGCGCGGCCTCGGCCAGGGCCTTCACGCGGCCGTGGTATTTGTAACCCGAGCGATCGAATGCAACCGACTCGATTCCCTGCTCCCGCGCCTTCTCGGCGAGACGCTTGCCGACCAGCACGGCCGCCTTGCGATTGCCGCCGTTGGCGATCTGCGAGCGCAGATCCTTATCCTGCGTGGACGCGCTCACCAGCACCCTCGATCCGCTCGCGTCGATCACCTGGGCGTAGATGTGAAAATTGGACCGGTGCACGGTTAGGCGCACTGCCCGCTGCTGTCCGATTCTCAGGCGCGTCTGCCGGGCCCGGCGCAGCCGAGCCTGTCTCTTGTCAATCATGCCTTCACCCGATCGCCTTTCGCCGCCAGCCTTACTTCTTCTTCGTTTCCTTGAGGATCACCACCTCATCCGCATAGCGCACGCCTTTGCCCTTGTACGGCTCCGGAGGGCGATACGCGCGGATCTCGGCCGCCACCTGGCCGACCTGCTGCTTGTCGATGCCTTTGACCACGATTTCGGTCTGTGTCGGCGTCTCGACCTTCACGCCCTTCGGCATCTGGTGCACCACGGGGTGTGAGAACCCGAGGCTGAGATTGAGCTTGTCGCCCTGGGCCTGGGCGCGGTATCCGACGCCGGTGAGCGTGAGCTTCTTCTCGAAGCCCTTGGTCACGCCCTGCACCATATTCGCCAGCAGCGCGCGCAGCGTGCCGGTCATGGCATCCGCCTGATTCGATGCGTTCGAAGCCTCCAGCAGCACCTTGTCGCCGTCGCGGCGGACCTTGACGGCCGCGCTCATCGGTTGCTTCAGCGTGCCGAGCGGACCCTTGACCGCGACCTCGGTAGCGCCCACCGCCACGTCTACACCGGACGGGACGGTGATGGGTAGTCTTCCGATTCTAGACATCTTGTCGTTCCAGTTGAGCGGGCGGAAAGCAGCACTGAGCGTCGCATCAGGCCACGATGCAAAGGACCTCGCCACCGACACCGTTCGCCCTCGCCTTGCGGTCGGTCATCACGCCCCGCGAGGTCGAGACGATGGCGATCCCCAAACCGTTCATCACCTGCGGGATGTCTTTGCTGCCCTTGTAGATCCGCAGCCCGGGGCGGCTGACCCGCTCGATCTTTTCGATCACGGGGCGTCCCGCGTAGTATTTCAGCCCGATCTCCAGCGTTGTCTTCGGGCCCTGCGCGGTCACCTTGAAGTCTTCGATATAGCCTTCGTCCTTCAGCACGTTGGCGATCGCCGCCTTGAGCTTGCTCGACGGCATGGCAACGTAGGTGCGTTCTGCCGCCTGCGCGTTGCGGATGCGGGTCAACATGTCCGCGATCGGGTCGCTCATGCTCATGAATCTCTCCTGCTACCAGCTCGCCTTGGTGACACCGGGGATCTCGCCGCGCATCGCGATGTCGCGGAGCTTGTTGCGGGCCAGCCCGAACTTGCGGAACACCCCCCGCGGGCGGCCGGTCAGGGCACATCGGTTGCGCAGCCGGACGGGGCTCGCGTTGCGCGGTAGCTGTTGCAGCTTGAGGCGCGCGGCATAACGGTCTTCATCCGAGACCTTCGGGTTCTCGATGAAGGAGATCAGCTCCGCCCGCTTGGCGGAGTACTTCTTGACGGTCTCGCGCCGCTTCTTCTCGCGGTTGATGAGTGCCAGCTTGGCCATGTGAGAGCCTTCAGTTTCGGAACGGGAAGTTGAACGCCGTGAGCAGCGCCTTCGCTTCGTCGTCGGTCTTCGCGCTGGTGGCGATCGTGATGTTCAGCCCCCGGAGCGCATCGATCTTGTCGTACTCGATCTCCGGGAAGATGATCTGCTCCTTGACCCCCATGTTGAAGTTGCCGCGGCCGTCGAAGGAGCGAGCGGATACGCCGCGAAAGTCGCGGATACGCGGAATCGCGATGGAGATCAACCGGTCGAGGAATTCGTACATGCGCTTGCCGCGCAGCGTGACCGTGCAGCCAACCGGGTAGCCTTTGCGGATCTTGAACGTCGCGATCGACGTGCGCGCCAGAGTCACCACGGGCTTCTGGCCGGAGATCTTGGTGAGGTCCCCGACCGCGTTATCCATGATCTTCTTGTCGCCCACCGCTTCGCCCACGCCCATGTTCAGGACGATCTTGCGCAGCCGCGGCACCTCCATCACGGACTTGTAGCCGAATTTCTTGATCAAGTCGTTGACCACCACACCTCGATAGTGCTCCTGCAAACGCGCCATGAGCTCGGCCCTCAAACGTCGATCATTTCGCCGTTGGACTTGAACACGCGCACTCGCCGCCGGTCGTTGAGCTCTTTGATCTTCACGCGATCGGCCTTGCGCGTGACCGGGTTGTACATCGCCACGTTGGACCGGTGCAGCGGCATCTCCTTGTCGATGATCCCGCCGGCGCCGCGGGGGTTGGGCCGCTGGTGCTTCTTCACCACGTTCACGCCTTCCACCACCACATGCTCGGCGTCGACGACCCGCAGGATCGCGCCCCGCTTACCCTTGTCCTTGCCCGCGATGACGATCACCTCGTCACCCTTCTTGATCTTACGCATGGCAGCCTGCCCTCCGCTCGCCGGGCGTCACAGCACTTCCGGTGCGAGCGACACGATCTTCATGAATCGCTCGGTCCTCAGCTCGCGCGTCACCGGACCGAAGATGCGGGTGCCGATCGGCTCGAGCTTGGCTGTCAGCAACACCGCGGCGTTGCTGTCGAACTTCAGCAGCGACCCGTCCTGGCGCCGCACTCCGCGGGTGGTGCGCACCACTACGGCGTTGTAGATCTCGCCCTTCTTGACGCGCCCGCGGGGAGCCGCGTCCTTCACGCTCACCTTGATGACGTCCCCGATCCCGGCGTAGCGCCGCTTGGATCCTCCAAGCACCTTGATGCACATGACCGAACGCGCACCGGTGTTGTCGGCCACGTCCAACATCGTCTGCATCTGAATCATCTCGTTCTCCAACTTGCTCCGCCGCCCTCGCGCTGGCGTCCAGCTTGGGGCTAAAATCGGCGGCCAGTCTTGGACCCCGTCTGGGGACGGCACCAACCGATGCCAAGCCGCTGGGAAGCCAACACCCGCGCGCTCAGCCGGCCCGGAAGGCGGGCTCAAAAAAGCCGTGTATTCTAAGTCTGCCGCCGCCTCCGCGCAAGGCATCGCCGCCGCTATTCGTCCTTCGCGGTCTCCACCAGCTTCACCACGCGCCACGCTTTGGTTCTCGACAAGGGGCGGCACTCCTCGATGAGGACCATGTCCCCCGGGTGGTATTGATTGTTCTCGTCGTGGGCGTGGTACTTCTTGGACCGGCCGACAAACTTTCCGTACAGCGGGTGCTGGACGCGGCGCTCCACCAGCACGGTCACGGTCTTGTCCATCTTGTCGCTCACGACCCGGCCGGTCAGCCTCCGGCGCATCGCGGATTGGGCTTCTTGGCTCATGCTTGGCTCGCTTTCTGCGCCAGGATCGTACGCACTCGCGCGATGGCGCGGCGTGTCTTGGCCAGTTCGCTCGTATTGGTGAGCTGTTGTGTTGCTTTCTGCATACGCAGGCTGAAATGCGCCTTGAGCAGCGCACCGAGCTCCTCCTTGAGCTCCGTCGGGCTCTTCGCCCGCAACTCCTTCGCGTTCATCGCTTACCCCAGTTGACGGGAGACAAAAGTGGTGCGGATAGGCAGCTTGGCCGCGGCGAGTTTGAACGCCTCGCGCGCAAGCGGCTCGTCCACGCCGTCCATCTCGTAGAGCACGTTCCCGGGATGGATCTCGGCGACAAAGAACTCGGGGTTGCCCTTGCCGTTGCCCATGCGCACCTCGGCGGGCTTCTGCGACACAGGCTTGTCCGGAAAGATGCGGATCCAGATCCGCCCCCCGCGCTTGATGTGACGGGTCATGGCGCGGCGCGCCGCCTCGATCTGGCGCGCGGTGAGCCGGCCCCGGCCGGTCGCCTTCAGGCCCCACTCCCCGAAGCTCACCTTGGTGCCGCGCGTGGCGATGCCCTTGTTGCGGCCCTTCTGGTATTTGCGGTACTTCGTTCTAGCTGGCTGCAGCATGCTTGGCTCCTGCCCTGCGCGGCTTCTTCTCGGCCTCGGCGGGCGGTGGCGGCACAGCGGGCTGCTCGCCCTTGCCCAGAACTTCGCCCTTGAACACCCAGACCTTGATTCCGATCACGCCGTAGGTCGTCTTGGCCTCGGCGAACCCGTAATCGATGTCGGCGCGCAGCGTGTGCAGCGGGACGCGCCCCTCTCTGTACCACTCCGTGCGCGCGATCTCGATCCCGTTCAAGCGCCCCGCGCTCATGATCTTGATGCCCTGTGCCCCGAGCCGCATCGCGTTGGTGATCGCGCGCTTCATCGCGCGGCGGAACATGATGCGCTTTTCCAGCTGCGCCGCGATGCTGTCGGCGATCAACTGAGCGTCGACCTCGGGCTTGCGCACCTCTTCGATGTTGACGTGCACCGGCACACCCATCAGCTTTTGCAGTTGGCCGCGCAGCGACTCGATATCCTCGCCCTTCTTGCCGATGACCACCCCGGGCCGCGCGCTGTGGATCGTGATCCTGGCATTCTTTGCGGGGCGCTCGATGACCACTCGGCTCACCGCGGCGTGAGACAGCTTCTTCTTGAGGAAATCCCGCACCTCGATGTCTTCATTGAGCATCGCGGGGAAGTTCCGGCTGTTCGCATACCAACGAGAGCTCCAGTTGCGTAGCACCGCCAACCGGAATCCGACGGGGTTGATCTTCTGACCCATGTGCTCTTCCTTCAGTCGCCTACCGTCACGAAGATGTGACAGGTCGGCTTGATGATTTTCGACGCGCGCCCCTTGGCGCTCGCTCGAAAGCGGCGCAGGAACGTGGCACGTTCGACGTAGATGTGCTTCACCTTGAGCTCGTCCACGTCAGCGCCATCGTTGTGCTCGGCGTTGGCAATCGCTGACTCCAGCACCTTGCGGATGATGCCGGCGGCCTTCTGTGGGCTAAAGGTCAGCACGTTGAGCGCCTTGTCTACCGGCAGCCCGCGCACCTGGTCGGCGACCAGGCGGCCTTTTTGGGCCGACAGACGCACACCTCGCAACACGGCCTTGGTTTCCACTGCTCGCCCCCTTACTTCTTGGCGGCCGGCACCGGGGCCACCTTCTTGTCCGCCGGGTGACCCTTGAACGTGCGTGTCATGGCGAACTCACCCAGCTTGTGTCCGACCATGTTCTCGGTGACGTACACCGGAATGTGCTGCTTGCCGTTGTGGACCGCGATGGTGAGCCCGACGAAGTCCGGCAAGATGGTGGAGCGCCGGGACCAGGTTTTGATCGGGCGCTTGTCGTTGACGGCTTTGGCCCGCTCCACCTTGGCGACCAGGTGATGGTCGGCGAACGGCCCTTTCTTGATCGAACGCGTCATACTCTATCCCTCGAGTCGCTGTCACGCGCGGTGGCGGGTGCGCACGATCATGCTCCGCGTGCGCTTGTTCTTGCGCGTCTTGTAGCCCTTGGTCAACTGACCCCAGGGCGTGACCGGATCGCGCTTGGTGCCGGTCTTGCCCTCGCCGCCGCCGTGCGGATGGTCGACCGGATTCATGGCCACGCCGCGCACGGTGGGACGGATCCCGCGCCAGCGCTGGCGCCCGGCCTTGCCGATCGACTCCAGGTTATGCTCCTCGTTGCCGACCTCACCGATGGTGGCCCGGCAGTCCAGATGCACCCTGCGGATCTCGCCCGAACGCAGGCGCAGTTGCGCATAGCTGCCCTCGCGCGCCAGCAGCTGCACGGACGTTCCCGCGGCACGCGCGAGTTGCGCACCTTTCCCCGGCTGCATCTCCACGCAGTGAACGGTGGTTCCCACGGGAACATTGCGCAGAGGAAGCGTGTTGCCCACGCGGATCGGCGCAGCGGGGCCGCTCTGCACCGTTTGCCCGGCGCTGAGCCCCTTCGGAGCGATGATGTACCTGCGTTCCCCATCGGCATAGCAGAGCAAGGCGAGATGCGCGCTGCGGTTGGGGTCGTATTCCAGGCGTTCGACCTTGGCCCCGATCCCATCCTTGCCGCGCGCGAAATCGATGATGCGGTAATGCTGCTTGTGACCTCCGCCCTGATGCCGGGTCGTCACATGACCTTGGTTGTTGCGCCCCGCGCGCTTCGCCTTCTTTTCGGTGAGCGCGGCGTGCGGCCTGCCCTTGTGCAGCTCGGGGGTGACGACCTTGATCACGGAGCGTCGCCCGGGAGAGGTCGGTTTGACTTTGATCAGAGGCATGCGATGCTCCCGCTTACTTGGTCTCGCCGGCGGCGAAGTTGAGTTCCTGTCCCGGCTTGAGCGAAACGAACGCCTTCTTCCAGTTCCGGCGGCGCCCGATGTAGCGTCCGAAGCGCTTCTGCTTGCCCTTCACGTTCGAGGTTTCGACGTGGGTTACCTGGACCTTGAACATCAACTCCACCGCGGCCTTGATCTCGGGCTTCGTGGCGTCGACCTGGACGCGGAAGATGACCTGATTGTTCTTCTCCCCCAGGAAGGTACTCTTCTCCGAGACCTGGGGCGCGATCAGCACCTGCATCAGGCGCTCCGGCGCAAACGTGACCGCCGTCATGTCAGCATCTCCTCGATCTTCGCCACCGCACCCTTGGTGAGCAGCGTCCGCTCGAACTTGAGCAAGTTCACCGGGTCGGCGTTCTTCGGCTCGATCACCAACACGTTCGGCAGGTTGCGGGACGACAGCATGAGGTTCTCGCTCGCCGCGTCGGTGATCACGAGCACGCTCGACAACCCCATGTTCTGAAGCTTCTGCGCCAGCAGCTTCGTCTTCGGCTGCTCCACCGCGAAGCTCTCGACCACCGACAGTCTGCCCTCGCGGGCCAACTGAGACAGGATCGAGCTCAACCCGGCGCGGTAGGCCTTGCGATTGACCTTGTGGGCGAAGTTCTCCTCCGGGCTGCTGGGGAAGATCTTTCCGCCTCCGCGCCACAACGGGCTCGAGGCCATGCCCGCGCGAGCGCGCCCGGTCCCCTTCTGGCGCCAAGGCTTCTTGTGCGACTTGTTGACTTCGCCACGCGCTTTCTGCGCGCGAGTCCCGAGCCTCGCGTTCGCCATGTACGCCGCCACCAACTGATGCACCAGCGCGGGGTTGAACTTGCGCCCGAACAGCGCATCCGAAGCGGCCAGCTTCGCCGTCGGCCGACCGCTGTCATCGATCACCGGCAGGTCCATTAGGCCCTCACTCTGACGGTTGGGGAGACCACCACATTCCCGCCCTTGGACCCAGGCAGCGAGCCCTGGATCATGAGCAGTTGGCGCGCGGTATCGATGCTCAGGATCTTCAGATTCTGGGCGGTGTCGCGCACGCTGCCCAAGTGGCCGGGCATGCGCTTGCCCGGAAAGACCTTGCTCGGGCTCTGGTTCTGTCCGGTCGACCCGGGCTTGTTGTGAGACACGGAGTTGCCATGGCTCGCGCGGTTGGAGGAGAAGTTGTGCCGTTTGATGACGCCGGCAAACCCCTTCCCCAGCGTGGTACCGCTCACGTCCACCTTCTGCCCGACTTTGAAGATGTCCACACCGATGGTCGAGCCGGGCGCGAGCGCCGCCGCCTCCGCCTCGGTCACACGGAATTCCTTGAGAATCGAGCCGGCTTGCACCCCGGCCTTCGCGAAGTGGCCGGCCATAGGCTTCGTAATGCGGCTCGCGCGCCGCGTGCCGAAGGCCACCTGAACCGCAGAGTAACCGTCGGTCAGCGGCGTCTTGATTTGAGTCACCCGGTTGTCCGACACGTCCACGACGGTGACCGCAACGGCATCACCGTCATCGGTAAACAGTCGAGTCATGCCGACCTTGCGGCCCACGAGTCCTAGGGTCATTCCTGTAGCCTCTTCGAGATGCGAGCTTCGATTGCCCGTCGCGTTCCTATAACTTGATCTCCACGTCCACACCGGCGGGCAGATCGAGCTTCATCAACGCGTCCACCGTCTTGTCGGTCGGATCGATGATGTCCATCAAGCGCAGATGCGTCCGGATCTCGAACTGGTCGCGCGAGGTCTTGTTCACGTGCGGCGAGCGCAGCACGTCGAACCGCTCGATCCGTGTCGGCAGGGGGATCGGCCCCTTCACCACCGCCCCGGTACGCTTGGCGGTCTCTACGATCTCCAGCGCCGACTGATCGATGAGGCGGTAGTCGAACGCCTTCAGCCGGATTCGGATCTTTTGGCTCTGCATGGCCATGCTTTAAGCTCCAGTCGATCTGCGAGCAAGGCGGTGTGCGAACGAGTTCACCGTCACGGAACCCTCACTCGCCCGCCCCTGCTCTTTCATTCGAGTATCTTGGACACCACGCCGGCGCCCACGGTGCGCCCGCCCTCGCGAATGGCGAAGCGCAGCCCCTCCTCCATCGCAATGGGCACAATCAAGGTCACCGTGATCGACACGTTGTCCCCAGGCATCACCATCTCGGTGCCCTTGGGCAACTCCACCGCCCCGGTCACGTCCGTGGTGCGGAAGTAAAACTGCGGCCGGTACCCGTTGAAAAACGGCGTGTGCCGACCACCCTCTTCTTTGCTCAGCACGTAGACTTCCGCGGCAAACTTGGTGTGCGGATTGATGCTCCCGGGCTTGCACAACACCTGCCCGCGCTCCACTTCCTCGCG
>DATJVI010000106.1:0-2900 GCA_035501875.1 Burkholderiales bacterium
CAACCGGAAGGGGCCGATGAGGCGATACGTCAACCTGTTCGTGACGATGCTGCTCGGCGGCTTGTGGCATGGCGCCGGCTGGACTTTCGTGTTGTGGGGCGGCCTGCACGGTGTGTACCTCGTCATCAACCACGGATGGAGCGCCTTGCGCGCGAAGCTGGGACACAATCCCGACCGCTCGACAACGATCGGTCGTGTCGCCACCCGCACGGTCACGTTCGTGGCGGTAGTCGTGGGCTGGGTGTTCTTTCGCTCGGCGAGTCTCGAGGACGCGCTCACGATCCTGCGCGGCATGGCCGGCGTCCACGGCGTCGCGCTACCCGCTGGGCTCGCCGCGTACCTTGGGCTGGATCTTCGCGGGATGCTTGCAGGCTGGGGTGTGGCGTTCCCGCTCGGTGGCGGTTCGCGGCTGGTCTCTCAGTACCTATGGATTCTCGTGCTCTTGCCGCTCGTCATGCTCGCGCCGAATACGCAGGAGATCCTCGGGCGATTCGAGCCTGCGCTGGGGCTTCGGGGCGGCAATGTCCTGACGCGTTTCGCGTTGCGTCTCACGCCGGGCTGGGGCGCGCTCGCGGGCGCGGTCACCGCCGCCGGCCTGCTGTCGTTGAGCCGCGTCAGCGAGTTCCTCTACTACCAGTTCTAGCGACGAGCACCGGGAACCCGAGACGATGAGGGACGCCGCCCAGTACCTCTGGTCGTGGCTTGAATGGACGCTTGCGCTGCTGGCGAGCGTACTCGTCATCAATCTAGTCGTCGACCCTTATGGACTGTTTCCAATCGTCAACATCGCAGGCCTGAACAGCGTCAAGTCGAAGGCGGGCGAGCGCGCTGCGCTGTTCAAGCGAACCGCTCTCGAGCGAATGCAACCGGCGACCGTGATTCTCGGCAATTCACGCGCGGAGATTGGGTTCGACCCGGAGAGCCCGTCCTGGCCGGCGTCGGCGCGCCCGGTTTTCAACCTCGCCCTCCCCGGCGCGGGCATGGCGGCGGTTGCGAGGGAACTCGACATGGCGTTGAAGTCGACTGCGCCCAGGCTCGTCCTCGTTGGGCTCGATTTCGTGGACTTCCGTATCGATCCCGCGGCGCGGGACAGCTTCACTCTGTCCGCCACGCCCGCGAGCGCGCTGATGGCGCTGAACGAACGGGTGGAGGCCTTGTTGACGATGAGTGCGCTCGGCGATTCGCTCGCGACGATCAAGGGGCAGCACGACCCGTACCCGGAAAGCCTCACCGCAGCGGGGTTCAACCCGAAGCTCGACTACATCGGGATCGCGCGCCGGGAAGGCTACTACGCCCTGTTCCGTCAGCGGGATCAGGAGAATGCTGCCGCCTATCTGCGAGGACCCAAGGCTGTGTTCCGGAGCGACGGCAAGCCCGGCCCGGGATTCGCCGCGGTCGACTGCATCATCGCGGCTGCACAGAGGCGCGGCATCACACTGCGTTTCGTCATTTATCCCTACCACGTGCACACGCTCATGTTGTTCCATCTGACCGGCCTCTGGCCCGCGTACGAGGACTGGAAGCGAGAGCTCACCTGGCGCGTCTACGCGGCGACGGCGACGACGGACGTCGAGCTATGGGACTTCAGCGGATTCTCCCCGTACGCCGACGAGCGTGTGCCGCGGCCGGGGGACACGCGCACCGAGCTGCAGTGGTACTGGGAGGCGGGACATTTCAAGAAGTCGCTTGGCGATTTGCTGCTTGCCGACATGCTCGGTGGGCGCGAGCGCTGGGGCCATCGGCTCACCCTACAGGGCATCGACGCGCGCTTACGCCAGCAGCGCACGGCACGCGACGAGTATGAGAGCACGCATGGGAACGAAATAGCCGACCTCGAAGCGCTCGTAAGTGCAGTCGCTCGCCGCTAGCAGCGGTCAACCGGCGCTGGTGGCGCTGGCGGCGGATTACCGCAGCGAAAGCAACCGCTCGTAGACCCTTTCGAGATCGCGAACGGGCTTGTCGGTGAAGCCCTGCTCCACGATCTGGCGGGCCCGCTCCCCGATGCGCCGCCTGAGCGCGGCATCGCCGGCGAGGATCGCGGTGTGCTGAACGAGACCGGCGAGGCCCTCGCGCTCGACGAGGAATCCATTTTCGCCGTGCGTGATCACCTCGGGAACGCCGTCGTCGCGCGTGGCGACGATGGGTCGCCGTGAAGCGCTGGCTTCCATGGTGATGAGTCCGAAGGGTTCACCGCCGCGCGATGGCATCACCACGATATCTGAGGAGCGGTAGACATTCTCTACATCGGCGCGATAGCCGACGTAGCGTATCCTCGTGTCGCCTCCAATCTCATTTCGCAGCCGCTCTTCGGTGTAGGCCCCGGGAAATCGAGCCGGGTCGCGGCACTCACCGACGACGAGGAATCTGAGCGAGGGCGACGGGAGCGCGTGGGCGAGGCGGATGAACAGGTCGATGCCCTTGTTCTCGCGAATCTGGCCGACGAAGGTGACGACCACCGCGTTCGCCTCGATGCCCAGCTCTTCGCGGATATCGTGAGCCTGGTCGAAGCGCGCCAGGACGACGGAATTGTGCACGATCGCCTTGGGTATGGACCGCGGCTCGGACACGTCGGCGGTGTAGGCGGAAACAGCGATGATCAGGCTGGAGAACTTGACGAAAGGGCCCGGCTTGTCGACGACGACGTGGTAGTGCGTCACGATCGGGATGGAAAGCATTCTGGCAGCAAGCAGCTCGGCGGGCCGCCAGTAGTTGGCCCCGTTCACGTGGAGCAGGTCCACGCGCCGCGCACGGAGCAATCGCAGCGACGCAAGTATCGCCCGGGCGTACGGCAAGACACGTTGCGGCTCATGGGCCTGGCCCCAGATGACGTACGGAACCGCGATCTCGTCCAGCAACGGCAGGATCCGGCCCTTCGAGGGCAGCAGCACCAGCGGCTGGAA
>DATJVI010000107.1:0-4393 GCA_035501875.1 Burkholderiales bacterium
GTCATGCCGCAGGCGGCACGCGCCGAGCGGACCACTCGCGCAGCAAAGGGAGGCGGCGGATGCGCACCCCGGAAGCCGCGAACAATGCATTCGCCACGGCCGGCGCGATCGGCGGCACACCGGGTTCGCCCGCTCCGCCCGGCGGGCGCCGGCTGGGGACGATGTGGACCTCGATCTCGGGGCTCTCGTGCAGGGTGACGATCGGGTAGTCCTCGAAGCTCGCTTGCTCGACCGCGCCGTCGCGGATCGTGATCTCGCCGTGGAGCGCGGCGCTTAGACCGAACAGGATGCCGCCTTCCATCTGCGCGGCGACGGTGTCGGGGTTGACCGTGCTGCCGCAGTCGATCGCGCACACCACTCGGTGCACCCGGATCGCGCCATCGGACGAAACGGATACCTCCGCGACCTGCGCGACCCAGCTCCCGAAGCTTTGATAGACGGCGATTCCCTGCCCGCGACCATGCGGGAGCGCGCTGCCCCACCCCGCCCGTTCGGCGGCCAGCTGCAGCACCGCGCGATGGCGCGGCGCTTTCGCCAGCAGCGCAACGCGGAACGCGACCGGATCTCGCTGCGCCGCCGACGCCAGCTCGTCGATGAAACATTCGATCCCGAACGCGTTCTGCGACGCGCCCACCGACCGCCACGCACCTGTCGGAACGCCGGGATCTTCCTCGATATGCACTTCGCGCAGGTTGGGAATCGCGTACGGCACCTCGATGCCGTCCAGCGCCAGGCTCGGGCCGGCCACGCGCTGCAGCCAGGCGATCGGTCTGCCGGCTGAGTCCAGCGCCGCCCGGAACGAGGTCGCACCCGCGGGCCGATAACAGTCATGCCGCATATCGTCGGCGCGTGTCCATAGCACCTGCACCGGCGCTCCGACGGCCTTCGAGACCTGCACCGCCTCGGCGACGAAGTCCTGTTCCAGTCGCCGGCCGAACCCGCCGCCCAGGTACGTGGTGTGGACGCGCACCCGGGACTCGGGCAATCCGGTGACCCACGCCGCGCTCCGTTGCGCGCCCTGCTGCGCCTGCGTCCCGACCCAGATGTCGCAGCCGTCGGGATGCACATGCGCGAGGCAGTTCATGGGCTCCATGGTGGCATGCGCGAGATACGGCGTTTCGTACACGGCTTCCAGCATCCGCGTGCCGCGCTTGAGGGCGCGGGTGGCATCGCCTTCGTCGCGTGCGGCGCTGCCTCGCCGCTCCAACGCGGCGAGCAGTCGGCTGCGGATCTGGTCGCTGTCCAGCGCAGCGTTGCTGCCTGCCTCGTACTCGACATGCAGCAGCTCCCTCGCCTGCAAGGCTGCGGATACGCTGTGGGCCGCCACCGCGATGCCGCTTTCGATCTGCAGCACGGCATGCACCCCGCTCACTTTGTTCGCCGCCGTGGCGTCGTATCGCACCACACGTCCGCCGAATGTTGGGGAGCGCGCGACCACCGCATACAGCATCCCGGGCAGGGCCACATCGATGCTGAACTGCGCGCGCCCCGTGACCAGATCCGGGACCTCGAGACGAGGCAGCGACCGGCCGATCAGGCGGAACGCACTGGGGTCCTTCAGGGCGATCGGCTTGCGTGGCGCGCGCTGCGCGGCTGCGGCTTCCACCAGCGCTCCGAAATCCAGCCGCCGTCCACTGGGCGGATGCACGACTTGCCCCTGCTCCGCCCGGCAGCTGCTGCGCGGGACGCCCCAGGTCTTCGCAGCGGCGGCAATCAGCATCTCGCGCGCGGCGGCGCCCGCCTGCCGCAGCGGTGTCCAAGCCGCACGCACCGCGGTGCTGCCACCGGTCATCTGCTCTCCGAGCAGTGGATTCACATAGTCCGGCCCCGCGGGAGCGAACTCGACCTGCACCCGATCGAGATCGACCTCCAGCTCCTCCGCGACCAGCGTGGCGAGCGCGGTCGTCACGCCCTGCCCCATTTCGGACCGATCGACGACGACGGTTACCGTGTCGTCGCGCGCGATGCGCACCCACGGGTTGGGCGCGAAGCGCTCCTGCGCATCCAGCGCCGCCTTCGGGTTCTCGCCCCCGAGCGGTCCGGTTCGTGCTGTCGAGACGGGCGAGATCCATCTCGTCTGGACCGGGGCGGCCGCGCTGCTCGACACGATTCCAGCAGCTCGCCGGATGGCGCGACGCACGCGCGGATACGTGCCGCAGCGGCACAGCACGTGCGACATCGCTTCATCGATCTGCGCGTCACTCGGCTGGGGATGGCGTTGCAGCAGCCATGCGGCGGCAACGACCTGGCCAGGCTGGCAGTACCCGCACTGCGGAACCTGCTCCTCGATCCAGGCCCGGATCACCGGATGCCGCGGGTCGCGCACGATGCCCTCGATGGTGACCACCTGCTTTCCCGCGACGGAAGCGGCGTCCTGCATGCAGGCCCTGCGCGGCTCGCCGTCCACCAAAACGACGCAGATCCCGCATGCTCCGACGCCGCAGCCGTACTTCGTGCCTTTCAGGCCCAGCGTATCGCGCAGCAGCCACAGCAGGGGCTCGCCTTCCGCGCCCGAATACTCGACGCGTTCACCGTTGAGCTCGAACGCGATCAGGGCCGACTCCATCGCGCCCGAGGCGCGCGCGTCGGCGCGCCCGGCCGCAGCCGCATCCGTCTCGCGCCGTTCGATCGCCAACCACCTGTCATGCTCCCGGGCGATGTCATGCGCGCACACTCGGGGACTGGTCGAGGCTCACCTTCCAAAAAACCGCGCGCGCGCTCGGCCAAGGCTGCAGCGCTTCCAGCTCTTTCGGGAGCGCTTCGTGGATCCCGATCACGAGCGCGCCGCCGGGGCGCATCGCACCGATGATCCGCTGCATCACCTCGCTCTGCAGCGGCGGCGCGAAATAGGTCAGCACGAGATTGCGGCACAGCACGAGGTCGAACTGCCCGACCGGCGTCCATTGGCGGATGTCCGAACGCACGAACTCCACCGCCCGGCGCAGCTGGTCGCGAACGCAAAACAGGCCGTCGCGGCGCTCGAACGCATGGGACAACCACTCGTCGGGCACCTCTTTGAGGCTGCTCGCCCGGTAGCACCCCTGCGCCGCGCGTGCGAGCAGGCGCGCATCGACGTCGCTCGCCACGATCGCCAGGCGCAGCTTCGGAAAGCACGGTTCGATCAGCGATGCCCACAGCAGCGCGACCGAGTACGGCTCCTCGCCCGAGGCGCAACCCGCGCTCCAGCAGCGGAACACGGGCTCACCGCGCGCCTCTGCGCCTCGTGCCAGCGCGGGCAGCACATCGCGGCCCAGGGATTCGAACAGGCTGCGGTCCCGGTAGAAGCGCGAGATCGGGATGCTGCACAACGCGCAGAGCGCATTCCATTCCTCCGGAGAGGCATCGAGGCGAGCGCGGTAGGCCCCGAGACCGGCCAGCTCCAGATCCTGGCATCGGCGTGCGATGCGCTTGCACACCTGGGCGCGCACCTTGCGATAGCCGGGCCAGTTGAGCCCCATGCGCGGCAGCGCCCACTGCAAGAAGGCAACGCAATCCGCGTCTGTCATTCTGAGTGGCGGCCCGGACCCGCCGGCGCGTTACTCGAAGCGGATGAAGTCCTCCGCCACCGCGTCCTCACCGTAGTGCCGGATCAGCTCGTCGATCTCTTCGAGCAGCGTCGCGTCCTCGTCCGGGTCCATCGTGCCCTCCCCCACCAACCGGGCCGTGAGGCCGCTCACCATCGCTTCGCGAACGCGGCCCAACGTGGGCTCTTCGGGCAGGCTCACGTCGTCCATCGCCGCCTCGATCACACGCGACAACCCTTCGCTCGCTTTCACGGCGACGAAGTCGATCGCGGGCGCCTCTGCGCCGAACTCCTCGACCAGCTCGTCGAGCTCGACGAGGATGGACGTCCGGTCCTGGGGATGGAGTGAGGCCACATGCACCGCGTCGGCCTTGTGCTTGAGCGCCGCGCTCACATCACCCAAGGTCGCAGGCTCCTCTCGATCCGGGTCGTTCGCCATCTTCTCGATCAGCTCGGAGAGCTCGGGGCTCACGCGGCTGGCGACGTCTACGGGTGCTCTCATGATCGTGCCTCGCTCGATGAATAGTCTGGGTCTTGATCCGGCTAGTCGCCGATGTTGCGCGGCGGGCTGGCGTACTCACCGGGCCTCACGCCGGCTCGGTCCGCCGTGACCTGGCAATGGGGCGCATGGTTACCCACGTCGTAGTGATTGCGCCAGTGATAGGGCCGCAGGTTTTCCACGGTGTCCGGCCCGCCACTGGAGATCTTCTCGATCTTCCAGCCGAATTGCGAATGCTCATGGCCGTACTGGTCGCGCCGCATCCATGCGCCGCATGCATCCTGCCGCCAGGCGGCCGCGTCCGCCTCGGTCATCGCTCTGCCCAGCTGCCAGACGCTGTCGATCAGTTCTTCGTTCCACTTCATGGTCCT
>DATJVI010000108.1:0-21994 GCA_035501875.1 Burkholderiales bacterium
CCGTCCGGCTTCGAGCAAGGCCATAGCGGCCACGAGCAGATACACCATAGCCAGCGGAATGCCGACGACCTCGATGAAAAGCGACAGCATCGGCCTCGATCCGAGACGCGCAGCGCCTGCCATCGGGCGCAACGGCGCACAGCCGGAGCCTATCGCTGGCTTGCAGCCCGGACCCGGTCCTGGCTCCCGCGGATGCCGGGAACGAGTCCCGACTTGCCGCCGACCAGCGGTCGTCGCTCTTAGGCGTTCGGAGCAGGTTTTCTGTCGTCACCCCTATGGAGTGTCGAGGCTCCCGGGAGCCTTCGGATAGGCCATGTTGCAGGACCAGCGGTATCCGCGGTCGTCCGCGCCCGGGGCGCGACGGGTGGCTTTCTGCGCGGATGACTGCGTCGGAACGATTCTCGAACCTCGGTCAACGCGCTCGTCATGATAGCTCCAATCGGCGCGTGACCCGGATCGAACAGGGGCCGCGCCAAACGCCTTCTACCACGCCTCCGCCCTCAGTTGGTATCGGCGGGGGCCGCAGCTTTAGCGGGCCTGGCGAAGTCGTAGCGCACCCCGACCCAGATGCCGAAGGGTGCGCCGGGCGTGCTGAATAAGCTGGTTGGAGCGTTGGGGGTGTAGCTGAAGTTCGGACCGCTGAAAAAGTTCGCGCCCAATGTGCCCGCGGTCTGGTACTTGAGGTTGAACACGTTGTTGATGCGCCCGAAAAACTGCAACTGATCCGTGACCTGCCAATGCCCATCCAAGTTCAGAACCGTAAAGCCGGGGATGGTGCCGTTAACGTCCTGGTTGTTGTTGTCTCCTACGGCGTACTGGCTGCTCTGGTAAACGATCGTCCCGCCCAGCGAGAGCTTGGGACTGACCTGCCAGTCGGCGCGCACCTTGAGGTTGTTGGCCGGAATGCCCGGGATGTGGTCGCCCGGCTGAACTTGAATGTCGCCTGCGGCATTCGCCGAGGAGTTGTTCGGGCTCTGCATGAAGAAGGAGGACTGATAGGTGGCGCTGACATAGCCATAGTTGACTTGTACATTCACCGGTCCGAGTCGCTGCTGCAGGCCCAGCTCGATGCCCTGTCGTCGGGTCTGCGGGACGTTTTGGAAAAAGCCAACGACGCCGTTGGCGCCGGTGCTGACGAACTGAATGTCGTTGTAGAGGTTCGCCCGGTAGATGGCGGCGCTCCAGGAAGTGTTCGCACTGAGCGCCCCTCGGCCTCCCAGCTCGAGCGTCTTGGCGACGACCGCCTGCAGCGGCGGATCCGAGACGAATGCATTGGGGAGCGGGCAGGGCGCGTTGGGGTCCGAGCAGGTCAGCTCCACGGGGCTCGGGGCGCGCATGCCCTCGTTGTAGCTGATGTAGGTGTTCACCACTTTGCTCGGGTTGTAGTTGAGCCCGACAGCCGGGTTGAACCGCTGGTACGTGTTGGTGCCGTTGATGCTCGGATTGTTGCCCAGCTCATCGGTGATCTGGATGGAAGCGATGTTGTAGCGGCCGGCGAGCGTCATCAGCAGCTCGCTGGTGAACGCGAAGGTGTCCGTGAAGTAGAACCCGGTGTAGGCATTGGTGCTGTTCACGTCCGTCTCCAGCGTGAACGGCGTCGCGCCCACCGTGTCCCGCGTGGGGCTGAATATGGCCCCTTGCTCGCTCTGCGTGAAGGTGGTGTTGCCGTGGTCGTAGCTCGCGCCGACGGTGAAGCTATTCTTGTGGGCGGCCAACGGCGTGAGCAACGTGAACTGGATCGTGCCTCCCAGACCGTTGGTATCCGTCACGCTTTGGATGTTGCTCCCCGGGCATTGGACGACGGTACCGTCGCACACGGTGCCGCTCGGGCTGCCGTCGAAGCCGTCGTTCGTGTTACTGCTGGTGTTGGTGCTGTGGAGCTGGCGCCAGTAGACGTTGCCGCCGAGTATCTTGTCCGCCGTCAACACCTTGCTCAGCTTCAGGTTGATGAAGTTGAGGTCGTTCTGCGTGATGTCGGGCCAGGTGTACGAGAGCTTGTCGTTGACGGCGTACATGCTCGCCGGGATGGTCTGCCCGCCCCACAGGTTGTTGTCCGCGAAGGTGTAGCTCAGATCGGCGTCGAAATCGGCGGTCTGATAGCCGACCTTGCCGTATAGCTGCTGCACCAGGGCTTGGGACATATTGTTGTCCCGCCAGCTATCGGTGTTGAAGTAGTTGCCGTACACGTAGTAGTCGAAGTTGTCCTTGACGCCGCCGTACTCGACATTGCCGCTGTAGGTATTCCAGGATCCACCATATAGCGAAGCCGAGCCGCCCGGATACTCGCGGCCGCTCTTCATGTTGACCGAGAGCGCCCCACCCAAGGTGTTCAATCCGAACACGGGGTTCGACCCCGGAATGAGCACCATGGACGAGATCGCCCCCTGAGGGATGAGGTCCCAGTTGACCACATCGCCGAACGGATCGTTGATCCGCACGCCGTCTTGAAACACGGACAGGCCCTGCGGGAAGCCCAGCAGCGGCGAGGCGGTGAAACCGCGGAAGTTCACGTCCGGCTGGTAGGGGTTGCCCTGGCTCTCGTTGATGCTGACGCTGCCGAGGTTGCGGTCGAGATAGTCGGGCAGGCTGATCGATTCCTGCTTCTGCATCTCGGCGCCCGTGGCGGCCTGGACATTGGCAGGAACCTCGCTCACGGGGACCCCGATACCGGGAAGTGGCGTCGTGCTGATCACCTCGACGGTGGGTGCTTCGATCTGAGCGGCGGGGTTGGTTTCCGGCTTTGCCTCCTGGCCAAGCGCAGGCGCAGCCGCGCAGCCGGCCGCGAGCAAAGCGGCGGCGATCCGGGTTTTCATTGTTTTGATCTCCTCCCGTGTTCCCATGTACGTGCGCACCCCTTGATCCAGGGCGCCAGGGGCCAGCGCCGCCAACGCGGTAACGACATAGGCTGGCAGGAGAATCTACGCGAGCAGCACCGCGCAAAAACAGGGAGAACTTCACGATGCTTGTCGGGAAGTTCTCCCGAACGTCTTGTGAAACAGAACCGCGGTTGCCGGGTGCAGCAGCCTCAGGGTCTTCTTCTCTCCGCGTCGATCCAGATCGGTGCCTCCGACGGCAGCACTCGACACAGCGCATGCCGGGGACCCTAGCAGTTAGGCATGCGAACGAGCAGGGATATGCTCCAAACTTCTCTGGGAGCTCTTCCTTAGATGCCGCCGGCCCCACGTAACCGACGTGATAATCTGGCTATGCCTAGCCTTCCGCAGTCAGGATCGGGATCTTGCCTTCCGCACCTTCGGGAAAAACTCCCTTGCCGATGTCGGGAAGGCTGGGTATAGAGGATCGGACAAAGCCGGCCAGATCGCCTTGGCGTGGCAAGCACGCATACACTTCACTTTCAGGGCATGACATGAACGAAGCCTGGCTCACACTCCCTGCGACGAGCTATGCGCCCCACGCGCCGGTACGCCAGCGCCGGGCGTTGCGCGACCTGGTGCTGGTCATCGGTGCCAGCGCGGCTACGTTCTTGCTGTCGTCGGCCTTCCAACTGCGCGAATGGCTTACCGACATCACGCGTCCGCTCGAGCGGTATCAGATCGACGAGCTGCCGTTGACGTTCGCGGTCCTGGCGGTCTCGCTCGCCTGGTTCGCGTGGCGGCGCTGGCGCCACGCCGAGGAGGAGCTTCAGCTGCGCGTTGCCGCGCAGCAGGCGCTCGTTGCGCATGAAGCGCAGTACCGTACGCTGTTCATGGAGAACCTCGCCGGCACCGCGCTCGCCTCGGCGCAGGGGGAAATCCTGCTGTGCAATCCGGCCTTCATTCGCATGCTCGGCCTCGAGCATGCAAGTCAGGCGCGCGGGCGCAACTTCGGCCAGTTCTACGCCGACAAGGACCTGTGGCAGAAACATCAGCAGGCCTTGGCGGCAGGACGCAAGCTGGAAATCGGCGTGCTCGAGTTGCGTGGTGCCAGCGGCATCGAGGTCAAAGCGATCGCTTGCGTGCAGCCTCATCGGTCACCTGGGGTGTCCGCGGGCCTGTTGGTGTTCCTGGCCGACATCTCGGAGCTGCAGATCATGCAGAGGGAGCTCGCCGACGCGCTGGCGGAGAATCGGCTGCTGTCGCAGAAGTACCTGATGGTGCAAGAGGACGAGCGCCGGAATCTGGCGCGCGAGCTGCACGACGAGCTGGGCCAGTGTCTCAACGCCATCAAGCTGGATGCCGTGGTGATCCGCGACATGGTCCAAGGCAGGCAACCCGAAATCGAGGTCAGCGCCAAGGCGATCGTCGAGCTGTCGGGGCATGTCTACGAAGTGGTGCGCGGGATCATGCAGCGGCTGCGGCCGGCCGCGCTGGATGCGCTCGGGCTGCGCGACGCCGTGGAGCATCTCCTGGGGCAGTGGCGGCGCGGCAATCCCGGAGTCGATTGCCGCTTCGTCGCGGGGGGGGACCTGTCGGATCTCGACGAGATGCTGAACATCACCGTCTACCGCCTGGCGCAGGAATGCCTGACCAACATCGCCAAGCATGCGCGAGCCGCTCATGTCACCGTGTCGCTGGAGCGCCGCGACCCGCACGAGCTGCTGGTCGCGGTGGCCGACGACGGATGCGGGTTGGACGCAGCGGCCAAGCGAACCGGCCTCGGGCTGATCGGCTTACGGGAGCGCGTCGAGGCGCTCAGCGGTCGGTTGCATCTCGCGACCGAGCCGGGCAAAGGGTTGACTGTGAGTGCGGTTCTGCCGGTGACGGCGCAACACTAGAGGCGCAGGCATGAACACGCGTGTGCTGCTGGTAGACGACCATGCGGTCGTACGTGAAGGCTACAAGCGCCTGCTCGAGCGCACGCGCGAGTTCGACGTGATCGCCGAGGCTGCGAGCGGCGAGGACGCCTACCGCGCATTCTGCGAGCACTCGCCCGACGTCGTGGTGATGGATATCAACCTGCCCGGCACCAGCGGCATCGAGACCATGCGCCGCATGCTGGCGCGGGCGCCCGAGGCCAAGGTTCTGGTGTTCAGCATGTACGAGGAGGCGCTGTTCGGCGCGCGCGCGCTGCAGGCTGGAGCTTGCGGGTATGTGACCAAGGCCAGTGCACCGGAGGTCTTAGTCGACGCGGTGCGTGCCGTCATCGCTGGGCGCGTGTATCTGAGCCATGACATCGCCCACCAGCTCGCCCTGCAGTCCGCTGCCCATCAGTGCCTGCCGCTCAGCGAGCTGTCGCCGCGCGAATTCGAGGTGTTCCGGCTGCTGGCAGAGGGCAAGCCGCTGAGCGAGATCGCCGGCATCCTCTCTCTCAGCCAAAAAACCGTGGCCAACTATCAGTCGCTCGTCAAGCAGAAGCTCGAGGCCGATACTTCGGCGCAGATGGTGTGGATCGCGCTCAAGCACGGCCTGGTAGGAAGCGCAGGCGAGTAAGCCATCGTTCCGCTGCTTCGGGAGCGATTCCCGGATCGCGAAGGACCGGAGCACTGGTCTACACCGACGTCGACCAGTAGTCTGGCACGCGCTTCACGTCGTTTTATGTCCTCTCCATGAGGGCCGGCTGATCAGCCGGCCCTTTCTTTCTCATGCTGGCAACATGCGCGCCGAAGGAGCGCTCGGACACGCCGAGCCTTACCCAACGCTACGCGCGATCCAGAACCGCACCCCAATTCGTAGTCGCGGAGATCTTTCCCGTTGGGCCGCGCTTGCGGGGCCTGCCGTCCTTGTTCGCGAAGCGCGCATCCCAGGCAACATAACCGATAGACGAGCTACCCGCCCCGAACGCTGTCTGCAAGGTCAGAACCTCGCCGCCGTTGATATAACGGGAGGTCTATTGATCCATTGGAATCCCTCGCTCGATAGCGACGACGAGCGAACAGCGTCCCAGCGGTCGGGGTCGTCTGGCACCAAGGACCTGCGGCTCAGATCGCTCATGCAAGAACGCCGCAGCGGTGCGCCGGGCAGAATGAGTGTGGACACTGGAGCGAGCTACTCCGACTGGCTGGATTGGCCGGAGTCGACGCAACGCGGCGCTTCGAGTCTGCAGCAAGCGGACATTCGTTCGAGAGCGCACTGCGATGTCCCACAGGCCTTCAAGCGCGCTCTTTCTTGGATGGCGAATAGCCCAGTCTTCGAGACACGCTGGCAGCGGCCTCTCTGATCGCTCGCGCAGCCGCACCATCCCAGGAGATTTCAAGGGTGCGCTCCGAGCCCAGAACGGTCATCACGGCCGCAAGCCCTCCTCGGCTATCAAACACGGGAGCGCCGAAGGCATTAGTTCCCGGGGTGACCGTACCCCGTATACGAGATAGGCCCTGCTGGCGAACTGTCAGGAGCATTGCCTCCAACTCTTTCTTAGTCTTTGGGGCCTGCGTTCCCGGCGTACGGCGGTTCAGTTCAAGCTCGGCGGTAACCAGACTCTGTGTAACCGATTCGGGCAGGAAAGCCGCGAAGGCGAGCCCGGTTGCCGACCAGGTCAGCGGCATGACTGCGCCCACTCGAGTCAGAATAAAACCCAGACGACGTGATTCGAGGACGCGAACCACGGTGGGACCCCGGTCTCCCCATACTGCGAGCAGGACACTCTCCCCCGTTGACTCGCGCACTTGTTCCAAAGCCGCGGTCGCCTCACCGATCGCGTCAATCCGTCCCTGACGCGCCAGCCCGAGCTCAAGGGCGTAATTGGCCAAGTCATAGCGGCCGGTGGACGGGTCCTGCTCGACGAGGCCCAGACGACCCAAGCTCACCAGGTAGCGGTGAGCCTTGGCCGGAGGCATATGAGCCGCTTTGGCCAGGTCGCGCAGCATCATGGCACGCCCCTCGTCCACCAGCGCTCGCAGCAGACGCCCAGCGACCTCTACCGATTGCACACCCTGCTGTGTGGCCTTCATGGGGGAACATCCTCCGTACGATGCTGGGGAGTCTACCAGATTACGGACTGTGGTTGACATTATCCCATTACGTAATTACACTTTGCGTAATCCCATTACAATATAGGCAACTAAGCGAGCCACGCAACTGCGGTACAACACGGAGGAGGATGTCATGGCAGCTTCGCTATTGCGTTCTGTGTTCGTTGCCGGCGTACTGGTGTCTCTACCAATCGGAGTGAGTCTTGCCGAGAAGCAGTATGGGCCGGGCGTAACCGACACGGAGATCAAAATCGGTCAGACGATGCCGTATAGCGGACCGGTGTCGTTGAACAGTCCAACCGGCAAGGCGATGACCGCCTACTTCAAGAAGATCAACGACGAGGGCGGCGTCAACGGTCGCAGGGTCAACCTGATCAGTCTCGACGATGGGTACAGCCCGCCTAGGACCATGGAGCAGACCCGAAGGCTGGTAGAGGACGAAGGCGTGCTGATTATCTTCGGATCGCTTGGAACGCCGACGAACTTGGCGACGCGCAGGTATCTCAACGGCCGAGGTGTACCTCAGCTGTTTATCACCACCGGGGTCACCAAATTTGGCGATCCGAAGAGCTATCCTTGGACCATGGGCTTCATGCCCAACTTCGCGACCGAGGCGGCTGCGTACGCAGCCTACCTGCTACAGCATCGACCAGATGCGAAGGTCGGCGTGCTCTACCAGAACGATGATTACGGGAAGGACTTGGTCAACGGCTTGAAGACTGCGCTCGGTGACAAAGCAGCACGGATGATCGTCGCGGAATCGACGTATGAAGTGACAGACCCGACAGTCGATCAGCAGATCATTACCTTGAAGAGCTCCGGCGCGGACGTCCTGATGAACTTTTCGACTCCCAAGGCCGGGGCGCAAGCCGTTCGCAAGGTCTACGAAATCGATTGGCATCCCTTGCACTTTCTGGCGAGTCCAGCCAACTCCATCTCTACCACGTTGAAGCCGGTGGGCCTGGAAAAAGCGGTGGGGCTGCTCAGCGCGACATCCAGCAAAGATCCGAGCGATCCACAATGGGCGAGCGACCCAGGCGTCCAGAGCTACCTCGCGTTCATGAAGCGATACTACCCGGAGGCGGATCCAGCGGATCCGAATGCGCTGCGCGGGTACGAGGAGGCGATGGCACTGGTCGAGGTGCTCAAGCGCTGCGGCGACGATCTCACCCGTGAGAACGTCATGCGTCAAGCTACGAGCTTGAGCGCGGTTCAGCTGCCTACGCTGCTTCCCGGCATTACCGTGAACACAAGCGCAACTAACTATTTCCCCATCAGCCGGGTCCAGCTGGAGCGTTTCGACGGATCGCGGTGGGCTCGCATCAGCCAGTGATAACAGGTCTTGGGCTCCGCTCGACACCTTCGTGGGCGTGAGCCGGCCGGAGGTCGTGTTCCACCACCGACGGGGCCACAAGTGAGCCACGGGAAGACGGACTATCTTCTGGGCGTGGGTGACGCCGGTGCGATTCGGCTAAGGCTCCTGCATCGCGTGTACGGCTCGGGAACGGAGCGCTTGCTCAGCGATGCGGGCCTTGCATCGGGGATGCGGGTCACGGACATCGGCTGCGGTATCGGAACCGTTGCCTTGTGGATGGCGCAACAAGTCGGTGCGACCGGATCTGTGGTATGTATCGACAAGAGCCCTGAACAGCTTGTGCTCGCGCGGTGCTCCGCAACGGAGAGCGGCTACACCAACATGACGTTCCTCGAGGCCAGCGCTGAGCACATAGGCCTGCCCAGCGATAGCTTCGACCTGGTCTACTGCCGGTTCCTGCTGGACCATCTGATCGACCCGCAAGCAGCCGTAATCGAGATGCGGCGCCTGTTGCGACCGAACGGCGTTCTCGTCACGGAGACGCTAGATCTCGGTGGCATAGCGACCGACCCACCCGATCCGGCTTACGCGGATGAGGTTCGACTCATGAGCGAGATCAGTGCCGCGCGTGGCATCGATGGAGCGAGCGGGATGAAAGTCCACCGCCTGCTTCGTGCGGCGGGTCTTGCAGACATCGAGGTGAGGTTAAACCAGCCCGCGTACCTCCGAGGGGAAGAGAAGCGCTTCTGGGAGTATTCGATCGCCGAGAGTAAAGGCGCGCTGGTTGGCCACGGGTTCTGCGCGTTGGAAGTGGTCGAGCGCCGCGTCCGTGAGATACAGCGCGTCAACCTGGATGAAACCATTCTGGTCGCGCTTCCGCGCTGCGTGCAAGTCTGGGCTCGGAAATGAAGCGTAGAACGCTTGCCTACGGTTTTCACGACAAGCCATGGTGAGCGGCGATTCCGCGACGCTCGCTGCGCCCGGCTTGCAATCGGGATGTCGGTGCCACAGGACTGGAGATGGACACCATCAGTTCCTCCGTATGCGCCACGGGGGGCGCCGCATGCTTCAGGGAGCAGGCACCGGCTCGCCGCTCCAGGCTCGGCGTTCGCTTTCTTCCGCCCGCATCTGCGAGGCGCGGCATCAAAGCTTCTGCCATCGGCATTTCGAGGTCGTTGCGATCCGGTTCCTCGACAGATAGTCCGCCCTGTAGCTACACGGACCCGTGAAGAGGTCTACACGCTAGGCACTTCCCTTTGGATTACACGAGTCGGGTCGGCCTCTGATCGCCAGCGATGCCCATCTGCTCAGTTCGGCCGGCGCGCAGGATCCAGACGTTCAAGCAGCGCAGCTCGACCTGGCGGCGCTCTCCCAGGCGCTGATGGCGCTTACAGGCCGAAGTACAGACTCTTGGCTTGTTGGTACAGGCGCAGCCCGGCGGTCCCTTTCTCGCGGCCGATGCCGCTGTCCTTGAAGCCGCCGAACGGCGTCGAGATCGAGAGCTGCTTGTAGGTGTTGATCCACACGGTCCCCGCCTCGAGCCTGCGAGCGACCCGCCACGCGCGGCGGTAATCGCCCGTCCAGATGCCAGCCGCCAACCCGTACGCGGACTCGTTCGCCTGCCGCAGCAGGTCTTCTTCGTCGTCGAATGGCAGCGCGCATAGCACCGGCCCGAAGATCTCCTGCTGGCAAACGGTCGCGGAGCTCGCGAGTCGTGCGACTACGGTGGGCAGGTAGTAGGCTCCCCGGCTGAGGCCGCCATTCTCGGGACGCTGGCCGCCGGCGACGATCTCTCCGCCTTCCGCTCGCGCGGTCGCGACATAACGCTCGACGCGCTCGCGATGCGCGAAGGAAGCGAGCGGTCCCAGTTCGGCTTCGGCTGCATCCGGCAGGCCGATCCTCAGACTGCGGGCGCGCTCGATGACTCGGTCGAGCACTCGCTCGTAGACTCGCCGCTCGACGAACAAGCGCGACCCCGCCACGCACGATTGGCCGCATGCCTCGAAGATGCCATCCGCGACGGCTTTTGCCGCCGCCTCGAGGTCCGCGTCCGCGAACACGATGTGCGGAGACTTTCCGCCCAGCTCGAGCGCCGCCGGCATCAGCTTTTCCGCGGCGATGGCCGCGATCCGCCGCCCGCTCGCGGTTCCTCCCGTGAACGAGACGAACTTCACGCCTGGATGGCGGATCAGCGCGTCGCCGGCAACCCCGCCCGTCCCCGGGAGGACGTTCACGATGCCCGCCGGGATCCCGGCATCGAGTGCGGCCTGACCGAGCGCCAATCCCACTGAGGGAGTGACCTCGGAAGGCTTCAGGACGACGGCATTGCCCGCGGCCAGCGCCGGCGCGAGCTTCTGCGCTTCCATCGTAAGCGGCGAGTTCCAGGGCGTGATGGCGGCGACCACACCGTAGGGCTCGTAGACGGTCATCGACCAGTACTGGCCGCGCGAAGGGGTGACCTCCGAGCCGAGCGTTTCGCACACGGCCGCGTAGTACCGGAAAGTCGCGGCGGCGGACTGCGCCTGCGCGCGGCATTCCGCCAGGACCTTTCCGTTCTCCAACATCTGCGTCCGCGCGAGTGGCTCGGCACGCGCTTCGACGATGTCGGCAAGCTTCGCGAGCAGCCGCGCACGCTTGTGGGGCAGCATGTCGCGCCAGGCGCCCGCGCTTGCGGCGCGCTGCGCGACTTCGACCGCGGCATCGACATGACGTGCGGTCGCGGCGCAAACTTCGTAGTTGACTTGGCCGCTGGCCGGGTTCACCGAAGTGATCGTGTCCGCACCCTCGGCGATCCATTCGCCGCCGATCAGGAGCGGCTTGGCGTCGTGGCGACTCATGGCTTCACTGCAGTCGCGGTCGGGTCGCCGCTAAGCGTCTGGCGACGGGTTCAGATCGCAGCGGCAATCGCTTTGCCCACGTCTTCGGTGCCCGCGCTGCCGCCCATATCCGGTGTCCGCGGCCCGTCCTGCAGGGCCCGCTCGATCGCGCGCACGATGCCGCCAGCGGCCTCGGGATGGCCGAGATGATCGAGCAGCATCGCGCCCGACCAGATCTGCGCGATCGGGTTGGCGATCTTCTTGCCGTAGATGTCCGGGGCCGAGCCGTGCACGGGCTCGAACAGAGAAGGGAGCTCCCGTGTCGGATTGATGTTCGCGGAGGGAGCGATACCGATGGTGCCCGTGGTCGCGGGGCCGAGATCCGAGATGATGTCGCCGAACAGATTGGACGCGACGATCACATCGAAGCGCTGCGGGTTGAGCACCAGCTGGATGGTGAGCCCATCGATGTGATACTGGCTGGTCTTGATCTCGGGGTAACGCTTGGCCATGGCGGCGAAGCGCTCGTCCCAGTAGGGCATAGTGATCGAGATGCCGTTCGACTTGGTGGCCGAGGCGAGGAGCTTGCGCGGCCGCTTCATGGCCAGCTCGAAGGCAAACTGCATGATGCGGTCCACACCCTTGCGCGTGAAGATGGACTGCTGCACCGCCATCTCGCGCTCCGTGCCTTCGAACATGCGCCCGCCCACCGAGGAGTATTCGCCTTCGGTGTTTTCGCGCACCACGTAGTAGTCGATGTCGCCGATCTTGCGGCCGGCCAGCGGGCAGGGGATGCCCGGCATGAGGCGCACCGGCCGCAAATTCACGTACTGGTCGAAGCCGCGCCGGAACTTGATGAGCGAGTCCCAGAGCGAAACGTGATCCGGGACTTTCGCCGGCCAGCCTGTTGCGCCGAAAAAGATCGCGTCGTGGCCGCCGATCTTCTCCCGCCAGTCCGGCGGCATCCACCAGCCATGCCGCTCGTAGTTGTCGCAGCTCCAGTCGAAGTGGTCGAAGGCGAGCGGGACGCCGAACTTGCGCGCGGCTGCGTCGAGCACGCGCACGCCTTCGGGCATGACTTCCTTGCCGATGCCGTCTCCGGCGATGACCGCGATTCGGTGTGGTGTCACTCGTGTGCTCCGTAACGTTTCCATGCGACTCGGGCAGCCTTGCGTCGCGTGGCGCGGGCTGCTCACATTCCGCGCCGCGTCGCGCGAGCCCGCGCCAATGATGGTGGAGCCGACAAGTCTAAGGGATCTGGACGCGGCGCGCTCAGCAGGTAGGAGCATCTGTGCGCAGGACTGTAACCGCTTCGCCATCGAGATCCTGATAGGCTACGTCCTGGACGACCGCGACCCGGCGCGTCGGGCACTCGGTTGAAAGCTCGCGGCAAGAACGTGGATCCACACAGGAGAACATAGCCATGCGGTATCGCTTGCTGGGCCGGACCGGCCTGTATGTCTCGGAGATCTGCCTGGGGACGATGACCTACGGCGGCAAAGGACGCTGGGAGGTGGTCGGGCGCCTCGGCCTGGCGGAGGCGCAGGCGCAGATCAAGGCCGCCTTCGAGGCCGGCGTCAACTTCATCGACACCGCCAACGTCTACTCGGAAGGCCAGTCGGAGAGCATCGTGGGCGAGGCGCTCGCCAAGCTAGGACTGCCGCGCGAGGACCTGGTGATCGCCACCAAGGTGCGCGTGCGCATGGGGCCGACCCCCAACCGTGTGGGGCTCACGCGTGTGCACATCATGAACGAGTTGGACGCGAGCCTGCGCCGGCTCCGGCAGGATCACGTCGATCTGTATCAGATCCACGGCGTAGACCAGGTCACGCCGCTCGATCAGACGCTGCGCGCGCTCGAAGACCTGGTGCGCTCGGGGAGGGTGCGCTACATCGGCGTGTCCAATCACGCCGCCTGGCAGATCATGAAGGCGCTGGGCGTATCCGAGCGACAGGGCTGGAACCGGTTCGAGAGCGTCCAGGCCTACTACTCGCTCGCCGGGCGCGACCTGGAGCGCGAGATCGTTCCGGTGGCGCTCGACCAGGGGTTGAGCATCCTGGTCTGGAGTCCGCTGGCGGGCGGGCTGCTGAGCGGCAAGTTCAGCGACAGCGCCGCCGGCCCCGAGGGCGCGCGTCGCACCACCTTCGACTTTCCGCCTGTGGACCGCCCGCGTGCGTTCCGCTGCGTGGACGCGATGCGGCCGATCGCGAAGGCGCACGGCGTGTCGGTCGCGCGCGTGGCGCTCGCGTGGGTCCTGCAACGGCCTGCGGTGACCAGCGTGATCATCGGCGCGAAGACTCAAGAGCAGCTCGCCGACAACCTCGCGGCCGCCGAGCTGCGGCTCTCG
Organism: Burkholderiales bacterium; assembly: GCA_035501875.1. GTDB lineage: Bacteria > Pseudomonadota > Gammaproteobacteria > Burkholderiales > SHXO01 > SHXO01. The sequence continues at coordinate 13,326 of DATJVI010000108.1, forward strand.
GACGCCGAGATCGCTGCGCTGGACGAGGTGAGCAAGCTGCCGCGCGAATACCCGGGCTGGATGTTCGACCGGCAGTTGGCGGACCGGCTGCCCGCCTGATCCCGCGGCGCGCGATCGGGAGGCGCTTCAGGTCGCGCTCGAGTCAGTACCGCGCGTGTCCCGGCGTCCTGGGGAAGGGGATGGCATCGCGCACGTTGGTGAGCCCCGTCACGTAGGCGACCGTGCGCTCGAAGCCCAGACCGAACCCGGCGTGCGGGACGGTGCCGTAGCGGCGCAGGTCGCGGTACCAGTCGTAATGCGCCTTGTCGAGCTCGGCCTGCGCCATGCGGGCGTCGAGCACGTCGAGCCGCTCCTCCCGCTGGCTGCCGCCTACGATCTCGCCGATCCCCGGCGCGAGCACGTCCATCGCCGCGACGGTTTTGCCGTCGTCGTTGAGCCGCATGTAGAACGCTTTGATCTCCTTCGGGTAGTTCATCAGCACCAGCGGCCCGCGGACGTGCTTCTCCGAGAGGTAGCGCTCGTGCTCGGACTGCAGGTCCATGCCCCAATGGATCGGGAACTCGAACTTCTCCTTCGCCTGCTCCAGGATGCGGATGGCCTCGATGTACTCCATGTGCACGAACTGCGAGTCGACGATGCCCTGCAGCTTGGCGATCACGCCTTTCTCGATGCGCTCCTCGAAGAACGCCATGTCGTCGGGCCGCTCCTCGAGCACGGCCCGGAAGATGTGCTTGAGCAGCGCTTCGGCCAGCGCGGCATCGTCGGTGAGCGCCGCGAACGCGATCTCGGGCTCGATCATCCAGAACTCCGCGAGGTGTCTGCTGGTGTTCGAGTTCTCGGCGCGGAACGTCGGGCCGAACGTGTAGACCTTGGACAGCGCCAGGCAGTAGCTCTCCACGTTGAGCTGTCCGGAGACGGTGAGGAAGGTCTCGCGCCCGAAGAAGTCCTGCGAGAAGTCGATCTTGCCCTCCGGCGTGCGCGGCAGGTTCATCAAGTCCAGCGTCGACACGCGGAACAGCTCGCCCGCACCTTCCGCGTCCGATCCGGTGATGATCGGCGTGTTCACCCACACGAAGCCGTTCTCGTGAAAGAAGCGGTGGATCGCCTGCGCGATCGTGTGGCGTACGCGCGTGACCGCGCCGATGACGTTGGTGCGGGGTCGCAGGTGCGCGACCTCGCGCAGGAACTCCAGCGTGTGCGGCTTGGGTTGGATCGGATACGAGTCGGGGTCCTCCACCCAGCCGAGCACTTTGATCGCGCTCGCTTGCATCTCGAAGGGTTGCCCCTTCGCCGGCGAGGGCACGATGTTGCCGGTGGCCTCCACCGAGCAGCCCGCCGTCAGATGCAGGATCTCGTCCGCATAGTTGGGGAGCGTGTTGGGCGCCACGACCTGGACCGGGTGGAAGCAGGAGCCGTCCGAGACGTGCACGAAGGAAATGCCGGCCTTCGAGTCGCGCCGCGTGCGCACCCAGCCTTTGACGGTGACGGGTGTGTCCTTCGGTGCTCGGCCCGCGAGAATGGCCGCACAGGTGAAAGCAGTCATGGAGATCCTCGGACGAAGACAAGCGATGCCAGCGGTGGCTGGGCAGAGAGTGCGAATTGTGCCTCATCTTCCCGCCGAGCGGCTCCGGGCCATGCAGGATGCAGGCCAGTGCCGGATGCCGGTCTTGCCCGTGAGGGAGGCTGCTCACATAATGGTCCTGCGACTCGGGTCGACCACCCGGCCGGCGCACTCACGGTCACGGCCTCGCAAGAGCATCGGAGCGTGGACGCGATCCGACCCGAAGCGCGTGCTGGGCTGCCGGCGATGGCGGCCCGGATCGAAGCTCCTCAAACCGATGTCAGGCATCCCATGAGCCGCGAAATCCTCGACGAAGCCCACATCCACCCGGCGATCCGCGAACGGATCGCGAACAACCATGCGGACATCGTTCGCGAGGTGCAGGCGGCGGTCGCGTCCAACGACGTGGTGGTGGTCGGCATGGCGCAGAATCCCTTTCCCAAGCAGGCGCGAAAAGCGCTCGATGCACGCCACATTCCGTACAAGTACATGGAGTACGGCAACTACTTCGGCCCCTGGCATCGGCGCAACGCGCTCAAGATGTGGACCGGTTGGCCCACCTTTCCGATGATCTTCGTGAAGGGAATCCTGGTGGGCGGCGCTTCCGACTTGCAAGCGTTGATCGACAGCGGGGAATTGTCGCGCATGCTCGGGAAGTGAAGCGCGGGATGCGGTGCGGAGTGCCGCTATGACGATGTGCATGTCGTTCGTCGGGGTGACGCGGTGGAATCCGGGAGGTGCGAGCACCGAGCATGCGCCTGCTCCGAGCCCGCGGAGCGCCGTCCCGGGCCGGAACGGCGTGCGACTCCTCGCCGCGTTGCTGCTGGCCGGTGCCTTTTCCGGGTCCTACGCGCAAGACCGGCTTGTCGCGGATCGCCAGCGCATGGTGCGCGAGATCGAAAGCACGCAGCTCCTGGTCAGCGGCGAGATGGGACAGCGCACGCTCGATCCCAGGGTGATGGCCGTGATGGGCAAGGTGCCACGGCATCAGTTCGTGAGCAAGGACCTGGAGTCCGAGGCGTACGAGAATCGCCCGCTGCCGATCGGCCATGGCCAGACGATCTCGCAGCCGTACATCGTCGCGGTGATGACCGACCTGCTGCACAGCAAGCCCGGCGACCGGGTGCTGGAGATCGGCACCGGCTCGGGCTATCAAGCGGCGGTGCTGGCCGAGCTCGTGAAGCAGGTGTACACCATCGAGATCATCGAGCCGCTCGCGAAGCAGGCGGCGCAGCGCCTGGCGCAGCTCGGCTATCGCAACGCCGAGGTCAAAGTCGCCGACGGCTACTACGGATGGCCGGAACATGCGCCCTTCGACTCCATCGTCGTCACCGCGGCGGCGAGCCACGTCCCGCCGCCGCTGGTGAAGCAGCTCAAACCCGGCGGGCGCATGGTGATCCCGGTCGGCGCGAGCTTCCTCACGCAGTACCTCATGCTGATCGAGAAGCAGGCCGACGGCTCGGTGACCACGCGCCAGATCCTTCCCGTAGCCTTCGTTCCGCTCACGGGGAAGCACTGAGCGGCCGATGCGCCCGCTCGCATCCGGTCTCTTGTCCTGGCTCGGCAAGGGCGGCTCGGGGTCGGCGGCGATGTCCACAGCGGCCGGAGTATCTCCCCGGCTGCGTTTCGCGCTTTCGCTCGTTTCGGCCGCTGCGCTCGCGTACGAGATTCTGCTCACCCGCCTGTTCTCCATCGTCCAGTGGCACCACTTCGCGTACATGATGATCAGCGTGGCGCTGCTGGGATACGGGGCCGCGGGCAGCTTCGTCACGCTGCTTCAGGAGCGCCTGTTGCGCCGGTTGGACGCGGCGTTCGCCCTGTGCGCGGCGCTGTTCGGAGTGGCCGCGGCCGGCTGCTTCCTCCTGGCCCAAGCGGTGCCGTTCAACGCGCTCGAGTTTCTGTGGGATCCCAGACAGCCGGTGTGGCTGCTCGCGGTGTATCTGCTGTTGTTTCTGCCGTTCTTCTTCGCGGCGATCTGCGTGTGTCTGATGTTCACGCGCTACGCCGAGCAGGCGGGCCGCATCTACAGCTTCGACATCCTGGGCGCCGCGGCCGGCTGCCTGGGTGTGATCGTCGGGCTGTTCGCAGTGGCTCCGCTGTCCGTGTTGGGCTGTGTCGCGGCGACTGCGCTCGCAGCGGCCGCGCTCGCCTCGATCGGGCGCGGCTTCTGGCATGCCATCGCGGCTGCGAGCTCCCTCGTCGCAGGAGCGCTGGTCCTGTGGGCGCTGCACGGGCCGTTGGGGCAACCGCGGATGTCGCCGTACAAGGAGCTGTCGCAGACGCTGGAGGTGACCGGCACTCGGGTGTTGGCCGAGGTTTCCAGTCCGCTCGGCCTGGTGACCGTGGTCGAAAGCCCGCAGGTGCCGTTTCGTTATGCGCCGGGTTTGAGCCTGAACGCCCCGGGCGAGCCGCCCGAGCAGCTCGCGCTCTTCACCGACGGCGAGGGCATGAGCGCAATCGTGCGGTTCGACGGCACGCTCCCGCCGCTCGCCTATCTGGACTACATGACTTCGGCATTGCCCTATCACCTCGTCGCTCGCCCGCGTGTGGCGGTGCTCGGTGCGGGCTCCGGCGCGGACGTGCTGCAGGCGTTGTACGCGGGTGCGGCGGCGGTCGATGCAGTGGAGTTGAATCCCCAGGTCGTGCGATTGGTCGAAGAGCGCTTCGCGTCTTTCTCGGGCCGGCCCTACGCGCAACCCGACGTCATGGTGCACATCGGAGAAGCGCGCGGTTTCATGACGGCGAGCCGGCAAAGCTACGATGTGATCCAGCTCGCGCTGTTGGACGCCTTCGGCGCTTCCTCCGCCGGACTGTATGCGCTCTCCGAGAGTTATCTGTACACGGTCGAGGCGCTGCGTACGATGCTGGCGCGGCTCGCGCCAGGCGGCTATCTCTCCATCACGCGCTGGGTCACGCTGCCGCCGCGCGACACGCTGAAGCTGTTCGGGATGGCCGTCGAGGCGCTGGAACGCGACGGCGTCGCCGACCCTGGAAGCAGGCTCGTCCTGATCCGCAGTTGGAAGACCGCGACGCTGCTGATCAAAAACGGCGTCGTGACACTCGAAGACGTCGAGCGCGTGCGAAGCTTCTGCCGCGAGCGTTCCTTCGACCTCGCCTGGTATCCGGGCATGCCACGGCAGGAGGCGAATCGGTACAACCAGCTCGACGAGCCTTATTTCTACGATGGTGCCGCGGCGCTGCTGGGACCTGGGCGAGCGGACTTCATCGCCCGCTACAAGTTCGATATCGCGCCGGCCGTCGACGATCGGCCTTATTTCTTCCGCTTCTTCGAGTGGCGCACGCTGCCCGAGGTGCTGAGGCTGAAGGGCAGCGGTGGGCTGCCGCTGCTGGAATGGGGCTATCCGCTGCTTGCCGCGACGCTCGTGCAGGCCCTGGTGGTGAGCCTCGTGTTGATCCTTCTACCGCTGCGCGTGCTGGGCAGAGCGCCGGCGCATGCAAGCGTAGGTCGTTTGCGGGCGAGAGTTGCGGCGTACTTCGGCGTGATCGGCGTGGCGTTCATGTTCGTCGAGATCGCCTTCATCCAGAAGTTCGTGCTGCTGCTCCATCATCCGCTCTATGCGGTAGCGGTCGCGCTGTTCGCTTTCCTCCTGTCGGCCGGGTTCGGCAGCCGCTGGTCCGAGCGGCTGTCGCCGCAGGCCGTGGAGCGCCGCCGGGCCGTCGCGCTGCCCGTACTGGCGATCCTCGCGGCAATACTGATCTATGCCATCGTGTTGCCGCGACTTCTGCCTGTTGTCGCCGCACTTCCGGACGCCGTACGCATCGCGCTCGCCGTGGCGCTCATCTTTCCGCTGGGCTTTGCGATGGGGATGCCGTTCCCGCTGGCGATGCGCAGCCTCTCGTCGCTGCAGCGGGCGCTGGTGCCCTGGGCGTGGGGAGTGAATGCATGCGCTTCGGTGGTGAGCGCGGTGCTCGCCACCCTGTTGGCGATTCATATCGGGTTTACGCTCGTGCTGCTGCTCGCGGCTTCGCTCTATTGCCTTGCGGCTTGGCTATACCCGAGCCGACCGGCTGACCAAGCGTCGATGACGACAGCGCCATGACCGGCGAAAGGATAGGCTTGCCCGTGTGAGGGCTGGGTAACGCGCGGGAGAGGTCCGTCTCGCGGTAAGATCAGCTCGTTGGAGACACGCGCAAGGCGTCGTGACGCCTGCGCACGCCGCCATGGCCTTGACGCAACGCGATACCGCGTACCACACCTACGGCGATTATCTCGCGTGGCCCGAGGAGGTTCGCTACGAGCTGATCGACGGGATCGCTTACCTGATGTCGCCCGCGTCGATTCGGCTGCATCAGGAGGCAGTCGGCGAAATCTATCGCCAGGCGGCTAACACCTTGGCGGGCCGAGCCTGCCGCCCGTACATCGCACCTTTCGACGTGCGGTTGGCCAAGCAGGACGAGGCCGACGAGCGGGTCGATACCGTCGTGCAGCCCGATCTCCTTGTCGTCTGCGATCCTCGCAAGCTGGATGAGCGCGGGATGCGTGGGGCGCCAGACTGGATCGTGGAAGTGCTATCGCCTGCCTCCGCCAGCCATGACCAGACGGTGAAGCTGGCTGCATACGAGCGCGCCGGTGTTCCCGAGGTGTGGCTGGTCCACCCGACCGATCGCGTTGTCACCGTGTACCGCATCGAGGGCGCGCGGTACGGGCGGCCCGCAATTCACGAGACGACGGGCGAGCTAAGGGTCGAAGCGCTTTCCGGCGTAAGTATCCGGTGGGAGTCCGTGTTCGCGGGTTCTGCGTAGCCGCCCGAATGCGGCATCCGGCGGTGGCCTATCGCGCGCACTCGGTCGCGCCCTGCCGCCCCGCATCCGGTTAGTTCAGCTCGGACTCGTGAATCTCGACGCGGACAGCGCCGATGTTCTTGAGCGACTGTGGGAGGAGCCGGGCGCGAAACTCGAACCGCGCGGGCGCGAGCTCCAGCAGAACAAGTTGCGCGCCCGCCGAGGACTGCCCCGACTTCCCTTCACTCGCTGCCACTCGGCCGCCGGGGCCCGGTGCCTGCCGCGACACGTGATCAGAGTCTGCCGGCTTGCGCGATAATTCCGCTCGGGAAGTTCGAGACTGTATCGGAGGATCGCATGGGCAGCGCCACGGTGTACGAGTTCAGTGCACGCAGCATCGAGGGTAAAGAGCAATCGCTCGCCGATTACAAGGGCAAAGTCCTGCTGGTCGTCAACGTTGCCAGCGAATGCGGCTTCACGCCGCAGTACCAGGGGTTGGAGGAGCTGCACGAGAAGTTCAAGGAGCGCGGCTTCGCGGTGCTGGGTTTCCCCTGCAACCAGTTCGGCGCGCAGGAGCCCGGCGACGAGGCGCAGATCAAGAGCTTCTGCGAGACTCGCTTCGGCGTGAGCTTCCCGCTGTTCGCGAAGATCGAAGTCAACGGCCCTGGCGCCCATCCGCTCTACGAATTCCTGAAATCGAGCGAGCCGGGATTGCTGGGGACCGAGGGCATCAAGTGGAACTTCACCAAGTTCCTGGTCGGCAAGGACGGTAAGCCGCTCAAGCGTTACGCGCCGCAGACCAAACCCGAAGCGATCGCCGGCGACATCGAGGCTGCGCTGCGTTAGGGCAAGCGTCGATCCGCGGCGGCAGGATCCCAGGCGTCACGCGCATGCGGATCCGCCACTGTGCGCGGATGACGCCCTATCTGTGATAGTGTCGGCATCGGAGGGGGACTCTGACCGATGACCACGGCACGCGGGGCCCCGGCTGCCGGGGATGGCGCGACGATCACCCTGGAAGGCCGGATCACGGCCTACACGGTGGCGCGCATCTGGCGCACTGCGCTCCAGACGCTGGAGCGCAATCCGGCCCGGCCGATCGTCGTCGACGCGTCCAAGCTCGAGTACGTCGACGACACGGGGATTGCGCTGATCTTCGATTTGCGCCGCCGCCCCCGGCCGCACGGGGCCGAGGTCACGATCGAGAGACTCGCCCCGAACATCGCGGCGTTGGTCGAAGGCTACGACCCAAAGGACTTCGCGGAGTCCTACCACGGACCTCCACCCATCGGCATCGCCGAGCAGATCGGTCGGGCGACCGCGGGCGTGATCGCCGATGTGCGGACGATGATCGGCTTCATCGGCGAATGCACGGCCGCGCTCTGGCACGCCGTGGGCCACCCGCGCACGGTCCGTCTGGCAGAAGTCGTGGCGGTCGCCGCGGAGGCGGGCGCCGACGCCGTGCCGATCGTCATGCTGATCGGCTTCCTGATGGGCGTGATCATCGCGTTCGAGATCGGGCTGGTCGCGCAGCAGTTCGGGGCCGTCATCTATGTCGTCAACGGCGTGGGTGTGGCCATGCTGCGCGAGCTCGGCGCGCTGATGACCGCCATCGTCTTCGCGGGGCGAACGGGCGCGGCTTTCGCCGCCCAGATCGGGACGCAGAAGGTCAACGAGGAGGTGAACGCGATCGTCACCTTCGGTCTCGACCCGGTGCGCTTCCTGGTGCTGCCGCGGCTGCTGGCATCGGCGCTGGTGGTGCCGCTGCTGTCCGTGCTGGCCGATGTGATCGGAATATTCGGCGGCGCGCTGGTGATGTTGAGCTTCGACATCGGGTTCCTCCAGTATTACACGCAGCTCCTCGGCGCCGTCCACACGAAGGATTTCGTCCTCGGTCTGATCAAGGCCACGGTCTTCGGCCTGGTGATCGCCGCGATCGGGTGCCAGCGGGGGCTCGCCACCGGTGCGGGTGCCGCCGCCGTGGGCCGGGCCGCAACCAGCACGGTGGTGACGAGCATCGTGTGGGTCGTGGTGCTCGATGGGCTGTTCACGGTCCTCACCAGCCGCTGGGGGGTGTAGCGGGATGGGACCGCCTGCGAGTGCGTCGGCGAGCAGCGCGCCAGCGCCCGCGGTCAGCGTGCGCAACCTGACGCTGGGTTACGGAGCGCGCGTACTCCTCCAGAGCGCTTCCTTCGACGTGCAGCGCGGTGAGATCCTCGTGATCCTGGGCGGCTCCGGTTCCGGCAAGTCGAGCCTGATGAAGGTGCTGATCGGCCTGTATCGGCCGCTGGCCGGCGACGTGCTGATCGACGGGAAGAGCATCGTGACGGCGCGCGGAGACGAGAAGGCGCGGCTGCAGCGAAAG
>DATJVI010000109.1:0-6151 GCA_035501875.1 Burkholderiales bacterium
CGTGCGCCGAGCCGTCGGCCGGATGCTCGCGACGCAGCCCGCGCTGTTCGACGACGGGCCGCTGGTGCGTGCCAACCTCATGCGCGCGCTGTCCTCCGAGCTGGGCATGCCGGAACGGTCGTGGTGCTGCGTCGATGACGCCGGTATGGCACCGGCGAAGCTCGACCTCCCGCGGATGAACCCGAGCGCCATCGAGAAGCGCGAATGGCAACCGCTCTTCCAGCACTGTGCGATGTGCCACCTGACCGAGGAGCGCTTCCCGCCGAACTTCCTGTCGGGGGATGCCGGCCGCGTCGCAGCGAACCTGCGCCAGTGCGCGCCGCGGATGCTGGTGCGACTGTCCGCGTGGGGCACGCCGGTCGAGCAGCGCGCCAAGTCGCCGATGCCGCCGGCAACGGCCATCCAGCGGCTTGGACTGTCCGCGCGGCAATGGGCAAGCAGTGAGGACCTGGCGCTGCTGCGCGGCTATCTCGAAGAGCTCTCGCGCCAGCAGGGCAGGGCGCCGGAGGTCAGCGAGCTGCTGAAAGACGGCTACGAAGCGCTGCCGCGTTGCCTGCCCGAGTCGAACTGAGCCGGGACGCCCCGAACCTCATCGGGCGTGTGGCGCGATCCTCAGCGGATTCGCAGGCTGCAACGATCCGAACTGAGCGGCCGTCGCTCGCTGCAGGGCTCCGCCCGCGCTATCGTTCTTGTAGATCCCACACGCCAGGATGATGTCGCCGGCGAGCTCGAAGTAGGCCGACTTCATCTCCACGCGCTTGGTCACCGGGTTGAGCCACTTGTAGTCTTGCCAGCCTTTGCCCTTGGCGCGTGCTTTCTCGATGATGTTGCGCACGTGCGGCCTGCCGTCGATGTCGCGCAGGTTGGAGATGTCCTGGCCGCGCGAGGCGGGATCGGAACCGTTCGCCATCCGGATCCCATTCAGATCCATCGCCCAGAGGTAGTACTCGCCGAAGATGAACTCCCCTTTGGGGTTGTCGAAGTCGTCGCACGCCTGACGCTTGCCCACCTTGCGCAAGTGCGCGGCGCCGCGGCGCACCAGCGCAACGGCGGTGTGACGGCCCTCGGCGCGGTCGAGCTTGAAGTGACCCACCACCTCCTGGAGGTTGCCCACCTCCCGTTCGAACATCTGGGCAGCGCCGTGGGTCTGCTCCACCAGCGCCGCGGTCTGCTGCGTCACCTGCTCCATCACGGTGATGGTCTGATTGATCTCCTGGATGCCCGCGCTCTGCTGGGTGGAGGCGTCGGCGATCCCGGCGATGAGCTCGCTCACCTGCCGCACGGCGGCGACGACCTCGCCCATCGTCATGCCGGCCTGTGACGCAAGGCTCGACCCGTTCTCCACCCGATCCGTCGACTCGTGGATCAGCCGCTTGATCTCTTTGGCCGACTCGGCGCTGCGCTGCGCGAGACTGCGCACTTCACCGGCCACGACCGCGAACCCGCGTCCCTGCTCGCCGGCGCGGGCCGCTTCCACGGCCGCGTTCAGCGCCAGAATATTGGTTTGGAATGCGATGCTGTCGATCAGGGTGAGGATCTCGGTGATCTTCTTCGATGACCCGTGGATCTCACGCATCGTCGTGACCAGGCTGCCTACGATCTCGCCACCGCGGGTGGCGACCTCGGACGCGTGCCGCGCCAGTTCCTTCGCTTCTCTGGCGCTCTCGCTGTTCTGCTTCACCGTGCTCGTCAGCTCCTCCATGCTGGCCGCGGTTTCCTCCAGGCTCGCCGCCTGCTGCTCGGTGCGCTGCGACAGCTCGCTGCTGCCCGCGGCGATCTCGGTGGCGGCCACTTCGATCGTCTCCGCGCTGCCGCGGACCTGCCCGACCATTTCGGTGAGCCCCTGGTTCATCTGCCGCAGGCTGTCCACGAGCCGTCCCGCCTCCCCCTCGAGGATGGTGTCGACCCTGCCGGACAGCTCGCCCAACCCGATGCTCTCCAGGCTCTCCGAGATCTTCTCGAAGCGCGCGTTGATCCTGCGGACCAGCACGGCGAGCAAGATCGCCGTGGCCGAACATAAGATCCATGCGACGGCGAGGAACGCTGGACGGGGATCTAGTGCGTAGATCGCTAGAGCGAGCAGCGGCAGGATCCCGGCCAGGAGGAAGCCGGCGCCCGTCCCGTGAGGGGTGACCCGGCGCAGCAGCGGCGCGATTGCGGCGAAGATGCGATCCGGGAAGCCTATGTGGTTCATGGCGCCTCTGGGTTGGGTTCGAGCTGACGGTGGAACCATCCGCTGGCCTGGGCAGGCCGGTGCGGAGGATTACAGCGGTAGCAGACCGGGACGGCTCCAGCAAGCGATATGCCAGTGCCACTCGGTCGGCTCGCGAGCGGCGGCGAGTCAGCAGGCCGTTACGTGCCCGCCGTCCGGCCCAGCGCCGCGGTGAGAAAGCGCCGGATGCGTGGCGCCAGTTGGGCGTGGACCACCTCCCGGTCTACCCCCTCCCGATCGACGCAAAGGGACACGCCGTTGGCCGACAGATCGGAGCTACACGAGTTGAGGAAGACGAAGTGCCCCTCCGGCCCATCGAGCTTGATCAGGGACGCGTCGGGGAGCAACGCTGCGTACCGCTTCGCATGGTGCTCGAACGGAAGAAAATCGTTGTGTTCGCAGCCGATCACGAGCACCGGTACCCGTACCTCCGCCAACGCCGCCTCGCTGTAACCCGGCCCTGCTGCCGGATCCAGCGCGACGATGGCTTTCACCCGCGTGTCCCGGTAGGACTGCGTGGCTTCAGGAGGGGCAGGGGGCAGCTCTTGCCGCTCCCGGGCGTACTGACATCCGCGATCGTTCCTGGCGCTCTGCGACCGGCAATACTCGGCCAAGGCCGCGGGATCGAAGACGGCGCCGCCGAGCGCGAAAGCGGTTGCGCCACCCGAGGAATGACCCACGGCAGCGACCCGGGTCGCGTCCACGCTCCGCTCGAAAGCGGGATGCCGAAGCAGCTCACTCAGCGCGAAGGTGCAGTCGTGCGGGCGAATCCAGAGCCGGGTCGCCGCGCTCGGATCGACGGTGTCGGGACGGTAGCGCCACGACTCGCCGTAGTGCGACACGCCAAGAACCACGAAGCCGCTGCGCGCCAGGTACTCCGCCAGCCACGCGTAGTTCGTCGCCGAACCGGACGCGCCGTGCGACAGGACGACGAGCGGAAACGGTGGGCTGGGCGCCGCGAGCTCGGCATCCCGGGCGACTGCGCCGACCCCCAATGAGTAACAGATCGGCTCCTCGTCCGCTCCTTCTTGAGCCGGATACCAGACGTCGGTCCACACCGGTCGCCGCCGGAGGGCGTCGGTCCATCGGTAGAATCGGTAGCCAGCCCGGAACGCGGGTCGTTCCGGGGAGTCGATGCGGGTCATGCGATTGCGCTCGTCCGGTGGTGCGGATACAACGCTCGCCCGTCCGCCGCTATGGCGCAACGCAGGCCGGACTTACCGCAGAAGCTTCCCCGCCAGCTCGCCCGTATGCTCATCGTCCCGCAGCATCTCGCGCCCGGCCACGAAGGTATGCCGATATCCTCGCGCGCGCTGCACGAGCCGCTTGCCGTTCGCGGGGAGGTCGTACACCACCTCCGGCTTGAGGTAGCGCAGCCGCTCGAAGTCGATGATGTTGACGTCGGCCTTGTAGCCGGGAGCGAGCACACCGCGGTCGCGCAGCCCGTAGGCGAGCGCACAGTCGCGCGTCTGCTTGCGGATCAGGAGCTCCAGCGGCAAGCCCGGGCCGCGCTTGCGGTCGCGCCCCCAGTGGGCGAGCAGGAAGGTCGGCGAGCCGGCGTCGCACACAGTGCACACGTGCGCGCCGCCGTCGCCCAGGCCCATGATGGTGGCATCGTCGACCAGCATCTCGCGGATCACGTCGAGGCTTCCGTCGCTGTAGTTCTCGAACGTGTGCGAGAGCAGCCCCTTGCCCCGCTCCGCCATCATCGCTTCCAGCGCGAGCGCCCAGGGATCGCGACCCTGCGTTCGCGCCCGCGCGGCGATGCTGTCGGAGGGATCGGGCTCGTAGTCGTAGGTACGGTCCAAGACGTACGTTCTCGCCAGCGCCGCATCGACGAACCGGGTGTGCTCGTCGTCGGGCCGCTGCTCGACCAGCACACGCCGCAGTTCCAGGTCGCGCTGGAGCCGCTCGTAGCGTTCCGCCGGCGACAGTTCGCTCATCGCAGTCCAGGCCGGGTGCGTCGAGAACGGATTCGTGGACGTCTCCAGGCCCCAGGTGACGCCGATGGGCCGGCATCCGACCTGGCCGTTGACGTCGACGCCGGCCTTGCGCGCCGCATGGATCTGCGCGCGCGTCCGGCGCCAAAGATCCGGCGCGTGGTTCACCTGCAGCAGCAGAACGGACAGCGGCCGGCCCGCCGCCTCCGCGGCCGCTCGCAAGACCTCGAACTCACCTGGGCCGAAATCGGAGTTGACTTCGATCACACCGCGGCCCGCCCGTTTCATCGCGGCGGCGAGACCGGTGAGCTCGGCCGCGGAGGCGGAGAGGCTCGGCGTGAACCTGCCGTCGCTGACCTTGTGCTTGATCGTGCGCGAGGTGCTGAAGCCTAGCGCACCGGCGCGGAGCGCTTGCTCCAGCACCTCGCCCATGCGCGCGACCTCGCCGTCATTCGGCGCGGTCGCATGATCGGCGCCGCGCTCGCCCATGACGTAGAAGCGCAGCGCGCCGTGTGGGACTTGCGCGCCGATGTCGACGGCTTTGGGCGCGGCGGCCAGCGCGTCCAGGAATTCGGGAAAGGATTCCCACTGGAAGCTGACGCCCTCGGCCAGCACGGCGCCGGGAATGTCTTCGACGCCTTCCATCAGGTTGATCAGGTAGGGCGCGGCCCCTCGGCGCACCGGGGCGAAGCCGACCCCGCAGTTGCCGAAGATGACCGTGGTCACGCCATGCCAGGACGATGGAGTGAGGTAGGGGTCCCAGGTGGCCTGCCCGTCGTAGTGCGTGTGCACGTCCACGAAGCCCGGAGTCACGAGCAGGCCCTGCGCGTCGATCTCGCGATGCCCGCGCCCGAGGTCGTTCCCCACGCCGACGATCTTTTCGCCGTCGACGGCCACGTCCGCGATGCGGCGCGCGCCGCCCGTGCCATCGATTACGGTGCCGTTGCGGATGACCAGATCGTGCATAGGGAGCCGGATGTTCGTCAGTGAGCGTGACCCCAAGCTTACTCCTGATCGCAGCAGCTAGACGTGCCGCCCCACTGTCGCGTGCTGGCTGCCGCGCTTTGGAGTAGCCTACAGAGGACGCGGCGGTTTCGCACTCGGCCTGACCGCCGCTCGGCTGCGCAGTCTGCTCTTATCCGCAACCCAACTCGCACGAGGAGGAGAACCATGCCGAAGGTTCGAGCCGGAAACATCACGATGAACTACGACCAGCAGGGTAGCGGCGAGCCCCTGGTGCTCATCCCCTACCTGGCGGCCGATTACGCCTGTTACGCCTTCCAGGTCGCCGACTACGCGAAGCACTTCACCTGCATCTCGGTCGACCTGCGGGGGACCGGAGAGTCGGACAAGCCGGGCGGCGCTTACTCGACGGAAATGTTCGCCGACGATGTCGCCGCGCTGATGCAGGCGATCGGCGTGCAGAAGGCCCATATCTACGGCGTTTCGCTGGGAGCGGCCACCGGCATGTGGGTCGCCGCCAAGTATCCGGATCGCGTGAAGTCGCTGTCGCTGCACAGCGGTTGGACCAAGAGCGATCCGTACCTGCAGACCGTCGTGCGCGGCTGGCAGTTGATGGCGAAGCAGTTGAACAACATGCCGGAGCTGGTGATCGAAGGCATCTTTCCGTGGTGCTTCACCCCGGAGCTGTACGCGGCGAAGCCGGAATACATCCAGGCGCTGTCGGACTTCGTGCGCGGCCGACCCAAGCAGCCGCTCGATGCGTTCATTCAGGAGTCGGACGCCGTGATCGCTCACGATGCCGCGGCGCAGCTCGGCAAGATCCGGGCGCCGACGCAGATCACGTTCGGCCGTCACGACATGGTGACCTCTACCCGGTTTGCAGACCCGCTGAAGAACGGGATCAAGAACTCGGAGCTGCATATCTTCGAAGACTGCTCGCACGCGGGGCTGTACGAGAACGTGCCGGCGTTCAACGAGACGACGCTCGCGTTCCTGAGAAAGAACGCAGGCTAGCGCCCACGGTCGCGGGGGGGGG
>DATJVI010000110.1:0-10711 GCA_035501875.1 Burkholderiales bacterium
TCATCGCGTTGGTCATGCCCGGGCCGGCGGTCACCAGCGCCACGCCCAGCTTACCGGTCAATTCGCTGTGCGCATGCGCCATGTACACCGCGGCGCGCTCGTCGCGCACGTCCACGATACGGATCCCCTCGGCGTCGCAGCACATCCAGATCGGCATGATGTGCCCGCCGCACAGGCCGAAGACGCGGTCCACGCCGCGCGCCTTCAGGAAGCGCGCGATCACGCCGGCCGCGGTGTCGGGAGTCAATGATGCATGCATCGTCGTCGCCCTCTCCGGATCAATGCGCGGGGGTCTTCTTCTGCTTCTTCTGCGCGCGCAGGTCGATCGCGCCGGGCTGCTTGCGCGGATCGGTGCCCGGCGGGAAGAGATGGATCTTCTGCACCTTCGCCGAGGTGCCGGTAGGCAGGCTTTCCACGAACAGGATCCAGCCTGGAGCTTTGAAGTAGGCCATGCGCTCGTAGCACCAGTCGAATAGCGCCTGCGCCAGCGCCTGGCGCTGAGTCTCCTCGGCCACGTCGCTGGGCGACTTGGCGATGACGCAGGCCATCACCTCTTCCTCGCGCACTTCGTCGGGCGCGGCCAGCACCGCGACCTGCTTCACCTTGTCGTGCGCCGTGAGGCAGGCTTCGATTTCGGCCGCGGCGATATTTTCGCCGGAGCGGCGGATGATGTTCTTCTTGCGGTCTACGAAGTACAACGTGCCGCTCTCGCCGCGCATCACCGCGTCGCCGGTATGGAACCAACCGTCGCGCCATACCTCCTCGGTGGCTTCGGGATTCTTCAGATAGCCGGAGAAGAAGCCCTTGCGCGGATGCGCCGCGCTGTGGCGGATCACCATTTCGCCTGGCTGGTTCGGCGCGACTTCGTGGCCTTGCTCATCCACGATGCGCACCTCGACCCACGCGTTGGGCCGGCCGAAGGAGCGGGTGTGGATGGCGCGCGGCTCGACGCTGTCGCTGATCAGCCGGCCGGTTTCGGTCATCGCCCACATCTCCACCACGGGGAAGCCGTAGCGCTTCTCGAACACTTCGTGCTGGCTGGGCTCGATGCCGGCGCACAGTGCGAAGCGCACGCCGTGCTGGCGCTCCTCGGGGCAGGGCGGCAGCTTGAGCAAGATGTTGGGGATGATGCCCTGGAACTGCGCGGCCCTTGCGCGGGTGGCCACCAGATCTTTCCACCACGTGCTGGCATGGAAGCGGTCGGGGAAGATCAGGCAGCCCCCGCACAGCAGCAGCGCGGGTGACGATACCGAGAGACAGTTGGCATGATGCAGGGGCAGCGGGTTGTACAACCGTTCCTGTCCCTCGCGGAAGTCGAGCCGGCCGCCGAGCGACAGGTAGCATGCACCGAAGCTGTGGAAATACTCGTTGGTGAGGATGCAGCCTTTGGGCCGCCCGGTGGTCCCGGAGGTATAGAGCAAAGCAGCCTCGGTATTGAAGGCCGGCGTGGCCGACCGCGGTGCGCGCTGTGCGCTGGGCAGGTTCCCGAACGAGCGTTCGAACGCCACCACCGGCGGCCGAGCGTCAATCGCCTGCGTCGCCGCCTGCATGTCGGCGAGGCGGCTCTCGATGGCGATCGCGAGGTCCGCTCCCGAATGCTCGACAACGTAGCGGATCTCGTCCTCACGGTAGTCGGGATTGATCGGAACGACGCTCGCCCCGAGCGCGTTCAAAGCGTAGTAGTGGAAGAAGAACTCGGGGCGCTGGTCGAACAGCAGTGCCACGCGGTGTCCGTAGCCATAACCCGCGCGCTGATAGACCCGCTTCATCTCCTCGACCGCGGCGAGGGTCTGCGCGAAAGTAACTTCCCAGCCTTCGGGGTGATATGCGCGCCCGGCCATCGGCGGCACCGCATAGGCGGGCCGATTGCCGTGCTTGCCGGCCGTGCGCTGCAGCGTTTGGTAGAGCGTTCCGTAGGTCGAGGCGTCCATGGTTTTAGGCAGGATTACTTGCTGACCGGTTTCGCCGCGACCCCAGCGCGCCGCCTCCGCGTTTCGGGAGTGTGCGGATCAGGCCGTAGGACAGCGTCGCTAGCGCGCGCCCGAAGCGAGAAAACCCCAACCCACCGGAATGACGATGCCCGTGACATATACGGCAGCGTCCGGCGCCAGATAAGCGACGGCGGCGGAGCACAGGAATTTCAAACGCCGTTCTTCCTCACGGGGCACTCTAGCGCGGTGCCAGTGGGTGGTCAATCGCGTGGTGAGTGGCTGGTCAAGACCTGCGGTTTTGGGGACTTGCTCGGCCGGTTCATGAGCTACGCTCGCCGATTGCGAGGCGCATTGTGGCGCTCGCCCGGGCGCACGACGAGCGAGCCCGCCGGCTGAGTGGTTGTGAGGGCCTGTGGCTCAGGCCGCATGGAACAGCGGCAAGGGGCACACCGGGGTGCGGGGCGGGGCGCGGGCGGGCAAGCCCAGGTGTGTGGGGATCTTGACGATCACCTGGGGATCGACGATGGCGGCGATGAACTTCAAGCGCGCGCTGTAGCGCGGGCAGTGCTGCTCAGGCTCCAGGCGCGCGCGCGTCGGTTTGAAGAGTGGACGCCTCCGGTGAGTCGTAGTGGGCCTGCAGCCGATAGTGCAGCTGCAGAAGGCACCGCGTGTTCTCGTTGTGCGTCGGCCCAGTCCAACCATGGCATTGCAGGACACCGGCCGACGTCGTCGCCTCGGCGCCGAGCATCGTGAGGATGATGGAATCGAGGTCGAAGCCCCCGCCCAGGCACAGCGTTCGAGGGCAGGCAATCGCGAAGAAGGCCTTCGCTGCTGCGGAAAAAGTGTGCACCCGGGGGGAGTACCTTCCGATGCTCTTCGGATCGATGAAAGTGATATCGAAGATGAGTTGCTGGAGCGTCGGGAATCGCTCCCGCACGCTGTGTGCCTCGGTATATGCCCGGAGCCACGTGTCGTGTTGCCGGTTGAACGAAGTTCCCTGCTTCCCGCGTCCCTCCTTCTGCGAAAAGATGATCATGGGATTAGCATCCCTTGCGGCATCGCGCCCCTGGTCACGCACCGCTCATCGCGAGCGGTCATCGTCTTCGCCATCACGATGCTGGTCGGCTACTCGAAGCCTACTGTCTCGGGTCGCGCCAACAAGCCGATATTCCTCGCCACGGCGCCTTTCGGACCTGCGCTCACGCGGAAACTCACCCGTTGGTTCCAATGAAGAGAGCGCAGGTTGGCGTGCCTGAACGCGGAGAAATGCGCAAACACGTCCGCGCCGCCATCGTCCCGGGTGATGGATCCGCAGCCTTTCGAATAGCTGAACCATCTTACCGTGCCCGTATGCATAGTCGTTCCTGTCGAGGTCATGTCCAGCGTGACTGAGCGGGTCCCGATGCACACTGAGCAGCGGCTTCACAAAGGAAAAAAGCCCGGTCGTCCGGGCTTCTTCTCCAACGCGTTTCGGACTTACTCCGGGCGGATATTGACCGCCTGCTCGCCTTTCGGCCCGGTGGTCACGTCGAAGGTGACGCGCTGCGCTTCTTTGAGCGTCTTGAATCCGTTGCCCTGTATCGCCGAGAAATGTGCGAAAAGGTCCTTGCCACCCCCATCGGGGGTGATGAAACCGAAGCCTTTCGCCTCGTTGAACCACTTAACCGTACCTACGCTCATCGATATCTTCCTTTGCGGTGTTGCAATTGGGCTTGGACCCAGGGATGCGAGGGCTTCAAGAGAAGTAAGCAGACCTGCTAGGACCGCGAACGCGGGTAAGAGGACCAACTGACTAGCTCAAAGACTCCTGCACGAGCCCTTATACGCAGGTATCGCGGACAAGTCAAACCAATTCGAGCGCCGCGGTCTCGTCGAGCGGTACGTGCAGACCCTGATGACCCAGATCTCCCAGACCGCGGTGTGCAACTAGTTCCGCTCGTTGGCGCAGTGGCTGTGTCGCTAGGGGCCGTTCGCGAGCGCAGCGCGCCACCCACGTGGTTCGAAAGTGTGCCGATCAGGCCGAAGGACAGGGTCCTTACCGCGCGCCCGATGCCAGAAAACCCCCATCCACCGGAATGACGATGCCGGTGACGTATGCGGCAGCGTCCGACGCGAGGTAAGCAACGGCGGCGGCGATCTCCTCGGGCGTGCCGTAGCGATTCATCGGTATGGCGTCAGTGTAGCTCTGCCGGAACTCGGGCGAATGCAGCACCTGCGTCATCGGTGTGTCCACGGGGCCGGGCGCCACCGCATTGGCAGTGATGCCGTGCTCGGCAAGCTCGACCGCCATCTGCCGCGTGAGTCCGATGACAGCGGCCTTGGAGGTCCCGTACCCGGTCCGACCGATGCCCACCGCCCGCATTCCGGCGACCGACGCGATGTTGATGATCCGGCCCCAGCGCTCCCGGATCATGCGCCGGGCGCCCTGCTGGGCGCACAACAGGACGCCGGTCACGTTGATGGTCAGATGGGCCTGCCAGCTGTCGAGCGGGAAATCGACGAAAGGGAAGGTCTTGGCGATCCCGGCGTTGTTCACCACGATGTCGCAGCGGCCGCATTGCCGATCGATCGCCTCGAACGCGGCAGCAACCGATGCGGGGTCGCCGACATCGATCCGCAGCGCTGAGGCCGTCCGCCCGGCGCCGCTCAGCGCTTCAGCCTTGGCTCGTGCCTGCGTCTCGTCGATGTCGCCGATCAGCACGTGCGTGCCCTGCTGCGCGAGCGCATCCGCGATCGCCGCACCGATGCCCTTTGCGGCACCGGTGATGAGCGCGACGCGCTGCAGTACCCGGTCGGATCCCATGGTGGCCTCTGATGTCAGTCGGATCGGAATACGAGCTTGCTGTCTGCCTGCTTCGTGACGGCTTCCCAATGCTGACGGAAGTTGAGCAGGTCGGATAGCTTATCGCCCCTGCGCATGCGCGCGAGCGCAGCGAGTTCCTTACTCTGGATCTCTTCAGCAACGGGGAGGATACGCTCGAGCTCGGCCATGCTGGCGACGATCAGGCCGTCGTCATCCCCGAAGATCACATCGCCCGGGTTGACGGCAACCCCGCCGCACTCAAGCGCGACTTGCCGCTCGCACGCCGTGTGCGTAGTACCGGACATCGGCGTGACGAACCGCGCATAAACCGGCAGCGGCAGCGTGCGCAGCGTAGCCGTGTCGCGCACGGCACCGTCCACCACGATACCGGCCAACAACCGGTTCATCGCCTCGGTCGCAAACAGCTCGCCGACAACCGCGCGGCGTCCGCCACGTGTGTCGATGACCAGCACATCTCCCGGCTTGGCATCCACGAGCGCCCGCAACACGGTGAGGTGATCGTCGGGACACACCAGCGTGAACGCCGTCCCCACGAGTTTGACACCGGGATTGATCGGCCTGAGCGCGGGGTCGATCACGCGCAGCCGCTTGTCGGCATCGCAAAGAGCGGCGGTGTCCAGCCGAAGGAGCCGCTGCCGAAGCTCAGTAAGGTCCATTCCTTCCTCTCCTGATCTGGTTCCTGTTCCGGCGCTGGAGCGAGTTAAGGTCGTGCCAGCGCCTGCCGGGTCTCCTCGATGCTCGCCGGCTGCACGCGCAGCGAGCGGATCACAGCGACCGCTGCTGCGCGCGCTTCGAGTCGCCTCGTCGCTCCCCGTCTCTCCGCTTGTGCCGTTGCCGGGTTCACACCAGCGGACCGGAATACTTCTCGAGCACTCTCCAGGCCTCGTCGCCGAACGTGGCCTTCCATTGCTTGTAGTAACCGGACTTCGACACGGCGCTGCGGAAAGCCTCGGGGTCGGTGCGGTGGAACTGCAGGCCGAGCTTGGTCAGCTCGGTCTCGGCGGTCTGGTTGAGCTTCACCAGGTCTTCGTGCTCTCGCATCGCCGCCTCGTTGAAGTTGCGCGCCAGGACTTCCTGCAGGTTCTCCGGCAGCGACTTCCACACGCGTCCGTTGATCAGGGTGAACTGGCCGTCCCACATGTGGTTGGTGATCGAGACGTGCTTCTGCACCTCGTACAGCTTGGCGATCAGGATCAGCGACAGCGGATTCTCCTGGCCGTCGACGATATGGGTTTGCAACGCCGAGTACACCTCGGCAAAGTTGATCGAGGTGGGCGAGGCGCCCAGGTGCTGGAACAGAGATCCCCACAGCGGGCTCACCGGCACGCGGATCTTGAAGCCCTTGAGGTCTTCCGGAGTCAGGATGGGCTTGGCGCTGCTGGTGATCTGCCGGAAGCCGATGTCCCACAGCTTGTCGAACGCGTGCAGGTTGACCTTCGCGATCACGCCGCGCAGGTAGGCGCCGAGATCTCCGTCCAGGGCCGCCCACACCTGGGAGTAGTCTTTGAACGCGAAGCCAACCCCGTACAGCGCCGTCGGCTTCGCCATCGTGGACAGGACGTTGGTGCCGGACAGCACGAACATCTCCAGTGCACCGCTGCGCAGCTGCGACAGCATATCGGAGTCGCCGCCGAGCTGGTTGTTGGGGAACATCCGCACTTCCAGCTGGCCGCCCGATTCCTCCAAAATCTTCGGCAGGATTTCCTTCACCCGCTGGTTGATCGGATGCGTCATGGGCAGATTGCCCGCGAACTTGAATCGGTACTTCGGACGCGCGGCAAGCGTTCGCCCGCTGAGGATTCCGAACAGCGGCAACGCCGCGCCCGCGGCGAGAACCCGGCGACGTGTGATCGCCGAGGAGTGGGCAGACGCGGGCACGATGTCATGATCAGCCATGCGATTCGCCTCGGAGGGTCATGGTCACTTCTTCAGGAAGCCGATCGAAATCCACGGCACCGCCGCCACGAGAATCAGCCCGACGGCGAGGGCCACGATGTAACCGACGATCGGGCGGATGCCTTCGTTCGGATTCGTGCGGCCGATCGCGCAGGCAGCGTAATAGCCGACGCCGAACGGCGGCGCGAACAGCCCGATGCCCATGGCCAGGATGACGATCATGGCGTAGTGCACCTGGTGCACGCCCATCTGCTTGGCGATCGGGAACAGCAGCGGGCCGAACAGCACGATCGCGGGAATGCCCTCGAGCACGCTGCCCAGGATGATGAAGACCACGATCGACACCGCGATGAAGCCGACCTTCCCCCCGGGCATTGCGGCCATTGCCTGGGCGAGATCCTGGGAGAAGCCCGATTGGGTAAGCGACCAGGCCATGGCGGTCGCCGCGCCGATGATGAGCAGGATCGCGCCCGACAAGGCGGCCGTCTCCACCAGCATCGGCAGCAGCCGGCGCCAATCGAACTGGCGGTAGATCAGCAGGCCGGCGATGACCGAATAGGCGATGCCGATGGTGGAGACTTCAGTGGCGGTAGCCACGCCTTCCACCACCGCGGCGCGAATCACGAAGGGCAGGGCGATCGCGGGCGCCGCGATCAGCAGGCTGCGCACAATCTGCGCGCCATTCGCGCGTTGCACGTGCGAGAGGTCCTCGTTGCGGTAGCGCCACCATACCAGCGCGCACAGCGTCAGCCCCAGCACCGCTGCAGGCAGCATCCCGCCCGTGAACAAGGAGGCGATCGAGACGCCGGTCACGGACCCGATCGTGAGCAGTACCAGGCTCGGCGGAATCGTTTCGGTCTGGGCGCCAGTCGCGGAGAGCAGCGCAACCAGGTCGCCCTTCTTTGCCCCGCGCCGCTGCATCTCCGGGAACAGGACGGGCGTGATCGCGGCCATGTCCGCGGCCTTGGAGCCGGAGATGCCCGAGACCAGATACATCGAGCCCACCAGCACGTAGTGCAGCCCGCCGCGCACGTGTCCCAGCAGGTTGCCCAGGAAGGTGACCATCGCGCGCGCCATCCCGGTCATCTCGATCAGCAGGCCGAGAAAGACGAACAACGGAACGGAGAGCAGGATCAGATGCGACATGCCCTCGTCGATGCGACCTACGATCGCCGTCATCGGGATCATGGTGGTGATCGCCAGGTAGCCATACGTCGCGAGCCCGAACGCGAAGGCGATCGGCACGCCGGCGAACACGTTGAGCGCGACGATCCCGACGAAGAAGATGAGCAGGTTCTCGTTTTCGAGCTCGAAGAGCACCGGCTGCAGCGCCAGCAGGACGGCGATACCGATCGCCATCACCGCGAGCGCACCGAGGATGAGGCGCCAGCTTCCCGCTTCCAGCAGTCGCATCAGGGCCATGAGGAGCATGAGCGCACTGCCCACGGGAAGCGCGGCCGCGCGCCAGGCATTGGTGATCTCCAGGGCTGGCGTGGTGATCACCATCTCGTCGTGGGCGAACTCGAAGGCGGGATACACGATGAGCGTGAGAAAGGTGAGCGCCGCGGCAATGGCCAAGACATCGAGGAACGCGCGCACCGGCGGCGACACCATGCCCACGACGGCGGTCATGCGCATGTGCTCGCCGCGGCGCAATGCCACCACCGCGCCGAGCATCGCCAGCCAGAGGAACAGGATCGAGGCCAGCTCGTCCGACCAGAGCAGCGGCCGGTGGAAGACGTAACGCGACACCACGCCTGCGAACAGGATGACCACCTCGGCCACGACGAGCAGCGCAGCCGCGGCTTCGACGGCGGATCCGACCGCGGCCTCGAGCGCCACCAGCAACTTCGGTGCCCCCGCCGGCGGTGCGAGGATGGCCTCGGGATCGGCGAATTCTGAGTGCGGGTTCATATTCCGGGCGACTCCGGCACAACGTGGTTGCCCTGCTTCATCTCAGCGCGACACCAACTGCGTGAGCACGGTGCGCACCCTTGCGCCGGGCGCGAGCCCTGTCGCTTGCCCAGCCGCGTTCACGTGAGACAGCACGCCGTTTTCCCACATGTCCATCGAATCGCCGATGCGTCCGCTGGTGTGCGCCACCGTCGCTGCGGCGACCCCGCGCTTCTGCAGCATCTCCAGGGCTGCGATGCCGGCGTTGTCCTTGCCCACGCCGGCGTCGTTGAAGATCACCGCCTTGAGCGGCACTTCCAGCGCGAACTCGCCCGAGCTGGTTCCGCCGTGCGAGGCGCATACGACGATAGCGCCGGCATCCTCCTTGGTGACCTTGGTGATGGAATCCATGAGGATCACGCGCCCGCCGGCGCCCTTTGCGACTTCCTTCTTCAGCATCTTGGCCTCCTGTCCTCAAACCGACGTGATCATGCGGATGTTCTCCGCGATGGCCTCGCGCTCGAACACTTTCTTCCAGTCCGGCGCGAAGATCTGACTCTTGGCGCGCTCTACGGCTTTGTTTGCGGCATCCGACATGCGCACCCCGGGAAGCTGGTCGAACAGGATCGCCAGCTCGACATTCAGGTGACCGAGGATGAAATCGCGCGCCGCCTCCGCGGCGACGCCGCGACGCACCGCTTCGTCCGTGGCCTCGCGAATGATCGTCAGGCAGGTGGCGCAGACGGTTTCCGACAGGGCCGGCTCGAGGATGGCCATCTGCTCCACGGTGGCACGGTGCGAGCGGATGACGGGTGCGTACATGCGCTTTGCCACGTCCTCTGCCAGTGCGAAGTTGCTCTCTTCGCCGCGCAGCAGGGCACACACGATCGCCTGCTTGGCCTTGAGGCCGCCGAAGTAGTCGCGCTTCGCCTCGAGGTCGGTCTCGTCGTTGAAAATCGGCGGGTGGCAGGGATGGGCGACGAAGATCGTCAGATCGGCGCGCTCCGGCAGATGCCCGGCAAACGGTGCGGCAGCGTCGAGTGCGATCAGCGTTGCGCTGCGCTTGAATAGGTCGACCAACTTTGCGGTGACCTTCTCGATCATGTTGTCGGGAATGGCCAGGATGACCACGTCGGCCTCGGGCAGCGCCCGCTCGGCGTCCACGCAGGTGATCCCCAGCTCCTTGAGGCGGTTGCGGCCTGCTTCGCTGACCTCGATGTGACTCACCTGATAGGGCGCGCCTCGCAGGTTGGCGGACACCCGATAGCCCATCTTGCCGCCTGCGCCCAGAACCGCTACTTTCTTCATGCTTCAGTCTCCTCGAAAAGAAACTTCCATATCTGCCGCTGTCCGATGCCCGCGGCACCCTCACGCTGCCTCAACCGCCGCGCGCCAGTCCGAAGTAGTCGGCTTTGCCCATCTGGCCGCCCTTCAGCGCGATCTCCAGGGCGTCGAACCGCGGGTCCTCCGAATAGCCGCGGCACAACGGAGCGCCGGGCGTCAACTCGGCGAGCATCTCCAGCCCATACAGCCCCAGCTCCTGCGTGGCATAGCTGGAAGTGTCTCCGCCTGCGACAACGACGCGCCGCAAGCCGGTTCGCGCCAGCAAGTCGTGAGCGATGCGACCCAGCGCGCTGCCGAGCACTCTTGCACTGTTCCCGGCCGCGTTCGGATCTGCCGCCAGCCGCTCGCGCGTTGCCTGGATGCTGGGATCGTCGGGGCCGGCCGCCGAATAGATGAGCACGCTGTTTCCGGCACAGAGCGACGCGAGCGCACGTTCGAACAATGCGCGTGCGGCAGCCTCTGCCGCCTGTGGACGGCACAGCTCCTCGGTCGCGGCGCGGATGCATTCGAACTTGTGCTCCGATGCCCATTGGATCTGGGCTGCGGTCATGGGAGACGCGCTGCCGGATATGACGAGCAGCTGCTTCACCGGTGCCACCGGTGGAAACGCTGCCCGCGCTGCCGGGATGACGCCGCTCGCCTTCCAGTGAGCGGTGAGCGCGTACTCGACTCCGGAGGAACCGATCGCGAAATGCTGTGCACGTTGCGCCTGCTGCCAGATCAAGCGGCCGACCGTGCGCAAGCTCTGGTCGTCGGCCACGTCGTAGAGCAGCAGCCCAGGCTTGCTCCCAAGCTTGCGGGCATGACGCGCATCCACTTCGGC
>DATJVI010000111.1:0-12453 GCA_035501875.1 Burkholderiales bacterium
GCACGAACACCGCTCCTCGCGCCTGTAGGTCTCTCACCACCCGCTGATTGTGCACGATCTCGTGCAACACATAGATCGGCGGGCCGTGCAGATCCAGCGCGAGCTCGACGATCTCGATCGCGCGCACCACTCCGGCGCAGAATCCTCGCGGACTGGCCAACAAGACCTGCATTCCAATTCTGCCTTCAGCAGCCGCTGGGTCGCGCACGCCGATGATCCGATGAGTTGGGAAGGGGCACGCTGCCGCCGCGCGTAGAGTCGGTGTCGAATGCGTGATGAATCGGAACCACGCTTTGCGCATTGAGTGCGTTTACATAGCGTAACATATGCGGCTGCACTGATAGCGAGCATAATGATCAATGCGCGCATCGAACGTAAGCGTCGCGAAAGACAAGTGCGTGCGATGATCGCTGCAGGTTCGACTATATCGACATACGCCGCGTTGCGTTGACGAATTGAATTCCAAAGTGCTGGCACAGACGACGCTGAACCCCGCTGGCGCCGTAGAGGGAACCACAAGCGAACTGGCCGACGACGAGTTCCAGGCGCGGATGCTCGCGGGTGTGTCACGCACCTTCGCGCTGACGATCCCGCAGTTGCCGCAGGAGCTCGCGCGCGTGGTCACCAACGCTTATCTGCTCTGCCGGATCGTCGACACGATCGAGGACGAGCCGGCATTGAGCGCCGAGGTGAAACGATCCCTGTGCGCACAGTTCGTCGCGGCATTGGAGGGCGAAGCGTCCGCCGAGCGCTTCAGCGCGGAGCTCGCTCCCCGTCTTTCCGGGCACACGATCCCGGCAGCGCACGAGCTCGTGCGGGAAAGCGCGCGCGTCATCGGGATCACTCACCGCTTCACGCGGGTGCAGCAGGAAGCGCTCTGCACCTGTGTTCGCATCATGGGTGAAGGCATGGTCCGATTCCAGGAGAATCGGCATGCGCGCGGACTCGAGGACCTCGCCGCGCTGGACCGGTATTGCTACTATGTCGCCGGGGTCGTAGGAGAGATGCTCACGCGGCTGTTCTGCGATCACTCACCGGCGGCGGCCAAGAACTTCGAGCGGCTGATGCCGCTCGCGGTATCCTTCGGCCAGGGCCTGCAGATGACCAACATCCTGAAGGATATCTGGGAGGACTTGAGCCGCGGCGCATGCTGGCTGCCGCGCGAAGTGTTCGCGCATACGGGCTTCGACCTGAGCGATCTGAGACCCGGCGCATACACTCAGAGCTTCGGGCGCGGCCTGCGGCAACTCGTCGCGATCGCCCATGGACATCTCGAAAATGCGCTGCGCTACACCCTTCTGATCCCCGCCCGCGAGACCGGCATCCGCAACTTTTGCCTCTGGGGCTTAGGCATGGCGCTGCTCACACTGCGCAAGATCGTCCGGCATCCGGACTTTGTGAGCGGCGACGAGGTGAAGATCTCACGCCGCAGCGTCAAAGCCGTCGTCATCGCCAGCCGCCTCGCCGCCGGCTCCGACCTCGCCGTGAAGCTCATGTTCCGGCTCGCCGCGGTCGGACTTCCGCCCGCGCCCTCCTCGGCCCGTTGACGGCAATGCTCCTAGGGAACACCGAACGCAAACACATCGCTGCCGCCGCCGAGCTGCACGACCGGCTCGATCCCGCGGTCGCACGCGCAAAGCAGGCCTTGCTGGCCAAGCAGCATCCGGACGGCTATTGGTGCTTCGAGCTGGAGGCGGATTGCACCATCCCGGCCGAGTACGTGCTCATGATGCATTACATGGACGAGGTCGACGAGCGGCTGCAGGCGAAGATCGCCGTGTACTTGCGCGAGCGACAGCAGTCGGACGGCGGATGGCCATTGTATTTCGGCGGCGAATGCGATCTGAGCTGCTCGGTCAAAGCCTACTACGCGCTCAAGCTCGCGGGCGACAGTCCCCGGGAAGCGCACATGTGGCGCGCGCGTGAGGCGATTCTCGCTCGTGGCGGTGCCGCGCGCGTCAACGTGTTCACGCGCATCACGCTGGCCCTGTTCGGCCAGGTGCCATGGCGGGCGGTGCCGTTCAGCCCGGTCGAGATCCTGCTCCTGCCGCGCTGGTTTCCGTTCCACCTGAGCAAGATCTCTTACTGGTCGCGCACGGTGATGGTGCCGCTGCTGATCCTGTGCAGCCTCAAGGCTCGCGCCAGGAACCCGAAGCGCGTCGGTGTGGGCGAGCTCTTCACCACCCGCCCGGAGCAGGAGACGCAGTATTTCGCGCCGCGCTCGCGGTTGAACGGCGTCTTTCTCGCGCTCGACCGCGTCGGGCGCCGGCTGGAGCCCTTGATCCCGGACTGGGTGCGGCGGCACGCGATCCAGCGCGCCGAGGACTGGATCGTTCAGCGCCTCAACGGCACCGGAGGGCTCGGAGCGATCTTCCCGGCGATGGTCAACGCGTACGAGGCGCTGGACTGCCTTGGCTATCCCCCCGACCACCCCTCTCGCCTCGCCGCGCGCGAGGCGCTTCGGCAATTGCTGGTGGTGGGCGAGCGCACTGCGTACTGCCAGCCCTGTGTTCCGCCCGTATGGGACACGACGCTTGCATGCCTCGCGCTGCAAGAGGTCGGCGGCGCCGATGCCCAAGTGGCCAGCGCACTGGACTGGCTCCGCGCGCGACAGTTGCTGGACGATGCCGGCGACTGGCGTGAATCGCGCCCGCAGCTGCCGGGCGGCGGCTGGCCATTCCAGTTCGAGAATGCCCACTACCCGGATGTGGACGATACCAGCGCCGTAGCGTGGGCCATGATGTGGGCCCATGAGCCCCGATATGCCGAATCGGTCCGACGCGCGGTGGAGTGGATCCGCGGGATGCAGTCCCGCGATGGCGGGTTCGGAGCCTTCGACGTCGACAACAGTCGAAGCTATCTCAACGACATTCCTTTCGCCGATCATGGCGCGTTGCTCGACCCGCCGACTGCCGACGTCAGCGCACGTTGCGCGATCATGCTGGCGGATGCGGCCCGCCGCGACGCGGCGTACCAAACGGCGCTCGACGCGTGTCTGCGATACCTGCGTCGGGAGCAGGAGCCGTTCGGAGGCTGGTTCGGACGCTGGGGCACCAACTACATCTACGGCACCTGGTCCGTGCTGGTGGCGCTCCAGGAGGCCGGAGTCCCCGCCTCCGAGCCGATCGTCCGGCGCGCCGCCGACTGGCTCAAAAGCGCTCAGCGGACGGACGGAGGTTGGGGCGAGGACAACGACAGCTATCTCAAGCCCGAGACCGCGGGCAAAGGCCGCGCGAGCACTGCGTTTCAGACCGCCTGGGCCATGCTCGGACTGATCGCAGCCGGCGAGGGCGGCTCCTCCGCAGTGCGCCGAGGTGCCGAGTACCTCCTGAACAGCCAGCGGCTGGACGGGTTCTGGGATGACGACTGGTTCACGGCTCCCGGGTTCCCGCGGGTGTTCTACTTGAAGTACCACGGCTACGACAAGTACTTCCCGCTCTGGGCGCTCGCGCGTTATCGCAATGTCGTCGCAACCGGCCTATGACGCGAGTGGGAATCGCGGTGGCGCTGCGCGCGGAAGCGTCCAGCCTGGTCCGGCGTCGTGTGCGAACCGGAGCGGTGACGCCTGTAGCGAGCGGGGCCTTATTGGCCGTCTCGGGCATGGGACCGGCGCGCACGCTCAGTTCCGGGCGGATGCTGCTCGAGGCAGGCGCATCGGCGCTGCTGAGCTGGGGCAGCGCCTCCGCATTGGACCCCACGCTACGCCCCGGCAGCGCAGTGCTGCCTGAAGAAGTGATCGGGAGCGACGGTCGGCGGATCACCGTCAGCGGCGATTGGCACGAGCGGGTACGGCGGCGGCTGGGTGCGGAGCTCCCGACGCATATCAGCCCGCTCACGGAAGCGCCGACGATCTTGGCCACCCGCGAGCAGAAGCTCGACCTTGCGCGCGAACGCGGGGCGACGGCCGCGGACATGGAGAGCGCCGCACTCGCGCGGCTCGCGCAGCGGGCATGTGTTCCCTTCCTCGCTGTGCGCGCAATCGCGGACGGCTGCGACATGCGGCTGCCCGCCTGGCTGGTGGAGACGCTGGACGAGTTCGGCCGTCCGCGTGCGGCAGGGTTCTGTAGCGGGCTGCTGCGGCACCCGGCCGACGTCGGTGCGCTCACGCGGCTCGCCCGCGGCTTCCACGCCGCCACAGTGACGCTGTCGTTGATCCATGCCCGCGCCGGCTCAGAGCTCTTCTCACCGGCCTGAGGCCGCGCGCCCGCACCGCATCGCGTTATCTCCATGCGATCCAAGCATCAAGGCACAGCCTCGGCTGCTGCAGCATCTCCTTCGCGCCGCGCAGCAAGGCGAACTGCAGCCCTCGCTCTGGCTGCCACCCTGGCGCTGGCGGCGGGCGCGGCCGTGGCGCATGCAGTCGTCATTGGATCCTCGCTGCAAACGCAACCCATCAGAGCCGGTGCGGCGACTCAGGTCGTCGTCCGGTTCAACAGCAGCATCGAGGTCGGGCTGTCGCGCGTGTTCCTCGTCAGCAAGGGCGATGTCCAGCGTCCGCTCACGATCCGCGCCGGGAAGAAACGGGGCGAGCTCATCGTGGAGGTTCCGGCCCTGACCTTGGGCGAGTACGCACTGAGATATCGGGTGTTTGCTGCGGACGGCCATCTGACCGAAGACGTGCTGCATTTCCGCGTCGAGGAATGAACGGAGCAGCATGATGTACGTCCAGGGCCTGGCCAACTTCCTGGACGATCTGATGGGCGGGCTGGAGCTTCTGAGCCTTTCCATCCTGGTAGGAAGCCTGTTCTGGGGCGCGCTCGTGCTGCGCGTATGGAGCCCCGACGGCGCCGCGCCCGCGAGCGCCTGGCGTGGCAGCACGCGAGTTCTGCGCGCGGGAGCACTGGCGCTGGCGGTCACGCAAGCGCTGAAGATCCTGACCAAAGCAGCCGTCCTGGCTTCCGCACTGGGTGAGCTTCCGCTGACGGTATACGCCGGCACGGTCCAATTCCAGGCCGGCGCGATCCGGGTCGGGCTGGCTGCGGCGCTCCTGTGGGTGACCCGGGGGTGGCACGAGCGGCCGACGAGCCGACCCAGGTGGGTGGCTGCGGTCGGGCTGACGGCAATGTTGCTGGTCGCCGGCGCATGGCTGGTACACGGCGTCGGCCGCCTCGAGAACCGCGGGACGCTGATGGCCCTGACTGTCGTCCACCAGCTCGCCGCGGCGGTCTGGGTCGGCGGGGTGGTGCAGCTGTTGTGGCTGTGGCACATCAGCCGCGACGATGATCGCGCTCGGGAATTCTGGCCGCTCGGGGTCACGCGCTTCTCGGCGCTGGGGGTGGGTTCGGTGGCGGCTCTGCTCGCCACCGGCATCGTGCTGGCGTGGCAATACGTCGGGTCCCTGGACGGGCTCGTCGGGACGGGCTATGGCAGCCTGGTGGCCGCGAAGGTGTTCCTGCTGGGCGTAACGCTGGGCTTCGCGTATCTCAATTTTCGGGCCGGCCGCGACTGGCTGCGTGACCGCAGCGCCCGCGCCGTGGTGACCGGCGTGCCTTGCCACGTCGAGGCCGAAACCTTCCTGCTGGTCGGGATCCTGTTCCTGGCCGCGACCGTCTCCTCGCAGCCGCCCGCAATCGACATCCCGGGCCTGACCGCTAGCGTGTCCGAACTGCTGGAGATGTTCACTCCGCGGCTGCCTCGGCTCACCTCGCCGACGCACGACGCGTTGCTCGCCGGCCAGGCGGCCAGCGTCGCGCTGGTGGGCAGGATTCCTTCGGCCGCCGGCTCGCAGTGGTCGGACTACAACCATAATGTCTCCGGCATATTCCTGATCGGCATGAGCGTGCTCGCGCTGCTCTCCTACCGCCGCGGCTTCGGCTGGGCCCGGTACTGGCCGCTGGGCTTCGTCGCGCTGAGCGTGTTCCTGTTCTTCCGCAGCGACGCGGAGGCCTGGCCACTGGGTCCCGTCGGATTCTGGCAGAGCACCTTCGGCGACGGCGAGGTGCTCCAGCACCGGATCGCCACGCTGCTCGCCTTCGCGTTGGGCGCGTTGGAAACCCGGGCGCGCGCCGGAAAGCAGGCCTCCGAGCGGTTGCAAGCCGTGTTCCCCGTCCTGTGCGCCTTTGGCGGGGTGCTGTTGGTCACGCATGCGCACACCGCGTTCGAGATCAAGAGCCAGTATCTGATCCAGTCGACGCACCTGGCTATGGGGTTGCTCGCGATCATCATGGCCACCGGACGCTGGCTCGAGCTGCGTCTCACCAAGACCGGAAATGCGATCGAAGCGCGATTCTCCGGACTCGTCGCCGTAGGCGCCATGGTGATGATCGGGGCGATCCTTGCGATCTACCGGGAGCCCTTGGGTTGAAGCACCGGGTGGAGGTGCACACGTGACGCGTGACATCTTCTGCGCGGATGAGCTCGAACCTGCCGGTTACGCGGCGGATTGGAATTGCTCCAGCGTGGGCGGCAGCGGCATGGTCCAACCCTCGATCACACATTGCACCAGGGTGCGCTGAACCTCGTCTGCCGGTTGGCGGATGCGGAACGGTCGAAGGAGACGAGTGTTCGTCAGCCGGCCTCGAACAGGGTCAGTCGTTCGACGCCGTCCAGGTCAAGCAATGCGATCGTGATCGACACCGACGATACCGGCAATTCCGCCACTGCCTGGTATCGCGACGTCGCGCCGGAGCGACCGTCGCCCCGACCTTGCAGAGGACGCGGGAGGCCGTTAGCAGGCACGCAGGTTGCACGCGGCGTGCGAGTGGCACAGCGGTGTTTGGCGCATAATTCTTCCGCTGGTCGCGTGTCCTTGGCCTGCAAAGGAGCCCTGGCAAACCGATGAGATCCTCCCTGGCGGTGTTGATGATGTTGGCTTCGCTCACGGTCTACGCCGAGAGCGAGCACAAGGACGAGCCGGCGCAGCAGGAGAACTTCTTCAAGCGAGCCGGTAAGCAGATCGGCCATGACGCCAAGAGCGCGGTGAACCAGGCGGGACAGGCGTTCAAGGACGCCGGCACGCAGATCGGGCACGGCAGCGTCAAAGCGGTCAAGGATCTCGGCAACGCGATGGAAGCGAGCGCGGCGAAGACGAAAGAAGCCGTCAAGCACGACACGAAGTAGCCGTCCGGCGACAAACCGCGTACTCCAGCGGCGCGGGCAAAATCGTCCGGTTGATCGCGCCGAAGTGCAGGACGTACCCACCGAAGCTCCGACGACCGACTGCGGTTCCCTCTAGAGGAACGCCGCCCGCGAGCGTTCCTTCCGCGCTCCGCCATCTTCGCGATCCCGAGCTTAGCCTTCTGGCTGCGCCTTTCGTATCAGCCCGCAGCGCACTTTTATCCCATCCGGCCAATGCCGCGCCGCAACGAAGCGGACTAGCCTATGTCTCGTGAAGGCGCCCCGCAGAGCGGACGAGAACCCTGGGTCCCACGGCCTACAGAGCCGAGCAGTCGATCAGGGTTCCCGATGGATCCGACCGGTGCCGCGCCTCGCTGGAGACACAGATGCCGTCTACGCGTACCGAGTTCAGTCTCCTCCCCCTGGGGCGGTCTGCAGCGCGAAACGCTCCGGTCCGCCCACTTTCTTTCTGACCGTCGAGGACAACGCCATGAGCCATCCAGCGATGCCCGCAAACACCTGGGAACCCCTCTTGCGCCGCCCGCCGTCCGTGCCGCGCCCCGCTGCCTCGGCGCACAAGCCGACTGCGCCTGCGCTCGGCCAACAGGCGATCGCAACCGGAGTTGACCATGGCACGCCCCGGTGCTGGGAGGCCGGCAGAGGCATCGATCTGTTGCTGGTCTGCAACCCAGGCCTGTTCGCGGACGGATTTGCCGAGCTGCTCGGCGACCTGGGAGAGGAGATTCAAGTGCGCCCCTGCGCGCCGGACAGCGTGTTCAGCCGCTGCGGCGCACCGGACTTGGTCGTCGTCGACATGGATGCGGTAGGCTCAAAATCTGCGCATACCGTGCAGGAGGTGCTGTCGGAGTTCGACGTACCCGTCGTCCTCGTGGCCAGTTCGCTGCAGAACGCGCGAAGGACTACGGAGCAACTGAGCGGGGTCAAGGTGTATCTGAGCAAGTCCGCCACCAAGTGGGAGGCGCTGGGCGTCATCCGACAAGTGCTGGACGATGGCTGCTCGCGTCCGCGGCCGCCAGCGGCGAAAGCACCCGATGCCGAACCCGGCGGAGACGAGACGGAGCTCAGTTCACATCGGCCCAGTGCCGCCAATCCCTACGGCCTCACGCGCAGCGAGATGAAGGTGCTGACCCTGCTGTGCGAGGGGCTGCCCAACCTGGGTATCGCCCGGCGTCTGGGGATTCAGGAAGGCACGGTCAAGATCCATCTCAACAAGGCCTACGAGAAGATGGGCGTGCAGAACCGGACGCAGGCCGTAAAGCTCGCGGAACGTCTGGACGCCATCCGCGACTTGCAGCTCGAGCGCGCGGAGACCGGCGTCTCGCTGCTGGACTGGCTGCTGCCGCACATGACGCACGAAGTCCGGCGCGCAGGCGAGGTGTTGTTCCACAAGGGCGACCTCGGACATACCCTGTACTACATCCAACAGGGGCGCGTCGCGCTGCGCGAGATCGGCAAGGTGATGGGCGATGGCGAGCTGCTGGGCGAGATCGGAATCTTCGCGCCCGAGCACGTGCGGACCTGCACCGCGGTCTGCGAGGCCGAGACACGGCTGTTCCGGATCACGGCGGACCAAGCCAAACGCCTGTATCTGGAGAACCCCCGCTTTGCCTATCACGTGCTGCAACTGATCGCGCAGCGCCTCCTGGCGGATCGCGCTCGCCCTGAATGAGTGGCGACCGCTCTATCGCGAGCTAGCGAGACGAGCGGTTAGGCGACCCCGCGCGCGGCGCTCAGGAACGCGGCGTGCCTGCGAGCGCACGCTTCGCAGCGATGGTCTTCGATCGCCCGGGCAGCACGCGGCCCGGTCAGCGCCGCCGAGGCGTCTTTACCCGGCCAAGGCTGCGCACCTACAACTTCCTCTCGATTTTTCCGGTGCGTCCCGCTCCGTAATCTGCGCACATGTATCGCAGGGGACGGCATCCTCGACGCGCAAGCAGTCGGCGCATCGGCTCGCGAGCCGAGGACCAGCCGCTAGGGCCACCGAAAGCTCCCCGGTGGTCCGTGGCGATGGCGATACGCAGTGGGGCAACCCAATCCAAGGAGAAAGTAATGAACGCACGAGTGACCAAGGTGTTCGTCCTGAACGCCGCGATCGCAGGTCTG
Source organism: Burkholderiales bacterium (assembly GCA_035501875.1). Taxonomy (GTDB): domain Bacteria; phylum Pseudomonadota; class Gammaproteobacteria; order Burkholderiales; family SHXO01; genus SHXO01. The sequence continues at coordinate 9,181 of DATJVI010000111.1, forward strand.
CTGGGGTATGCGGCGATGGGCGCTTCCGCCTATGCCGACGGCGTGATCTACGGCAATGCCGGCGGACGAGTTGGGGCCGATCAGATCGAATATGTCGTACGGACCGCGACTCCGTCCCGCGCGAGCGGCGATGAGTTCAACGGCTGGTACGGCCAGGCCGGTGGCCCGGTCGGCGCGCAGGCGATCATTGACGCCAAGCACGCGACGAGCCTCCATCTGCAGACCAACACCGACTTCAGCGGCTGGTACGGCCGCGCCGGTGGACCGGTCGGGGTGGACATCGCCCGGGCAGGAAACGGTTCCGTGAAGATCGGGCAGGAATCCGGCGGACACTGACGCCGATCCGACTAGGCAAGGAGCTTCCAAGTGAATTGCACCGAGTCGGATCTCAACGGGCGGGAGGAGCACAAGCTCCATCCCGCCCTGACTTCTTTCCTGCATCGCGCGAGGCGGGAGATGCTGGCGGCCCAGACGCCCGAGGCGCCACTGCTCGGCGCCGATGCATGGGTGGCGCTAGATGACAACTCGCAAGAAACCCTGCAACATGACGCTGCATTCCATTCGAATGGAGCAACGATGCAAGTCCTGCTCGTGTCGCCGCCGTCGCCCTTCAGCACGACCGTGGCCGAGGTGCTGCATCGGATTGACCCCGGCTGCCGCATCACGCATGCGGCTCGGATGACGAGGAACGCCCTGCAGCGGGTGGAGAAGGCATCGCTCGCACTGATCGATCTCGATGCCTTCACCGAAGAGGGCGAAGCCCTGATCCGAGAGCTGGCTGCTCGTCCAGGCCGCTTGCCGATCGTGGCGCTTTCCAGCTCGCTGGAGAACGGCTTCATCGACCGGGCGCTTGAGGCCGGTGCCGTGGGCTACCTCCCCAAGACCTATGCCGAACCCTTGATCGAAGGCGTCCTGCGCGTGGTCATCGGCGGCGAAGGCTATCGTCCCCAAGGCGAGCGCTCGAGGGCTGCCAAGCGCGGGCGTCCGCCCGGGCCGAACGGCGTCGCCGAGGCCCAGGATGTGTCGGGGCTGACGCCGCGCGAGAAGCAGGTGCTGATCGAGGTCGCGCGTGGCTGCACCAACCTGGAGATCGCGAAGCGGTTGGACATGAAAGAGCCTACCGTCAAGACGCACCTGCACACGATCTTCCGGAAGCTCAACGTGCAGAACCGCGCCGGGGCCGCGTTATGCGCCGTGCGCATGACCGACATCCAGCAGGCACAGATCGAGGAGGCGGAGCGCGGCAGGTTGAACCTGAGTTGGCTGCAGCCGGAGATGTCGCACCGGCGCATGCGGCAAGGCCAATGGATCTTCCACCTCGGGGAACCCGGGAACGAGCTGTACTACGTCCAGCGCGGCAAGGTCGCGCTGCCGGAGCTCGGGGTGACCGTCGGGCCGGGTGAGGTGTTCGGCGAGATCGGCATCTTCGCCCCCGAGCACAAGCGCACCTCGTCGGCGCGTTGCGAGACCGAGGTGGATCTGTTTGCGCTGAGCAGCGAGCAGGTACGGCGGATCTATTTCGTCAACCCGCAGTTCGCCTTCTTCATCGTCACGCTCATCGCTACCCGGCTCATGGCCGACCGTCGCCGCACCGACGTGTGATGCGGCCGGCCCAAGCCGCTCACCGAGTGGCCGATCATGCTGACAGCCCTCGCGCAGTGGCGATCGCCGGCAACGGGGCATCGGATGTGGCGAGGCCCGCTGCTCGGTGCGTCGGTGGTCGGTCTGTGCGTGGGGACCCTGAGCGTTCTGCCCGTGGGCGAGGCGCTCGAGGAGCGATTCGGGCTATGGGCGCTGTTCCAGCTTCGCGGGCCGGTCCGCCCTCCGCCCGAGGTCGTGCTCGTGGCCATGCCACGGGACACCGGCGACCGGATTTCCGTTCCGCGCGAGCCGCCGGCAGACGACCCGTGCGCTGACCTGCGCGTCGACGAAACCCCGCCTACACATCACACGCTCGGCGACGTGCCGGAGCGCTGGAGCCGTTGTCATCACGTCGAGCTGATGCGCCGGCTGGCTGCTGCCAAACCGGCGGTCGTCGCGGTCGACGTCACCTTCCGCCCGCGTGAGGATCTGGGCCGGACCGAGGACCGTGCACTCGGACGCGCTATCCGCGCTTTGGGCAACGTGGTCCTCACGCGGGCGGTCAAGGTTCGCCGCGCTGCCGATGGCATACCGGTCGAAGATGAGCCCGTTGAGCTCAGCCGCGACGTCGCCGGCGCCGCGTTGGGCCTGGCACCGATGCCGCTGCCGGAAGGGGCGGCGGGCCGGTTCGATCAGTTCTGGACCTTCAAAGACGCGGGCTGGGCCACACCTAGCCTGCCCGCGCTCGCGCTGCAGGCCTATACAGTCGACACCTACCCTGCGCTTCTGTCCGTGCTGGATCGTATCGCGCCGCAGGAGGCAGCGCTTCTCCCGCGCGACAGCGACGCGCTCACGCGCGATGGGCGATTAGAGGTCCACATGCTGCATCTGCGCAGCATATTCCTCGCGCTGCCGGCGTCGACTCGGAAAGCCGACGCACTGCTCTCCCCAGCGGAGACTGGGCCGCTTAGCGCACAAACACGCAAGTTGCGGGCGCTTCTAGCGCTGTACCTGCGTGACAGCGGGCACTACCTGAACGCATACGGACCGCCTGGCACCATCCGGACGATCCACATCGCTGAGGTCCTGTCGTCGCGACCGAGCGGCGACAAACCCGATCCGCTCGGACTGCACGGCAAAGCGGTGTTCGTGGGCTATGCCGATAACGCCGGGTGGGAAATGCTGGAGAAATTTCCTACGGTATATGGCGTCGGCGTTGCGAAGACCAGCGGCGTGGAACTGGTCGCCACTGCATTCGGGAACCTGCTCGACGACTCCGGGCTCAGGCCGGCGCCGGGCTGGGTGCACTTTATCCTTGCGCTTGCCGCCGGGTCGTTGGCCGCTCTGGTCTGCTTTGCGACGACCGGTGTCGCCGGCACCCTGGCCATCGTGATCGGCGCGGCGGCATATCTGGGCACGGCGGTGCTGGTGTTCTCGCGTACCGCGGTCTGGCTTCCCGTGTTCATCCCGTTGGCCCTGGCCACGCCGCTGGGGTACGCCTACGCGTCGGCGCGAAAGCTGATCGAGTACCGGCGGGACCGCGCCGCGCTGCGCCAGATCCTGAACCAATTCGTCCCCTCGGATGTGGTGGACGTCCTCGCGCGCAATGCGAGCCGGCTGGGCTTGGTCAAGGAGACGACCAACGCGGCCTGCGTGATGACCGACGTCGAGGGCTTCACCACGCTGAGCACC
>DATJVI010000112.1:0-4315 GCA_035501875.1 Burkholderiales bacterium
TGCGCAGACCTTGCACGAGGTTGCGGGTACGCCCGTGGTGCTCGATCTGGTCCACCTCGGGCTTGGGCCGGATGGCCACACCGCCTCGCTCGTTCCCGGCGATCCCGTCCTGAAGGTCCACGACGCCGCAGTGGCGCTGGCCGGCCCGTACCAGGGACGCCGACGCATGACGTTGACCTATCCGGTGCTCGACCATGCACGGCGCGTGCTGTGGGTCGTGACCGGCGCGGACAAGGCGCGGATGCTCGCACGTCTGCGCGCGGGCGACAAGTCTATTCCGGCTGGCCGCGTTCGCCAGGAGCACGCCGTCGCGCTCGTTGACCGGGCGGCTGCGGGTAGTTCAGGATCCGTTTGAGGTGAAATCGGATGGACAGAGGTTGAACGCCTGCCTACTATAGTCGCTCGAAGGGTGCCGCCAGAGCCCGAGGAGGACGACGATGGCAAAACCGGAAGCACCAAAAACTCCCCTGCAGCCTGGCCGCGTGCCTGACCTCAAGCCGGGCAAATACAGCGACGGCCACCCCCTCGACGAGGTGCAGTACCTCGAGTGCAAGCTGATCCTCAAGCCGGACCGCTTCACTTCCGCCAAGGTCTTTCAGGAGTACGGCGAGCTCGTTGGCCGGACGGCCAGGAAGTTCGACATCGGCTTCTCGACCAAGGGGGTGGTCTTGAAGCCCGAGATCCGGGAGGTGCTGTTCCTGGACACCGAGGGTTACCGCCTGTACAACAACGCGTTCATTCTTCGGCGCCGCATCGCCTACGAGAACGGCTTCCCGGTGAGCGATCCCGAGATGGTCTTCAAGTTTCGCCACCCCGACATGCAGAAGGCCGCGGAGATGGACGTGCGGCCGAACATCGCCGGCGAATACAAGATCAAGTTCAAGGCGGAAGCCCTGCCGCTCAAGGATCAGCTGGGTGGCTTCCGTGTCCTGTTCTCACACAACGTCGAGCTGAACCTGAGCCAGGTGCCCGACCTGGATCATACTTCGCTGCCTACGCTCGGGGAGATCTTTCCTTGCCTGGGCAGCCTGAAGAAGTCGAAGAACGAGAACGTCGAGTACGTGAACAACACCATCGTCGAAGAAGTGCTGCAGGATCTAGGCACTTTGGATTTCGGCAAGAGCATCACCGCCAACAGCAACCTGGCGCTGTGGCGCGAGCGCGGCATGCACCGGCCGCTGTGCGGCGAGTTCGCCTTCCAGGTCAAAGCCAAGCGCAGGGATGACGTGCACGAGAAGACGCTCGATCGCATCAAGGAATTCTTCGTGGCCTTGCAGCAGGCGGGCCACGACTGGCTCTCGCTCGGCACGACCAAGACCGGCCTGGTTTATCGTCTGAAGGGTAATCCGCCGCAGGCGCACGAGTAACTCGCCTGCGCACGACCCGCAAGATGAACGAGCTCCTCGTCATCAAGGAAGAGCTGCACTACGCCATATCCCTGGAAGAGGTGTTGTGGGGAGGCCTGCTGATGGCGGTCACCATGGTCATTCACGGATCGGGGATGATCGCGACCGTGCGCGCGTGCAATGCGCTCAATCGATTCATCACGCGGTTCAAGGGCCCAGTATACCTCCTCGGTCTGGGGGTGCTGATCATCGCTGCCTGGATGATCATCGTGATCGACCTGATCGAGACCTCGGTCTGGGCCGGGTTCTACGTGCTGAAGGGCGCGATGAACAGTTTCAGCCGCGCCTACTATTACGCGATGGTGAACTATTGCACTCTGGATAGCGGATATCTCCCGCTGCACTGGCGCTTGCTGGAAGGCATGCTGGGTCTGGCCGGCTGGATGACGTTGGCCTGGTCGACCGGTGTTCTGTTCACCCTCGCGCAGGCGTTTCAGCAGCGCCACACGGGATTGGATTCCGGCCGCACAGCAGTTGCAATGCCCTACCTCCCACCGCCTACGGACCAGCCGCCGCCACAAGACTCGTCGCATGGGTGAGGCCGGTGACTCACAGGGCCCATGAAGCTCCTGGAACGCTTCCTGGAAGATGATCTGCTCGGCGTGCGCTTTGCCCTCAACGTCGCTATCGGCACCACGCTGCTCTGGGTACTGGTGCGGCTGATCGCAGACTCCAATCCGATCTGGGCCATCGCCTCGATGATCGCGGCCAGCGAGCCGCGGGTCGAGAACGCGCTACGTATGTTCCGCGCGCGCATCATCAACGCGCTGGTCGGTTGCGCCGTCGGCGTCACTTTCCTTCTGATCGGTCCCGAAGACGAGTGGAAGCTGCCGGTGGCGCTTGCCGTGTGTGTCTTGCTCTCTTCCTATGTGATTCGCATCCAGACGATGTGGCGGCAGGCGCCGATCACGGCCGCGATCGTCATCGCCGCTGGCCTGACACACCACTCGAACATGAGCGCCGCCGAGCATGGGCTGAACAAGGTGGCGGAGGTGCTCCTGGGTTGCGTGACAGGGCTGCTGGTCACCTGGGTCATGTCCAAGATCTGGCCCGTTCCGGAGCCGAAGCATCCCGCGCAGGCGGCGAAATCGTGAGGACTGAGCGCGGTTGCCTGACCGTAGGCCTTCTCAGTTGCGGCCGATCAGCTTCAGGAACTCTTTCTCATCGATGGTCTTGACGCCCAAGGTTCGCGCGCGCTCCGCTTTCGAACCCGGCTCGGTGCCCACTACGACGTAGTCGGTCTTCTTCGACACGCTCTCCGCTATCCTGGCGCCGAGCTCCGTGAGCCGGTTCTTCGCCTCGTCGCGCGACATCGACTCCAGGCCGCCGGTCAGCACGAAAGTCTTGCCCGACATCGCGGACGTTCTCTGCACGCGCGGCGCGCTGAGTCGCATGCCGGTTCGCAGCAGCGCTTTGATGACTTCCCGGTTGTGCTTCTGTCCGAAGAACGCGTGGATGTCCTCCGCCATGCTCGGGCCGACGTTGGGTGCCTGCTGTAGTGCGTCCCGATCTGCCTCCATCACGGCGTCGAGGCCGCCGAAGTAGCGGGCAAGCTGCTCCGCCGTCGTCTCGCCGACCTGCGGGATGCCGAGCGCGTACAGGAAGCGCGCGAGCGTCGTATCCTTGCTGCGCTGGATGTTATCGAGCAGGTTCTGCGCCGACTTCTCGCCCATCCGCTCCAGCGCGACCAGGTCGGCTTTTTTCAGGCGATAGAGGTCCGCCACGTGCTTGACCAGGCCGGTCGACACCAGCTGCTCGACCAGCTTGTCGCCGAGGCCTTCGATGTCCATCGCCCGGCGCGAAGCGAAGTGCAGCAGGGCTCCTTCCACCTGGGCTGGACAGAACAGGCCGCCGATGCAGCGATGCGCGACCTCGCCTTCTTCGCGCACCACCTGCGAGCCGCACACCGGACAGGTCTTGGGCATGCGCCACGGCCGTGTCCCGGCCGGCCGCTTCTCCGGGATCACGGCCACGATCTCGGGAATGACGTCCCCCGCGCGCCGCACGATGACCGTGTCGCCCACCCTCACTTCCTTGCGATCCACCTCGTCCTGATTGTGCAGCGTGGCGTTGGTCACGCGCACGCCGCTCACCTGCACCGGTGCAAGCTTGGCCACCGGCGTGACTACGCCCGTGCGACCGACCGACGCGATGATGTCCTCGACCACCGTGGTCGCCTCGTGGGCTGGGAACTTGTGCGCCAGCGCCCAGCGTGGCGCGCGCGCCGTGAAACCCAGCCTGTCGCGGTCGCGCAGCCGATCGACCTTGTAGACCACGCCGTCCAGCTCGAAAGGAAGGCTTTCGCGCTGCTCGGCCATGCGCCGGTGGTATGCGAGGCAGCCTTGCGCGCCGTGCACGACTGCGAAGAACTCGGTGATGCGGAAGCCCCAGTCCTTCAGAAGCTCGACGATGCCGGAGTAGGTTTGCGCGACCGGCTCGGACACCTCGCCAAGCCCCCAGCAAAAGAAGGCGAGGGGACGGCTGGCGGTGATGCGCGGGTCGAGCTGGCGCAGCGCGCCGGCGGCTGCGTTGCGCGGATTGGCGAAGATCTTGTCGCCGCGGCTCGCCTGCGCCGCGTTGAGCCGCTCGAAGTCTTGCTTCGGAATCACCACCTCGCCGCGCACCTCGAGCACAGTCGGCCACGCCTTGCCCTGTAGGCGCAAAGGCACGGTCTTGATGGTCCGCGCGTTGGCAGTCACGTCCTCGCCCGTGGTGCCGTCGCCGCGCGTCCCCGCCTGCGCCAGCACGCCATCCTCGTAGCGAAGGCTGATCGACGCGCCGTCGAACTTGGGCTCAGCCGTGTAAGCGACCTCCTGCTCCGTCTCGAGCCCGCGCCGAACGCGCCGGTCCCAGTCCTGCACTTCCTCTTCGTCGAACGCGTTGTCGATCGAGATCATCGGGACGCTGTG
>DATJVI010000113.1:0-38738 GCA_035501875.1 Burkholderiales bacterium
CAGCCGTCGTGGTGCCCCAGCACGCGCGGTGTGCCGATCTGTGTATCGTGGGCTGGGATGGGCTGCCCGCCGGGGCTTCCGAAGAATATACGTTTGCGGAGGAGCTGCTGTTCATCACCGGACGCCCCGTGCTGTTCGTCCCTGTTTCCGGATCCTTTCACACGCTGGGCCGCCATATCGTGGTGGCCTGGAATTCGAGCCGTCCGGCCGCCCGAGCGGTAAACGACGCGCTGCCGCTGATCGAACGTGCGGAGCGGACAACGGTGCTCGCCGTGAATCCAGGGGACTTCATCGATCGGCACGGCGCCCTGCCGCTCGAGCAAGTGGTCGAGCATCTCCGGCACCATGCGCCTTCGGTGGATGCCGTCCGGCTCGAGGGCGTTGCGGCGCGGTCGATCGCCGACACGCTGCAGGCGCAAACGGGCGCGCTCGGCGCCGACTTGATCGTCGCCGGTGCTTTCGGCCATGCCAGGCTCCGAGAGAAGCTGCTCGGCGGCGTCACTCGCGACCTGCTCGCCAGAATGCGCCTTCCGATCATGATGTCGTACTAGCCGGTCCACGAAACAACCAATCTGGGCTGACCGAGCGCGGTCCTGTCGACGCAACTCACCGATGCGGGTGATCGGAATGAAACCTGAGGGGCAAAGCGAAATCGCGGCGAATCCACTCAGCTGCCTTCTGCAGCTGATGGACACAGCCGCGAGCCGTTCCGCAGCCCTGTCACGCCCGGCTGCTCAAGATTCGGCGTCGCGCCGCTGGAAAAGCCAAACGCGGACGCTGCGCCCAGCGTGTGGTCGATCAGTACATCCTTCGCCGGAACAGCCAGCCCGCAGCCGATAGACTCGCGAGCCCGATCAGCGCCATCGGCCAGAGCTGCTGCACCAGAACGCGCAGCGGAACCCCCTCGAGAAACACGCTGCGGACGATGACGAGCAGGTAGCGCAGCGGGTCGAGCAGCGTCACGTACTGCACCGCTTGCGGCATGTTCGCGATCGGTGTGGCGAACCCGGAAAGGATGACCGCCGGCACCATGAACAGAAACGCGCCGAGCAGCCCCTGCTGCTGCGTGACGGCGAGCGATGAGATCATCAAACCCACGCCCACCGCCGAGAGCAGGAACACGCCGAGCCCCGCGTACAGCGCTGCCAGGCTGCCCAGCAGCGGGATCCGGAACCAGAGCGTGGCCACCAGGATGACGAGCGTGGCCTCGGCGATCCCGATCAGAAAACCGGGGATCGCCTTGCCCAGCAGGATCTCCACCGGCCGCAGCGGGGTCACCAGAAGCTGATCGAAGGTACCCTGTTCGCGCTCGCGCGCCACCGAGAGCGCAGTCACGAGCAGCGTCACCAGCAACGTGATGAGTCCGGCGATCCCGGGGATGAAGAACCAGCGGCTTTCCAGGTTCGGGTTGAACCACGCCCGCGTCTCCAGGTGGGCAGGCGGATCGGGCAGCCCTGCGGCCTGCGCCCATTGCCGGCTGAACTCATCGACGATGCTGCCGACATAGTTGAGCGCGATCAGGGCGGTGTTGGAGTTGCGCCCGTCGACGATGATCTGCAGCGGGGCGGGACTCCCGGAGAGCAGGTCGTGCGTGAAGCGCGGTCCGATGTGCACGACGAGCAACACGCGCTTGCTATCGATCAGCGGCGCGATCTCGCGAACCGACGAGACGCTGGCCACCAGCTCGAACAGGGCGGATCCGTTGAACGCCGCAGCCAGATCGCGCGCCGCGCTGCCGTGGTCTTCGTCATAGATCGCGTAGGGCACGCGATCCAAATCGAACGTCGCGGCATACCCGAACACCAACGTCTGCAGGATCGGCGGCACGATCAGTACAAACCGGCTCCTCTTGTCCTTGAGTAGCGCGAGCAGCTCCTTCACGACGAGCGCGCGGATGCGTTGCCAGGTCTGCACTCTATTCCAGCCGCTTGCGGGTATTGCGCCAACTCAGGCCCAGGAACAACACGGCCATGGCGAGCAGGGCGGCCGCGTTGGGCAGGATCACTTCCCAGAGGTCGCCGGCAAGAAACAGCGTCTGGGCGATGGAGACGAAGTAGCGCGCCGGCAGCAGGTGAGTGATGACCTGCACCACCGGAGGCATGCTGCCGATGTCGAAAATGAACCCCGACAGCAGGAACGCCGGCAGAAACGTCACGATGATCGCCACCTGCCCGGCGATGAACTGGTTGCGCGCCACGCCGGAGATGAGCAGCCCCATGCCCAGCGCCACCAGCAGGAACAGCGAGGCGGTCAGCCAGAGCAGCCAGAACGAGCCTCGCAGCGGCACGTCGAAGAGCCAGAGCGCCATCGCCACCGACAACAGCATTCCTCCCGTGCCCAGCGCGAAGTACGGGATGAGCTTACCCAGCAGAAGCTCGGTCGTGCCCACCGGTGTGACCATCAACGCCTCCATGGTCCCGCGGTCCCATTCCCGCGCCATGACCATCGCCGTGAGCAGCGCACCGATCAGCGTCATGATCACCACGACCAGACCCGGCACCAGAAAGTCGCGGCTGCGCAGCTCACTGTTGAACCATACGCGCTGGTCCAACTCGACCGCCGGCACGTTCAGCACATCCGCTTGCTCGCGTGCCCGTTGCGCGAGCCAGGTCGACCAGGCGCCCTGCGCATAGCCCTGCACGATGCGTGCGTTGTTGGCGTTCACGCCGTTCACGATCAACTGGATCGGCGCGCCGTCCGGGCGGCGCAAGCGCTCGGCGAAGTCGGCGCGTAACCGCAGTATTGCGTCCACCGTGCCGGCTTCGAGTAGATGTACTGCATCGGCCATGCTCGGCTCGTTCACGGCCGAAAAGTAGCGCGAACCCTGGAAGGAGGCGACGAAGTCGGCCGTGTCGGCGCTCGGCTCTTCGACCACGATCGCGATCGGCACATGCTCCGCGTCGAGCGACACGCCGTACCCGAACAGCAGCAGCAGCGCCACAGGCATGACGAGCGCGATGGCGATGCTGCTCGGATCGCGTAGCACCTGCAGAAACTCTTTGCGCACCAGTCCGCGCAGGCGCATGCCGGCGTGTGCGCTGCGCTTCGGCTCCGCCGCGTGCGCATGCTCGCCGGTCATGGCTGCGCAGCGCCTTCGATCAGGCGAATGAATGCGTCTTCCATGCTCGGCTCCGGCGCCTCGCCCGAGCGCGCATGCGCCTTGATCTGCGCCGGCTCGCCGATCGCGAGGATGCGTCCGGCCGCCATGATCGCGACGCGGTCGCAATACTCGGCCTCCTCCATGAAGTGCGTCGTGACCAGCACCGTCACGTTACTGTGCGCCAGCGCGCTGATGCGCCGCCAGAACTCCCGGCGCGCCAGCGGATCCACACCCGAGGTGGGCTCGTCCAGAAACAAGATATCCGGCTCGTGCATCAGCGCACAGGCCATCGCCAGGCGCTGCTTGTAGCCGAGCGGAAGCTCCGCGCTGGGCGCGTCGATAAATCCCTCGAGCTCGAACTCTCGCAGCGCCCATCGCAATCGCTCCCTGCGCCCGGTATTGGAGAGGCCGTACGCGCGCGAGAAGAACTCCATGTTCTGGATTACGCTCAAGTTGCCGTACAAGGAGAACTTCTGAGACATGTATCCGATCCGGGCGCGTGCGGCCGACGCCGCGTGGCGCAAGTCGACGCCCGCCACGCGAAGCGTGCCGGCGCTGGCCGGCAGCAGGCCGCATAGCATCCGGAACGTCGTCGACTTCCCCGCACCGTTCGCGCCCAGCAGGCCGAAGATCTCGCCGCGTCGCACGGCGAAGCTCACGCCATCGACCGCGTAGAACCGGCCGAATCGGCGCCGCACGTCGTGCACCTCGATCACGTTGCGCGCTGCCTGCTCCTGCGGCGAGGACCTTGCGGGAGGCGTCGTGGCAAACGCGGCTGTGGCAGATGCTCGCGAGGGCCGCGCCGCCTGTTCGGCCGCACGCCGGCCTTCCTGCAGCAGTGCGACGAAGCTGTCCTCGAAGCGCGGAGGCACTGGCTCGGCGCGTGCGTCTTCCACGCTCGGCAACAGACGCTTCAGGTCGGGCAGCGCCGCCTCCTGCGTGACCACGCGCACGCGGTCTCCCAGGATCAGCGCGTCGACGATGCCGCGCTGTCCGGCAAGCGCCGACTGCAGAGCGCGCTTCGTGACTCCCGGCGCAGTGACGAAGAAAGTGCGGCCCTGCACGGCAGCGCTGAGCTCCGCCGGTCGACCCTGGACCAGAACGCGGCCTTCGTGCAGCACGATCACCTCGTCGCACCGCTCGGCCTCGTCCAGGTAGGCCGTGCTGAGCAGCACGCTCATGCGCTCGGCCTGCGCGAGGCGATACACGATCGTCCACAGCTCGCGCCGCGAGATCGGGTCCACGCCTACTGTCGGCTCGTCGAGCAGCAAGAATTCCGGTGCGCGCACCAGTGTGCACGCGAGCCCGAGCTTCTGCTTCATGCCGCCCGACAATCGGCCCGCCAGCCGCGAGCCGAACGGCGCGAGGCCGGTCATCTGCATCAGCTCGCTATACCGTGCCGAGCGCATCGCCTTGGGCACGCCCTTCAGGTCGGCGTACAGATCCAAGTTCTCCTGAACGCTCAGATCCTCATACAGTCCGAAGCGTTGCGGCATGTACCCGAGCGAACCCTGCACTTGCAGCGAGTCGTGCGTCGCGTCCATCCCGAGCACCCGGATGCGACCCGAGTCCGGTACGAGCAGCCCGGCGACCAAGCGCATCAGCGTGGTCTTTCCCGCACCGTCGGGTCCGATCAGCCCGGTGACCAAGCCCTTGCGCGCGCGCAGGCTCACGTCCCGCAATGCCTGCACCTCTCGCCCCGCGCTGCGAAAATGCTTGCCGACAGCGCTCAGCTCAAGCGCGATGTCCGCATCCGCCGGCAAGCCATGCGAAGCAGCGGATGCGATCACGGGCCGGTCTTGCAGGCGTCCGGGAACGCACTCGGCTCGGCGGACTGCACGGGCCGGAGCGCGACGAGGACAGTTGCAGGCATGCCCAGACGCAGTTCGTCGTGCGGGGGGCAGATGAATACGCGCACCTGGTAGACGAGCGCGGTGCGCACCTCCTGCGTCTCCACGGACTTGGGTGTGAACTCTGCGGTGGGCGAGATGAAGCCGACCCAGCCCCGGTAGCGCTTGCCCGGGTAGCTGTCGGTGGCGACTTCTGCCCAGGCGCCGAGCCGTAGCTTCCCGAGGTCGGTCTCGGGGGCGTAGGCTCGCACCCAGAGCGGGTCGGTGAGCGCCAGCGTGAGCACGGTACGCTGTGGCGAGGCCATGTCTCCAGGCTCGAGCACGCGGTTCTCGATCACGCCGTCGGCAGGCGCGTACAGCGAGGCCGCTGCGAGATCGCGCTTCGCGAGCTCCAGCGCCGCTTGATATGCCGCCAGCGTCGCCTTCGCCGCTGCAGTATCCTCCTTGCGCGGCCCCTGCACGGCCAGCGTGAGCGTCTCTTCGGCCGACTTGAGCCGCGCCCGGGCGGCATCGAGCGCTGCCTTGGCGTTATCGGCTTGCTGCTCAGCGACGAAGTGCTGGGCCACCAGCTCCGCAGTTCGGCGATAAGTCTCCTCTGCGTTGACGGCGTCGGCTCTCGCCGCCTCGACGTCCGCTTGGGCTTTGCGAATTTCCTCGGGACGCGACCCGGCCACGAACCGCGCGACGACCTCGCGCTGGGCGGCGACTTGAGCTTGAGCCTGCGCCGCCGCGTGACGTAGCCGGCGCGAATCGAGTACCGCTAGCAGTTGGCCCGCGGTAACGCGCTCGCCCTCGCGGACGAGGACCTTTTCGATGCGGTCGCTGGCATCGAATGCGAGCTGCACCTCGCGGATGTCGACGTTGCCGTGCAGCACCAGCACGTCGCTCACGCCGCGATCCTGCCGCTGATGCCACCACCAGGCTGCGCCGGCGAATCCGGCCGACAGCAACACCAGCGCGGCCGCCACCACCACTCGGGCTCTCATCTAGGCCTTCCGTCTCCCTACGCTTCAATCAGCCCGCGATGTTGCGTCACGGGCACAGCGCCGTCAGGCTACCATCGATTGCGTCCCAGCCCGCGGTGCACGCGATTGTCGGCATCGGCGCAGCGCGGACCTAGTCGAAGCGCAACGCTGAGATCGATGGTCCCCGAAGGCGGCCATCGTGGTCCGTCGGCAAGCTCAGATGTGCCGACCGTTAACCTGTACCGAGCAGACACACGACGACCACGCCGACTATGGCAACCGCATGGGAGGCTGAGAACGGGCTCGACATCGATCTGCTACGCGAGATGGAGACGGCCGGATGGTAGAACCAGCTTGCGTCGGGGCGGATGCCTGCCGCACAGGCGGGCGCTCACGCCATACGGTGCTACGGCACCACGATCACGACGCGCGACGCGAGGCTCACGAGCTTCTGCGACACGCTGCCGAGGAGGGCACCGGAGATGCGACCCGAGCCGCGCTTTCCGACGACGATCGCGTCCGCATCGGTCTCCCCGGCGATCTCGAGGATGGTCTCGGCAACGTCGCCTCGGCGCGATTCCAATCGCATCGACCCGACACCCACGCTGCGGACCCTGTCCTGAGCGTGTCTCAGCGTGTCTGCGGACAGCGTCTCGAGCAGCTCGTCCAGCCAAACCTGCTGGGCCGCAGTGAATCGCCTGAAGAGCTCGCCCGGCAGGCCGTAGCCGCCAATCACGTTCACCACGGTGAGATTGGCGCCCGAGTCCTTCGCCAGCTGTGCTGCATAATCCACGGCCCGATCGGCGCTCGTGGAGCCATCGGTTGCAACCAGGATGTGCTTCATCGTTCACCTCCTCACCCTACAGTCTGTTGAGCCGCGCTACGGTCGACGGTCCGTTCGGCCAGCGCCTGGATCGCGCTAAACATCACAGCACGCCGTTGGCCGTTCGATGCACTCGCTCCAAGTGGCGTCGATGCCATTGCGGGCCATGCCGGAGCGCGCGGTAGACCCACACCTTGACGAGGTTGTTGACCAACAGCCAGCCGAGCGCGTATGCCCAGATGAAAAGAGCATAACGCCAGCCGATCGGACCCACGAACCAGCCGTATACGGCGGCCAGCGTGCCCAGCACTTGTGTGGTCTCGGTGGCGAGGAACAACCGCCAGCTCGGCCACGGGCGCTGCCAGAACCAGCCCTCGTTACGGGTGAGGTAAATGGTCAGATGGCCGGCCACGAGGAGCTTCAGGAAGACCAGGCTCTGGATGGTCGGGCGCGGGAGGCCCAGGTAGTGCTCGGCGATCCAGAACAACAGGAAGGAGGCGACCACGCCGGTGACGCCGAGCACAGTGCTCATGGTCAGCACGCGATGCATGTCCCAGCGCACCGGCCGCTCCGCGATGCGGACATTGTCATAGGCGATCATCAGGATCGGGAAGTCGTTGAGAATCGCGAGCAGCACGATCATCACCGCGGTCACGGGATAGAAGTCGAAGATCAGGATCGACAGCGTCATGAACAACAGGACACGGATCGTCTCGGCGATGCGGAACGTGGCGTAGCCGGTCATGCGCTCGAAGATCCGCCGCGCTTCCTCGACCGCCCGCGTGATCACCGAAAGTCCCGGCGCGGTCAGCACGAGGTCGGCAGCCGCGCGCGCGGCGTCCGTCGCTCCGCTCACCGCAATGCCGACGTCGGCCTGCTTGAGTGCCGGCGCGTCGTTCACGCCGTCACCGGTCATCCCGACGATGTGGCCGGCGCGCTGCAGCGCGCGCACGATCTTGAACTTGTGTTCCGGGAATACCTCCGCGAAGCCGTCGGCCGCGGCGATACGCGCAGCGTCCCCGTCGCCGCTATTGCCCGGGAACACCTCGCGAGCCGAGGCGATGTTGGTCCCGAGCCCAAGCTGTGCGGAGATCTCGCGGGCAATCGCGCTGTGGTCGCCGGTTACCATGCGAACCTGGAGGCCCATCCGCCGGGCGCTCGCGATCGTCTGCGCCGAGTCCTCGCGCGGCGGATCGAACAGGGGCAGCAGCCCGAGGAAGCGCCGGGTGCCGTCCGCATCCACCCGCGCCACGCCGAGCGTGCGAAATCCCCGAGCGGCGAGGCTCTCGGTCGTATCGCGCACGCGCCGCTCGATGTCGGTGTCCGGCTTGGCGAGCTCGAGAATGACCTGGGGCGCGCCCTTGGCGACGCGGAAACTCACGCCGCCCGAGCGTACCTCGGCTTCGGCGCGCTTGCGTACCGGGTCGAAGGGCACGAGATGGAGGACCTCGAAGCCACCAAGCGCGCGATCGTCACCGAGCGCTGCGAGGATCGCCGCATCGATCGCATCGGGCGCCTCGCGCTCGCATGTAAGCGCACCGGCGACGAGCAGCTCGGCTCGGTCGGCTGCGGCGACGAGAACCGGATCGCCGAGCCTCAGCTCGTTGCGCGTCAGCGTACCGGTCTTGTCCGAGAACAGAATGTCCATCCCGGCCATCTCTTCGATGGAGACGAGCCGGGAGACGATCGCCTTCATCTCGGCAAGCTTCGCTGCGCCGACCGCCATCGTCACCGAGAGCACGGCGGGCAACGCGACCGGGATCGCGGCGACGGTCAGAATGAGGGCGAACAGCAGCGTCTGGACCAGCGGGCTGTGACGGAACAGCGCCACGATCAGGATCAAGCTGACCAGAGCGAGGGTCGTCATGATCAGGAAATTGCCGATCCGCAGCACCGCCTGCTGAAAATGCGAGCGCTGCTCGGCCGCAGCCACCAGCCGTGCCGTTTTGCCGAAATAGGTGTTCATCCCCGTCGCGGTCACGACCGCGCGCATTTCCCCTTGGCGCACGATCGAGCCGGAATACGCGGCGTCGCCCGCCGTCTTGTCGACTGACAGCGACTCGCCGGTGAGCGCGGACTGGTCGACGCTCAGATAGGCGCCCTCGCGCAGCTCGAGATCGGCCGGTACGATGTTGCCGAGCTTCACGAGCACGACGTCGCCCGGCACGAGCAGGCGCGCCGGCAGGTCCGCCCACTTGCCGTCGCGCAGCACGCGTGCGCTCGGCGCGAGCCGCCGCTTCAGCGCGTCGATTGCATTATCGGCCTTGTGCTCCTCCCAGAAACCGACGCCGGCGTTGAGGACCAACATCACCACGATGATGGCGAAGTCGTCCCAGCGCTGCGCTGCGCCCGAGAGCACCGCGGCGGTTTCGATCATCCATGGGATCGGACCCCAGAAATACCGGAGCAGGCGGCCGGCCAGAGTAATGTGCTCTTCACGGATCGCGTTCTCGCCGTATCGGTCGAGCAGCTGGCGCGCTTGCTCGGAGGTAAGCCCAACCAGCGTTCTCGATGGCGATGCGGGTCTGGCGGTTTGGGTCACGTCGTCGGTGCGGGTCGTCGCCATGATCGGTTCCGTCGCTTGGCTTGTGCTCGCTCTCAGCCCGAGCCTCCAAAAGGAAGGCGCGCACAGCGCGCTGCCTGTCTGGAAGTGATGTTCTTCCTCGCGCAGCCACTGGTTGTTGACGAAAGTCAATGGAGAGCGACGATGCCGCTTAGGCCTCGGTACAAGCCGGCTCAGTCGCCCCACTTTCCCACGGCTGCCGTCGGTGAGCTGTGACGATTGGATCGAACGACGTAGTGCCGCGTTACTCCACCGAAGTACTCACGCGTTTCTCTCTCTGAACTGCCATCGCCGCCGCGCTCGTCAGGCCAATCCGCACTGCGGCCGCTATTGACGCTTGCGAAAATGGCTAACCACCTCGTCACGCTTCGCGTGCCACCCCTCCTCCCGGAAACCGGGGTCAGACCCCGGTTTTCGCGAGGAGGGGTCGGCCGAACGCCGGGGGTGCTGTGGCTCGTGTTAGGCAATTGCGCGAGGCTCAAGTTTGAGCGCAAGTCCCGGTAAGGTCGTAGGCGACCATCGCCGAGATGGCAACGAGCGCGGAACCCGGCCCGTTGACCACGACTTTGATCGAGAGATTCGCGCTGAGACCTCTGCGGTCACAGGATTAGGTGCTCTCAGGGAACAACGGCTAGGCCGCCGGTGTCAGTACATAAGCGAATGCCGCTATCTGTCCGGACGAGTGGCGCTGTCACGCGGTGCACGGGCTCAGTGCGTGTTGCAAACCGCCGAGGCTCGGGTGCATGCGCGGAAGCGCCGGTGATCAGGCGAGTTCATGACATGCGGCTTACACCTCCTCGGGGCTGGCCCGAGTGTCCACGTCAATGCACATGCAGGAGGTCTTATGCGAACGTTATTTGGAGCAGCGCTGAGCGGCACGCTCTTGGGGCTCTGCGGCCCGGTCTTCGCTCAGTCGAGCACGGACGATGCGCTCAACGGTTGCCTTCAGGCCGCAAAGCAGCAGCATCAGGGTATCGTGACGGGCTGGACCGTCGAGCACGGTGCCGCGGGACCCGGATTCGAAATCAGCATGGTCGGACCACAAGACAGGAGCTGGAAGTTGGACTGTAGGAACGGCACCCTCGCCGGCGTGGAGGGGCGGCTCGGGGGACGGGACTACCAGATGCTGAGCAGCCGCAAGAGCGTGCCGGAAGCGTCGGCGCGCGCCACGGCCGCCACCGCAATCACCTACAGCAAGATGCAGAAGATGGCGTACAGCCTGACCTGGCTCGGCAGGCCCTATTACCGCTACTACTTTACGACCGAGGATGGGCGCACCGCCCAGGTCGACGTGAACGCGGAAACGGGGAAAATCGATCGCATGAGTTCCGAACGACTCAGCAGCTGGTGGTGAAGCAGTGCCTTCCGCTGCGTCGGCAAAGACGTTAACCAGGCGCACCTGATCTCGCGCTGAACCAGAGCCGGCGTGGCTCGAACGGTGCGGCGCCCTGCAACCACCGCTTTCGGGCAGCCGAACCGGGACAGAGCGGGCGCCGGTACCGTACTCAGCCTGAACGGCATCGGGTGCGTAGCCCCGTGACGAGCTAACAGCCGCACGAATTTCGCTATACGGTCACGCGCCGCTGAGGCGGCCGGAACGCATCTCTTGCGCGCCGCTTTCCGCCACCAGTTCGCGGCGCACGGATCGGCGCTCACCTGCGTCCGAAGGGCGGGCGGCCGCGGAAGTACTGCATGGCGAGATAGCTGCCCACCATGCCGCCGAGGTGGGCGAAGTGCGCGACTCCCACTTGCAAGCCGGTCACGCCCAATATCAGCTCGAGCAGCCCATACACCAGAGCGAACGTGCGCGCACGCATGGGAATCGGCGGGAACAGCAGCACAACTGTGCGGTTGGGAAACATGGCGGCATAAGCGAGCAACAGCCCGAATACGCCGCCCGAGGCACCCAGCACGGGCGCGCGCGAGCCGCCGAATAGCCCGGCGATCAGCAGCTGTGCCAGGGCGGCGCTCACCACGCTCGCAAAGTAAAGGATCGCGAATCGCTTCGGGCCCCACACCCGCTCGAGATCCGCGCCGAACATCCAGACGCCGAGCATGTTGAACGCCAAATGCATGATGCTGGCGTGGAGGAAGCTGTAGCTCACGAGCTGCCAGGGCGCGGTCCAAGGAAGCACGGCAAGGCCGCCGCCGTAGCCTGGCCACAGCGCAAACCAGCGGAGCATGGTTCCGCCCAGCGTAAGTTCGAGCAAGAACACCACCGCGTTCGCGACGATCAGCGCCTGAGTGAAGGGAGGAAGCATCGGCGGATTCCGAGTAGGTAAAGGTCGCACGCTCCGACCGCGCCCGCGTTGCGCCGAAGCGGTGACGTGCGTCTTCGCGATGATAGCAGCGCGGGCGGCGGGGCTTCGCAGGCGATTCGATTCCGGTGCCGATCTGGTGTACCGTCACGCGGCGGCCCGCTGTAGCATCCAACGCGCGATCTCGGGCCAGCGGCCGCGCAGCATGTTCTCGCCTATGAACAGGCCGACATGTCCGCCGGGCGCGATCGCTTTTGCGATCTCGGCCTTGGGCGTGCCAACCAGATGCTCGGCAGCGAAGACCTGCTCCTTGGAGGTGATCTCGTCGGCCTCGCCCTCGAGCAGATAGACCGGGCAGCCGATGTCGCGCAAGCGCAGGCGCCGTCCTAGGTCGACGAACTCCCCTTGGCGTGGCGAAACGCGGCTGCAGCCCGTGCTCGAGCTTCTCGGCCTCGGCGAGAAATTTCAGGCTCTTGTGGAACAGCGCCAGCTCCGCTTCCTCCATCGCATATGCGGCCGTGATCGGCCGGAAGAATGGAACGCTCTGCTCGGCGATGGAGTGGCGGCTCGCCGCTCTGGGCCTTTCCATGTTTCAGCGTGCTTTCCCGGTCGTATGTGAGTGAAGCGGCATATGCAGGTGACGAGCGAAACGCTTCTGATACGCCACGCCGTCGCCGAGCAGTCGGTAGGCGAGGATCTTCGCTCCGCTGTTCAGCAGGAACCAGGCGAGAGCATAGCCCCACACCAGCCCCGCATAGCGCCAGCCGATCGGCGTTACGAACCAGCCGTACGCTGCCGCGAGGGTGCCCAGCACCTTGGTGGCGATGGTGGACCAGAAGAAGCTCCAGGATGGATAGGGCTTTTGCCAGATCGGGCCGTGGTTGCGGGTAAGGAAGATGGTGAGGTGTCCGGCCACCAGCAGCTTGAGAAAGATCAGGGTCTGTGTGGCGGCCCGCGGCAGGTGCAGGTACTCCTCGGCGATCCAGAACAATCCGAAGCTCGCCACCACGCCGAGGATACCGAGGAGGCTGGAGACGAACAGGACCTGGGTCATGTCCCAGCGCGCCGGGCGCGCCGCCACCGGTGCGTTATCGTAGGCGAGCATCATGATCGGGAAGTCGTTGAGCAGCGCGATCAGCACGATCATTACCGCGGTCACCGCGTAGAAGTTGAACAGCAGGATGGAAAGGGTCATGAACAGCAGCACACGCACCGTCTCGGCGATCCGATAGATCGCGTAGGAGTTCATGCGCGCGAAGATCCGGCGCGCCTCCTCGATCGCGCGGGTGATGACCGAAAGTCCCGGTGCGGTGAGCACCAGATCGGCGGCGGCACGCGCGGCGTCGGTCGCCCCGCTCACCGCGATGCCCACGTCGGCCTGCTTGAGCGCAGGCGCGTCGTTCACCCCGTCACCCGTCATACCCACGATGTGGCCGCGCGCCTGCAGCGCTTTGACGATCTGGAATTTGTGCTCGGGGAACACCTGCGCGAAGCCGTCGGCGGCCTCGATCGCACGCGCGTCTCCGCCTCCACCCGAGCCTTGGAACAACTGGTCGGCAGGCGTGATCTTGCGCCCCAGATCGAGCTGCCCGGCGATCTCGCGCGCAATGGCCAGGTGGTCGCCGGTGACCATCTTGACTTCGACGCCCATCGCCCGAGCGGCCCGGATGGTGGCGGCCGAGTCCTCCCGCGGCGGATCGAACAGCGGCAGCAGGCCCAGCATCTGCCAGCGATCGGCCTCGTCGCTGCGCGCCACGCCCAGGGTGCGAAAACCCTTGGCCGCCAACGCGTCGACCTCTCTCGCCACGCGCTGGCGCAGGGCGTCGTCCGAGCCGACGAGATCGAGGATGACCTGAGGTGCCCCCTTGGCCACGCGAAAGCGACGCTCACCCTCGGAGACCTGCGCCTCGGTGCGCTTGCTCACCGGATCGAACGGATGGAAGGCGAGCACCTGGAAGCGCTGCAGGGACTGAGTATCCTTCCAGCCTCGAAACACAGCGGTGTCGATCGCGTCCTGGCTGTCGCGCTCGGACGCGAGACAGGCGGCGAGCAGCAGATCGTCCGCGTCGCGCGCGCGCAGTACGATCGGATCCCCGAGCGTGAGCTCATTCTTCGTCAGCGTGCCGGTCTTGTCCGAGCACAGCACGTCCATGCCCGCCATCTCCTCGATGGAAACCAGACGCGAAACGATGGCTTTCATCACTGCGAGCTTTTCGGCGCCCACTGCCATGGTTACCGAAAGCACCGCGGGCAGCGCCACCGGAATCGCGGCCACGGTCAGGATTAGCGCGAACAGCAGTGTATCGACCACCGGGTCGTGGCGGAACAAAGCGACGACGAGGATCAGTGCCACCAGCGCCAGTGTCATCAAGATGAGAAAGTTGCCGATGTGCAGGACGGCGCGCTGGAAATGCGACACGGTCCCCGCACGTTGCACCAGCCGCGCGGTCTTGCCGAAGTAGGTCTGCATGCCGGTGGCGGTGACCGCCGCCGTCATCTCGCCTTGCTTGGCGATCGAGCCCGAGTAAGCTTCGTCGCCCGCCTTCTTGTCCACTGGCAGCGATTCTCCGGTGAGCGCCGACTGATCCACGCTCAGATACTCGCCCTCGAGCAGCAGCAGATCGGCGGGAACGACGTCGCCGAGGCGCACCCGCACGATGTCCCCGGGAACGAGCTGGGCGGCCGCCAGCTCCTGCCATCGGCCGTCGCGCAGCACACGGGCGGTAAGCGCGAGACGCTGCTTGAGCAGTGCAATGGCATTGTCGGCTTTGAACTCTTGCCAGAACCCCACGCCTGCATTGATCAGCAGCATGGCCACGATGATGCCGAAGTCTTCCCAGTGGTGGACCACACCCGAGAGCACCGCGGCAACCTCGATCATCCAGGGGATGGGGCCCCAGAAGTACGAGACGAATTTGCGCAGCGGGCTGACATGTGTTTCCTGCAGCGCGTTGGGCCCAGTTTGCGCGAGGCGCTGTGCGGCCTCCGACGAGGCGAGCCCGCGCCCGGCATCGGTCTTCAAGCGCACTAGCGTCTCGTGGATCGAGGACGGGGTTGGCACCCGCGCTTCGTTCGGCACCATGATCAGCCCTCCTGCTTGCGTACGAAGCCCACGCAACAACGTGCGTAGGCTCGTCGGACAGCGCTCACATCGGCTCTGGTCGATCGCCGGTGTGCCGCTAAGGGTAGACAACGATCGCGCAGCGCTGTTCTTCGTGCTGCAGGGAGGGCACGGCTGACGGCGCGCTCGCGCCGATCCAGCGTCGCAGACCTAGTCGTTCTGTCGATCGGCAACAAACCGACGCGGGAAACTACACTCTACACCGGAACCATCTACGAGAACCTAGTGCTCGCCAACCCGCATGCGAGCTTCCAAGACGTGATGCAAGCCTGCAAGTTGGCCGAGAACCACGACACCATCGAGCAGTTCCCAGAGGGCACCAGAGCGAAACCGGCGAGCATGGCGTTGGCCTGTCCGGCGGGCAGAAGCAGCGCGTCGCCATCGCCAGAGCACTGCTCAAGCGGCCCAAAGGGCCGACCTTCGACGAGGCGACGAACGACTTGAATGACGAAACGGCGGAGCAGCTCGCGAAGACAGTCAACCTGCTCGAGGGGCAGGCGACGATGTTGTTCGTCACGCATCGGGTCCCGGCGGGCGCGCAACGGGATAAGGCTGTGACGCTCTCCGCTGCACAGGGCATCGAAAGCCAATCGCAGCGGCATGAGGAGGGCAGGGGCCGCGCAAGCACGAAGCGACGCGCTAGGCGAAGCCGGGCTAAGCCGGTCCCCGCACTGAGCGGGTGAGATCGATTCGCCGGCTCCACAGCTAAAGTTACCGGTCGTAACACACATCGTGCTTCTGAAATGCTATTGAAACCCCGGTAACCAAGACTGCGCAGCGAGGACGCGCACTCGGATCGGTCTCCGCTCGCCTCGGACAACAGCGACGCCCGACGTGGCCGATTTGCAGGGCGTAAGACGGGAGAATCCCCCCGCTTCTGCGGGCTTCCTGGTGAGCAGCGTCCCGAGACAGCCAAACTCTCTCGCTCTATGCCTGATCTCTCGCTCTTCGGCACTCCCGTGTCCATGCGTGACCTCTCCGGCATGGACGAGATCAACCGCGATGCGACCAGACGGCTCGTTGCCGAATCGCTCTCCCTGGCCTCGGTACACCGCAGCAACGTCGGCGGTTGGCATTCGCAGAATCTGGCCGGGCGCCCGGAGGCTTGTTTCCGCGATCTCCTCCAGCGCATCGTGACGGGGGTACGCGAAACAGTCGAGGGGCTGGCGAAGGAGAGGCAGCAGCGGCTGCCTGCGATGCGCATCGGGATCCACGCGTGGGCGATGGTGATGCGAAACGGCGACTATACGATCCCACACGATCATTCTGATGTGCATTGGGCAACCGTCTACTACCTCGACGCGGGCGACGCGGACGCAACCGCGCATCCTGCCTCGGGCTTGCTCGCACTCGTCGACCCGCGGCACGGACGGCCGATGCCCGGGCTCGAAAGCGTCCTCGGCACGACGTTCACGGTGCTGCCGCGCACTGGGCGGCTCGTCGTTTTCCCGGGGTGGCTGCTCCATTATGTGCACACCTACCAAGGGCAGCGGCCGCGCGTGTCGGTTTCCTGCAACCTCGTCTTCGAACCGGTCGCGCCCTTTTCCGCCGACCGGCAGGTCGGGGCCGTCTCCGGCACCCCTTCCGAAAGGGCCGTTAGCGGTTCGTCGGCGTAACGAAGTCGCGGCAGTGAGCGGTGAGGCGCGCCGAGCAAGCGCAAGAAAACCGCAAGTCTTCAGCACGGCCCCGCTCGATTGACCACCCACGCGCATCGCGCGGAGATGCTCCTCGAGGATGAACGACGCTTGCATCTCGTTCTATGAGGAGTCTCGTCAAGCCCTCCACTGGTGCGATCTCAAGCGTCGTTGCCCCCTGCGTCCGTTTCCTCCCCGTCTCCTTTGGTCAGTGCACGGATTGGATGTTCAACGTTGGGGTGATTGAGATGTCGGGCCCGAAGAAGCCGGTCTAGCTTCTACCCGTGCTCGCTCGAAGCCAGTCAGCACACCCGCGCAAAGGGCTGGGTCCAACCCCCATTCCCAGCGCGCCGCATCTATGACAACGGTCGCTTCGCGTAGCTCTGGAGATCGGAGGGCGCGCTGAACTTCCATCCTCACCACCGCGTTCGATCTCCGCACGCGAGACCCCGGCAGCTGCGGCCCGCTCTCCTTTCGTCGAACGGATGGGTCGAACTCTCGCTTCGACTCAGAGGGGCGAACCCGGGGCGGTCCTACCGAGTGTCGACGCACGCGGCGGCCAGCAGGCGGCGCACCTGACGCTCTTTCGGGATGAGCTCCTGGTGCAGAGTCATCGGGCCGATTCTGGCCGGTGCCCCTCCGTCACGCAGCGCGCCGAACCCGCCATTGACACTCCGTGCGGCCGAGAGTACGGTCACGAAGCGCCGCCCCGCATCTAGCCGGGTAGAGAGGGCCTGCTACGGGGAGCCAGGCAGATCGCATCGGCTCGCACCGATGCTGCATCGGCCAAATCGAAATCACACTTCGGGGGGAGATCAGATGGAGTTCAACATTCTTCAGCACTTCAAGGGGCTGGAGCATCAGCCCATGGATCCGTTCAACGGCGACGAAGTCGGCACCTCGATGTTTCTGGCGGGGAATATGGGCGACAAGATCTCCGCGAAGATGGACGGGTATGCCAAGAAAGCCGGCATGTCGCGCCGCAACTTCCTCAAGTCCTCTCTCGGCTTCTCGGCCGTGATGCTGGCGGCCAACGAAGTCACAGGGATGAAGTTCTTCGAGGTGAATGACGCCGAGGCCGCGGACGTCGACGCCAAGAACGAAGCGATTCAGCTCGCTCGCGCCAGCAGCGATTTCATCGTCGACGTTCACAGCCACGTCTGCACCCGGCCGGGCCACTATGTCGAGGGGGTGAACACCACCACGCGCGGCATGTGGTTCGTGCAACTGCTCGACGACTTGGGCAAGGCGATGGGTCTGCCGAACGGCACCAAGGACATGACCGTCGAGAACTACGGGAAGATGATCCTCAAGGAGAGCGACACGACGGTAGGCATCTTCAACCCGTTCGGGTTCCGCGAGGACTACGGCGGCCAGGACATGATCCCGATCGACTACCAGGTCCAGGTCCGCAACAACTGGCCCGACAACACGCTCATGCTGGCCGGCGGGCTTACGCCCAACCAGGGGATGGAAGCGACGATCCAGCGGCTGCACGAGTATGTGGAGATCTACAAAGTGTCGGGGCTGAAGCTCTACACGTTCGACTCTACGAAGCAGAAGGGCTGGTGGTTCGACGACGAGAAGCGCGCGTACCCGATCTGGGAAGAGTGCCGCAAGCTCGGCATCAAGAACATCGGCTGCCACAAGGGCATCCCGTTCGGACAGTTCTATGCACGTTATGCTCACGTGGAGGATTTCGACGCCACCGCCGATGACTTCCTGGACCTCAACTTCATCGCCTACCATTCCGCGTGGCCGTATCACCAGGAACTGGCGGCGCTGAAGGGGTTCAAGCCGCAGCGCAAGAACCTGTACTGCGAGATGGGGTCTACGTTCGCGGCCACGGTCTCGAGCCGGCCGGTGGAGTGCGCGCATGTGCTCGGCACGCTGCTGCGCGACATCGGACCCGACTACGTGATGTGGGGCACCGACTCGCTGCTGTGGGGCAACCCGCAATGGCAGATCGACGCGTTCCGCAAGTTCCAGATCCCCGATCAGCTCGTCGAGGGCTACGGCTATCCCAAGCTCACGCCGGAGATCAAGCGCAAGGTGTTCGGCCAGAACGCCGCGCGGATCTGGAACATCGACCAGCAGAAGGCGACGCGCGCGAAAGCCGATATCGTCAAGACCAGGTTCGCGTAAAGAGCTGTTGGCAGTACCCTTACCGGGGCCGATTCCTCGCGGGGTCGGCCCCGCTGGCTTGAGGCGGGACTGCGCCGGAACCGGCCAAACGATCGACGAAGCTCGAGCAGGGTTTCTCGGCGTCGCAAGGAGTCCGCTGCGGCAGGCCCCGTAGAGATCTTCTGTGCGCGGGCGCAAGCGCTCGATCACGTCCGCTCACTCTGGAAGCAGGAGGACTGAAGTGCCGTTCTACGAATACGCGTGCGACCCGTGCAGCGTGATCTACAAGACGCAGCACCGGATCAGTGAGCCGGGCCCCACGAATTGCCCAAGATGCGACGGTAGCTTGCGCAAGGTGATCTCCGCGCCGAGCCTGAATACCCGTCGCTATACCAGCCCGACGGAGGCGAAGTACGCCAATTTGTCGGTGGAAGATGAGCTCAAGAAGGAAAAGGAGCTGCAGAAGGTCTACGAGACGATCTGGCTGCCGGAGGAAGTGAAGCACAGCCCGTGGGACCGGGATTGAGCCCGACGGCGTGACCGAGCGGCAAGACATCAAGACGTGAAGGAAGCGTGAGGGCGTTCCTGAGATGACCACCTCCGGTCTCAGCCGCAGGCGGCGGCGCGCAGTCGCCGTCGTGGCCTGCAGTGGGGTCATCGGACTCGTCGCTGCGGCCGGCAATGAAGCGCTGAACCCTGCGGCGCTCTCGGCGGATAGCTTCACGACCCCCGAGTCCGGCCCCGCTGCGTACTCGATCCCCATCGCGATGCTCGACGCAGAGCAGGGCGCCGCTGCCGCCAAGGGCAAGGAGCAGTTCAACGAAGCCTGGGTCGTCCCGCCGGACCCCTCCGGCGTCTGGGGGCTGGGACCCACGTTCAACGAGGACCGCTGCGCTCACTGCCATATCAACAACGGGCGAGCAGCGGCCACCGCCGACGGACACGCGGCGAGCCAGGGCGTGCTGGTGCGCTTGAGCATCCCCGGTCAGAGCAAGGAAGGCGGTCCGTTGCCTCATCCGGCCTACGGCGATCAGTTGCAGAACCGTGGGATCCCGGATCGCGTACCGGCGGAAGGACAGGCTGTGTTCACCTACACCGCGCGCGACGTCACCTTCGCCGACGGCGAGCGCGTCCAGCTGCGCGTCCCGCACATCGAGTTCAAGGACCTGCAGTTCGGCGAGCTCGGCGCGGGCACCATGATCTCCCCGCGCGTCGCGCCTGCGGTCGTCGGCATGGGGCTGCTCGAGGCGGTACCCGAGGATGCCATCCTGCGCCTGGCCAGGGACGAGGAGAAGCTCGGCATGCCGGGCAGGCCGAACTATGTCTGGGACGTGGAAAACGAGCAGGTGGTTCTGGGGCGCTTCGGCTGGAAGGCGAACCAGCCCAGCATCCGCCAGCAAACCGCGGCCGCGTTCTTGGCCGACATCGGCGCCACGTCGTTCCTGTTCCCGGAGGAGAACTGTCCGGCGGTGCAGACCGCCTGCCGGGATCTGCCGTCGGCGAGCAAGTGCGGTGGCCAGGGCGGATGCACCGGCAACACTTACCGTCCCGAAGTGGTGCCGAGCCGGCTGACGAATATCACGCTCTACCTGCAAGCGCTGGCGGTGCCGGCGCGGCGCGATGTGAGCGACCCGGCCTTCGCGCGCGGCGAGCTGCTGTTCTCGCAGGCCCAGTGCAGCGTGTGCCACGTGCCGGAGCTCAAGACGGGACCGAAGCCCGCGCTCAAGGCAGCGGCAAACCTGACGATCCACCCGTACACCGACCTGCTGCTGCACGACATGGGCGAGGAGCTCGCCGATGGGCGTCCCGATTTCAAGGCGAGCGGCCGTGAGTGGCGCACGGCGCCGCTCTGGGGCATCGGCCTGCTCAAGACCGTAAACGGTCACAGCGATCTGCTCCACGATGGCCGGGCGCGCAACGTCACCGAAGCGATCCTCTGGCACGGCGGTCAGGCGGAGAAATCGCGCGAAGCATTCCTCACCATGCCGAAGGCCGATCGCGAGGCGCTGGTGCGCTTCGTCGAATCGCTCTAGATCCGCGAATGACGCAGGCTACGCCGGGGACACCGGGCGTCGCCTTCGCCACGAGGGGAAGGTGGGTTCGCTTCCGCCTTCGCGGCTCACGGTGACGATTGAACAGCCTATCTGTGCTGGCGAACTTGCACGAACAGATGCGGTCCCGGGCGTGGGATGACCGCATCGACGCGCCGCTCGATCTCCGCCAGGCTCGGATCGGTGTTGCGCAACCAGTCGACCACCGGCTGTAGCTCAGCCTGGGTCACGTCGGGCTGCCACGCGAGCATCGCCGCGGCGGCATGACAGCTGCGATAGCAGCTCGAGGTGCGTGGCTCCCAGCGCCAGGCGCCCGCATACACGACGGCGTACAGCAACTTCGCTTCCGCGGGGCCAAGACCCTCCTGCAGGCTCGCGCTGTAGAGCATGCGCCGCACGTCGCGCCAGCTGTCTTGCCTGGCGCGCGTGTAGTAATCGTGGATTACGGATGCCTTGCGGAATTCGGTCTCCGGAGGCAGCTCGGCGACGGCGCGCAACGCGCGTGGGAGCGAAGTGCC
The DNA here is from genome assembly GCA_035501875.1 of Burkholderiales bacterium. Lineage (GTDB taxonomy): Bacteria > Pseudomonadota > Gammaproteobacteria > Burkholderiales > SHXO01 > SHXO01. The sequence goes on from DATJVI010000113.1 coordinate 21,008, forward strand.
ATCGATGACCCCATGCTTCGGGGCCAGCCACAGCTTGCCCTGTGCGTCCCGGAAGGTGAAGTCCTCCATGAGGCGCAGCTTGTGGTCCAACTCGACGTCGTCCACCATCTCGAGCACGAGTCTGCCGCCGAACTGTGGAGGGGTGTCCGCCTGCGCAAGCGCGCATACACCCGCAACTAGCGCAGCCAGGAGCAGCAACCGAGGCGGCGTCAGCTGCGGACGAGCGGAGCGCCGCTCCGTGAAGTTCATTGGTATGGCATGGCTGGAAATGAGTGGTCGTGTCGAGTCTACCGCATGCGGTTGTGCTCCGCGTGCTTGCGGACAGCCTGCGCTGAGGATGATGCCCGAGATCGCGTCGGTCCCGAGCGGCGCCTCCATCAGATTGCCGGGCCGGAGCGAGCGCCGGCGGGTCCCGAGCACGTGCGCGCGCTCAGGCTCAGAGGGACTTACCGAGCTCCGCTCATCAATCGACCGAGCAAACCCCGCAACACTGCAAGCTTTCATCGCCAAGCTCGGGCGACTGACACCCGCTCGCACCGCGATACAGTCCGCTTCGATGAAACGGGGACTTTGAATGTATGCCCCGATCTATTGAAGTCATACAGGTAACGTATCTCCGCGGGGCACCCGCCGCCTGCTTACCCGCTTCGCAGTAAGTGGGTTGTAAGGTTGTCAGGGTAGCGTAAGCGGAAAAGAATACCCATCGAGCATTCGCGCCTCGTGGGAGTGTCCTGGGCTGCGGCAACCGATTGCAGCCTCCTTCGCTCGCTACGCCTTTGCGAGCGTCTTTATCACTTGTCGCGATCGCTGCATCAGCGGGGGTTCGGCCCTTCGCGCTGAATCGGGCCGCTCGATGTGGAGGCGGCCGCGTCGTGTGCTAGAGGAGTGCCGTCCGTGGCGTGATCAACAACCAATGCAAGGAGGGGCAGATGAGCACGGTACTTAGCCACCTGATCGGAAGCGCCGTACGCGGAGCACTGTTCGTCGGTGTCCTGTCGTCGCTTGCCGCTATAGCCGGTGACGGTTCTTACCTCCCGGATCTCCCGTGGCCGACCTTTGGAGGGGACTACGCGAACACACGCTTCTCGCCGCTCGCCCAGATCGACACGCGCAACGTCCACCAACTCGAGGTGAAGTGGACGTTCAGCACGCAACTTCCCGATGATCCTTTCATCTTCTTTTCCACCGTTCCGGTCGTTGTGGGCCGAACCATGTACGTGACAGACCCCGGTAACTTCACCACTACCTCCCAGAACGTGTTCGCTCTCGATGCGAAGACCGGCGCACAGATCTGGTATCGGCGCCTGGTGCTCGAGGTCGCGCCGGAGAATCTCGGCCAAAACGGCGACCGCGCGAACCGCGGAGTCGGAGTGGGTGGGGGAACGGTCTATGTGGGCACTCAGGATGCGAAACTTTGGGCCCTTGATGCGAAGACCGGCCAGCCGATGAACTCATTTGGCATTGGGGGCAATGTGCGGGTGGGCGACGTTTATGCCGGCCACTTCCTGTCCGTCCCGCCTCTGTATGTGCCCAAGAACCTGATCCCCGGCGGAGGGCCCGCCTCCGGTCACAACTTGATCTTGACCGGCATCTCCGGGGGCGAGAACGAATCGCGAGGGTACATGAGCGCGTTCGATGCGGACACCGGAGATCTCCTCTGGCGCTTCTTTACGGTACCCGCACCCGGAGAGTTTGGTGGCGACACCTGGCCCACTGTGACCAACGGTCCGTTCACCGACCCCTTCACTCGTGGAGGTGCGGCAGCTTGGATGCCACCCGCATACGATCCGGCGCTTGGGCTGGTGATCTTCGGCACCGGCAACGCTGCACCCGACTACGAGGGAACCCATCGCGCGGGGGCGAACCTGTTTACGGCTTCGGTCCTGGCGGTAGACGTGCGCAACGGACGGCGCGTCTGGTACTTCCAAGAAGTGCACCACGACCTGTGGGATTACGACCAGGCTAGCTCTCCGGTTCTGCTTGATGTCCAGCGCGAAGGCCACCGAACCATTAAAGCGGTGGGTGCAGCCGGCAAGACTGGGTGGTTCTACATCCTGGACCGCGAAACCGGCGTACCCGTTTTCCCTTGTCCGGAGCGACGCGTCAAGACGGTAACGAACGTTAAGGCCCCGGATGGAACCCCGGAGACCCCTTTCCCGACCCAGCCGTTCTGCGAATCCGATGCGTTCGTACCTCAAGGCGGCCGCAGGCTGTCAACCGGCGAATATATCGCTCCGATCTTCACGCCTCCCGGATTGCCTACGCCGGGCGCATTCGGTCCGTACCTCGAACCGTCCCTGGAAGCCTTCTTGGGTGACGTGCCGGTATATAACCAGCGCGTCGAGCCGGGTGTTGTCGGGGGCGCGGACTGGACACCGGTGTCGTTCAACGGGCGCCTCGGGCTTGCCTTCATCTCCGGGAACGTCCTCCCGATGCGCATCACCGCACACCCGGAAGCATCGCCCACTCCCGGAACGAGCAGCCTGGGCGGATGGTTCAGCTTCACGCTTGATGACCAGCTCCGGGGTAGCGGAACTCTGACTGCGATGGATGTCTCGAGCGGCAAGATCCGCTGGCAAGTGAAGACGGAAGGGCTAGCCTACGGGGGCACTTGCACCACTGACGGTGATCTCGTCTTCCTCGGCGACCTGGATACCAATCCGAAGGATGCGCTCCTGCCACTCAGTTATTTGTCGGCGTTCGATGCGCGGACCGGCGAGCGCTTATTCCGGTTCCGGTTCCCGAACGACGTGCCAGCGCTCGCGCCATGCGTGACCTACTCGGTGGATGGAGACCAGTTTGTGGCCATTACGGTCGCCAGCCACCCGGGGTTCAAGTCCAAAGGGAACATGATCTACGCCTTCGGGCTTCCCAAGGCGAAGCAGGCGGGTCGGAAGTAGGCCGGTCCATGACGCTAAGGTGCGCGCCGCGCGCTGAGCGAGCCGGGACGCGTCTCGTCCCGGCCGGGCTTCTTAGGCGGGGTTACTCCTCGGGCGGTGTCGAGACCGCGAAGATGTGCAAGCTAGGCGTCATCGGTCGCCTTTGCTTCGTCCTGCTCGCAGGTCTCGCGGGACCGGCCTCGGGGCTCGCGACCGAAAGTGATCTGATCGAGCTCGCATCGGGTCGTACCTTCGACGACACGGTGCAGCACCTTCAGTGGAGCTTCGGGGGCTTCGGGCTGACCACCGTTACAGCGATGGACTATCAGCAGATCCTGAAGAAGATCAAGTTTCAGACGGGCCGCGCGGCGATGTTTGAGGTGATGCGCCGCGACTGGGCTAAGACGCTGCTGAAGGAAGACCCTGCGCTGGGCGTGATATTGCCGCTGCGGGTTTACGTATTCGAGCGGTCCGATGGGACGACGATTGTCAGCTATCGACGCCCGGGCTCGCTACTCGAGACGCACCAGAGCGAGGAGGTGAGGAAGTTTGGTCGCATCCTCGACATGAAGCTCCAGTCGATCACCGGGGAGGCTACGATGAAGCCGAGGGAACAGCCTCAGTAGTGTCCGGGGTCACCCATTAGACGGCTCCGCGTCAACAGCCACGCGTACGCTCTTCTCAAGCGGATCATCACCCGCATCGTGAAGTCGTTGCGGCGCCAACTCGATCTGATTGAAGAAGACGGGAGGAGCTACCCGGGTGAGATCGACGCGGACCGCGCGCTCACGCCCCTGCAAGCGGCCTGTTGCACCCATCGCATCGCAGTGGGCGCGCGCCGGGCGGACGGTGCCGCGCTTGCGAACCGTCCCGGGCCGAGGCTCGCAGCCCACGCAAGCGCTGTGCGCCAACACGCATGCGATTGACCACCCGCCGGCACCGGGCTAGAGCGCTCCTCGAAAAAAACGACGTTTCGATCTCGTAGGCGCCGATTCCCCCATACGTCTGCACCTCGATCCGGTGACCGGCGGCGTCTCTTCCGGTCTATGAAACCAGAGCAGACTTGTTCGACGCCGTGGCGCGATATCCATCGGCCCGCGGGTCGGCGACCGTGGGTGCAAGTTCCGTATTCGGATCACCCGAGATTCGGCTCGCGCGCAACACGCGAGGGAAGCGCATGTCGAAAGGTCGGGCGCGGTGCATCAGACAGCGGTTGTCCCAGACGACGAGATCGCCAGGTGTCCACGCGTGTTTGTACAGGCGCGGCGGCCGGCAAGCATCTTCCATCAGCTTATCGAGCAGAACTTTCGATTCCTCCTTGCTCATTCCGAGTATGTCATGGGCGTGGCGGCCGGTGTAGATGGATTTGCGTCCGGTCTCGGGGTGGGTCTTGATGATCGGGCGCAGCGGCGTACCTTTGTCGTGGAAGCCGTACACCTGGTCCATCTTGTGAACGAAACCGGCCTGCGCCTGCGAGTAATACAGCGAGTGATAAGCCGACAGTTTCTCGAGCCGGACTTGCGACGCCTGGTCGAGTGCATCCCATGCCGCACGCATGTCGGCAAACTCGGTTTCACCGCCCTCTGGAGGCACGACTACGGCATACAGCATCGCCGCCTTGGAGGCGACCGGCATGTAGGTGCTGTCCGTGTGCCAGCCCTCATTTCCCTTCATCAGCTTGTAGGTCTGTTCTTCCGGGCTCGCCAGCGATCCATCCGGCTTGATGTTGGTGAAGTCAATTGTCGCGCCTGCCTGTTTCGGGGACAGCTGTTCGACGTCCCCGAAACGCAGCGCGAACGCCCCTTGCGATTGCTCGTCGAGGTTCTGGCCGGGAAAGACGAGGACCCCGTACTCCAGAAACGCAGCATGAATTTTGGCCCAGGCTTCATCGGAGAGATGGGCCACATCGACGCCGGTGACGACCGCTCCCAGTGTGGCATCAATCGGCGTAACGGTCATGGTCATGCTCGAACCTCCGTTAACGTTGAATGTCAGCCTAGATGTACATATCGCGCAAATTGTAATTCTTGACGACGCTCCTGCGCGTTTCCTCGCTCCAGCGGTTGTGCTCTTCCTCCCCGACGAGCGGTTGGTAACGATAGGGCGCTTCGCCCGGGAAGCGCTGACGGCGTGCGTCGATGCCGATGGCAATCATACGAGTGCGTTCGTGAATCTGTTCACCGGTGAAGGTGACCACGCGGCCGTCGAGATGAGTGACTGTGACATCCTGGACGCGCGAGCGCGGAAAGAAGCCCATGTTCAGCGTGACGCGGCGGTCGGGCGAGGAGTTGGCAAAGGAACCGTGCACCATCTGCCGATTGAGGATGAAGGTATCGCCGGCAACACCCAGCAACGGGATCGCGCCGCGTATGCGTTCCGAGCCGGCGTCGAGCACCAGCTGTTTGATGTCGATGCGGCGCAGCTTGTGGCTGCCAGGCAGGATCCATACGCAGTTGCCAGCCGTGCTCGGATATAGTTGGGTCATGAAATTGAAACCGTGTGCACCGTGATCCCAATCCGGTGCATCCCAGTGCGTGGTGCCGTCCCGGTGCCAGGCCACTGACGGGCCAAGACCGGGCTCCTTGATGAAGGTGACCTCGTTATACGGCACGAAATCCGGGCCGAGCACGGCCTCGGCGACTGCAAGCAGGCCCGGGTGGCCGTAAAGCCGCAGTGCCGAATCCATCAGCTGCAGATTGCCGTGGAGAAGCTCGACCGTATAGGCAGGGGCATCCTCGGGTGGGGTCGCCTCGTGCATCTTGACCGGATGACGGCCCTTGTTTTTTGTGGTGCCGCCAAGCGGATCGCTGAGCGGTTTGGCGAAGCGGTAGGGCGGGCGTACAAAATCAGTACCGAACGCGGGGCGGCCACTGGCGTCGTGTTTGGCGTCCGGACCTGCCGGCGCATGATCGAGCATCCATTCGACGTCAGCACGCAACTCCGCTAGCTCGTCCGTGCCGACGACGCCTTCGAAGACGTAGAATCCGAGTTTCCAGTAGGCATCAAGGATATCGCGGTGAAGTTTTCCATCCGGCCCCACGCGGATGGGTCCCCGATTGCCAAGAGCTCGAGAACGTTCGGTTCCCTCAGCAAAGTACGCTTTCATCGCGTCAGCATGCTCAGCCGCGGAAAGGACCGCGTCGGATGTCACGTCGTTCATCTTTCCTCCGTTCTGTCGTGAAGATGAAGACAACGATCTTTGGGGATGCCGCCGGTTTCGACACGATTTTACACCCTGGCCCGCGCGAGTGCTCCCGCAGCACCGCAACGTATGGCCAACACCCATGCGATTGACCTCCCGCCGGCACCGCGCTAGAGCGCACCTTGCACAAAGGCAGCGGTCAAACCTTCTAGGCGCTTTACGCTCGGCTATCATTGGTAGATGGGCGAGCGTGCAATCCGCTGAGGACGCGACGATGGTCTTAGGTCTCGCGCAGAGGCTCAAACTCGATTGAAGCCGGAAACCAAGACGGCGGCCCGGGCCGGTTGGACTCTGACGGCGGGCCCGTTTCGCACCGACATCCCGGCGCGGCTCGACCGGCTGCGCTGGTCGCGGTTCCACACGCTGTTGATCGCGGCGCTGGGGACGAGCTGGATCATCGACGGGTTGGAGGTCACTCTTGTCGGCTCCCTGGCCGGCGTGCTCACGCTCGCAAACACGCTCGGGCTTACCTCCGCGCAAGTGGGCGAAGCCGCAGGCGTCTATGTCGCCGGCGCTGTCACCGGCGCCATCGTCTTCGGCGGTCTTGCCGATCGGTACGGCCGTCGCAAGCTCCTCTTCGCCACGCTGGGGTTGCGTGCCGTAGCCACCGTTGCTTCGGGATCCGCGCCCGAGTTCTTCGCGTTTGCGGCGCTGCGCTTCCTTACCGGAGCCGGGATCGGCGGCGAATATGCGGCCATCAACTCCGCGATCCAGGAGCTCATGCCGGCGCGGCTGCGCGGCCGCGTAGACCTCGCGGTCAACGGTAGCTTCTGGGTCGGCGCGGCGGCCGGCGCCGCCGGTGCAGTCGTCCTACTCGACTCGGGACTCGTATCGCCTGCCTGGGGCTGGCGTGTCGCCTTCATCATCGGTGGCGCTCTCGCGCTCGGGATTCTCCCACTGCGCCGGTTCGTGCCGGAGAGCCCACGCTGGCTGCTCATTCGCCGCCGCCGCGACGAGGCGCATGACATCGTCGCAGGCATCGAGGCCCACGCCGCGGGCCACAGCCGGGAGGGAGTGGGGACGATTATGCTCGACCCAGCCGTTCGCCTCGGCTGGTTCGCGCTGTTCGGCGTGCTGCTGCGCGGCTACCCGCGCCGGGTCGTGCTCGCATTGAGTCTGATGAGCGCCCAGGCGTTTTTGTACAACGCGATCTTCTTCACCTATGCCTTTGTGCTGACACGCTACTACGCGGTTCCGGAGGCAAGGTCGGATTATTCCTGCTGCCGTTCGCCGCGGGCAACTTTCTCGGACCGCTGCTGCTTGGGCCCTTGTTCGACCGCGTCGGGCGGCGCGCCATCGAACACTGTCCGTGCCGTGGCGAGCGCTTGAAGATCATCGCCGCTATCGCCGATCCCCGACATCGGCGAGCATAGCTCATGAACCGGCCGAGCAAACGCCGCAATACCGCGCTTCGCGGCCAACACCCATGCAATTGACCACCCGCGGCCGCCGCGCTAGAGCGCTCCTCGAAGAAAAGCGGCGTTTAAATCTCCTAGGCGCAAGTGCGCTTTTATCATGGAATTCGGCTCAATTCCGTCTGCCGGAGGCAGGACCCTGTTCCCGCGCCTGCAGTGAGTTGCCCTGAGGCCACTGCGCCTACAACCTCCGACCGATTTTTCCAGGCTATCCCGCTGCATAACCTCAGGGCACGCGCATTGGAGGCGGGCCGGTCTTCCCCCGCAAGCAGTCGGCGCATCGGCTGGCCAATCGAGAACCGTCGCTGAGGCAAGCGAGAGCTCCCCGATGGCTATGCGCGAGGGGCTACCCGATCAGAGGACAACGAAATGAACGCACGATTGAACCGGGTCTTGGTCATGAACGCTACGATCGCCGGTCCGCTGGGGAATTCGGCGACAAGCGATTCTGTCTATGCTGCCAGCGTTGATTATGGCAGCGCCGGCGGACGAGTCGGGGCGGATCGCATGGGGTACTGGGTACAGACCGTGACCCGCCGCGCGCAACTAGCAAGGAGCATAAGGGCTCGTACCGCGAGCGCAGCGGCCCGGTGCGCGCAGAGACGATTTCCCACGCGAAGCGGGCGACCAGCCTTCCGTTCGCCGATATGGCGCACTTCTGTGGCTCGTACGTGCATACAGGCGGCCGGCCTATCGGAGTGGATGTCGCGCGGGTCTGCCACCAGTCGATGAAGGTTGGCCCGGCGCGTGACGCGCTGTAAGTGCGATCCGACCGTGCGAGGACATCCCAAGTGAATCGCGCTATGTCAAGTCCCAACGAACGAGCGGATTGCGAGCTCCACGTCGCCCTCGGCTCTATCTTGCACGAAGCCGAGCCGCAGAGGTCTTCGACTGGGGTCCCCGAGGCTCGGGAACACGCCTCAGCTCCATGTGCAGCCCAGGATGACAAGCTGCAAGAAACCCTGCAACATGACACGGCGTTGCAGTTGGACGGAGCCACGATGCAGGTCCTCTTAGTCTCCCCGCCGTCTGCGTTTCGCACGACCGTGTCCGACGTGCTGCGTCACATCGACCCCCGATGCCGCATCACCCGCGCAACCGAAGCGTCGAAGAGCGCCTTGGCGCGAGCCGAGAAAGCATCGCTGGCGCTGATCGACCTGGACGCGTACGGCAAGGACGGCGAAGCTCTCATCCGCGAGATTGCCGCGCGTCGACGCGGCGTGCCGATCGTGGCGTTGTCCGACTCGCTGGAGAACGGCTTTATCGACCGCGCTGTGGAAGCCGGTGCTCTGGGCTACCTTCCCAAGTCGTATACGAAGACGCTGATCGAATGCGGGCTGCGCATGGCGATCGGCGGCGCAAGCTTCCGCCCTCGTGGCATGTCGCCGCCCCCAGCGAAGCGCGGAAGGCCGCGTGCGATTGCGGCGGGCGGCGAGAAGCCGCAGGACATCTCGGGACTAACCCCGCGCGAGAAACAGATCCTCGTCGAGGTCGCGCGCGGCTGCAACAACCTGAAAATCGCCAAGCGGCTGGGTATAAGGGAGGCGACGGTCAAGTCGCATCTGGACAAGGTCTATAAGAAGCTCCACGTGGAAACCCGCACCCAGGCAGCGCTATACGCGATGCGCTTAAGCGAGGTTCAGCAAACTCTGATCGATGCAGCGGAGGGAGGCAAACTGGACCTGAGCTGGCTGCAGCCGGAGATGTCGCATCGCCACCTGAAGGCGGGGCAGTGGATCTTCTGCCTCGACCAACCCGGGGACGAGCTGTTCTACGTGCAGCGCGGCCGGGTCGCTTTGCCCGAGCTGGGCGAGACGATCGGGCCGCAAGAGGTGTTCGGCGAGATCGCAATCTTCGCCCCGGGGCACAAGCGCACCTCGTCGGCCCGCTGTGTGACCGAGGTCGACCTGTTCACGCTGAGCAGGGAGCGGGTGCAGCAGATCTACTTCGCCAAACCGGAGTTTGCGTACTTTATCGTTGCCCTCATCGCTACCCGGCTCATGGCCGACCGCGAGCGCAAGCGCACGTAATGAGCGCTGGGCGCCTATGCGCACGGCTTGAGACTACACGCGGCAGTACGCCGTAGCGCGGACGCAGCGCAAGCAACTCGAACGCCTGTGCCGCATCACCACCCGTCCCGCCATTGCCAACGAGCAGCTCGAGTGCAACCGCACCGGCCAGTTCGTGCTGCAGCTCAGAAGCCCCTACCGCGACGGCACCACCCACACATTCTGATGTCCCCGCTCACAGTTCCTAGAACGGCTACCCGCGCTGGTGCCACGCTCTAGGACTGCATCGGATTCGCTTGCGTGGTGTGCTCGCTGCGCACTCACCTGGGCTTTCCCGCCCGCGCCCCGCCCCGCGCACCGGCGAGGCTTTTCCCGCTGTTCCAAGCGGCCTAGCCCTTAGACCGAAGACCGGCTTCAACACCTCAGCCAGCAGGCCAGCTCGTCCTGCGCTCGTGCGAACACCGGAACGCGCGTCGACGTCGCCGAGCTTGACGCATGAATCGGCCGAGCCAACCTCGCAAAACCACAACTCCTGACCAAACACCCCACGCGATCGACCACCCGCCGGCACCCCGCTAGAGTGCTCTTCGAGGAACAGCGGCGTCTAAATCTCCTCGGCGTCGCGGGCCGGCGATCCGCGGTCTCCGGAAGTCTGAACGGGCTGCCGACATCCGACGGGTGAAGCGCGACGCTGGTGGGGCGGTCCTCCTGCAAGTAGTCGGCTGAGGAAAATTGAGTCGACCTGGAGATTTCAATTATTGTGGCGATATGCATTGGCCTACCGGCTTGTATTTCTGAAGGGAGACGTTATCCAACCCAATAAATTGATTGGCTTGACCTTTGGTCGCCACAAATCCGAGTGTGATGTCGGTACCATTGGTGGTGAACGTCCAGTTAAACGTTTGCCATGCATCGCCATTGGGGTTAGTTGTGAAGGACTGGGGCGGCTTGCCGACAGCCGTCACGCCTATGGTCACGTCGACAGACACAGGCTTGTGGATCTTCTGGTCCGGGGTTTCACCCTGCCCCAAGTCGAACTGGAGCTGATAGCGTCCCGGATCCAGGTGGATCTGCTGCGACACGAATGGGAAAGGGTCGCTGTCGCCGTTGCCACTCAGGTCGAGAAACTTGTCATTTCCTGGAGGCGGAGGAGCTAAAGGTATCCCTGTGATCCCGTGCTCGTTGCTTAGCCACGCCAACTGGTGCCCCTGCGGAGATCCCACGGCCGCTATGGTCCAATTCTCCAGACAACCGCCACCGGTCCGCGTGCAATCGTTGTTGACATCCAGCAACGTGACCCCGGGATTGAATACAGTTCCAAGCTCGGCCCCAGTAAAAGTTCCCCGCTGAAAACTGTTGTTCTGGACGAGCTCTGGCGGGCAAGGGATGTCCACCTCCCCTCCCCGTGGTACGCAGGACGCGCCCATCATTGGAGACGCCACGAATACTACGATGGTCGCAAAACCGATGGTCCTCGCGTTCATTTGGCAGACCTCCGAAGACAGCTGTGCCCCTACGCTGATTCCGTGGCCCGGACAACGAATAGGAAACTGTACCCTATCACGCGCCCCGGCGCGGCTCAAGCCGTGCTGTCGAGTTGGCAGGCGTGGGCTTGGAAAGAGGTCGGGATGCGTGCGTGGGGCCAGTCTAGGGCGGGTTAGCGCGATGACAATTGAGTAAGTGTCACGATGTTGGGGCGCCAGATCAACCGGGATATTTCATGAGGGACTTGGGCGCTGGCCGCCGATTAGCCCGGCGGTACAACGCGTACCTGGCTAGAACCGGCTACAACCAACTAGCATAGGGGGACTCGCTCAATTCGGGGGCCTCTTAATGAAATATCCGGGTTAAGCATGGTTCGCGAGCAGCACGCTGTAGCGCGCATGAATCGCATGCAACTCGAGCGTCTGTGCCGCACCATCACCCGCCGCGGCATTGGCAGCCAGCAGCTCAAATGCAACCGCGCTGGCCAGCTCGTGCTGCAGCCCAAAAGCCCCTATCGCGACGGCACCACCCACATAATGATGTCCCGGCTCACAGTTCCTACAACGACTGGCCGCACTGGAGCCGTGCCCCAGCCTCCTTCCACGGTGTGCTCGTCGCGTACGCGAATTTAGGGTCCCAGACCGTTCACAGCACACCCGCGCCGCTTGCGATCAGCGCGCCCAGCCCGCGCCCGCCTCAGCGCCCGCGCGCATGACGAAATCCGCGATGCGCGGAGCGACCTACGGTGCAGTCCCGGCCGCTTGAATGACGATATTTCCTCCGACATCCAGCTGCGCACGCCATCCAGGCGGGACCACGCAAGTCGCGTCGTACTCTTCGATGATCACCGGCCCATCTCGCGAACGCGATAGATCCGTGCGCCGCATCACGGGCGTTTGCACCCAACCCGTCTGCGTGCCAAAGTAAGCGCGCCGAGGCGCAGGGGGATGAGGCTCCGGTCGACTGGAGTGCACGCGCTCCGGGATCGCCGGACCCGTGCGGATGCCCTGACCGACGAGTTGAATGGTGACCAGCTCGACCGGCTCCTCGCGGCCGGCGCGATGGCCGTATGTCTTCTCGTGCTCCGCGCCGAAAGCCTCCTCGAGATAGGCGACCATCTGTTCGTCGATACGGCCGTCCGGCACCGGGACGGTGAGCTCGTAGGTCTGGCCCTGATAGTGGAGCGCGGCTGAGCGCCGCAGCCGTGCGCGTTGCCCCGTGTAACCTTCTACGGCAAGTTGCTCCGTCGCCTGCTGCGCGAGCGTCGCCCATGCGCGCTCGACCTCGCCGAGGTCGCACTTGCGCAGCAGCCGTCGGAATGTCCGGCCATAGTGATGCTCGACATCGGCATAGAGCAACCCGAACGACGAGAACAGCCCCGCGCACGGCGGGACGATCACGCCGCTCATGCCGAGCGCAGCCGCCATCCCGCACGCGAACAGCGGGCCGTTGCCGCCGAAGGCGAACAGCTCGAATTCGCGTGCGTCGCGGCCGCGTTCGGTGGACACGGCCTTGATGGCACGGATCATGTTGGATGCCGCGATCTGATGCGCACCGAACGCTGCCTGCTCGATCGACATGCCGAGCGGCCGCGCGATGGTCTCCTCGAAGACTCGCCCCGCCTTCTCTGCGTTGAGCTTCAGCGCCCCACCGACCAGATGCTGCGGATTGATATAGCCGAGCACGACGTTGGCATCGGTCACCGTTGGAATGAGGCCCCCCTGGTCGTAGCAGACGGGGCCGGGAGACGCGCCGGCGCTCTCGGGCCCGACCTGCAGGCTGCCTCCGGGATCAATCCACACGTGCGAGCCGCCGCCCGCACCAACCTCGGCCAGATCGATGGCTGGCACCTTGAGCGTGTAGCCGGCACCGGTCAGCAGGCGCGAGCCGATCATGATGCCAGCGCCCACCGCGTATTCGGCCGTCCGCGTCACTTCGCCGTCTTCCACGATGGAAGCCTTGGCGGTGGTGCCGCCCATGTCGAAGGTGATGACCTTCGGCAGGTGCATAGCGCGCGCGAGCGCCTGCGCGCCGACGACGCCGCCAGCCGGGCCCGACTCGATGATGTTCATCGGCCGCTCGATGGCGGCTCGATCCGTGGTCAAGCCGCCGTTCGATTGCATCAGCAGCAGAGGCGCGACAATCCGCGCGTCATCGAGACCTTCGCGCAGCGCCTCCAGGTAACCCGTTACCACGGGCATGACGTACGCGTTGATCACAGTGGTCGACGTGCGCTCGTATTCGTTGATTTCCGGCAGCACTTCGTAGGAGATGCTGACCGGCATCGCCGGCGCCATCTTCCGTATGAGATCGCGGATCGCGATCTCGTGGACGGGGTTGGCATAAGAGTGCAGCAGACACACGGCGATGGTGTCGACCCGCTCGTCCAGCAGCGCTTGCACGGCCTGCTCGGCGTCCTTGAGATCGAGCGCACGTTGCACATTGCCCTGCGCGTCGATGCGCTCGTCGACGACCCGGCGCAGATACCGATCGACCAGCGCTGCCGGCTTGGTCCACGTGAGGTCGTAGAGGCGCGGCATGCGCAGCGTGCGGATCTCGAGCACGTCGCGAAAACCCGCAGTGGTGATGAGCCCGGTGCGTGCACCTTTGTGCTCGAGGATCGCATTCGAGGCGACGGTCGTTCCGTGCCGGATCTCTTCCATCGCATCCCCGGCAAGGCCCGTCTCCGAGAACAGCTCGGTCAGACCGTCGACGATGGCGCGCGCGTAGTTGTCGACGCTCGAGGAGATCTTCTTGGTGTGAACCTTTCCGTCCGCTCCCAGGAGGACGATGTCGGTGAACGTGCCCCCGATATCGACGCCGATGCGATAGGGCATCATTTAGTGAGCGCAGGCTCGACGAGCGGCGGGGCGCTGAGCGGGGGATCGGTCCACTGGACCTTCGGCACCTGGCGCCAGTTTCGACCGGCACGGATCGCGGCGCGACGCTGCTCGGTGCCAGACAGGTTCAGCTTCCCCGTCCGCGTATCGATGACGACTCCATAGTCGGCCTCGGCCTTGGCAGCCGACAGCAGCTCGTTACGTATATCGCGCAGCACCGCGTTCGGGTCGCGCTCGAGCGGATCACCCCAGCCCCCGGCGCCGGCGAGCACGTGGCGGAACACATCGCCTTTCTTGATCGTCATGGTGAACTTGCCGGGCAACGCGCGATTCTCGCCATCCGGATTAAGGTAGTTCTCCGAGGGGCAACCTGGACTGCCGCCATACAGGCCGAACGGGCGATGTGTCCTGCGATCGGAGCGCACCTGCAGTACCGCTTCGTCTTCCAGCAGGCGGTAATCGCGCTTGAACGGAACGCCCCCGCGGTACTTGCCGGCACCCGCCCTGTCCGGGACGAACTCGTACGCCAGCAGTTGGATCGGATGCTCGGCTTCCGTCACCTCGATCGAGTGGGACGCCATGTTCGCGAACATGTGCGAGTTGCCGTCGAGCCCGTCCGCCCAGGGCCGTGCGCCCCACGCCCCGCAGGTGAAGTCGACGTAGATGAAAGGCGAGCGGTCGGCCGAATAACCGCCGATCGAGACGCCCGTGTTGCCGCCATCGCCCGCCGCCTTCACCCGGGCGGGCAGCATCAGCGCGAGTGCGCCGAACATGCAGTCGGTCATCCGAAATCCGGTGAGCCCGCGGGCCGCGCAGGCCGCCGGCAGTACGCCGTTGCCGACTGTGCCCGGCGGACAGATCACTTCGATCGCACGGAACACGCCTTCGTTGTTCGGGATGCCGGGCGGCAGCACGGAGCGCACCGCCGTGTACGAGGCCGCCTTGGTGAACGACAGCGTATTGTTGATCGCGCCTTTGACCTGGGGATGCGTGCCGGTCCAGTCGACAATCATGTGGCCGCCCGTCTTCCTGAGCGTCACGAACAATCGGATTGGCGTGCCGTAGTCGATGCCGTCGTCGTCGATCCAGTCCTCGAAGCACCATTCCCCGTCGGGCAGCTTTTCGAGCGCAGCGCGCGTCAGCCGTTCGGCGTAGTCCACCGTTTCCTCCATGTACGCCTTGGTGTCGGATGCGCCGTATTTGGCGACCAGTTCCCCGAACTGCTTCTCGGCGATGTGGCAGGCGGCGAGTTGCGCGCGCAGATCGCCGAGGACCTTGACCGGCAACCGTACGTTCTTCTCGATGACGGCGACCAGCGTCTCGTTGCGCTTGCCGGCCGCATAGAGCTTGAGCGGCGGGATGCGCAGGCCCTCGGCGTAGATCTCGGTCGAGTCGGAGGCGTTCGAGCCCGCCACACGGCCGCCGACGTCGGTGTGATGGCAGACGGTGCACGCGAAGGCGAACCGCTCGCCATCGATGTACAGCGGCTTGAACACGAAGATGTCCGGCAGATGCATGCCGCCGTCGAACGGATCGTTCATGATGAACACGTCGCCATCGGCCATGTCGTCGCGATAGTGGCGCATGATCGACTGCATCGCGGTGGGCACCGAGCCCAGATGACCAGGGAGCGTCAACCCCTGTGCGACGAGTCTGCCGTCGGCGTCGGCAAATCCGGTCGAGTAGTCCATGTTGTCCTTGAGCACACCCGAATAGGTGGTGCGCAAGACCGTAAGCGCCATCTCGTCTGCGATCGAGAAAATGGCGTTCTTGAACAGCTCGAAGGCGATTGGATCACGGCTTATGGACATCGGCACGGTTCCCTCGGTTGGCGGCTCGCGGGTCAGCGCGGCAGCCCGGACGACATATTGTTCGCCAAACACGCCGGCTCCTGCAACCGCTATCATACGATCGACCCAAGAGGGGCGTGTCATGGCACACCGTTGGCTAGCTGCGGTCGCGCTGAGTTGTGCGTTATCCAGCGCCTTCCCTCAGGACCTGCCGAAGTCCAAGTTCAAAGTCATCGGTCTGAACAGCCCGACCGTCATGATCGTGCTGTAGTCGCTCTGGCCGATGATGGCGCTGTGCCTGCCGCAACGGGCAGGGAACGGAGACTCGGTTGCTCCCGAGCCGAAACAGGCGGTAAGATCGGTCCGTCATCTTCATTACTTCCGACCGCTGATGCATACCGAAGCCTCGTTGTCGATCGTCGAGCGCTACCGCATAAAGACGCCGAAATCAGCGGCACTCTACGAACGGGCGAAAGCGGCGTTCCCGAGCGGGCTCACGCACGATTCGCGCGTGCTCGACCCTTACCCTCTGTTCGTCGACCGCGCCGCGGGCCCGCGCAAGTGGTGCGTGGACGGTCACGAGTACGTCGATTACTTCGGCGGCCATGGGGCGCTTCTGCTCGGCCACTGCGCGCCCGAGGTGGTCGCCGCAGTTCAGCGGCAGGTCACGCGCGGCACGCATTTCGGCTCGGCGCACGAGCTCGAGGTGCGCTGGGCGGAGCTCATCCAGACACTGGTGCCCGGTGCCGAGCGGGTGCGCTTCACCGCATCGGGCACCGAGGCGACTCATCTGGCATTGCGCCTGGCGCGCGCCTTCACCGGCAAGGACAAGGTGGTGCGTTTTCTCGGGCACTTTCACGGTTGGCATGATCACGTGGCGGCGGGCAGCAATTCGCACTACGACGGAGCGCGTCCGATCGGTGTGCTGCCGGACATCGTGCAGTCGACGATCCTCATGCCTACGGATGATGTCGAGCCGACCGTTTCGCTGCTCGACGCTCGAGACGACATCGCAGCGGTCATCATCGAGCCCTCGGGCGCGACCTGGGGTCAGGTGCCGTTGCCGGAAGGTTTCCTGCAGGCGCTGCGCGATGCGACCGCGCGCCGCCGAGTGATCCTAATCTTCGACGAGGTCATCACTGGATTTCGCTTTAGCCTCGGCGGGGCGCAACAGGCGTTCGGCATCACCGCCGATCTGTGCACCCTGGCGAAGATCGTCGCGGGAGGATTACCTGGGGGAGCAGTCGCAGGCCGCCGCGACATCATGGAAGGGATGGACTTCGCGGCGACTCGGGCTTCGGGTCGCGAGCGCGTCGCACACCAGGGCACGTACAACGCCAATCCGCTCGCGGCCGCTGCCGGCATTGCGGCGCTGGAGAAGGTCGTAGCCACCGACGCGTGCGCGCGCGCGAGCGACGCCGCCGCGAAGCTGCGGGCGGGGATGAACGAGGTGCTGACACGGGAAGGCGTGCCATGGGCGGTATACGGTCAGCACTCGTTGTTCCACGTCTTCACCAATCCAACTGGCCTTGCGATCGACGCCAGACGATTCGATCCGCTCGCGATCGGATTCGAAGGGCTGAAGAAGACGAAGAGCCCGGCCCTGGCCAACAAGCTGCGTCTCGCGATGCTGGTCGCAGGCGTGGACATCATGGGCGCTCCGGGCGGCGTGGTCTCTGCCACGCACGGCGATCGCGAGATCGAACACACGGTGGCCGCATTTGAGCAGGCGGTGCGGCTGATCAGATCGGAAGACGAGCCTCGAGGCTCGTGATTTGCGGCGCCGTTTCCCTGATCCAGCGCTTCGGCTCAGCTGCCAGCCTCAGCATCCATCTGCATTGTCTCGTCACTGCTGTCCAAAACAGCCGGACGCTGGCTGGTGGTCCCCAGTAGCGATGCGGGTTTGGGACGGGTCAGGAAGGGATTTCAAGATGGGGCCCCCTATTGTGCTGTCCAAGATCAGGCGAACACCAGCGCTGCCTGAGGTGGTGCGGTGGGACTTGGCGGGGCTGCAAAGGGTGCGTCTAGCCAAGTGCGCAGATCGCGATGCGTAAACAGGTTCATGCGCAGCAGCGCCACCAGGTTGGACAGACTCCAACCGAAGCGCGAAG
>DATJVI010000114.1:0-21327 GCA_035501875.1 Burkholderiales bacterium
TGTCGTAACCGTAGCTTTGATTGAGCGCGGCGTTGGGCGTGCTCACGCTGGTGAGCCGCGAGGCCGCGTCGTAGCTTAGCGTGCGGCTGCTCGCTCCCAGGTTGTAGCCGGTGACCCGCCCATCCAGGTCGTAGCTGCGGCTGTAACCTTGCGCGTTGCCGAAGCTAAAACTGACGGCTGCTCCGAAGGGCTGGTAGGCAACGTTGGATACCACCGACTGAGTCGTGCCCTGGTAACTCGTGTCGATCTGGCGCACCCGGCCCAGCGTATCGAAACCGTAGTTCAGCGTGCGCCCGGAGGGATAGGTGATGCGACTCAAGCGCCCGAAGCTGTCGTAGCTGTAACTCACCGCATAGGTTGCCCCGCCCACGCCGTGCTGGTCCTGGATCAGCCGCCCGCGCTGGTCGTAGCTGTAGGCGGTGGTGCCGCCGGGATCGCTCATGCCCGTCAGATGCCCGATGCCGAAGGCGCCCTGGTCATAGCTGTACAACAGGGTCACCGCCGCAATATTGGAACCCGCCGGCGGGGCGTACACTGCCTGGGTCATTCGGTTGAGCGCATCGTAGCGAAAGGTCCCCGTGACCCCGCGCGCATCAGTCTGGGAGATCAGGTTGCCAGCGGCATCGTAGCTGCTGCTGGTGGCCCCGCTGTCGGGACTTTGCAGCTGGGTGAGATTGCCCAGCCCATCGAGGCTGTAGCGGGTGGCGAGGCTGCGCGGATCGGTGACCTGGGTGATCTGATCCAGACCGTCATATTGGTACTGGACGGTGGCCCCCGATGCGGAGCCCGATGCAGACGGGCTGATCACCTGGGTCAGCCGGTTCAACGCATCGTACAGATTGCTGGTGAGGTGGCCCAGCGGGTCGGTGACGCTGGTGAGGTTGCCCTGCGCGTCGTAGCCGTAGCTGGTGACCTCGGTGGCGGGCTTGGCCCCGCCGATGCTCTGCGCCAGGCGGTCTAAGCTGTTGTAGGCACTAGAGCGTGCGACGGCCAGCGTGCCGTTGGCGTCGAGCACCTGCTCCTGCACGCGGTTGCCCATGGCATCCAGGGTGTAGACGATCTGGTCGCCCAGGTTGTCCTGGATCTTGATAAGGCGATGGGCAGCATCATGGGTGTAGCCGAGCCAGGAGCCGTCGGGCGCGGTGACCTGGACGAGCTGGCCGGCGGGGTCGTAGGCGTAGCTGGTGAGCTCTCCGCCCACGTTGCGCGAGATGAGCCGCCCGCGCACATCGTAGGCGAGCGTGGTGACCAGCCCATTGGGGTCGGTGACCTGCCGGGCGCGGCCATGCGCGTCGTAGTTGCTGAGCGTGCTGGTCTGGCCCAAGGCGTTGGTGACCGAGATCAGGTTGCCCAACTCGTCCCAGACGTAGGTGGTCAAATCCGCCACATCGGTACGCGGCCCGTCGACTACCTGCTGGATGAGCAACCCCGGGGTCACGCTGGAGTAAGTGTTCATGTACGTCCAGGTGCGAGCGCTGCCGGCAGCGGCGGCGTTGAAGCCCTGTGAGCCGTCGGCATCGCTAGTGGGTTGGATGGTCTTGGAGGTGAGCGTGCCGCGGTCGTCGTAGCTGAACGTTGTGATGCGCTGAGGCCCAGCAATCTGGACGGGTAGACGGAAGCTCGGATGCCACGCGGTGCTGATGGATCGCGCCAATGTGGTTCCCGAGGCCTCGGTCCGGCGGACCTCCAGGCCGCGCGCGTTGTGCGAGTATGTAGTTGTCACATGATTGAAGTTCGTCGCACTGGACAAGAAGCCGTTCCCGTCGTACGCGGTCGCTGAGGCCATTCCACAGGTGAGGCAAGGTTGGTCCAGACCGGTATCCCTCGGAACTTGGAACAGGGTCTGGAACGTGTAGGTTCTAGTCTTCGACAGGGGATCGGTGACCGATGATGTTCCGTCCGAGTTGTACGCTATTGTGTATGCTCCAGCTCCGCCCGCGTGCTGCGTCGATATGCCGCGTCCCTGGATGTCATACTGGTACGTCGCAAACCGACTGCCCTTTTCGTCGATGATCCCAGTCAGATAGTGAGGCCGGTTGAGGCCGGAAGTGTTCTGCGGCTCGTTGTATATGTACGTGCGGACTGGGGGATCGGCAGGAGCCGGCATGTTTCCCGGATAAGTCACGCTCGTCAGATCGCTGTCTTCATACGCGTAGGTGAATGTGTTCCCTGCTGGATCGCTAATCGCCGCAATATCGCCGAGGGAGTCGTAGACAAATACGAGCCTGGCACCCGTTAGCAGATGCGTAACGCTGAGCAGGCGCCCATGCGGATCGCGGTCCAGCCTCTGCGTGATGCCCGCTCGATCGGAGATCGACATTAGCTGCCCCGAGGCGTCGTAGGTCTCCACCTCGTTGCTGGGAGCGGTGGTATACGTCCAACTAGAATCGGTCCGTGACAAGCTGTCCATGACATCTGGGTCGCCGACCCAGTCCGGTCCGGATTGCCTGAAGACATACTGCTTACCGTCGGGACGCATCACAACGGCGGTGTTGCCGCGCCATATTATTGAACGCTCGTAGCTGTGCCGCCAATGCGCGCCGATGACACCGGTGCTGAAACCCGTTGCGCTGTTGTAGTAGCGCTGGAAGATCAGTGGATGCACCCCTGCACCAACATAGTCGGTTTCGATCTGGTACTTGTTGCCCGTGGCTGCGTTGATCGGATTGCCCGGGTCACAGCGATTGGGCCGATTTGGATCGTCGGTCGCTCCTTGTCCCGCCGGCGGGCACGGACCTGCAGTCTTGGCTGACAACCCCGCCTCACCCGGCGACAGCAGGAAGGAGGCTGGCTCTCCGCCCGTGGTGCCCCCCACCATGAGCGTGCCCATGCCAACTATCTGGCCTGCGTTGTTGATTCCCGATGCAGCGCTAAGGGACCAACCGGCGCCCAAGACTTCGGGCAAGGTAGTCAGATCTACGATCTTCCCGTCGGTCCACAGGACAACGTGGGAGTCAAATTGGTCCTCGACGTTACTCCAGCCCACCACCTGGCGGGAATCATTCATCCCAAAGGGTCCGGTACTGTTGCCACCGGGTAGCGGAGCAAGCGGCTGCATCCCCGTCTCGCTAGACCACAGGAAAGTGCTCGGAGCGACGCCGTCGCTCCACCCGATGACCTGACCCTCGTTGTTGATGCCGGTTGCGATGCTGTAGCTGCCACCTGGTAGCGTGCCCAGGCTCTGCATGCCGCCTTGGGACCACAAGAGGGCGGATATGCCTGCCGACCCGTCATCCGAATTGACCCAATTTCCATAACCGACGACCTGGCCATTGTTATTTATCGCGGTCGCCCAGCTGTAGTACCCGTACGGCAGCAAGCCCAGATTTTGTGCCTCGCCCCCAGCCCACAATGCTGCGACCGAATCTTGGTACTGCACGCCGATGTCCGGGTCGTCGATAACGGTCCACATCATCCCCGCAACCCATCCACTGTCGTTAATGCCGGATGGCCAGGGGCCTGCACACTTGGGGGGCGTGCACGGCAACGCCCAAAGGGTTCCACTGGACCATAGGACCCCGTACAGAAAAGGGCTGACACCGGACAGACCGATGATTTGGCCACGGTTGTTGAAGCCGATCGGCAAAAAGGACGGGATCCTCAAATCCTCCACGCCTGAGTCCTCTGACCACACGCAGGTCCCGGTGCCTTGATTGCAGCGGCCAAGAACCTGACCGCCGTTGTTAATCGCCAGGGCGTTGAAATCTGCGTCCCCGAGACGGGTGATCGTCCACGCCGCTGCGTTGGAAGTGGCAAGCCAAAGCCCCACCGCGGCCAACATCACCGACAACTTCTGAAGCCATGTGTTTCCCTTCGGCCCGAGGGCAGGCAGCCTAACATCGCCACCTATGTGGGTCTGGACATACATCGTCGGCCTCCCTTTGAAGCCAGCTTGACAACGTCATGGAAGAGCGGATCCCATGCTTTTGTGTTGGTATTCTAGTTTGCTAGCAATATCCCAAATAGCAACGAACCATGTCAAGCACCGACTCGCCGTGACGAAATTTCGTCACCTTTGATCTGTACATTGCAATCGCTAAGGAACAATGCTAGGGAGACGCTGCCTACAACCGCAATCGTGCGTGTATGCAGCGCTTGCGCAAAGCGCGCAAGCTCGCGCGCCGCACAGCAGTCGCGCTTAGGTCAACGGCGACGACGGATGCGCGCTCGGATGCGGCGCACCCATCTTGATGTGGAACAGGCGCTCGTCGGCGAGCCGCAGGCGGCGGCTCACTTCGCGCCCGAGGTTCATCTGGATCAGAGCGAACTGCTCGAGGTCTTTCTCATAGACTTGAAAGAAGCTGTCCGCCGAGAGCTCGAGTGCGGTGCAAGGCTCGAGGGCAAGCACGCTCGCGCTGCGAGGGTAGAGGTCCATCAACGCCATCTCCCCGAAGCAGTCGCCGGGCCCGAGCTCGGCGAGCAAGCGCTCCTCGCCCTCCCAAGACTTGAGCACGGCGACCCGCCCGGCCTCGAGCACGAACATGGACTGGGCTTTGTCGCTCTCGCGAAAGAAGTATTGGCCGCTCGGAACCGAGCTCGTCGCAGAGCGTTCCAACAGGAAATCGAGCACGTCGGCGCGGATGCCGCCGAAGATCGGCATGCGTTGCAGGGCCGCGATCCGTGTCTCTTGCATGCAGCTTGTGCGTTATGCGGTCTTGCGTGCGACCGCTTTCGCCGGCAGCAGCGCCGCGGCGATCAACGCTTGGCGGATGCGCTCGATCTCGCTAGCCGAGAGCTTCACCAGGGGCGGACGCACCACTGCGCGCGGCAGCTTGCCGAGCAGCACCAGAGCCTCTTTCATGCGGTTGTGCATGTCCACCCAGGGCTCGGCGTAGAACACTTCCGCGGTGGGCCAGATACGGTCGTTGATTTCACGCGCGGTCGCCAAGTCTCCGGCCTGGACGGCGCGGAACAGTTCCGCGTGCAGCTCCGCGATCACCGAGCCGCTGCCCGACAACAGCCCGTCGCAGCCCAGCACCAGCGAGCTCAGCAGCCAGGAGCTGTGCGTTGTGAGCACGTGCACCGGCCGATCGAGCCGCTGCAACGTCCGAATCTGGCGCTCATGGAGCTGCGGGTTGGCGCACCAATCCTTGATCGCGCGCACGGTCGGCACCGCCTCGACGATCTCGAGCAACGTGTGCATCGGGTAACCCTGCCCGCCAGCCAGCGGATACTGGAACACGATGAGCGGTAGATCCGTGACCTCGGCGATGCGCTGAAAGTGCGCCAGTGCCATCTCGGGACGCTGGCCGAAAGTGAACACGCCGGGCGGGAATACCAGCAGCGCGGAAGCACCGCCGTCATGCGCCATCTTCGCGATGCGCGCCGCCTCCTGGCTGCCGTCCGCATACACGCCGTTCACGAGCGGCAGTTTGCCGCCGACCTCGTCCTGGGAGATCGCCAGCACGCGCTTCTGCTCCTCGAACGAGCAGGAAGCAACCTCCGAGGCATGCGCATTCACAGTGATGGCGGAGATGCCGTCCACCGCCGCCACGTCGCGCAGATGTGCACGATAGGCACGCTCGTCGATGGATAGATCGTCGTGAAACGGCAGCAGCACCGCCGGGATCACCCCCTGCGGAACAAAATCACGATGTCGTGGCATTGGCCTCTCTCCCGTCGATGAGTCCATGTCGCAGCAACGGCCCGTCCAGCAATACACGGCCGATTGCCCAAGCCGGCCTCTGCGCCGCCCGGCCCAATGTGCGCGTCGCGGCGATGACCGAGCGCCCGCGGCGCGTCACACTGGCGAGCGGCCATCTTACGCCCTGCGCGCCAGCCTGGGCCACCGTCTCGGCGGCAGACTCGGCCCGCCACGCTCGTCTCGACGGCACTCACTCCGTCCCGTGGCCTCGAGCAAACTGCGGGCCTGCGATTGTCGCACCGGCAAGGCGTCGAGTAGAGTAGCTCCGAACGCGGATTGTCGGTTCGCGGCTCAACCGGGAGAGCACGCATGGCAGCGGTGGACGACCCGCTCAGTTTCGAGACCTTGCCCGCGCGAATCGAGACAGAAGAGGCGCTCGAGGACCTGCTCTCGCGGCCCACTCAAGCGGTGATCGACGATCTGGCGCGGGTGGACGGCGACATCATCGTGCTCGGCGTCGCCGGCAAGATTGGTCCATCCCTGGCACGCATGGCGAAGCGTGCCGCACCCCGGAAGCGCGTGCTGGGCGTGGCCCGCTTCTCCGACCCTCGCACGCGCGATCGGTTGGAGTCGTGGGGCGTGGAGACGCTCCAGTGCGATCTGCTGGACCGCGAGTCGCTGGCCAGGCTGCCGCAACTGCCCAACGCCATCTTCATGGCCGGCAAGAAGTTCGGCACCAGCACCGAGCCCGCCTTCGCCTGGGCCATGAACACGTTTGCACCGGCGCTGGTGGCCGACGCGTTCCAGCGCTCGCGCATCGTCGCGTTCTCCACGCTGTGCGTGTACGCGTTCGCGCCAGTATCGCAGCAGGGTTGCGACGAATCCGTGCCGCCCAACCCCGTGGGAGAGTACGCGAACTCGTGCGTCGGCCGCGAGCGCGCGTTCGAGTATGGCTCGCGCAGGTGGGGCACGCTAGGACGCCTGATCCGGCTGAACTACGCGATCGACTTGCGCTACGGCGTGCTGCTCGACATCGGGCGCTGGGTGATGGACGGCACGCCGATCCCGATCCAGACCAGCCATGCCAATGTGATCTGGCAAGGCGATGCCAACGCCCAGATCCTGCGCTCTCTGCTCCATTGCACGAACCCCACAACCCCGCTCAACGTCGGAGGGCCCGAGGCGACGAGCGTGCGGGCGGTGGCGGAAGAGTTCGGCCGGCGCTTCGGCAAGCGACCGAGGTACGAGGGCACGGAGCACGAGTGTGCGTGGGTGAACAACACGTCTCAGGCACAGCGGCTGTTCGGTTACCCGCTGGTGCCGCTCGCCAGGATGATCGACTGGGTTTCGGACTGGATCCTGCGCAGCATGCCGGTGTACGGCAAGCCCACCCGATACGAGGTGCGCGACGGCGTCTTTTAGCGAGCCTGCCGGTGTGGCGCACCCCGGCACGAGCCCGTATAGTTCGTGGTTGGGACCAACCCCGCCATGTAACCGCTCGAAGAGGCACCGACATGAATGACACCAAGCGCACGCCCAAGACCGCCGAGAGTCCGCCGCAGGGCTCTGCGGTCTCCGAGCACATCCGCAGCCGCATCCGGGCCGCTGGGCGCCGCTTCCATGCGAACGACAACATCGCCGAGTTCATCCAGGGCGACGCAGAACTGAAGGCGCTGGAGGAGGAGGTGACGGCCAGTATGCAGGAGCTGCTCGAAACGCTCGTCATCGACACCCAAAGCGATCACAACACCCGCGGCACCGCGCGCCGCATCGCCCGCATGTTCCTGCACGAGGTGTTCCGAGGCCGCTATCACCCGATGCCTTCGGTGACCGAGTTCCCCAACGCCGAGCGACTCAACGAGCTGATGATCGTAGGGCCGATCACCGTCCGCAGCGCTTGCTCGCATCATCTGGTGCCGATCTTGGGCAAGCTGTGGATCGGCGTGCTGCCGAGCGAGCAATCCAACCTGATCGGGCTGTCGAAGTACTCCCGGATCGCAGACTGGATCATGCGCCGGCCCCAGATCCAGGAGGAGGCCGTCATCCAGCTCGCCGACCTGCTGGAGCGGCGGCTGCGTCCAGACGGGCTGGCGATCGTGCTCGAGGCGGACCATCTGTGCACGCAATGGCGCGGCGTCAAGGACGAATCGCACATGACCAACAGCGTGATGCGCGGCGCGTTCCTCACCAATCCGGAGCTACGCAAAGAGTTTCTGCAGCTGGTCCACCGCTGAACATGGCCGCGGGCGCGGCGGCGCTGCCCGAAGCCTGATCACTCCGCCGCGATCACCTTGCGCAGCACATGCCGGCGGTTGCGCGTGTACGGACGCACCTCGGTGGGCCAGCGCCCCTGGTCCACCGCCTTGGCCCACGCATCGCTCAGCAGCACCTCCGCGCTCTCGAGCTCGTAGATCGCGCTGTACCGCGGCTCGCCCTCGGCGAGAATCGTCTTCTTCTGCCCGCCGATGATCATCGTGAGCGGCTCGGCCCTCGTGCGCACCGCGGACAGGACCCCCGGCACCTTGAGGATCAACGGAACATGCTCGGTGTCGTACACCTCGTTGAACAGCGCTTCGCGGTCCGGCTCGACGTCCATGCTGGCGATGAACAGATACTTGGTCTTGGGATGCATAGGCGGTGTCCTCCTGTCTGCGGGATGCTGGCGGTCGGTGTAAGCGATAGGCGTCGAATCTTCGCATATTCAGGCGCGCACGGCGGCCGCTGAGCCCGGCCGTACGTTCCCAACGTCAGGCACGCTCGTAGCGCAGACGTTTTCGTGCAGGCGCGGGGCGTGTACATTAGCGCCTGGCATCCGAGGCCGGCGAGGAGGGTCGCGGATCGGCTCCCCCGGGCTGCGAGCCTGGCCGGGGGCAGGACTCAGCCGATCGTCTAAGCCGACTGGACAATTCGAACCCCGCCCGCGGTGGTCTATGCTCGTCTTGAGACACCACCGGAGGCAGATGACGAGTGCCTTACATGCGAATCTTGGTGGTCGACGATCATGCGCTGTTCCGTGAAGGGCTGAAGTTCCTGCTGCGCGATCTCGACGACGAGCTCGTGATCTCGGAAGCCGCCGATTGCCGCCAGGCGGTCGCCCAGCAGGGCCAAGCCTTCGACCTCATCCTGCTCGATCTGCACATGCCCGGAGTGGAGGGGCTGGATGCTCTCGATGCGCTGCGTGGGGCATTCGAGGGCACGCGAATCGTGGTGCTCTCGGCGGAGGAAGATCCCCGCCAGGTGCGGCGAGCGATCGATTCCGGCGCGGCCGGATTCATCCCGAAGGCCTCCACGCCCGAGGTGCTGTTGAACGCCTTGCGCCTGATCCTGGCCGGAGGGATCTACCTGCCGCCGATGGCACTGCGAGGTCTGGCGGATGCCCCCGAGCCCATTCCTAGCATCCCTGCGTCGCACGACCGCGTCGTCGAAGCGCTCTCCGGCCGCCAGCTCGACGTGCTCAACAAGGCCGTACTGGGCAAGCCGAACAAGGTGATCGCCCGCGAGCTGGGAATCTCGGAAGCCACCGTCAAAGCTCATCTGTCCGCCGCATTCCGTGTCCTGGGTGTGCGCAATCGGACGGAGGCCGTCTACACGGCCGCCCGCCTCGGCCTGCGCATCGGGCGAGCTTAGCCATGAGAAGCGAGCTGCATCCGCCCATGCAGGAGCTGGCGGCGCCGGCGTCCCCACTCAGCACGGCTCCTCCGCCCGCCGCGACGGCCGAGGAGGCAAGCCGCGTCGTGCGGTTCAAGCAGACTCAGCTCGACGCCCTGAACCGGCAGGCCACCCGCGCGCGGATTCCGCTGGTTCTAGCCGCGGCGTGCATCGGCTTCGTCGTGTACGAAACTGTGCCGCTGGCGCAAATCCTGGCCTGGATGGGCGCCATCGCGGTGGTCAATTTCGCACGCTGGTATTACTCGGTGCGCTGGGCTCCGGCTTCGCGCGGGAACGTCGATGCGCAGCTGCGCACCCTGATCGTGTTGAGCTTCTGCGGCGGCGCAGTCGCGGGGATCGGGCCATTGCTGTTCCTCACGCGCCTGCAGCCCGCCGAACAAGCAATCCTCACGATGTTGATGGTGAGCTGGGCTTCGGCGGCGGTCTCGGTCAACGCGGCCTACAGGGCGACCTATTTTGCCTACGTGCTCCCGATGCTGGGCCCGCTCGTAGTGCTGTGGGGGCTGGGCGGCAGCCTCGAGCACGTGAGCGTCGCCGTCCTCATCGTGCTGTTCGTCGTGCTGCAAGCGGGCTTCGTCCGCGACAACGAGCGCATCTTCCGCGAGTCCTTCGACATCCGCTACGAGAACGAGCGACTGATCCGCGAGCTGGAGGTGCAGCGGCAAGCGGTGATCCGCGAGCGCGACCGCGCAGAGGAAGCCAATCGCGCGAAATCCCGTTTCCTCGCTGCCGCGAGCCACGATCTGCGGCAGCCGCTGCACGCCGTCTCGTTGTACAGCGCGGCGCTGTCGGTCCGCCAGACAGACGAGCGCACGCGCGAGCTGTCGGGACGCATCGGTACCGGCATCGCCTCGCTGAGCTCGCTGCTGGACGGTCTGCTCGACATCTCCAAGCTCGATGCGGAGGCGGTGCATCCCGAGCCGACGGTCTTCAGCATCGACTCGCTCGTCTCGCGTCTCGCCTCCGACTTCCGCCCCATCGCGCTCAGCAAGGGGCTCGCGCTGGACGTGCAGTCGGTGGAGGGCGTCTTCGTGCGCACGGACGCGATGCTGCTGGAGCGCGTCGTCCGCAATCTCCTGGATAACGCAGTCAAGTACACGTCCCTGGGCGGCGTCACGCTGCGAGCCGACGTGGTGGGCCGTCGCCTGGAGCTCAGCGTGACCGATACCGGCGAAGGAATCCCCGAGCACGAGCAGCAGCGCATCTTCGAGGAGTTCTATCAAGTCTCCAACCCCGAGCGCGACCGCTCGCGCGGCCTCGGCCTGGGACTGGCGATCGTGCAGCGGCTCACACGGCTGCTGGGAGTGGAGTTGCGCCTGCGCTCGCGCCTGGGCGAGGGCTCCGTGTTCACGCTCTCGCTCCCGCGCGCGAGACCGGAGATCCATCAGCCCGATGCGGCTGCTTCCGACTCGGAGGATTCCCCCGCCAGCTTGCCCGATGGCCTGCGCGTGCTGATCGTGGACGATGAGGCGGCCATCCGGCACGGCATGCAGACCTTGCTCGAAAGCTGGGGCTGCTCGGTGGTGGCGGCAGGCGATATGCAGACGGCGCTCCGTGAACTGGATCGAGGAGCGGTGGACATCTTGGTGGCCGATCTGCGCTTGCGCGGCAGCGAGACGGGAGCCACCCTCGCCGGCACCGCGCGCGATCGGTATGGAATCCCAGTGTTGCTCGTCACCGGCGATACCGGCCGCGACCGGCTGCGAGAGGCGACGGCCTTGGGCGTAACGCTGCTCCACAAGCCCGTCTCGGAGCGGGAGCTGCGGAGGCACATCGCGCGTGCCTGTCGCAACACCGAGGCTCTGCCGGCAGACGCGAGCGACGGCGAACTGAATTCCGCCGACGCGGCGCGTTCGTCGGAGACCCCGCCAAGGCGGGAACGGTAGCTTGTCTGTCCCGGGTGACGGGAACGCTGTGCGCCCGTCTGCCCCGCATCACATGTGCGAGTACATGAGCTTTCCGGGCGCGTCGAGCTCCGCTTTGAGGATGGTGGCGCTCCCTGACTCGGTGATGTAGAGCGTGTTGCGGTCCGGCCACCCGAAGGCGACGTTGGTGGTGTGCGCCCCCGTGCACGAGCGGATGCGATACGCCGGTTCGCCCATGCGGTCGAACAACCAGACCGTCCCCAGGCCCACGTGCGCGATGGCGAGGCGGCCCTCGTCGTCGAGCGCGAGGCCGTCGGGGCCGCCCCAGCCTCCGGAGAGCTGGATGTAGATGCCGACCTTGGCGACCTCGCCGTTGCGCAGGAACGGCACGCGCCACACGCAGTTGCCGCGCGTCACCGCCACGAACAGGATCGTCTCGTCGCGGTTCATCACCAGGCCGTTGGGACTGGGCACGTTGTCCAGCAAGCAATCCACCTTGCCGTTGGCGCGTACGCGGAACACGCGGCCGGTCGGGTCGTGCAGCCCGGTCAAGCCCTGATCGGTGAAGTACAGATCGCCGTTCGCTGCGAAGAACAGGTCGTTCACCGCCTTGAACCGCTCGAGGTTGGCGCGCACGAGGAAAGGCGTCACCTTCCCGCTGGCGGGATCGAGCAGCATGATGCCGTTCTTGTAGTCGGCGATGAAGATGCGCCCGTCGCGATGGAACTTGAGCCCGTTGGGCCAGCCGTCGTACTCGGCGATCACCTGGAACGTTCCGTCGCGCGTGACTTTGAACACCCGTCCGTTCGGGCAATCGACGCACCAGAAGTTGCCTTCGCGGTCGAACGAAGGCCCTTCCAGCAGCGAGCGCGCGGGCATCCCCAGCGGCTGGCCCGCGACCCATTCGTTGTTCTCGTCCGCGGTCTTCAGCGCGTCGGGCAGACGCGCGAAGACACTGGTCTCCACGTCCTTGGGGGGTGCGAATAACATCAGCCGCCTCCGCTCATCGTCACGAAGCTTGCGAGCTCGGCACGCCGGCTCCGGGTGGAATCCGGATCGGGTCTCGCGTCATCGTCAGCAGCAGCGTCGCGCCGGTCACGAGGAGCAGCCCGGCAATGCCGAAGGCCCAGTTGAAGCTGCCGGTGGATTGGATCACGTACCCGGTGACGATCGGCGCGGCGATGCCGAACGAGTTGCCGCCCACGATCAGGATGCTCATCGCCTTGCCGCTGTCCTCGGGGTTGCGCAGCAGGTCGTTCACCAGCGAGAAGTTGAGCGAGATCGCGGTCGCCATTCCCGTCAGCGACAACGTGAACAGTGCCAGGATGAGCCAGATCTGGTCGACGAACGGCGTGAACAGGATGACCGCCGAGGACAACATCATCACCACCCCCATGCTCCGCCGCCTGCCCTCGCCCACCTCTTGACGCTGGAGCAGCCGGTCGCTCACACGGCCCAGAGCGATTCCGAGCAGCGCAGCCCCGGCGTACGGCACCGCCGTGAACAGTCCGGTCTTCACGATGCTGAGCTGCCTGGTCGTTTGCAGATAGCTCGGCAGCCAGGTGAGGAACAGGTACTGCGTATACACCGCGCAGCCTTCGGCCAGCGCGAGCCCCCACATGGTGCGCGTTCGCAACAGGTCCAGCACGCGCGTGCCCCCGGTCTTCTGCTCGAGCACCTTGGAATCGGCGTCGCGCTCCGCGAGGACCTTGGCTCGCTCGTCTTCGTCCAGCCATGTCACGCGCTCGGGCGTATCGAACCAGATGAGCCAGGCAATGAGCCAGATGCCGCCGACGGCACCGACCACCAAGAACGATCCGCGCCATCCGACCCTGCTGAGGACCCACGCGACGATGACCGCACCCACCGCCGGACCGGCCTGGGTCCCGGCCAGGAAGATCGCATTGGTCAAACCGCGCTCGCCCGCGGGGATCCACTCGCGCACCACGCGCCCGCCGGCGGGGAACGTCGTCGCCTCGCCGACGCCCATCGCGAGCCGCGTGGCGATGAGCGACACGTAGTTCCACGCGACGCCCGTCAGCATCGTGGCCGTCGACCACACCGCGATGCCGGCCGCATTGACCGTCCTCGTGCCCAGGCGGTCGACCAGGATGCCCATCGGGATGAGGCAGACGAGGTAAGTCCACAGAAAGGAGGAGAGCAGATAGCCCATCGCCACGGGCGAGAGGCCGAACTCCTGCGAGATCGGCTTGGAAGCGACCGAGAGCGCCACGCGGTCGACGTAGTTGATCATCGCGAGCGTGAACAGGAACAAGTTGATCCAGCCGCGTCGCCAGCCCATCGGCACCCTCCTCCCTGTGCTGCCGCATCCTCACTGCATGCGGCGTGCGTCTGCTGTTTGTGCGCGGCATGGTTTCACGCCGCAGAATCGCCCGTCAAGCTCGAATTCGTCCTACGGCACCGTGCTACTTGTACCTTGTCTTCGGATCGTCGGCCGGGTCCAGATAGCGAGTCAGCGATTTGCCCATGCCCGTCACCTGCACCGTCGCACCCTCGGGCCCGGAGATGTCGAAGTGAACTTGGTTGGCCGGGATGAGCACGAAGCTTCCCGCTGGCATTGGGACGGCGTTGGCGGGGTCGAGCCGGTCGCCGATGCCTTGCATCCAGCTTCCCTCCAGGATCGTGAGCCCACGGTCGTCGGTGTGCGTATGCGGTCCGAGACGATAGTTGGGCGGGAACTTGGCACGCACGGTGAAGGGTCCCGGTTCGGCCGGCCCACCGGCCAGCACCGCGAACCTGACGCCGGGATACGACGGCAGCTCGATCCAGCGCAGGTCTTCAGGCAGCAACGGCTTCCACTCCTGCGCCGCCGCCCCTGAGGCCAACAGCGCAAGAACAGTCGCGATGAGCCCCACCCGGCCACACACTCCGACTCTCGGCATGCTCCCTCCTTTGTGCTCGTTCCGCTATTCTACGGGCTGGCTGCGTGCGAGCCGCACGCGGCACCGGGACCAACCACAGGAGGAGTGCATGCCGGCGACCAAGAAGAAGCTGTTGTTACCCGCGACCACGGCGCGAGCCGGATGGGACGTGCTGCAGAAGCGGGCCGACGTCGAAGCCATCTCGTACGACCCTAACATTCCGGCCGCGGCCTTTCACACGCTGCTCGCGGACGCCGACGGCGTGGCGCTGGGCCTCACGCCGTTCGGCGAAGCGGAGATCAAGGCCGGGCCGAACGTGCGCGTCGTCGCCCGGCACGGCGTCGGGTACGACACGGTCGACGTGCCGGCGCTCACGCGGCACAGGATCCCGCTGATGATCACGGGCATCGCCAACTCCCCCTCGGTTGCAGAGCAGGCGCTCTACTTCATGCTCGAGCTGGCCAAGCGCGGCCTGACCTTCCATACGATGGTGCGGGAGCGCCGCTGGGCGGAGCGGCTCCGCGTCGACATGCCGGTCGACCTGTTCGGCAAGACGCTGCTGGTGATCGGGTTCGGTCGCATCGGCTCCCGCATCGCCAAGACCTCCCTGGCGCTGGGCATGACCGTGCTCGCCTACGACCCGTACGTGGCGCCGGCCGCGATCGCGGCTGCCGGATGCAAGCACGAGCCGGACCTCGACGCGGCGTTGCCGCGAGCCGACTTCGTCACCATCCATTGCCCCAAGACCGCCGAGACCAACGGCATGTTCAACGCCGCGCGGCTGGCGCGAATGAAGCCCACGGCCTTTCTCGTCAACACGGCGCGCGGCGGCATCATCGACGAAGCCGCGCTGCACAAAGCGCTCACCACGGGGGTCATCCGGGGCGCGGGACTGGATGTCTTCGATCGCGAGCCAACCGCGCCGGACAACCCGCTGCTCGACCTACCCAACGTGCTCACAGCACCGCACATGGCGGGCGTCACCAAGGAGTCCTTCGATCGCATGGCGATCGCGCTGGCGAACAATCTCCTCGATGCGCTCGACGGCAAACCCAACATGGATCATGTCGTCAACAAAGAGGTGTTCGGGCACCGTTGAACCTTGGGCACCGACGATCGAGCGTGCCCCGACCTGGCCGGAGGGTGATGTAGCGTGCCGCGTGTCCCGTTCCAGCAAGTAGACGTGTTCTCGGCGGTGCCGTTCCGAGGCAATCCGGTCGCCGTAGTTCTGGATGCCGATGGCCTGACCGGGGAGCAGATGCAGGCGATCGCGAATTGGACCAATCTGTCCGAAACGACCTTCGTCTGTACGCCCAGCACTGCGGGAGCCGACTACCGGCTGCGGATTTTCACGCCCAAGAGCGAGCTGCGCTTCGCCGGCCACCCGACCATCGGCTCCGCGCACGCGGTGCTGCGGCATGGCCTGAAGCCGAGGACGGAGGGGTTCCTGGTCCAGGAATGCGGTCAAGGGTTGGTCCGTCTGCGCATCGACGGCGAGCGCCTGTTCCTGGCGCTTCCGAAGCCGGTGCTGCGCGATGTATCTGCTGCACAGGTCAAGGAGCTGGCCGCCGCGCTTGGCATCGCTCCGGATGCGGTTCTGGCGCGAGCACTCATCGACGTGGGCGTAGCCTGGATCACGCTGCAGTTGACCGACGCCGAGCTCGTCCGCCGCCTGCAGCCCGATCTGGCGCGCATCGCGGCGCTCGACTCGGCTGGTGCCGTGGGTGTGACCGTATTCGGATTCGCAGCACCCGGACTGTCGCCCGCGATGGAAGTGCGTTCCTTCGCGCCCGCCGAGGGCGTGCCGGAGGACCCGGTATGCGGAAGCGGTAACGGCTGCGTCGCGGCGCTCGTGCGGCAGCAACGGCTGCTAGGGAGTGCAAGCTACGTCGCGGCCCAGGGCCGTTGCACGGGGCGGGACGGCCGCGTCGAAGTGCAGTTCGACGATGACGACAGCATCTGGCTCGGCGGCCATGCGGTGACCTGCGTGGATGGCATGTTGCAGACCTGATGTCGGCGCGCCCGCGCTTGGGCGATGCCGTGCCGACTCCTGTGCTATGGTTGAAGCCCGCTAACCGCTATCCGACGCCATGCCGATCGTTCCACGCATCGCAGAGCTTCACGGCGAGATGACCGCCTGGCGGCGGGACATCCATGCGCATCCCGAGCTCGGATTCGAGGAGCACCGCACGGCCGATGTCGTGGCAGCGAAGCTCGATGAGTTCGGGGTGGAGGTGCATCGCGGCATCGGGAAGACCGGTCTGGTGGGCGTGCTGCGCGCGGGGTCCTCGGAACGCAGCATCGGGTTGCGCGCCGAGATGGACGCGCTGCCCATCTACGAGGCGAATACCTTCGGACACCGCTCCCGCCATGACGGGAAGATGCACGCTTGCGGCCACGACGGCCATACCGCGATGCTGCTCGGCGCCGCGAAGTACCTGGCCGAGACCGAGCGCTTCGACGGCACGGTTCACTTCATCTTCCAGCCGGCGGAGGAAGGGATCGGCGGTGCGAGAGCGATGATCGAGGACGGGCTGTTTCGCCGCTTTCCGTGCGACGCGATCTTCGGCATGCACAATCGGCCGGGAATGCAGCTCGGCAAGTTCGCGGTGCGCTCCGGCCCGATGATGGCAGGCGGCGCGTTCTTCGACATCGACATCGAAGGGCGCGGTGCGCACGGCGCACGTCCCGAAGCGGGCATCGACCCCGTGCTCGCTGCGGCGCAGGTGACGGTCGCGCTGCAGAGTATCGTCTCGCGCAACGTCCGCCCGGTGGACACGGCCGTGGTGTCGGTGACGCAGATCCACGCGGGCGACGCCTACAACGTGATTCCCCAGCGCGCACGCCTCTCCGGGACAGCCCGAGCGTTCTCCGGAGAAGTGATGGATCTGATCGGACGCGGCCTGGTGCGCGTCGCCGAAGGGGTGGCTGCCGGATTCGGCGCTACGGCGCGAGTCGATTACCGCCCCATCTTCGCGCCGCTGGTGAACGACCCGAAGGAAGCGGATTTTGCCGCCGAGATCTGCGCCGAGATCGCCGGAGCCGGGAACGTCAAGCGCGATCCCGCGCTGATCATGGCTTCCGAGGACTTCTCGTTCATGCTCAACGAGGTGCCCGGCTGCTTCATCAACCTCGGCAACGGCGACGGTGAGGGCGCGTGCGAGGTGCACAACCCGTCCTACGACTTCAACGATCGAGCCCTGCCCTACGGTGCGAGCTTCTTCGTGCGCCTGATCGAGAAGCGGCTTCCGCGCTAGAAGACGATCACGCCGCGCGCGTTCCTTCCGAGCTCGAGGTCGGCGAACGCCTGCGGCGCCTCGTCGATGCGGTAGCGCCGCGTAATCAGCTCGTCGAGCTTCAGCTTGCCGGCCAGGTTGAGCTGCAGCATGCGGGGGAAATCGATCTGCGGCACGCAGGATCCGAAGTAGCTCCCCTGCAGCGTCTTCTCCTCGAACACCATGCTCATCGACTTGAACGCGGTCGCATCCGCCGGGCGTGCGACGCCCACGACGATCGCCTTGCCGCCGCGTCGGATCGATCGGTATGCGGTCTCCACCAGCGCGCCCACGCCGACGCACTCGAACGCGTAATCGGGGCCGCCGCCGGTGAGCTTCTTGAGCCCCTTGACCAGGTCCTCGCCGGCGCTCGCGAGCACGACGTCGGTCGCGCCGAACTGCTTGGCGATCTCGAGCTTCGTTGCGACCGTGTCGATCGCGATGATGCGTTGAGCGCCGGCGATCGCGGAGCCCTGGATCACGTTCAGGCCGACTCCACCGCAACCGAATACCGCTACCGTCGCACCCGGCTCGACCCGCGCGGTGTTGAACACGGCGCCCACCCCCGTGGTCACCGCGCAACCGACGAGCGCGGCACGGTCGAGCGGGATCTTCGCATCGATCTTCACGAGATTGTCCACGCTCATCGTCGCGTACTCGGCCATCACGCCGCAGCCGGAAAAGATGCCGAGCGGCCGGCCGCTGCTGTCGTGCACGCGCGGCGTGCCTTCGGGCGGCGTGGTGAGCGCCTTGCCTTGCTCGAGACACAGCACGGGACGGCCGGCGGAGCAGAAGCGGCACTTCCCGCACATGTAGATGAACGATGACACGGCATGGTCGCCGAGCGCGAACGCGGTGACGCCATCACCCACCTCGACGATCTCCCCCGCGGCCTCGTGACCCAGCACCAGCGGCGGGGGCAGCACGATCGTGCCGTTGGTCGCCGACAGATCGGAGTGGCACACGCCGCATGCTGCGAGCCGGACCATGACCTCGCCACGCTTGGGCGAATCGACCCTGACTTCCTCCACGACCACGGGCTTGTTGAGCTCGCGGCAGATCACCGCCTTAGCGCTTCTTGCCATCGTCTTCTCCTGTGCGCTGGAGTATACGGCTAAAATGTTCGCCTTCACCGAGGAGGCTCGAATGCTCGCTCGCGACAAGTTCTACGTGGATGGCCGGTGGATCGTGCCTTCGGCCAACGAAACGATCGACGTCTACAGAGCCGGCGATGGCGCCGTCATGGGAACGGTGCCCGCGGGCGCCGAGAAAGACATCGACACTGCGGTATGGGCGGCCCGCGGCGCTCTCGAGAGCTGGAGTGCGACCCCGGCGGAGCAGCGCGCCGGACTCCTGCAGAAGATCTCGGACGGCCTGAAGGCGCGTGCGGACGAGCTCGCGAGAACGATCGCGCAGGAGGTCGGCATGCCGATCAAGCTCTCGGCGCGCATCCAGGCCGGCCTGCCGATCGCCAACTTCGCCAACTACGCGAAGATCGGCCGCGAGTTCCAGTTCGAGGAGCGCGTGGCCAACTCCCTGGTGGTGCGCGAACCGGTCGGCGTCGTCGGCGCCATCACACCCTGGAACTACCCACTGCATCAGATCACGCTCAAGGTCGCGCCCGCGCTCGCCGCCGGCTGCACCGTCGTGCTCAAGCCCTCGGAAATTGCGCCCTTCAACGCGTTCATCCTCGCCGAGGTGATGGATGCCGCCGGCCTGCCGAAGGGCGTGTTCAATCTGGTGACCGGCTTCGGCTCGACCGCTGGCGAAGCGCTGGTGCAA
This sequence comes from Burkholderiales bacterium, assembly GCA_035501875.1. Lineage (GTDB taxonomy): Bacteria > Pseudomonadota > Gammaproteobacteria > Burkholderiales > SHXO01 > SHXO01. Next base: position 19,058 of record DATJVI010000114.1, read on the forward strand.
CACCCCCAGGTGGACATGATCTCGTTCACAGGCTCGACGCGCGCCGGCAAGCGCATCTCGGAGATCGCGGCGCGCACGGTCAAGCGTGTGGCGCTCGAGCTGGGCGGCAAGTCGGCTTCGGTGATCCTCGATGACGCCGATCTCGCGCTCGCCGTGAAGGGCACGGTGAACGGCTGCTACTTGAACTCCGGCCAGACCTGTACGGCGCTCACGCGGATGTTGGTTCCGGAGTCGAGACACGAAGAGGCGGCGAGCCTCGCGGCCCAGATCGCTCAGGGCTTCACGCTCGGCGATCCGCTGTCCGAGACGACCAGGCTGGGACCGCTCGCCTCGCAAACGCAGCTCGAGCGCGTGCGCAACTACATCCGCAAAGGCATTGCCGAGGGAGCGCAACTCATCACGGGAGGACCGGACGCGCCCGACGGCGTGCCCGCCGGCGGGTACTACGTGCGGCCGACGGTCTTCGGCAACGTGCAGCCCGGCTCGACCATCGAGCAGGAAGAGATCTTCGGGCCGGTCCTCTCGATCATTCCGTACAAGGACGAAGAGGAGGCGATCCGGATCGCCAACGACACGCCCTACGGCCTCGCGGGCGCAGTGTGGTCGAAAGACGAGGCGCGAGCGCAAAGGGTGGCGCGCCGCATCCGCGCGGGACAAGTGGATGTAAACGGCGGCGCGTTCAACCTGAACGCGCCCTTCGGCGGATTCAAGCAGTCCGGCCACGGTCGCGAGGCCGGCGTGTACGGGCTGGAGGAATTTCTCGAGTACAAGAGCCTGCAGTTGAGAGCGTAGCGGCTCGCGCTGCGCGTGCGCGTGGCCGGGCCTACCCGCTGGTCACGCGCCTGCAACCGCATGCGAGACCGAGATGCTCGGGGGACGGCGAAGCGTCTGGTAGATCACGCAGTAGCGCTCGGTGAGCTTGAGCAACGTCGCCAGCTGCTCCGGAGTGGCGTCGATGTCCAGATCGAATCGCAAGCGGATGTCCTGGAATCCGACCGGGACATCCTTCGCGACCCCGAGGGTGCCGCGCACGTCGATCTCTCCTTCCGCGCTCACCGTTCCGCCTCGAAGCGGCAACCCCAGAGCGGTCGCCACCGCCTTGAGCGTCACCCCCGCGCAGGCGACCAGAGCCTCGAGCAGCATGTCGCCGGAGCAGGCTGCGATCCCGTCTCCGCCGGTCGCCGGGTGCAGCCCGGCCTGGACCAGCGCTTTGCCCGTCTCGACATTGCAAGTGATGCTTTCATCGCCGAGCTTGCCTCGGGCCGACAACGTGATCACGGCCCGATGGGGCGTTTCGGCGTAGCGCGCCTTGAGCGGCGCCTGTAGGGACCGCAGTTGGTCGGCGTTCATCGATGCCTCGGTGGTGCGAGTAAATGGACTGCCCGTGGGGAGCGGGCCAACGATAGCATCCAGACGGTGCGCCGAGAAGGGCCGGCGCGCCGGCTATCTCTTCGAGAAGCGTGCGTCGCGCCACGCGATCGCCGCTTTGAGCCCCTGTTCCCGGGCGATGTGCATGAACTGCCTCTTGTCGGGGGAGCCCTGCGATTCGATCGCATGATCGATGTCGAGCGCGGCCCTGAGCGCGCCATCCATCCCTTGCGCTTCGTAGCTACGGTTGATCGCCCGCTTGGTGTCCCGGACCAGCAGCGGATCGATCGCCGCGATGTCGGCTGCCATCTGCAGCGCCGTGGACACATGCTCGCCGGCGGGCACAACACGGTTGACCAGGCCCAGGCGCAGCGCCGTCGCAGCATCGATGTCGTCGCGCCCCAGCAGGATGATCTCCTTGGCCTGCTTGGGTCCGACCATCCAGGGCAACAGCATGGTCACGATCCCCGCGCCGAACTTCAGCTCGGGCTCGCCGAAAAACGCATCTTCCGCCGCGACAGCGATGTCGCAGGCGAGCGCCAGCTCGAACGCGCCGGCCAGGCAGGCGCCATGCACCGCGGCGATGGTCGGCTTGGCACAGCGCCAGAACCGGATCGTCGTACGGAAATCCAGCTCCAGGATTTCGCGCCAGTCCGCCGGCCCTTCGGGGCGCCGCTCCATCTGCTCCTTCAAGTCGAAGCCCGACGAGAAGCCCCTGCCCGCGCCGCTGACGACCAAAGCCCGGACCTGCGGATCTGCTTCCGCGGCATCCACGCAGGCTTCGAGCTCGAGCAAAGTCCGCTTCGACAGTGCATTCAGCCGCTCGGGCCGATTCAGCTCGATATGCAGCACCCGCTCGCAGCGCACGACTTTCAGGTGCTCGAAGGCGCTCGGCGCTTGTT
>DATJVI010000115.1:0-77432 GCA_035501875.1 Burkholderiales bacterium
CGCAAGCGGGCGCGTGCAGCCGATAAGGCGCTCGCAAAAGGCGACATCTGGGGCCCGCTGCATGGCGTGCCGATGACCATCAAGGAATCGTTCGATGTCGTCGGCATGCCCACTACGTGGGGCCTACCCGAGCTAAAGGACAACTACCCGAAACGCAACGCCGTCGCCGTCGAGCGGCTGTTGCATGCGGGGGCGGTTTTGTTTGGGAAGACCAACGTCCCCGTGATGCTGGCCGACTGGCAGACGTTCAACGACATCTATGGGACGACGAACAACCCATGGGATCTGGCGAGAGTGCCCGGCGGATCCTCCGGAGGGGCGGCAGCGGCGCTTGCAGCGGGGCTCACGGCCCTGGAGATCGGTAGCGACATCGGTGCGTCGATCCGCGATCCTGCTCATTACTGCGGGCTATTCGGGCACAAACCCACGTTCGGCGTCTGTGCCACGAACGGCCAGGCGCTTCCCGGCCGGGTCGCTCAGCAAGACATCACGGTGATCGGGCCACTGGCACGCAGCGCCGGAGACCTGGAGCTCGCACTCAAGATCATCGCCGGCCCGGATGAGATCGACGGACGCGGATGGCGGCTCGTGCTGCCCCCGGCTCGGCAGAAGTCGCTGCGCGAGTTCAAGGTAGCGGTGATGCTGAGTGCCGAGACTGCCGAGGTCGATCGCAGCGTGCAGGACCGCATCCAAGGCGTGGCGGACTTTCTCGCGAAACAAAAGGTGAAAGTGAGCGATACCGCCAGGCCGGACATCGACACCACGCGAGCGCACCATGTCTTTATCCAGCTCGTTCGCGCCGCCACGAGCCGGGCGCAGACGGACGAGGTGTTCACTCGCAATCTGGCAGCAGCGGGCAGGCTCAGTGCCGATGACCAGAGCTACCGAGCCTGGATGCTCAAAGGCAACACGATGTTCCATCGAGATTGGCTGCAGTGGAACGAGTTGCGCCATCAGATGCGGCTCGAGTGGGATGCGTTTTTCCGCGAGTACGACCTGCTGCTATGCCCGGCCGCGGCGACCGCGGCATTCCCTCACAACCACAGCGGTGAGCGTTGGGAACGGATGGTCAGTGTCAACGGCCAGCCGCAGCCGTCCACCACGCAAATGTTCTGGGCGGGCTTCTCCGGAATGGCCTACTTGCCTTCGACCGTTGCGCCCGCCGGCTTGACTCCCGAGGGGCTACCGGTCGGCGTGCAGATCGTCGGTCCGCAGTACGGCGATCTCACCTGCCTGCGCTTCGCGCAACTGCTCGAGCGCGACTATCAGGGGTTCGTGCCGCCTCCGGGGTTCGAGTGACGCAGTTCCGCTTGCGCGGGACAGCGCTCACGTGCGGTACCATGCTCGCACCGCACATCTCGCTCCAGCTCACCCGGCGCGCCGAGCGGCTCGGTGCCTCGAGCAGCGCGTGCGTAACAGAGGACATCATGACGCAGCCAACGCCATCCGACGCAACCGATCCTTCCTTCCCTTCCCCCGCCCACCCGCGGATGCGCCGAGAGCCCCTCCCTTGGTCGCAGCCCAAATCGGCGGAAGAGGATCTGGATGCGCCGCACCGCCTGGAAGCGATCCTCGCGAGCCCCGGCTACAGGCAAGCCGATCAGGATGTCGACTTCCTCAACCGAGACGACACGCGCGGGCTGCGCCTGCAGCTCGACTATTTCAAGCCTGAACTGCTGCTCGAGCAGCATGGCATCGTCCACACCGTCGTGGTGTTCGGCAGCACGCGAGTCCCCGAGCCCGGTGCCGCCTCGCGCAAAGTCGAGCTGCTGCACCAGCAACTGGCGGCCAATCCAAGCGACAGTGAGCTCTCGCGTCGCCTCGACGTGGCTCGCCGCGTGCTGGACAAGAGCCGCTACTACGAGATCGCACGAGAGTTCGCACGGCTGGTCGGGCAAGCCGGCGAAGCCCCGAGCAAGGCGCGCGTCGTGGTGATGACCGGCGGCGGGCCGGGAGTGATGGAGGCGGCCAACCGCGGCGCTTTCGATGTGGGCGCCAAATCCGTCGGGCTCAACATCAGCCTCCCGCAGGAGCAGTATCCCAATCCCTACATCACGCCCGACCTGTGCTTCCGGTTCCACTACTTCGCGTTGCGCAAGCTCCATTTCCTGCTGCGTGCGAAAGCGCTGGTGGCGTTCCCCGGCGGCTACGGCACGTTCGACGAGCTGTTCGAGACGCTCACGCTGGTGCAGACGCGCAAGATCGCGCCGCTCCCCATCGTGCTGGTCGGCGAGGAGTTCTGGCGGCGGGCCATCGACTTCGAATTCCTGATCGACGAAGGGGTGATCGAGCTCGAGGACCGCGAGCTGTTCTGGTTCGCGGAAACGGCGCCGGAGATCTGGGACGGGATCCTGCGCTGGCACGAGGTCAACGGCAGCCCGCTGCTGACGGGGCGCTGAGCCTGCCTCGGGACGCCAGCCATGCCACAACGGGAGCGAGCTTGAACCTCTCTTTCCATGGCGCCGACAGAGGCGTCACCGGGTCCTGCCACATGATCGAGTGCGCAGGCCGTCGCGTGCTGATCGACTGCGGGCTCTACCAGGGGGGACGCGAGCTCGACGAGGAGAACGCCGACCCGTTCGGGTTCGAGCCTGGCGACATCGACTGCGTCCTGCTGACGCACGCGCATCTGGACCACTGCGGGCGCCTGCCGCTGCTCGCCAAGCGCGGCTTCCAGGGAGAGATCGTCGGCACGGCCGCGACGCGGGAGCTGGCGCGGCTGGTCCTGCTCGACTCGGCCCATCTGCAAGAGGAAGAGGCGCGCCATCGGGCACGCAGGACCGCGCGGCGCGCAGGTCCGGAAGGTGGTAGCGGGCCGTTATATACCGTCCTCGATGCACTGAATACGCTGGAATACTTCGGACGTCCCGCGGCGTACGGCGAACCCATCGAACTGGCTCCCGGCATCCGCGCCACGTTCGTGGATGCCGGACATATCCTCGGGTCGGCGAGCGTTCTGCTGGAGCTCGCCGAGGGCGGTGAGCAGCGCCGGGTGCTGTTCTCGGGCGATCTGGGGAACGCGGGGCGGCCGTTGCTACGCGACCCGGCCGAGCCGCCGAAGGCCGATGTCGTCGTCATGGAGAGCACGTACGGCGACCGGCTCCACAAGCCGGTGCGCGATTCCGTGGAGGAGCTCCTCGGCGCGCTCACCGACACCTTCGCGAGAGGTGGCAACGTGATCATTCCCACCTTCGCGCTGGAGCGCGCCCAGGAGATCCTGTACTACCTGCGCGAAGGCATCGACGCGCGCCGCCTGTCTCGCTCGATGCAGGTGTTTCTGGACTCACCGATGGCGATCTCCGCCACCGAGATCTTCGCGCATCACCCGGAATGCTACGATGAACCGACTGCGAAGATGTTCCGCAGCGGCCGAGATCCGCTGCATCTGCCGGGCCTGCACTTTACTCGCGAGGCGGCGGAGTCGATGGCACTGAATCGGATCGTCGGCGGTGCGGTGATCCTGGCCGGCTCCGGCATGTGTACAGGCGGCAGGGTGCGCCATCACCTCAAGCACAACCTGTGGCGACGCGAATGCAGCATCGTATTCGTCGGCTTTGCGGCGCGCGGGACGCTGGCGCGCGAGATCATCGACGGAGCACAGCAGGTTCACCTCTTCGGCGAGGACATCCCGGTGCGCGCGCAGATCTACACGATCAACGGGTTCTCCGCGCATGCCGACCAGGCCGAGCTTGTCGCCTGGCACCGACAAATCGGCGGCCCGTCGCGAACGTTCCTGGTCCACGGCGAGGCGGAACCGATGCAGAGCCTCGCGGCACGCCTCGAGGGCACTCAGGTAGAGACCCCCGCGCTACACCAGCGGTTCGAGCTGTGAGTATCGGGCAGGGCCATGCGCCCAGGTCCGTGAGGGACAACCTCAAACCAGACTGACCCGAGCGAACTTGCGCTTGCCGACCTGGAGCACGAACTGCTGGCCCTTGGCGACCGTGAGAGCCTTGTCGCTCACCTTCTCTCCGTTCAGCCGCACCCCGCCCTGGTCGATCATGCGCATGGCCTCGGAGGTGCTGGCGGTGAGGCCCACGCGCTTCAGGATCTGTGTGAGCAGCAAGGGTTGACCGTCCACGGCAATCGTGTGCTCGGGGATGTCTTCCGGCATCTCGCCCTGCTTGAAGCGCGCCTCGAAGTCCGCCAGCGCTTTCTGCGCAGCCGGCTGGCTGTGGAACCGGGCGACGATCTCCTGGGCGAAGGCGACTTTGATGTCGCGCGGGTTGCGGCCCTGGTCCACGCCGGCCTTCCAGCGCTCGACTTCGCTCAGCGGCCGGAACGATAGGAGCTCGATGTAGCGCCACATGAGCTCGTCGGAGATGGACATGAGCTTGCCGAAGATCTGATCCGGCGGCTCGTTGATGCCGACATAGTTGCCCAGCGACTTGGACATCTTGTTCACCCCATCCAGCCCCTCCAGCAGAGGCATGGTGAGGATGCACTGCGGCGGCTGGTCGTAGTGCTTTTGCAGCTCGCGCCCGACCAGCAGGTTGAACTTCTGGTCGGTGCCGCCCAGCTCGATGTCCGCCTGCAGCGCCACGGAGTCGTAGCCCTGGACGAGAGGGTAGAGGAACTCGTGGATCGCGATCGGCTGGTTGCCGCGGTAGCGCTTCCCGAAGTCGTCGCGCTCGAGCATGCGCGCGACCGTGTGCTTTGCGGCGAGGCGGATGAGATCGGCTGCGCTCATGCGGTCGAACCAGGACGAGTTGAAGGCGATCTCGGTCTTTTCGGGGTCCAGGATCTTGAACACCTGGTCCTTATACGTTTTCGCGTTGTCGTCGATCTCCGTTCGAGTGAGCGGCGGGCGCGTCGTATTCTTGCCGGTCGGATCACCGATCATGCCGGTGAAATCACCGATCAGGAAGATCACATGGTGTCCCAGCTCCTGGAACTGGCGCATCTTGTTGAGCAGCACCGTGTGCCCCAGGTGCAGATCGGGCGCGGTGGGATCGAAACCCGCCTTCACGCGCAGCTTCTTCCCGGACTGGAGCCTGGCGACGATCTCCTCTTCGACGAGCAGCTCGTGGGAGCCACGCTTGATGAGCTTCAAGCTCTCGTGCACGTCGATCATGGATCTGTTGAGCCGGCGCCCGCATGCCGCCGCGATAGGCTCCGCCCGGATCGAGTCGACCCCTAGGCATGGAGCTTGCGTCGAGCCCTCAGCTCGATCGCGGCTTTTCTGCTAACCTTCGCGAGACGCGCAAGCCAAATATGGAAAACGAAAAGAACGCGATTGTAGCCGAAAAGAATCCCTCGCTCACCGCTCGCGACCAGCAGCGGGGCGGTGTGTCCACTCCGAAAGTCGCCCTGTTGGCTGCCATCCCTCTGCTCGGGGTCGTCGCCGCATTCGGCATCGCCCCGGACACCAGCACGGAGCATGTTCCGCTGCAGCAAGTGATCGAGGACATCCCCCTGGGGGCTAGCGCGGGGAGCGCGCCTGGGGCCGAGACCCAATATTGGCACGAAGAGCGCATCCAGCGCGGGGACACGATCGGCTCGTTGCTCGCCCGCCTGCAGGTCGACGACCCCGATGGCACCGCGTACCTGCGCAGCGCCCGGCATGTCCGCTCTCTCTATCAGCTTGTCCCGGGTCGCACCGTCCGAGCCGTGACCACCAGCCAGGGACGGCTGGTGAGCCTGCGCTACCTCACCTCCGACGGGCTGGAACTGATCGTCGAGCGGCGCGGCAACGACCTCGTCGCCCGCGAGCAGACGCTGAACACCGAGCCACGCCTGCTCATGAGCTCGGGCGAGATTCAAACCTCTCTGTTCGAGGCAACGGATGCGGCCGGACTCAGCGACGCCGTCGCCGTCCAGTTAGTGGATATCTTCTCGAGCGAGGTCGACTTTCACCGCGACCTGCGCCCAGGGGATCGCTTCGCCGTGGTGTTCGAGGGCTTTTACAGCAATGGGGAGCTGGTGCGCACCGGGCGCATCACCGCCGCGGAATTCACGAACGCCGGGCGCACCTACCGCGCCGTCTACTTCCAGGATCCGCAAGGCCGCGGCGGCTACTACACCCCCGACGGCAAGAACATGCGCAAGGCATTTCTGCGCTCGCCGCTGGAGTTTTCGCGCATCAGCTCGGGCTTCTCCACCTCCCGCTTCCATCCGATCCTGCAGATCTGGCGCGAGCACAAAGGGGTGGACTATGCGGCGCCTACCGGCGCGCGTGTGAAGGCCACGGCGGATGGCTACGTCCAGTTTGTCGGGCGACAGGGAGGTTACGGCAACCTGATCCTGCTGCGTCACGCGAACGGCTACGGCACGGCCTACGGCCATCTCTCGGCCTTCGCCCGTGGGCTGCGGGTCGGCCAGCACGTCAACCAGGGCGACATCATCGGCTACGTCGGAAGCACCGGGCTTGCCACGGGCCCGCACCTGCACTACGAGTTCCGCGTGAACGGACTGCATCAGAATCCGCTTCGCCTCGCCTCCCCGCCGGGACCTCCGATCACAACACAGGTCAAGAGCGCGTTCGAAGAGGGCTCGCGCGCCCTCCTCGACCGGCTCAACCTGATCCACGGCATGAACCTCGCGGCGATGAATTGATCGCCGCGGGCGCGTATTCCGAAGCAGTTGGCGCGGCTCGCGCCAATGAAAAAGGGGGCTTGCGCCCCCTCCTTCCGATGCGTCCTTTGTGTGCTTCAGGCGGAGAATGACGACCCGCAGCCGCAAGTGGAACTCGCGTTCGGGTTCTTGATGACGAACTGGGCGCCCTCGATGCTCTCCTGATAGTCGATCTCGGCGCCGACCAGATACTGGTAGCTCATGGGATCGATCAGCAGCGTCACCCCGTTCTTGACCATCGAGGTATCGTCGTCGTTGGCAGTCTCGTCAAACGTGAAGCCGTACTGAAAGCCGGAACAGCCACCGCCGCTGACGAAGACACGCAGTTTGAGCGCGGGGTTGCCTTCCTCGTTGATGAGCTCCAGCACCTTATTGGCGGCTGCGTCGGTGAAGATCAGAGGGGCGGGCATTTCAGTCACTGCGTTCATGGCTGTACTCCTGACACCACACAAGCAAAAAATTATCCACTGGACCGTACATTGGGTCAACCGGCCGGGAATCAATCTCCAGCCACGGCCTTGACCGGCACGATCTGGGCGCCCTGCGCCTCATCGTGATGCACCAGCCTGCCCTGCACCACGGCGCCAAGCTGGATCTCGAGCGTGCGGTAATGGACATCCCCGGTCACGCTGCATTTCGCCTGCAACTCCACGTACTCGTTTCCATGGACCGGACCCACGACCGTGCCGTTGATGACCGCATGGGATACGCGGATTTCGCCTTCGACCCGGGCCCGTTCGCTCAGCACCAGTGTGCTCGGCTGCTCGTCCGCCGTCAGCACATTTCCTTTGACACGGCCGTCGACGCGCAGCCCGCCGGTGAATATGACGTTGCCCTCGATCGTGGTTCCCTCGCCGATCAGGCTGTCGATGCGATTCTGCGGCTTGCTCGCCTTGCCACCAAACATGCTCTGTCACCTCCTAGGAAAGGTTTACCGTCTGGGAAGACTTCGGGGTGTCGCTCCCGTTTTCCATGACGCGGACTTGGACTCGCCTCACCATCGCGTCGGGCGGGACCCGGAATACCCCATCCACCCGCTGATAGAACTTGAAGCTCAGGTTGTACGGGCCACCCTTCTCCTCGCCCTGGGGTAAGACCAAGACCTGCTGCTGGCCTTCGCGCTCCAGGTTCACGACCAGCTGGAGCTTGCCCTGGAACTCACGGCTGCGGGTGCGGGACTGCACGATCAACAGCTGGTAGCGATATTCGCCAGGCAGCGCGTCCTGCCGAACCCGGAAGCGGTTGATGCTGATCCCGCCCCCGCCCGACTCGCCGCCCGAGGTCATCAGCGTCTGGAAGAACGCGACATCCTCTTTCAGCAGCGCGTTCTCGTCGGTGAGCGCCTTGATCTGGTTGGCGAGGTTGCCGTGTGTGGCCTGGTCAATCTGGGTCTGGCGCTCCAGGGCGGCGAGTTGACTGCGCAGCTCGGCGTTCTCGTCCTGCACATGCGCGATTTCCTCGATGAGGCGGGTTTGCTCGGCGGCTGCCTTGCCGCTCTGAAAGCCAGCCAGCGTCCGGCCAGCATCGAAAGCCAGCCAGCCCATTGCCGCCGTGAACGTGAATCCGGCCAGGATGAGGCCCCATCTCAGATACCAGGGCGCGCGCGTATGTACCGCGACGCGACGCGCGGCGATCCCGAACTTGCGCTTGAACCGTCGCAGCAGGCTCACGGAAGCAACGCAATCCCCTCCAGGCCCGTGCTCTCCGCCAGACCGAACATGATGTTCATGTTCTGCACCGCCTGCCCGGCAGCCCCCTTGACCAGATTGTCGATCACCGACAAGACCACGACCGTGTCGCCGCCGCGCGGGCGGTGCACGGCAATCCGACACATGTTTGCGCCGCGCACCGAGCGGGTATCGGGCTCGCTCCCGGCCGGCAGAACGTCGACGAACGGCTCGCGCGAGAAGCGCTGCTCGTACAAGGCTTGCAAGTCCACCTCCTTCGTAAGCCGCGCGTAAAGGGTGGCGTGGATTCCGCGGATCATCGGCGTCAAGTGCGGGATGAACGTCACTTCCACGCGACGACCCGCGGCCTGAGTGAGCCCGCTCAGGATCTCTGGCAAGTGCCGATGTCCCGAAACGCTGTACGCCTTCAGATTATCGGCCGCCTCGGCGAATAATAAATGCACCTCCGTGCGGCGCCCCGCCCCACTGACCCCGGATTTGGCGTCGGCGATCAACCCGAGCGCGTCCACCGCTCCCGCCTCTACCATGGGCAAGAAACCGAGCTGGATCGCGGTCGCGTAGCAGCCCGGCACGCCGACGATACGGGCCTTGGAGATGCGTTCGCGGTTCAGTTCGGGCAAGCCGTAGACGGCTTCTGGGACCAGCGCGGGGCATGCATGCTGGGTCCCGTACCATCTCTGCCACTCCTGCAGGTCCTGGAGGCGGAAATCCGCGGCGAGATCGATCACGCGCACTCCCACCTCGAGCAGCATGGGAGCTTGCTGCATGGCTACCCCGGTCGGCGTGGCGAAGAACACAACATCGCATCCGCTGAAGTCTGTCGCGGAGGGATCCGAAAAGTGCATGTCGATGCTGCCCCGCAGACTCGGGAACGCGTCTGCGACGCGGATGCCGGCCTCCTTGCGCGAGGTGATCGCGACCAACTGCGCTTGCGGGTGCTTCGATAGGATCCGCAGCAGCTCCACGCCGCCGTACCCGCTACCGCCTATGATGCCGACCCGAACCATTCTGGAATCTCGCGTCAAATCATTGGATTAGGTTTTGCCCTACGGCTGCATGATAACCCCAAAATCGGGCGCTGCCGAAAAAACAAAAAGCCGCCCGCAGGCGGCTTTGACGGCGGCGCAACTGCGCTTACCGCTTGGAGAACTGCTTGCGCCGGCGCGCCTTGTGGAGGCCGACTTTCTTGCGCTCGACCTCCCGTGCGTCCCGCGTCACAAGGCCGGACTTCTTCAGCGCCGGCTTCAGGGCGCTGTCGTAGTGAATCAGAGCGCGCGTGATGCCGTGGCGCACGGCGCCCGCTTGCCCGGATTCACCGCCGCCCTTGACGTTGACCATGATGTCGAAGGTCGACAGGTGATTCGCGACCTCCAGCGGTTGGCGCACGATCATGCGGCCGGTCTCGCGTGAGAAGAACTCATCCACCGGCTTGCCGTTCACCGTGATCTGGCCCTTGCCGGGGCGAAGAAAGACACGCGCGATGGCGCTTTTCCGCCGGCCGGTGCCGTAATAGTGTTGCTGAGTTGCCATATCGGGATCCCTGGAAGCGCTTAGAACTTGAGCTCTCGTGGCTGCTGCGGCGAGTGCGGGTGCGCGGGGCCCGCATAGACCTTGAGCTTGCGATACATCGCGTTGCCCAAGGGGCCCTTGGGCAACATCCCTTTCACCGCTTTTTTGACCGCCCGCTCGGGGAAGCGCGTATGCAGCTTGGCAAAGGTCGTGTTCTTCAGGCCGCCCGGAAACTGGCTATGCCGATAATAGAGCTTCTGCTCCGGCTTGCGACCCGTGACGCGGATCTTGTCGGCATTGACCACCACGATATAGTCGCCGGTATCCACATGGGGGGTGAATTCCGGCTTGTGCTTGCCCCGCAGGCGCCGCGCAACCTCGGCGGCGAGCCGCCCCAACACACGGTCGGTGGCATCGATCAGATACCAATCGCGTTTTACCTCGTGCGCCTTGGCAGAGAAGGTCTTCATCGAAGGAATGGCCTCGGGACCGGTGGCTCGCGACCGCAGTCGCGGAAAGCGGCGGATCTTACGGGAACCGTTAGTGCTTGTCAAACAAGCGCATATCTCGCAGGCGGGCAACCCCGATGGTGCCTTTGGCGCGCAGCGCGGGCGGTCGAACGGGCGTTCGGGAATATAATTTGCGTTTCACATCAACCTGCTCGGCATAGCCGCCCGCCTCGCGGCCTCCCATCATTGTATGCGCAAGCTCTGGCTCGTGTTCGCCCAGGCCACGACGGTCACTTTAGCCATCCTGTTGGTGGTCCAGACCCTGCGGCCGGATCTGTTGACCTCCATCGGGGCACCGAAGGCGCCCCCGTCTCCGAAGGAGGTGCGCTCGCCGGTAAAGGCGCTCGGATCCTATAGCCCTGCGGCCCACAAGGCGATGCCGTCGGTGGTCAACATCTTCACCAGCAAAGAGGCGCGGGCCCCGCGGAACCCGTTCACGGACGATCCGTGGTTTCGTCGCTTCTTCGGTGACCAGCTCGGCGACGATACGCAGCGCAGCTCCAGTCTCGGCTCCGGGGTGATCGTCCGGCAAGACGGCTACATCCTCACCAACCACCATGTAGTCGAAGCCGCGGACGAGATCGAGGTCGCCTTCAACGACGGCCGCCAAGCAAAGGCTAAGGTCGTGGGCAGCGACCCCGAGAGCGACCTCGCCGTGCTCAAAGTCAATCTGAGGAACCTGCCTGCGATCAGCTTTGGGCGGCTCGACCAGGTCAGCGTAGGCGACGTGGTGCTCGCGATTGGAAATCCATTCGGCGTGGGCCAGACCGTGACCCAGGGCATCGTGAGCGCGCTGGGACGCACGCACCTGGGCATCAGCACGTTCGAGAACTTCATCCAGACGGACGCCGCCATCAACCCAGGCAACTCGGGCGGCGCGCTGGTGGACTCGGGCGGCAACTTGATCGGGATCAACACGGCGATCTACTCGCAAAGCGGGGGCTCGATGGGGATCGGCTTTGCCATCCCCGGAAACCTCGCGCACCATGTGATGGAGCAAATCGTCGCCAGCGGCTCGGTCACGCGGGGCTGGATCGGGGTCGAGGTCCAGGACATCACCCCCGAGCTGGCCGAGTCGTTCAAGCTGCCCAGCACCAAGGGGGTGCTGATCGCGGGGGTGGTTCGGGGCGGACCGGCGGACCGCTCGGGAGTCCGCCCAGGCGATGTGCTGACCGAGGTCGATGGCGCCGCGGTGGCCGATTCCTCCGTGATGCTGAACCTCGTCGCGGAAGCCGCGCCCGGGAAGACGGCCACCTTGAAGGTCGTGCGCAACAACACCGAGGTGTCGATGAAGCTCACAGTCGGCAAGCGCCCTCGACCGCGCCCGCGGCAGGAACAGGAGCGATGACCGATTCAGCGTGGACGCCTCCGCGGCCCTGCCCCGCGGCTGCACGAGCGCTCGACCCGCGCCCCGTTACTCTTTCTGGTACTCCGAGGCGAGCTCGTCTGGCTTGGAGCGCGCCATGAAGCTCGCAACCAGGAGCCCGGCTTCGTAGAGCAAGCACAGCGGAAGGGCGAGCAGCAGCTGCGAGGTGACATCGGGCGGTGTCACGACCGCGGCGATGACGAACGCACCAACGATCACGTACGGGCGCATCTCCTTGAGCTTGGCTACCGATACCACGCCCATGCGGACCAGCAGGATCACCACGATCGGCACCTCGAAAGCGACGCCGAAGGCGATGAACATGTTCACCACGAAACTCAGATAGGTGCCGATATCCGGCATCCAGTCCACACCTTCGGGTGTGAACGTCCGCATCACACGGAACACCACAGGGAATACGAAGAAGTAGGCGAACGCCATTCCGAGCGCGAACAGCACCGTGCTCGCGATTACCAGCGGAGCGACCAGGCGCTTCTCGTGCGCATACAGCCCGGGCGCGACGAATGCCCAGACTTGATACAGGAGGAAGGGTAGGGACACCAGCACCGCGGCCAGGAACGTGATCTTGAACGGGATGAAGAACGGGGTAGTGACCCCCGTCGCGATCATTCTGCCGCCCTTTGGAAGCTGGGCCAGCATGGGCTGCGAAACCAGATGGTAGATGTCCTTGGCCCAGGGGGCGAGGCAAACAAAGGCCACGACCACCGCAATGACCGACCATAGCAGTCGATTGCGCAGCTCGATCAAATGCGACAGGAAGGTTTCCTGGCCCGCCTCTTGTTCGCTCACGTTGTACCAGGGGTCTCAGCGAGAGGAACCGGACCGATCACGGACCGGCCCGGTGTGAGATCAGTTCTGCCTCTGCGTCGCACGCTCGAAGCCCAGTTCGAGCTGAGGCGATGGGGTGTCCACTTCATCTACCGGAGGCTCTTTGGACCCGGAAGCCGCGGCCTCGGAGCTGCGCTCGAGCGCTGCGCCATGCGCACCAGCGTCCCCAGACTCGGCCGGCTTCGCGACGTTTTCGGCGTTGGTGGCGGGCTCCGAGAGCAATTTGGGACCCGCGCCCATGTGTGGCATCGGGATCTCCGCAGTCGCCTTCCTGAACTCCTCGGTGGTCTTCTTCAGCTCCTCGTCCGCCTGCGACAGCGCGGTCTCGGCTTCGCGGAATTCCTTCTGTGCATCGTGCATCTCACTGCGGACCGTGTTCTCGATAGAGCGCGCAGCATCCTCGACCGAGGACTGCAGCTTCTTCAGCTCGGTCAGTTCCATCTCCCGGTTGATCTCGGCTTTGACGTCGGCCACATAGCGCTGAAAGCGCCCGAGTAGATGACCCGCGGTGCGCGCCAGCCGTGGCAAACGTTCCGGACCCAGGACGACGAGCGCGACAACGCCGATCACGACGAATTCCCAGAAATCGATCCCCAGCACGGATCAGCTCCCGCGACAGCGCTCGGATCTGCAGCTCAGGACTTCGTCTTTTCCTTGACTTCGCCTTCGATGGTTTGTCCCGTGGCCGTGTGCTCGAGCTTGGCGCTGGACTGGGGCGCTTCCCGTTCCTCTTCGGTCTTCATCCCTTCCTTGAACCCGCGCACAGCACCGCCCAGATCCGCGCCGAGGTTGCGCAGCTTCTTGGTGCCGAAGATCAGCACCACCACGACCAGCACGATCAACCAGTGCCAGATACTTAACCCGCCCATGTCGTTGCTCCTCTACAGTTCTACCGAATTCGTCACGGTCTGGGCCGCGGAAGCATGGCGCCGAGCGGCTCGCCCCCGCCGATGACGTGAAGGTGAACGTGGTTCACCTCCTGCCGTCCCACACGCCCGGTGTTGACGATCAACCGGAATCCGTCCTGTGCCCCCTGTTCCCGCGCGATTTTGGGCACCAGCACCATGATCTTGCCGAACACATCCCGATCGCGCTCTCCGAGTTCCATCATGGACGGCACGTGCGACTTCGGAATAATCAGAAAATGTACCGGCGCCAACGGGTGAATATCGTGGAATGCCAGTACTTCGTCGTCCTCATAGATCTTCCGGGAAGGGATCTCGCCCCGAACGATCCGGCAAAAAATGCAGTTCACGTCTTGCATGTTCGTCGTTATGCTGCCTCGGAGCGGTTTGGTGCCCTTTCAGCAGCCTCCCGAAGGACCGCCACTGCAGGTCCTTGGGAGTGTAAGACCCGGCGCAGGGCGCGCAACCGCGGTTCCACGCCCCGGGCTCATGGTTGCCGCGAGGCCTTCTCATCGATCCCGGAGATCCCCTCGCGGCGCCGTAGCTCCGCGAGCACGTCGTCCGGGCCTAGCCCATGGAAGCTGAGCATCACCAGGGTGTGAAACCACAGGTCCGCAGTCTCCCGAACGATATGCAGTTTATCACCGTCCTTCCCGGCCAGGAGCGTCTCGGCCGCCTCCTCGCCGACCTTCTTCAGGATGGCGTCGTTGCCGCGGGCCATGAGCTGCGCGACATATGATGAGGACGGATCGGCGCCCTTGCGCGACTCGATGGTCTGTGCGAGGCGCTTGAGGATAGAAGCATCGATCATGGATGGAGACTCCGCGAATCCAGGCCCGTTCAGGTGCGGTAGATCTGCGCCGGGTCTTGCAACACCGCTTCGGTCACGCTCCACCGTCCCTCAGCGTAGCGCCGGAAGAAGCATCGCTCCCGACCCGTATGGCAGGCGATGCCGCCGACCTGCTCCACGCTCAACAGCAGCGCGTCTCCATCGCAGTCCAACCGCAGGTCTTTCACTTTCTGCACGTGCCCGGACTGCTCGCCCTTGCGCCACAGCCGCCCGCGTGAGCGCGACCAGTAGTGAGCCTCTCCCGTCTGCACGGTGAGCGCCAGGGCTTCTCGGTTCATCCAGGCAAGCATCAAGACTCGACCGCTGGCCTCGTCCTGAGCGATGGCCGGAACCAATCCGCCCTCGTCCCACAGGATCTCGTCCATCCAGGCAGGGTCGTCGTTCCGCTTCGAGCTCACGATATCGTCTCTTCGTAGGAGTCGCTCGCGGGCGAGAAATTCGTCCGCGAGCGCGGGTTCGCTAGAGCGCCGGGGACCAGGTCCCTCCGAGCAGACAGCTGGCGAGCGATCGAAAATCCGCTGGCACAGTGCGGGCCTCCGTGGTCGCAGCGAGGTCCGTGGATGGCCGACTCACATCCGGACTTCGATTTGGTGCGCGGCCATCCGCTCCTTGGCCTGACGCACCGTGTACTCGCCGTAGTGAAAGATGCTCGCCGCCAGCACTGCATCGGCATGACCGCGCAGCACGCCTTCGACCAGGTGATCCAAGTTGCCCACCCCCCCACTGGCGATGATCGGCACGTCGAGGGCGTCGGAAAAGGCGCGCGTGAGTTCCAAGTCAAAACCATGTCGCGTCCCGTCCCGGTCCATGCTCGTGAGCAGGATCTCTCCGGCACCCAGTTCCTGCACTCGGATCCCCCACTCCAAAGCGTCCAGTCCGGTAGGACGGCGTCCGCCATGGGTATAGACCTCCCAACGCAGCGCGTCGGAGCCCGCCACACGCTTGGCGTCGATCGCCACGACAATGCACTGAGAACCGACCTTGCCGCTCGCCTCGGCCACCAACTGCGGATCGTTGACGGCCGCGGTGTTGATGCTGACCTTGTCCGCGCCCGCATTGAGCAGGCTGCGTACATCCGCCACCGAGCGCACACCGCCGCCCACCGTAAGGGGGATGAACACCTGAGAGGCCACCGCCTCGACGATCCCGAGGATCAGGCCGCGCCCATCCGAGCTCGCGGTGATGTCGAGGAAGCAGAGCTCGTCGGCCCCCTGCTCGTCGTAGCGGCGTGCGATCTCGACCGGATCGCCGGCATCCCGCAAGCCGACGAAGTTCACTCCTTTGACGACGCGTCCCGCGGTGACGTCGAGACACGGAATGATGCGCTTGGCAAGCCCCATGGCTGATCTGATCGGTGCCGCTCGACTGCTGCTCCTCGTGCCCCACCGGCCCGGCGTTGCACCGGCACAGGGAACGAGGCGGCGCGACTACTGCTCGGGTGCGAGTGTATCGGCGAGCTTCTGCGCTTCGACGAAGTCGAGCTTTCCTTCGTACAACGCGCGGCCGGTGATGGCGCCCACGATGCCTTCCCGCGCGACCTCGCACAAGGCCTTCACATCCTCCAGGCTGCTCACACCGCCGCTCGCGATCACCGGCACCGACACGGCGCGCGCCAAGTCCACTGTGGCTGCGATGTTCAGTCCTGTCAGCATCCCGTCGCGGCTGATGTCCGTGTGGATGATCGCCTCTACGCCATAGTCCTGGAACTTCTTTGCCAGGTCGATCACGTCGTGACCGGTCATCTTGGACCAGCCGTCGAGCGCGACTTTCCCGTCCTTGGCATCCAGGGCCACCATCACGTGCCCCGGAAATGCGTAGCACGCGTCATGCAGGAAGCCGGGCGTCTTCACCGCGGCGGAGCCGACGATGACGTAGTGGATGCCGTCATCCATATACCGTTCGATCGTGTCGAGGTCGCGTATCCCACCGCCGAGCTGGATCGGGATCGCGTCCCCGACCGCCGCGACGATCGCCTTGATCGCCGCCTCGTTCTTGGGCCTGCCGGCAACCGCGCCGTTGAGGTCGATCAGATGCAAACGCCGTGCGCCGAGTTTGGTCCAGTGTCTCGCCATGGCCGCCGGGTCGTCGGAGAACACCGTGACCTGGTCCATGGCGCCCTGCTTCAGGCGCACGCAATGCCCATCTTTCAGGTCAATTGCCGGAATGATCAGCATGCAGCAGACAGCAGGAGACGGAAATCGGGGGGTGGGAAACGGGCCGCGCCGGGCAGGTAGGCAGGGTCAACTGAGCTAATCATACATCGAACCCCGTCGGGGGAAAAATCCCGCTCCGCGGCGCTTCCCCGCGTCCCGGCCCGACCCGTCCATGGTCCGCTACCTGAGCTCTGTGCCAACCTCGGGTTGCGGGTCGCCTTCGGAAGCGCCCATGGCTTCTACCATTCGGCAAGTGGCAGTTCCTCCGTGCGCGCGACGGACGGGCAGCGGCCGTCCCATCGGACAAAATTGGCGAGGAGTCGAAGTCCGGCCTCCTGGCTCTTCTCCGGATGAAATTGCACGGCAAACAGATTGCGCGTTGCCACAGCGCATGTGAACGGTGCGGGGTAGAAGCTGTAACCCGCAATCATCGAACGATCACGCGGCACGGGATAATAGCTGTGCACGAAGTAGAAGCGACTACCCTGGGGGATGCCGGCCCATAGCGGATGCTCGAATGTATGCTGCACCTGGTTCCATCCCATGTGCGGCACCTTGAGCTTGGCTCCGTCCGGGCCGACCATCCGCTCGGGGGCAAACCGGACGACGCGACCCTCGAGTAACCCGAGCCCCGACACATCGCCCTCTTCGCTCGCGTCGAACAGCATCTGCAGCCCGATGCAGATGCCGAGAAAGGGCTTGTCGCGCGCCGCATCGAGCACGGCCGGCCGCAAGCCCCTGGCATCCAGCTCGCGCATGCAATCGGGCATCGCGCCCTGGCCGGGGAACACGACGCGCCGGGCATCACGCACCTGCTGTGGGTCGCTCGTCACGACCACCGTCAGCCCCGGCGCCACGTGCTCGACGGCCTTGGACACGGAGCGCAGGTTCCCCATGCCATAGTCGATCACCGCGATGTCGATCATTGCAGGCCGCAGCCGAAGCGATTGAGCGTCGCCGCCCGGTCAGAGCGTCCCCTTGGTCGAGGGCACCATGTCTTGCATGCGTGGGTCGGGCTCGACGGCCATGCGCAGCGCGCGACCGAACGCCTTGAAAGCCGTTTCCGCCTGGTGGTGCGCATTCTTGCCCTTGAGATTGTCCACATGCAGCGTAATGAGCGCGTGGTTGACGAAGCCTTGGAAGAACTCGTGGATCAGGTCCACGTCGAACTCGCCGATCAGTGCACGGCTGAACAGGATGTTGTACTCCAGCCCGGGCCGACCCGACAGATCCACCACCACGCGCGAAAGCGCCTCGTCGAGCGGAACGTACGCGTGCCCGTAGCGGCGGATGCCCTTCTTGTCGCCGAGCGCACGCGCAAACGCCTGGCCAAAGCTGATTCCCACGTCCTCTACCGTGTGATGCGCGTCGATATGCAAGTCCCCGCTCGCGGTGATGTCGAGATCCAGCATCCCGTGACGCGCGACCTGCTCGAGCATGTGGTCGAAGAAGCCAATGCCGGTCGACAGCACGCCTTTGCCCGCGCCATCGAGGTCGAGCTTGACGCTGATCTTGGTTTCCAGGGTGTTGCGGTTTATCGTGGCCTGGCGCATTCGCTTCGCAGCGGAGCCGGTTGGGGCGCGAGTTAGGCGTGCTGAGGAAGGCTTTGCCGGAGCGCATCCAGGAAGCGGCCGTTCTCCTCCGGTGTGCCCACCGTCACGCGCAAGCAATCGGTCAAGGCGGGATGCGATCCGTTCAAGTTCTTGATCAGCACACCGCGCGCTTTGAGGCCGCCGAAGACCGTATCGGCCGAAGGCGCACGAAACAGAATGAAGTTGGCATCAGTCGCAAAGGCGCGGATATCGGGGATCACGCTCAACGCCGCCAGCACCTTGGAGCGCTCGCTGCGGATTGCGGCCGCCTGCCCCTCCAGCACGTCGACGCGCTCCAGCACGCACGCGGCGAGCTGCTGCGTAAGCACGTTCACATTATAGGGCAGGCGCAGCTTATCGAGCTCGATGAGCCACTCCGCCCGGCCGATCAGCATCCCCAGTCGCAACCCCGCGAGGCCCAGCTTCGACAAGGTGCGCATGACCAGCAGGTTGGGAAACCGATGCAGCTCGGCAAGGAAACTCTTGCCGGCGAAGGCGTGGTAAGCCTCGTCGATCACGACGAGCCCAGGAGACGCTCCGATGAGCACACGCACAGCCTCGGGGTCGAACAGATTCCCGGTCGGGTTATTGGGAAAAGCGATGAAGGTGAGTGCCGGCCGGTGCTCTTGTACGGCGGCCAGAAGAGCCGGCAAATCCAGACTGAAATCGGGGCGCAGTGCGACGCCCACGTAGCGCAAGCCGACGATCGTCGCGATCATCCGGAACATGACAAACGAGGGGTCGACGCCGAGCAGCGTGGCGCCAGGACGGTTGACCGCAAGCGCCAGGATCTGAATGAGCTCATCGGAGCCGTTGCCGAGCAACAGGTCCATTCCTGCCGGAACGTCCAGCGCCGCCCGCAACTGCTGCTTGAGCCGATGCGCGCCCGGGTCCGGGTAGCGGTTCAGGCTCGCGTCCGCCGCGAGCTGGCCCAGCTCGGCGCGCAGGTCCAACGGCAGGCGGTAGGGGTTCTCCATCGCGTCCAGCTTGACGAAACCGCGGCTGTCCGGCACGTGGTAAGCGGACAGGGCCCGGATCTCGTCGCGGATCAGCGTCTGCGGGCTGTTGTCCGGCATCGCGGCCCTATTCATGCAATCGGTACCGCGCCGAGCTGGCATGCGCGGGCAGCCCTTCGCCCACGGCCAGCTCAGCCGCGATTCGCCCGAGCTTGTGCGCGCCCTCACGGGACACCTGGATCACGCTGGTGCGCTTCTGAAAGTCGTAGACCCCGAGCGGCGAAGAGAAGCGAGCGGTACGCCCGGTGGGGAGGACGTGATTCGGGCCGGCGCAGTAATCGCCGAGCGCTTCGGACGAGTAGCGCCCGAGGAACACGGCTCCCGCATGGCGGATGCGCGGCAGCCAGCGCTCCGCCGACTCCACCGACAGCTCGAGGTGCTCCGGCGCGATGTGGTTGGCGAGATCGCAAGCCTGCTCCAGATCGCGTACCCGAATCAGGGCCCCGCGTCCCGACAACGAGGCGCGGATCACGTCCCTGCGCGGCATGCCATCCAGCTGGCGCTCGATGCTGGCTTGCACCGCATCGATGAATCCGGAGTCGGGACAGAGCAAGATGGCCTGCGCCATCTCGTCGTGCTCCGCTTGCGCGCACAGATCCATCGCGACCCAGTCCGGATTGCCGGACCCGTCACTGATCACCAGGATTTCCGACGGGCCGGCGATCATATCGATTCCGACGACCCCGAACACGCGCCGCTTGGCCGCGGCCACGTACGCATTTCCCGGACCGACGATCTTGTCCACCTGCGGGACAGTCTCCGTACCATAGGCCAGAGCGCCGATCGCCTGCGCCCCGCCCATGGTGAACACGCGATCGATGCCGCACACGGCGGCGGCGGCGAGCACGAGGTCGCTTCTCTCGCCGCCGGGCGTAGGGACGGCCATCACCAGCTCGCGCACGCCCGCAACTCTCGCAGGCAGCGAGTTCATCAGCACGGTAGAGGGGTAGGCGGCCTTGCCCCCGGGCACGTAGATGCCCACCCGGTCGAGCGGCGTGACCTGCTGGCCGAGTCGCGTGCCGTCGGGTTCCGCATAGCTCCAGGACTCCGCTACCTGCCGCTCATGATAGGCACGGATGCGCGCGGCCGCCTGTTCCAAGGCGTCGCGCTGCGCCTGTGGCAGACGTTGGAGCGCGCGCTCCAGCTCTGCCTGCGGAACCGATAGCGATCCCACGCTGGAAACATCGAGCCGGTCCAAGCGGCGTGTGTGCTCGAGCACTGCGGCATCGCCACGCTGCTTGACGTCGGCGAGGATGGCGGCAACGGCACGGTCGATGCGCTCGTCCTGCCCACCGTCGAAGGCGAGCAGGCGCTCCAATTGCGCGGGAAAGTCCGCGCTGGCGCTGTCCAGCCGGCTAAGCGACAGCATGGGGATGACCGGCGTCCACCGCGCGCGCGAAAGCGTCGAGCAAGGGCTGAATGACGTCGTCCTTGAGCTTGAGCGCCGCCTGATTGACGATCAGACGCGCACTGACGGGCATGATCTCCTCGACTGCCAACAAATTGTTGGCTCGCAGGGTATTGCCGGTGCTCACGAGATCGACGATGGCATCGGCCAGCCCGACCAGCGGAGCGAGCTCCATCGACCCGTACAGCTTGATCAGATCCACATGCACGCCCTTCGCCGCGAAGTGCTCGCGCGCCGCCTTCAGATACTTCGTCGCGACCCGCAGCCGGGCCCCTTGGCGTACCGCAGCGGCATAGTCGAATCCGGCCGGCGCGGCCACCATCAGCCTGCATCGAGCGATCTTGAGGTCGAGCGGCTGATACAGCCCTTCCGAACCCTGTTCGTACAGTACGTCCTTCCCGGCGATGCCCATGTCGGCTGCACCATAGCGCACGTAGGTCGGAACATCGTAGGCACGGACGATGATGATGTTCACATCGGCACGAGCGGTCCCGATGATCAGCCGCCGGGAGGCCTCCGGGTCCTCGCTCGGGCGCACGCCGGCCGCCTCCAGCAGCGGAACCGTCTCGTCGAAGATGCGCCCCTTGGAAAGGGCAATGGTGATGCGGTTCACAAGCGGGTGCTCGGCTGAAATCGAAGATTCTACCGCAGCCCACCCGGGTCCCTGCCGGACGCGTCTCCGGGCGCGCGCGGGCAAGATCGGCGCCTGCGCCAGGGTCCGGACCGATGCAGACTGGGGTTTCGGCAGCGGGCGGGCTAGCCGGCAGCGGAAGCGGTTGCACCGCACTCGCGGCCCGGCGTGACGGGCTTCAACGCGTCCTCTTGATCCTGGCTCCCAGCTGGGACAGTTTCTCTTCGATGCACTCGTAGCCGCGGTCCAGGTGATAGACCCGGTCGACCACGGTTTCGCCACCGGCAACGAGGCCCGCCACGACCAGACAGGCGGAAGCGCGAAGGTCGGTGGCCATCACCGTCGCGCCGTCGAGCACCGAGACGCCACGGACGACCGCGGTGTTCCCCTCCACCTCGATGTCGGCGCCTAAGCGCCTGAGCTCCTGCACATGCATGAAGCGGTTCTCGAACACGGTCTCGGTCATCACCGCCGTCCCGCGGGCCACCGCGTTCAGCGCCATGAACTGGGCTTGCATGTCCGTGGGGAATGCCGGATACGGCGCGGTCCGGATGCTGGCTGATTTCAGTTCGCCGTTGCCGCGCAAGCCCAGCCAATCCGCACCGCTCTCGACTCTGGCGCCGGCCTCCTCCAGCTTGCTGAGCACCGCGTCGAGGACATCCGGACGCGCGCTCTTGAGTCGGATATCCCCGCCGGTGGCGGCCGCGGCGACGAGGAACGTAGCGGTCTCGATGCGGTCGGGCATCACCCGATAGGTGGTACCGTGCAGCCGAGCCACCCCCTCCACCGTGATCACGTCGGTGCCATGTCCCGAGATCCGGGCGCCCATCGCGATCAGGCAATCGGCCAGATCCACGACTTCCGGCTCGCGCGCCGCGTTTTCGATGACAGTGGTGCCCTCCGCAAGCGTTGCGGCCATCATGACGTTCTCGGTTCCGGTCACGGTGACCAAATCCATCACAATTCGCGCTCCCACGAGTCGATCCGCGGTGGCGTGGATGTATCCATGCTCGATCGCGATCTGCGCTCCCATGGCCTGCAGGGCCTTGATGTGCTGGTCGACGGGGCGCAACCCGATCGCGCAACCGCCTGGCAGCGACACGCGCGCATCGCCGAAGCGCGCGACCAGCGGTCCCAGAACCAGCACCGACGCGCGCATCGTCTTCACCAGCTCGTAAGGTGCGACCCGCGTGTGCAGATTGGCGGCGGTGAGGCTGACCGTCCCGCGCTCGTCCAGAGAGAACTCGACTCCCATCTGCGCCAGCAGGGACAGGATGGTGGTGACGTCGCGCAGGTGCGGAACATTTTGCACGCGCAACGTCTCCGGCGTCAGGATCGCTGCACACACAATCGGCAGTGCCGCATTCTTGGCGCCAGAGATGCGGATCTCGCCCTCCAGCGGGACGCCGCCGTTGATTACCAGCTTGTCCATGCCATCAAGCGCCTGAGCGCGCCGCCCATTCCTCGGGCGTCAGCGTCCTCATCGACAGCGCGTGGATCTGCTCGCGCATACGGTCTCCCAGCGCGCGGTACACCAGCTGGTGCTGCTGCACGCGAGACTTGCCGCGGAAGCCGGCGCTCACGATCACGGCCTCGAAATGCTGGCCGTCGCCGATCACCTCCACATGCTCGCAATCCAGCTTCTCCTCGATGAAACGCTTCACATCTTCCGGTTCGATCAAGTCGTATCTCCCGTCAACTTGGCTATTGTATCCGCGCCCGGCCGGCCACTCAGTGGCGCAGCTTGTAGCCCGAGCGCAACAATCCGAGCGCAATGCCGGAGAGCGCAAGCAGGAAACCGATCACCACGGCCAGGCTCACCAGCGGTGCGACGTCGCTGCGACCGAAGAACCCGTAGCGAAACCCATCCACCATATAGAAGAACGGGTTCAGGTGCGAGGCCCGCTGCCAAAATACCGGCAGCGAGTGCACGGAGTAGAACACGCCGGCCAGGAACGTGAGCGGGACGATGAGAAAGTTCTGGAATGTCGCGAGCTGATCGAATTTGTCCGCCCAGATCGCGGCGACGATCCCCAGCGCGCCGAGGATGCAACCTCCCAGCAGCGCAAACGTGAATGCCCACAGCGGGTGCCCTACGGACACGTGCGCGAAGCAGCCGGCCGCCACCAGCACCGCTGTACCCACCAACACTCCGCGCACCGCGGCCGCCGCTACGTAGGCGAGAAAGATCTCCAGGGGAGACAGCGGAGTGAGCAGGACGAAGATGATGTTGCCCGTGATCTTGGACTGGATCAAGCTGGACGAGCTGTTGGCGAAGGCGTTTTGCAGCAGAGACATCATTGCCAAACCGGGGACGAGGAATACCGTATATCCGACGCCTGGGTACACCTGCACGCGCGATTCGAGAACCTGCGCAAAGATCAGCAGGTACAGCAACGCGCTCAGCACGGGCGCGGCGAGGGTTTGGAAGCTCACCTTCCAAAACCGCAGCAGCTCCTTGTGCAAAAGGGTGCGAAACCCGGATTCCATGGATCGACGCAGCGAGGCTGCATCAGCGTGGACGCGCTCGATCGTGCGTTCTCGTGATCCGGTCATCTGCTTATCCGCGACGCATCATCTGTACGAACACATCTTCCAGGTCCGCCTGCAGGACTTCCATCTCCTGCACCTCGACCCCCTCGGCACGAAGCTGGGCCAGCACGTGCTCGATCTGGGCATAGCGGTCCAAGGCGAAGATGCGGCTCGCGCCCTCTTGTCCCACCACCCGCGCGCTGAGCGCGGCGGGGACCCGATCGGGAGCGAGCCGCAACTGGACGTGAATGCCCGAAACTCCGCGCAGGAGATTGCGCGTGGTGTCGAGGGCAACGATGCGCCCCTGCTTGAGCATGGCGATGCGACCGCACAGCGCCTCGGCTTCCTCCAGGTAGTGCGTCGTCAGCACGATCGTGTGGCCGGCCCGGTTCAGCTCCCTCACGAAGCGCCACAGACCCTGGCGCAGCTCCACGTCCACCCCTGCTGTGGGTTCGTCGAGAATGATCACCGGCGGGCGGTGAACCAGAGCTTGCGCCACGAGGACGCGTCGCTTCATGCCACCCGAGAGCTGGCGCATGTTGGCATCGGCCTTGTCGGCGAGGTCCAGGCGAGAAATGATCTCGTCGATCCACTCTTCGTTATCGCGCAACCCGAAGTACCCCGACTGGATGCGCAGCGTCTCGCGAACGGTGAAGAACGGGTCGAATACGAGCTCCTGCGGAACGACGCCGAGCGAGCGCCTGGCGCGTCGGTAGTCGCGAACGACGTCGAACCCCATCACGGTCAAGCTGCCTGCGTCGGCACGTGCCAACCCCGCGAGGATGCTGATCAGCGTGGTCTTGCCGGCGCCGTTCGGACCGAGCAAGCCGAAGAACTCTCCGTGCTCGATCTGCAGGCTTACTCCGTCTAGCGCCTGGACCGAGCCGAAACGCTTGTGTACCTGCTGGATCTGGATCGCAAACTGCATGACCGGTCAGGGAGCGGACCGCGGCGCGGCGTTAGCGACGGATGCGGGGCAGGAACTCGCCGACTTGATACAGGCCGATCAGAGTTTCGAGGTTCTCGGTGGGATTTTCGAACTGGATCGTCGCACCGCGCGCAGCCGCCTCGCGTGCCCAGCCCAGCAGCAGCCCGATCGCCGACGAGTCGGCCTCGGTCACGCCCGAGAGGTCGACCCGCACGCTCGACCCGTCAAATCGACGCCGCCCGTCCTCCATGAGCTGCCCAACGTTGGCCAAGGTCACCGGACCCCGCAGACAATAACGCCCGTCGGCAAAGTCGATCATCGCCGGTCGACGTCTACTGCTGCTTCCTCGCCGTCCCGAACGGCTGCGCGTTCTTGTCCCGCAGGGACTTGATCAGTCCATCGATCCCGTTCTGCTGGATCTCTTCCGCGAAGGTGCTGCGATAGGTAGTGACTAGGCTGACCCCGTCCACCGTCACGTCATACACCTTCCACTCGGCCGACGACTTGTACATGCTGTAGTCGACGCTGATTGGCGGCGTGTCGCCCGGCAGCTTGATCTCGGACTTGACCTGCACATCGTCCTCGCCGCCCTGCAGCCGAAGCGGCTTCACGTTGACCACGATGGTCTTGTACGAGGAATAGGCGGTGCTGTAGGAGCGAATCAACAAGGTGCGGAACTCCTCGATCAGCGCCTTGCGCTGGTCCGGGCTGGCCTGCCTCCAGGCGCGTCCCACCGCCAGGCGCGTCATCCGCTCGAAGTCGAAGTGCGGCGCGATCACCTGCTCGATGAGTTGGGCCATCTTGGCTGGATTGCCCGAGCGCAGATCCGGGTCCTCCCGCAGCGCCGTCACCACCTGGGCCGCAACCTGCTTCACCACTACGTCCGGCGCTTCCTGGGCCAGTGTCGAGCCCGACCCCCAGAGCGCGAGCACCAGCGCCAGGCCGCTCGCCGCTTGCCGTGCATCAGCCGCAGTCATCCCCGAGATGCTCCTCTCGCCGTGTTAGCCGACCGTTGTAGAGCCGCCGTCGTGAAACGCAACCCGACACCGCCTACTTCTTCTCGCCGCCTTCGGCCGCCTTGCCGTACAAGAATTGGCCGATCAACTTCTCCAACACGACGGCCGACTGTGTGAGCTTGATCTGGTCGCCGTCTTTCAGATTGACCGCATCGGCACCCGCGTCGAGCCCGACGTATTGTTCACCCAACAGGCCGGAGGTCAAGATCGACGCAGAGGTGTCCTTTGGAAACTTGTAGCGCTTATCGATATGCAAGGTCACCTTGCCCAGGAAATTCTGATCGTCGAATGCGATACCGTCTACGCGCCCGACGACCACCCCGGCACTCTTCACCGGCGCGCGCGGCTTGAGGCCGCCGATATTGGTGAATTGCGCCACGACCGTGTACGAATCGGCGGCAGACACGCTGGTCGCATTGCCCACTTTGAGCGCCAGTGTCAGCAGCGATATCAGGCCCGCGGTGACGAAGACGCCAACCCACAAGTCTACTGTCGTGCGTTTCATGGTCAGAGCCCGGTGAACATGAAGGAGGTGAGAACGAAATCCAGCGCCAGCACGGCCAGCGCCGAGGTGACTACGGTGCGTGTGACGGCGTACGAGACGCCCTCCGCCGTGGGCGGAGCATCGTAGCCTTCGAACAAGGCGATCAGGGTCACGGCGACGCCGAACACGGCGCTCTTGATCACTCCGTTCAAGATGTCCTCGCGCAGATCCACGTTCGCTTGCATCTGGGACCAGAAGGCGCCGGAGTCCACGCCGATGATGACCACACCGATGACGTACCCGCCGAACACACCCATCGCGCTGAAGATCGCCGCCAGCAGCGGCATCGAGATGACACCGCCCCAGAAAATCGGGGACAGCACGCGCGCGAACGGATCCACCGCCATCATCTCCATGGCCGAGAGCTGTTCCGTCGCCTTCATGATGCCGATCTTGGCGGTGATCGCGGACCCGGCGCGGCTCGCGAACAGCAGCGCGGACACCACGGGGCCGAGCTCGCGCACTAGCGCCAGGGCAACCAGCGTGCCCAGCGCCTCCGACGATCCGTACCGCTTGAGCGTCTCGTATCCCTGCAGCCCGAGCACCAAACCGACGAACATCCCCGAGACCACGATGATGATCAGAGACAGCGTGCCGCTGAAGTAGATCTCGTTCAGGGTGAGCTGCGGCCGGCGGATGCTCTCACGCGAGCGGCTGATCACGTACCAGGAAAAACGCGTTGCCGCACCGAGCTTCCATACGCCATCGACGGCCAGGTGCCCGACGGTGCGCAGCGCGCCTTCGACCGCGCCGATCACGTGCGCCGCTCCAAGCGGAGGTCACGGGCATACTCCCGGGCCGGATAGTGGAAAGGCACCGGCCCGTCCGCCTCACCGTGCACGAACTGGCGCACGAAGGGTTCGCCGGAGTCGAGCAGTGCAGCCGGCGTGCCCTCAGCCACGATCACGCCGCTCGAGACGAAGTACACGTAGTCGACGATCTTGAATGACTCCTCCACGTCATGGGTGACCACGATGGACGTGGCGCCCAGCGCGTCGTTCAGGCGCCGGATGAGGTTGGCGATCACTCCAGTGGAGATCGGGTCCAGCCCGGTGAACGGCTCGTCGTACATGATCAACATCGGGTCGAGCGCGATGGCGCGAGCGAGCGCGACGCGCCGGGCCATGCCGCCGGAGAGCGCCTCCGGCATCAGGTCAGCCGCCCCCCGCAGGCCGACCGCATTGAGCTTCATCAGCACAAGGTCGCGGATCAGCGCCTCGGGCAAGCGCGTGTGTTCCCGCAGAGGAAACGCCACGTTCTCGAACACCGAGTAGTCGGTGAATAGCGCGCCGAACTGGAACAGCATGCCCATGCGCCGGCGTAACTGGTATAGGCCCGAGTGCGACAGCTCCCGGATGACCTGGCCGCCAACCACGACGGCGCCGCGATTGGGCGACAGTTGCCCCCCCACCAGCCTCAGGATCGTGGTCTTGCCGGAGCCGCTGAGCCCCATGATGGCCACCACCTTGCGGCGCGGAACCGCCATATTGATCCCGGTCAGCACCGGGCGCGCGTCATAGCGGAATTCGACGTCGCGCAGCTCTACGAGGGGGTCGGGACTCACGGGGACCGGTCGAGAAACGCGGCGGATTGTACCCCGGTTTGGCGGGCGGCGGCGGATGCGGCGCGCATCTTGCTGCAGTTTGCGGCTCCCCAGCCGATAACAACCCAGCCGCCGCCGCCGTATCTCAATACCACACATGGCCACCGGACGAGACGCTCAGCCCGCCCTGCGCTTCGTGCGCGTAAGCAAGCGCTATGGCAGCGCCCCCGCGCTTCGGGACTTCACCCTCGACGTCTGCGCCGGCGAGACTTTTGGCTTGGTGGGGATGAACGGCGCGGGCAAGACGACCTTGATCAAGTGCCTGCTCGACTTCGCCGAACCCGACGATGGCGAGATCGAAGTGTTCGGTGTATCCCATCGCATCACGCACGCGCGCACACGCCTGTCCTTCTTGCCGGAGCGCTTCACCCCGCCCTATTACCTGAGGGGCTGGGACTTCTTGAGCTACATGCTGCGGCTGCAGGGGGTGGTGTGCGATCGGCAGGAAGCCGAGCGCATGTTGCAGCGTCTCGACCTGGACGTCTCCGCGTTGGCGAAGCCCGTGCGTGCGTTCTCGAAAGGCATGACCCAGAAGCTTGGGCTGGCCGCATGTTTGCTCGCCCGCAAGGATCTGTATGTGTTGGATGAGCCCATCAGCGGCCTGGACCCCAAGGCACGGTCTCTGCTCAAGGGGCTGCTCAAGGAGCTGCGGGATGGCGGCAGGACGATCTTCTTCACCTCGCATGTGCTCGCCGACGTGGAGGAGCTCTGCGACCGCATGGCCGTGATCCACGACGGGGCGCTTCGCTTCACCGGCAGCCCCGCCGAGCTGCGCGGGCGGCACGACGACGCGAACCTCGAGAAGGCTTTCCTCGCTTGCATCGAGCCGTCCGCCGAACTCGCTGCCTAGATCGAATACGCCATGCAGTCGTACCAGGACGAAGCGGATGCCTGGGGCGCCAAAGCGGGTCGCCCGTTCAAGCCGGGTGCGGGATGTTCCACCGGCTGGGTCGAACGCGCGGGCAACCGGACGCACTGGCGGCGAGGACGGGCGGCAGGCGGCTGCCACGGCATACCGCCGCGTCTCGAGCAGATGATTCGGGCGACAAATGCCCAGGCCCGGTCCGCACGATCGGTCAACATCCCGTAAGGCAGCGCGAGCATAGATGGTGGAATCAGCTGCAGCCACTAAGCCCGACCTGCTGATCGTCGACGATGATCCGTTGATCACCGATACGCTCGACTTCGTGTTGGGCCGGGACTTCAACGTGTACGTCGCCGAGTCGAGGAACCAGGTCAAGAGTCTTCTGCGGCAACTCGACCGAACTCCGGAGCTGGCACTCGTGGATCTCGGGCTTCCTCCCGCTCCGCATCGCCCGAACGAGGGGTTTCGGTTGATCAACGAGCTGCTCGCCCTGTCGCCCGACATCAAGATCCTCGTGCTGTCGGGCCAGAATGACGAGAGCAACGCACGCCATGCGCGAGCCCTGGGCGCGATCGAGTTCGTGGCCAAGCCGTGCGAGCCGCAGCGGCTGAAGCAACTGCTGCTCAACGCGCGCACGATCACCGCGGCAGAGCGCGTGGCGCAGGGCGCGGACAGTGGCATCGTCGGCTCGGGCCCGGCCATCACCAAGCTCAGGCAGCAGATTCGCCTGTACTGCGACTCCCCGTTCCCGGTCCTGATCGAGGGGGAGTCCGGGAGCGGCAAGGAGCTGGTGGCCGCGTCGCTGCACCGCCAAAGCGCCAGGGCCGCCAAACCCTACCTCGCCCTGAATTGCGCCGCGATCTCACCCAACCTGGTGGAAGCGACGCTCTTTGGGCATGCGAAGGGTGCATTCACCGGAGCAACCCAGGCCCGCGGCGGCTATTTCGAGGAAGCGCGCGACGGCAGCCTCTTCCTGGACGAGATCGGAGAGTTGCCACTCGAGCTGCAGGCCAAGCTCCTCCGGGTGTTGGAGAACGGTGAATACCAGCGCGTAGGTGAAACGCAGAGCCGGGTAAGTCAGGCACGCGTAATCGCAGCCACCAACCGCGACCTTCGCCAGGAGATCAAAGGCGGACGCTTTCGTGCCGACCTGTATCACCGTCTCAGCGTATTCACCGTTGCCGTGCCGCCGTTGCGCGAACTGGGGGATGACAAGCATCGCTTGCTGTCCCACTTCACCGAGTTCTACGCGAACCAAAGCGGCGCAGTCCCGTTCCACCTCGATCCGAACGCAGAGCAGATCTGGATGGACTACAGCTTCCCGGGCAACGTTCGGGAGCTGCGCAACATCGTAATCCGCCTGATCACCAGGTATGCCGGCGAGATCGTCAACGCGGAACAGCTCCTCGCCGAGCTCGACGTGCAGCCGGACGAACCGCGCATCGAGGACGCGCTGCCTGGTACCGACTTCCGCGCTGCCGTCGAAGCAGCTAAGCGCCAGCTGCAAGCGCAGGCCGGCTTCAGCCTGGATGACACGCTCCAGCGCATCCAACGCTGCTATGTAGAAGCGGCGCTAGCCCTCACCAATGGCAACCTGAGTCACGCGGCCAAACTGCTCGGCGTACATCGCACCACGCTGTATAGCCGGATGCAGAACTACGCGGCGGCCCCGGCTGCCGAGCGCAACACGGCAGACATCTGATGTACTACGCCTTCTTCGGGCTGTCTCAGCCGCCGTTCAAGATCACTCCGGACACCGACTGCTTCTTCGAGGGCGGCAACCGCGGGGCCGTGCTCGAGGCGCTGATCTACACCATCACGCAGGGCGAAGGAATCATCAAAGTGACCGGCGAGGTCGGCAGCGGCAAGACCATGCTATGCCGCGTGCTGCAAGCGCGCCTGCCGCCCACGGTCGAGACGGTATACCTCGCCAACCCCAGCGTGTCTCCCGAAGAGATCCTGCACGCCATCGCGTTCGAGCTGCAAGTGCCAATCGCGAAAGATGCCGCGCGGTTGGAAGTGATGCACGCGTTGAACGAATATCTGTTGTCCCGCCATGCACAGGGGCGACAGGTCGTGGTATTTGTCGAGGAGTCCCAGAGCATGCCGATCGCGACGTTGGAGGAGATCCGGCTGCTATTGAACCTGGAAACCAAGCAGCATAAGTTGCTGCAGATCGTTCTCTTCGGTCAGCCGGAACTCGACAGCAATCTGCGACGCCCCGAGATCAGGCAGTTGCGCGAGCGCATCACGCACAGTTTCACCTTACCCCCGTTGAGTGCGCAGGACATCCGTGCCTACACAGCGTTTCGGCTGCGCGCCGCCGGTTACCACGGCCCCGATCTTTTCGGCCCTAGCGTGATCCGCTACATGGCCCGAGTCACACGCGGACTCACGCGCCGGATCAATATCGTGGCGGACAAAGCGTTGCTCGCGGCATTCTCCGAATCCACCCACAACGTGAATCTCAGGCACGTACGGGCGGCGGTCCGTGAGAGCGAATTCACCAACGCCCCCGGCGGACCGCCTCGTCGGCGGCTCGCATTCACAGTTGCGGGACTCTCGCTGTGTGGCTTGGCGACGGCGGTGTGGTACTTCTCCTCCCTGCATCCCGGCGCTTCAGCGCAAGGCGATGCACGCGCAGCGAGCGCCGCAGTCGGGACGCCACCTCTAGCCCCGCCGCCAACCGCCAAGAGGTCCAACGACGCAGGCGCCCGGGGGCCGGTGAAATCAGCGACTGAGGCACCGGGACACGCTGTTCTCCCGGGTACGCAACTCGCATCCGCAGCTGGCACTCCTGTGCCGATAGCCATGAGGTCAGCTCCCATGCCCAGCGGCCCGCCGGGCAACGAGGCGGCACTGGGTGGCGGTCCCTCCGTGGAGGGGGACCTATTGGAACAGCGCTTGCTTGCCACCGGGCGCTGGCTTGAGAAGGCCGACGCAGCCACCTACAGCATCCAGCTGCTGGGTTCGAATCAGCCGGCGCTGTTGAGGCACTATCTCGATCTCCTTGGAAAGTATATTGAGCTAGAACAGATTTTCGTGTACCGCACGGTGGCGAATCGGCAGCCATCCATGACCGTCCTGTATGGCTCCTTCCGCAGTCGCGCGGAAGCGCTGCACTCGCTGGAGGCGCTGCCCGGGGAACTCAAAGCCAACCGGCCCTACGTTCGCACCGTCCAGGGTATCCGATCCGAGATTGGCCTGAGGAACGCATCGTGATGGAGCGGCGGACCCCAGCGGCCGGCCGTTCGCACGACAAGTGAGCCGAAGCGGCCCGCACTGCATCAGACGGCTCCAGTAGGCGCGAGCATGCACCGCCCTCGCGTAGGCTGTCCCGAGAAGAGGCGGAGGCTCGACTGAAAACCGGCTCGAGGTTTATGCGCCGCATCGCATTCGCCACGCGTGGTTCCTCCTGGGCGGTAAGTCTGCTCGCGCCAATCCTGCTGTTCGCCTGCGCGTACAAGCCGACTGTGCCGCCCTCCGAGGGCCATCTCAGCCAGGCGACGGTTCCCCCGACCGGCGACAAGGAGAACATCCTGCCGCCGGTGACCACGAACACGTTCGTGCCGCCTCCCAAGCCCAGGACGAAGGCGCCGACCTATAGCGTCGTGGTGCACGAGGTGCCGATCAAAGAGTTGCTGCTGGCACTGGCCCGGGACACGAAGGAAAACATCGATATCCATCCCGGCCTCAAAGGGCTGGTGAGCCTGAACGCGATCGACGAGACGCTGCCCTCGATCCTCGACCGCATCTCCCGGCAGGTCAACATGCGCTACCGCGTCGAGGGCCGAACCATCGTGGTCAGTCCCGACACGCCGTATCTCAAGACCTACCGTGTCGACTACGTCAACATGACGCGAGATACGAACTCCACGATCGCGGTGAGCGGGCAGATCAGCGCCAGCGGCGGGACGAGCGGCGCCGGGCAAGGTCAATCCGGTGGCGCGTCGTCGACCTCCGTGACCAGCACGGCCAAGAACAACTTCTGGGAGGTGATCCAAGACAATATCCGCAGCATCCTCAACTCCACTCGAGCGCTCGCGCAAAGCGCCGAGGATCGCCAGGCTCAGGCCGAAGTGGCGAGAGCCGCGCGCGAGGAACGCCTGGCGCAAGCCGAGGCGGTTGCACGGGCGGGTCAAAATGCCAGCAGCCTGTTTCAGACCGTATTCGGCTCGTCGGCCTCGAACCCGGGCGCCGACCCCAAGTTGGACATCGTGGCCAACCCCGTCGCGGGCACGATTTCCGTGATCGCGACCGAGCGCCAGCATCAGCTCATCCAGGCCTACCTGGACAGCGTGATGAACTCGGTCCAGCGGCAAGTGCTGATCGAGGCGACGATCGCCGAAGTCACGCTATCCAAGACCTATCAGGCCGGCGTCGACTGGAGTCGCTTTGCCTTCAGCGGCGGCGGGTTCAGTTTCTTACAAGCGTTGACCCCGGCTACGCTCGGCCCGGGAGGGGGGCCGCCGACCGGCTTGACGATCGGATACTCGAACAACACCTCGAATACGGGACAGCTCAATATCAACGTCAAGCTCCTGGAGCAGTTCGGCAAGACGCGGGTGCTGTCGAGCCCTCAGCTGATGGCGTTGAACAACCAGACCGCGCTGCTCAAGGTGGTGGACAACGTGGTGTACTTCCTGATCCAGTCGCAGATCAGTCAAGGCTCGGTTTCCGCCCAGAACCTGCAGTCGGTGACCACGACGCCGCAGACCGTGGCGGTCGGCTTCATTATGAGCATGACGCCGCAGGTGAATGACAACGGCGTGGTCACGCTGACGGTACGGCCGACGATCACGCGCGTCGAGAAATTCGTTCCCGACCCCAATCCGGCGCTGCAGTTCGACAGTTTCGGGAACCCGCTGAAGACCCCGTTGACGAACCTCGTCCCACAGGTCCAAGTCCAGGAGATGGAGTCTGTGCTCCAGCTGGTGAGCGGTCAGACGGCAATCCTGGGTGGATTGATGACCGATACCGTGCAGCGTAACACCGACCAGATTCCCGGCCTGGGCAATATTCCGCGCGTGGGCGAGGCCTTTCAGTACCGCAATGACACCGTCCAGAAGGTCGAGCTGGTCATCTTCATCCGCCCGACGGTGGTGACCAACCCGTCCCTCGATAGCGACGAGCTGAAGCATCTGCGCAAGTTCCTGCCGGCGATCGACCAGACCGGGCAGACACCATGAGCCTGTTGCTTCAGGCCTTGCAGAAGGCTGCGCAAAACCGCGACTCCGCTCCCGGTCCTGCGGAACCCGCACCGAGCAGCGCCGCCGCGCAGCCCAGACAGGCAGCGCCGCAACAGGTCGCTGATCTCAGCTACGAGCCGGAGAGGGAGGAGCCGGACGCACCCCAGACGGAGCTCGCGCTGGCAGATGCCGACGTGTTCGGTCCGGAGGACACGGAGGCGCGCGCGGAACCCTTCGAGCCGTTTGACACACCGTCTGCAGCGGCCACCTCCGCCCAGGCCGCGATGTTCCTGCGCGCGAGTGAAACGCGGTCCGCCGGCTGGGTCGATTGGGTGCGGGATCATCCGGTGCCCGTATTCGCAGTGGCTGCCGGTATCTTTTTGTTGTTCTACAGCGTGTATGTCTACCTGGAGATCTTTCACCCAGGAGCGCTACGGGGCGATCTCTTCACGCAAGCGCTCACTGCTAAAACTCCGCCTGCGGCGCCCGTGCGCCCAAGCAATCCTTCCGCTCCTGTAGTGAACGCCCCGGGAACTGGACCTTCTCCCGGCGCCGTGCCCCCGCCCACAGCGGCACCATCGGCCGCGTCACCGCCTGCCCTGGCATCAGCGCCAGCAGGCCAGGAGTTGCGCTCAGCGCCGGGACCGACTCCTACTCCGAGTGTGCATGTAGGCGCCCAACCGGGTACCCCGGCTGAGGGACAAGTCCCGCCTTCCCCCGCATCCGCCATGGCGCCCCGGGCGGCCCCAACCGATAGCGTGGCAAGCCGCGTCGCTCCGGCCCCGAGCGCCGCCGCAGGCCCCGCCGCCGCCGCAACGCCAGTGGAAACCGCACCGATGACAGACGTGGTCGGGCCGAGACGGACTGAACCGACACCTGCCAAGATGCCGCCTCAGCGCCTCATCCAAGCCTATCAGGCCTTGCAGGACGGCAAGCTCGACGAGGCCGAAGCGCTCTACCGTGAGAGTGCGCAGGCGGATCCGGATAGCGTCGATGCCATGCTCGGACTGGCCGCGATCGCCGCACACCGGGGTCACGTTCAGCAGGCGGTGGGCTTCTATGACCGGGCACTCGAGCTCGAGCCACGCAATGCCGTGGCTCAGGCCGGCCTGATCGACATACTCGGACAAGCGGACCCGGCCACCAGCGAATCCAAGCTCAAGCAACTGATCGCGCGAGAACCCTCCGCGTATCTGTATTTCAGTCTGGGCAATTTCTACGCTCGACAAGGCCTCTGGCCTCGCGCCCAAGCCGCCTATTTCGAGGCTTATCAGATGCAATCCGACAACGCCGACTACGCCTATGACTTGGCCGTCGGTCTGGAGCACCTGAACCAGCCCAAGCTCGCGCTTGCCTACTACCGCAAGGCTCTGGAGCTGAGCTTGCAGCAGAGTCACGCGAACTTCGATCAGAAGCGGGTGATCGAGCGCATCGGGCAGCTCGCCGCCCGGGTCGAATAGCCGCGCCAGGACGATGTCTGAACACCGGAAAAAACTTCGCCTGGGCGAGCTGCTGATCCAACAGGGGCTCATCACCCCGGATCAGCTGCGCATCGCGCTGACCGAACAGCGCAATCAGTCTGTCCCGATCGGCCGCCTGTTGGTGCGTCTCGGCTTCGTCACCGAAGCGGTGATCCGGGACATCATGGCGCGCACCATCGGGCAGGAGAGCATCGACCTCACCCAGGTCGTGATCGACGCCGATGCACTCAAGCTGATCCCGCAGGAGTTCGCTCGCCGGCACCGAGTGCTGCCCATCGCGTTCGACAACCAGCAACAGGTCCTTACCGTTGCCATCACCGAAGTCTTCAATGTCGGCGCCTTGGACCAGCTGCGCGCGACGCTGGGTCAGAGCGTCAAGATCAAGACCGTGTTGGCCAGTGAAGCTCAGCTCGAGGCTTGCCTGGACCAATTTTACGGACACGAGCTATCGGTCGACGGGATCTTGCGGGAGATCGAAACCGGAGAGATCGACTATCAGAGCTTGCAAGGAGGAAGCGACGAGTACACGCAGCCGATCGTGCGCTTGGTGGGGGCGCTGCTGGTCGATGCGATCAAGCGCGGCGCTTCCGACATCCACTTCGAGCCGGAGTTCGCATTTCTGCGCATCCGCTATCGGATCGACGGCGTTTTGGAACAGGTGCGCAGCCTCCACAAGAACTACTGGCCGGGAATCGTCGTGCGGGTCAAGGTGATGAGCGGCATGAACATCGCCGAGACGCGCGCGCCACAAGACGGGCGTATCACGCTCAACCTGAACGGACGGCCGGTGGACTTCCGTGTGGCCACCCAGCCTACCATTCACGGTGAGAACATCGTGCTGCGCGTGCTTGACCGCGAAAAGTCCATCATCAGTCTGGACCAGATGATGCTGCCCAACCACCTGATCAACATGCTATCGCTGATGCTGGCGCGGCCGGAAGGAATCCTGATCATCACCGGCCCCACCGGCAGCGGCAAGACCACCACGCTGTATTCGTTGCTCTCGCAGGTAAACGTGGAGTCGGTCAACATCATGACGCTGGAGGACCCGGTCGAGTACCCGGTGGCGCTGATGCGGCAGACCTCCGTCAACGAAGCGGCGAAGGTGGATTTCGTGAATGGCATCCGCGCCATGATGCGTCAGGATCCCGACATCATCCTGGTGGGCGAAGTGCGCGACAAGGAAACCGCCGAGATGGCGTTCCGCGCCGCGATGACCGGCCACCAGGTATACACGACGTTGCACACGAACTCCGCACTGGGTGCCTTCCCCCGCCTGTTCGATATCGGGATTCTCCCGGACATCATCGCCGGCAATGTCATCGGCGTCATCGCGCAGCGACTGGTCCGCATGCTCTGCGCCCAATGCAAGGAGGCCTACTCGCCGTCTCACGAAGAGCGGCAGCTTCTCGGGATCGAACCGGACAGCGCCCTGCAGATCCATCGCCCGACGGGCTGCAAACTATGCAACTTCCGCGGCTACCGCGGACGCACCGCCATCATGGAGATCCTGCGCATGGACGGCGACATGGATGAGCTGGTGGCACACCGGGCGACGTCGAAGGAGCTGCGGACGCTGGCCACCGAGAAGGGGTTTCGACCGCTGGTGGAGGAAGGCATCGCGCGCATCCTCGACGGCACAACGAGCATCGCCGAGGTGGCGCGGTCCGTGGATCTTACGCAGCACCTGCACTAGCCGGCTAGGCGCGCCGCGCGGCCAGCCCCCGCAGCACGCGGCGCAAGCCAGCTTTCCAGCTCCATGCCTGCCTATCAGTACAAAGCCATAGACAAGCTGGGGCGCCCAGCGCGAGGCAAGCTCGATGCGATCAACGAGGCCGACCTGGAGCTGCGCCTCAAGCGCATGGGCCTCGATCTCATCACGTTCCGGGCCTTACGCAGCAGCCGTGTCCTGGTCACCACGGGGACGATCAATCGCCGCGACTTGATCACTCTGTGCTTCGACTTGGAGCAGATCTCGCGCTCCGGTATCCCGCTGCTCGAAGGCCTGCGCGATTTGCGCGAGGCCACGGAGAATCCCCGCTTCCGAGAGATCCTCTCCTCGGTCCTCGAGGACATCGAGGGCGGAAAGATGCTGTCACAGGGTCTCGCAGGCTTCCCCGCCGTGTTCAGCCCCGTGTTCGTGAGCCTGGTCAAAGCCGGCGAGCAATCCGGCCGGCTCACCGAGGTGTTTGAGAGTCTGGGAAACGCGCTCAAGTGGCAGGACGAGTTGGTGTCCCAGACTCGGCGCCTGCTGATGTATCCCGCGTTGGTATTCACGGTTGTGTGCGCGGTCACGCTGTTCCTCCTCTTGTATTTGGTGCCGCAGGTGGTGACGCTCCTGAAGAGCATGAACCTGCCGCTCCCGTTGCAGACGCGTGTCTTGATCGGGGTGTCAAATTTCACCGCGACTTACTGGTACGTGGTGTTGACCCTCCCGGTGATGGTCTCGGCCGGTGCGGCGTATTTGGTCAGAACCAACCCCAAAGCGGCTTACTACTTCGACTACCTCAAGCTGCGCCTCCCAGTGACCGGACCGATTTTGCAGAAGATTATCCTGTCGCGCTTTTCCAGCTTCTTCGCACTGATGTACAGGTCCGGGATCACCATCCTCGAGGCGATGAAGACCAGCGAGGAGATCGTGGGCAACCGCGTGATCGCCGATGGCCTACAACGTGCAGCACAACTCATCAACGCCGGTGAAAGCATGAGCGAAACATTTCACAATATCGGACTGTTCCCCCCGCTCGTCATCCGCATGATCCGAGTCGGAGAGAACACCGGGGCGTTGGATACGGCTCTTCTGAACATCAGCTACTTCTACACGCGTGACGTTCGTGAATCAATCGATAAGGCACTTAAGTTGCTTGAGCCCACCATGACACTGGTGTTGGGGGGATTGCTGGCACTGATCCTGTTCTCAGTGCTGACACCGATCTACGACATTCTGGGCAAAATTAAATTCTAATCGCGATGGCTCGCAAACTCGTTCTCTGCGTCTCCGCTCGGCATCTCACAGCCGCAGTGTGGGGCGGGCGCCGCTTGGCGTCGCTGCGCCGCTTCGAAGAGTCGCATGAGGCAGATCATCAGGGTTTTGCCGACATGCTGCGCGGCGCACGTGGCTTGCCCGTTTATCTGATGGCGGACACGTTGGACGAGGACTATCGCATCGAGACGCTGCCCCACGCGCTCGGTCAAGACCGGCGCGAGATGCTGGAGCGCAAGCTCAAGCAGCTGTATCGCACCACCCCGTACTATGGCGCCGTCATGCAAGAGCGGGAGACGTCGAGGCGACGCGACGATCGATACCTGTTCGCTGCACTGACCAACCCGGACGGCTTCTCCACCTGGCTGCAGATCCTCACCGCGAACGCCGCGTCGGTGGCGGGAGTATTTCTGCTCCCGACGCTGAGCCTGGGACTGCTCAAGAAGCTGGAGCTCAAGGAACCCAATCTGCTGCTCGTGTCCAAGCACGAGGCGGGGGTGCGTCAAACCTTCCTCAAGGACCAGCGCTTCCGCATCAGCCGGCTTACGCCGCTGCGCCACGCCCAGAGCGCGAGCATCGAGTTCAGCGCCGAGGAGATCCGCAATACAAGGATGTACCTCGACGCGCTCAACGTCATGCACGTGGATGACGTATTGACCGTGATCATTCTAGACCACGACGGAGCCCTTGCTCCGCTCACCGATGCGGTAGTCGCCGGTCGGCGCAATATCCGCGCGCTGCGCGTGGGCCCTGAAGAGATCGTATCGAAGGTCGGCATCGATCGGGAGACGCTAGCCTCGAGCCCCGACGCACTCCATCTGTTCCTGCTCGGACACGAGAGCTCGCCGAAGTTCAATCTCGCGCCGCCGGCAATGACAAGCGCGTTCGTGCGCCACAGGCTCACGCGCCGGATCTACGCCGCGACCTCGGCGAGCGCCCTGGTCGCAGCTCTGTGGACCGGTCTCAACGTGTACCAGCTGATCGGGCTCAAGGGGCGGGCGGCGGAGCTTGAGACCCTTGCGCAGCAGGAGACGCTCAGATACCAGAAGCTCAGCCGCAGCTTTCCTCCCGCCCCGGTCCCCTCCGAGCAGCTCAAGCTCACGGTGGAAGTGGCCGAGCGGATCGCCGGAATGGGTCGGCTTCCCGACACCGCGTTCCAAGTGGTCAGCCACACCCTGGACCGTTACCCGAATGTAAGGCTCAACGCCCTGCAATGGAAGGTGGGGCGCACCGCAACCTCAGCGGAAGGCGGCGCGGCGACGCTGCCTCTGTCGCAATCGGCGCTGCTGGACGTGGAGCTCACCGGAACACCGGGCGACTACAAGGAGACGTTGGCGAGCCTGAACAGCTTCGCGCGGGATCTGGGCACGAACGACAAAGTCGCCGGTGCGAAGATCGTAAAGGTGCCGCTCAACGTGGCTTCGTCAGGCACTCTGTCGGGCAGCACCACCGCGCCGCGACGGGAGGGCACGGAGCCGGCTCGGTTCGTGGTCGAAGTCACGCTCAAGCCAGGAGTGTAACGCCGTGTTCAACATGTCGTCCAAGGACCTGCGCGCCGTGGGCGTACCGCTCGTTGTCTTTGCTGCGGTGTGCGCGCTCGGCACGGGCGCCGTGTTGTATTCGGGCAAGGTGTCCGCGCAAGCGCGCGACGAGGTAAGAGCTCAGGAGGATCTCCTGGCGCAGGCCCGCAGCCACGTGCAGCAGTCGGATTCGGAGCGCGCGGTCATCGAACGCTATGTGGGTCCGTACCTCCGCCTCGAACGCGAAGGCGTGGTGGGCGAAGAGCAACGTATCGGCTGGATCGACGCGCTACGCGTCGCCAACAGTGAAACCGACCTCTACGGCGTCAACTACGAGGTGAGCGTGCAGCAGGCATACACCTTCCTGAACGAGGTGAACGCGGGGAGCCTGCCGGTGCGCGAATCGGTCATGCAGCTGCGCCTCGACCTGCTGCACGAAGAAGACCTATTGCATTTCTTCCAGGCGCTCGCCGCCCTAAAGGTCGGTCAGTTCTCAGTAAACGAATGCAACCTGCGGCGCCTGACGAATGACCCTGTAGTGCCCGTGAATCGCCCCACGCTCACGGCGGAGTGTGCGCTTGCGTGGATCACCATCCCCACGGCTGGGGGCGAGGAGCACAAGTCGTGAGGCAGCTCGGCGCCATCCTGCTGGCGTGTCTCTTCGCCCCGCCGGCCTCGGCCGACGAAGCGCCGCTCGGCCGGCTCTTGCTCACCCCAGAGCAACGAGCGGCCCTGGACATCGCGCGCCGGAACAAGATCCGGGCCGACGCCACGCATAAGCCGAAGCCCACACCCACCGAGCGCGACATCACGGTCAACGGCGTGCTCAAGCGCAGCGACGGCATGTCGACGGTATGGCTGAACGGCAGATCGGTGCAGGGCGAAACCGACGACGGCATGCGCGTCTACGTACTGGCGGGAACCCCGGCATCGGTGGTCCTGCACACTCCCGACGACCGACGCACGCTCAAGTTGAAGGTCGGCCAGAGAGCGGACCTGGTAACCGGCAAGATCGCCGAGGGCTACGAGGGGCGCCGGGGCGAAGCGGCGGAGGAAGTCGAAGAGGATGAGATTGAGGCAGCCGATCGGACTACCTCATCGGGCTCACCCCGACAACTCCGTGATCGGCTAGAAGGCCGCGGGCCTGACTCTCAAGCCTCTGCGGGGAGCGCAGAGGCGCAGGAACGATAATGCAGCAACACAGCCACTCAGCTCAACGCGGCTTCGCACTGCTGATCCTGCTCGCCTTGATCGGCGTCATGGTCGGTGCCGCCATCCTGACCTTCGTGGCGAAGGATTCTGGCGCCAAGCCCACTCGCCTTGCCCAGACGGAGCAGGCGTTGAGTGCGGCCAAGCAGGCGCTGATTGCCTATGCCGCGGGCGTGCAGGTGTCGGCGACCGCCTGTCTCAAGAAAGACAGCAACGGCAATTGCGCGCGC
This sequence comes from Burkholderiales bacterium, assembly GCA_035501875.1. Lineage (GTDB taxonomy): Bacteria > Pseudomonadota > Gammaproteobacteria > Burkholderiales > SHXO01 > SHXO01. The sequence goes on from DATJVI010000115.1 coordinate 41,150, forward strand.
CTTGGGGACCTGCCCTGCCCCGATCTCAATAACGACGGCTGGGCAGACGGCCCGTGCAACGGCAAACTGATCGGCCGGCTGCCGTGGAAGACGCTGGGCTTGCCGGACTTGCGCGATGGCGATGGGGAGCGGCTGTGGTACGCGGTATCGGCCAAGTTCGTCGAGAACCCGCGCGCCACGAGCTCTTCGACCGCCTGCCCCGCCCCGCAAAGCGCACCGAACAGCACCTGTACGTGCCCCAGCCCCGCACAAACGAGTTGCCTGAACAGCAGCACCAGCGGATTCATCACGGTACGCAACAGCGCCGGCCTGGTCGTGAACGATGGGACGAAACAGGCGGGCGCAGTTGCAGTCATCATCGCCCCAGGGGCGATCGTCACGCGCCTCGACCAAGCCGCGCCTCAGAATCGCACCTGCACCGGGGACAGCAACATCACCAACTGCCAGAAGACCAATGTCTGCACCGGCGCCGGTACCGCTCCGAACATCGTGTACACGGGCACGGCGCTGTGCAACCCGATCAACTATCTCGAGATCGCGAAGGCGCCGGTGCTCTCGGTATCCGGCACCGTCGGCAATCAGGAAGACAACGCCAACTTCACCGAAGGCGGGACCACCAACGGCTTCATCAGCGGACCCATCGCCGATCCCACCGTCACCGGCTCCAACCCGCCGGTCAAGATCAACGACGTCATCATGACGGTCAAATTCTCCGATGTCATGGCCGCGGTACAGCGCAGGGTCGCGCAGGAGGTGCTGACTTGCCTGAGTGGCTACGGCGCGAATCAGGGCGGGACGTTTGGGAATGGACGCTATCCATGGGCCGTAGACATCCCATCGACGACCTTCACCGTCACGTCCGCGTTTGCCGATAAGAGCGGGACCTATTTCGGGCGCGTTCCAGACAACGGCAAGTTCACTAAAACGAGTACCGACAGCGGCGGCACCATGTCCTCGAGCTGGCCGGCTAACTGCAACCTGGGCGGCTCATGGTGGGTCAACTGGAAGGATGTCGTCTTCTATGGCGTCGCAGCCGGGTACGCACCCGCGAGCACAGCGCCGGCGACGTGCACCGGTTCTACGTGTCTGACAGTCAGTCCGCTGGCAGGCAACAAACGGGTAGTGGTCATGGTGGCCGGTCCCGCGATCGGTACGCAGACGCGCTCCACCACGTGCAGCACGACGCCGACCCCATGCAACACGCTCTCCAATTATCTGGAAGGTACGAACGCCACCGCTACCGGCTCCGGCGCAGGCGCGTGGGCCTACCAGTCCGGTTCACCCACCTCCACATTCAACGATCTGGTGGTCTACCAATGACCTGTTCCTTCTCTCACCATCACGGGCGTCACGTGGGGCGGATCCGCGGCTTCACGATCATCGAGCTATCCATCGTCTTGGTGGTGGTAGCTCTGCTGCTCGGAACCTTCATCACGCCGCTGTCCAACCAGGTCGACCAGCGCAGCTACACCGACACGCAGCGGCGCCTCGAGGATATCCGCGAGGCGCTAATCGGCTACGCCGTCGCCAATGGACGTTTCCCATGCCCGGGCTCGAGCACGAACGGAGGCTGGGAAGCCTTCGCGGCTGGGGGAACGACAACCAACGGGAACTGCCTGAGCTTCTCCGGCTTGATCCCCGGAACTCAGTTGGGCCTGACAAGCATCGACACGCAAGGGCTTGCCATCGACGGGTGGACTTCGGCGCAAAACCGCATCCGCTACGCGATCACGAATCAGACCGTGAATGGCGTCACCAATTCGTTCACGGCTGCCGGAGGAATGCGCAACGCTGGTGTCGGGGCACTCGGCACCCAATGCTCGTACCTGTTCGTATTCACCGGGAGCGTCGTATCGACGACCTGCGGCAGTGCCCCCCCATCCAATGTCTTGTCCAATGGCGATGCAGTGTTCGTGCTGTATTCCCTCGGCAAAGACGCCGCGGATGAACAACCAGGGGATGGGAAGAATTTCCTCTACCAGATGTTCTCGACAGCCAACTTCGACGACCAAGTCCTGTGGGTGTCGCGCTACACCGTGATCAACCGCCTAGTCCAGGCGGGTCAGCTCCCTTGAGCCGGCACGCACGCGCCGGCACCAGCCGTAACCGAAAACCAAATCTCCTTCCCCAGCCCTCCACCTGCCCGCGCTGGTTAGCGCGTTGGCGGACGGTCGGTCCGCAGCAAGGTTCCACCGCGATCGCGTTGCTCGTGGCGGTGGTGATTGCCCTGTCCCTTCTGGCGATCAGCGTCAACTCGGCCACGAGAGCCGGCGTTGAGCGCCAACGCAAGACGGCTCTGGCCTTGGGCACCGCTCACGAGGCGCTGATCGCGTACGCGGTTGCGGTCAAGCCCGACACCTACGCGAAGAGGCCTGGGGATCTCCCTTGCCCAGACCTGGACAACGACGGCGACGCCGAGCTCACCTGCTCGAGCGCAAGCCAGAGAATCGGCAGGCTGCCCTGGAAAACGCTCAGGCTGCCGGATCTGCGCGACGGCGATGGCGAGCGCCTGTGGTACGCGCTCTCCACTCGTTTCAAACGCGCCACCGTGAATCAATGTCCCATCGCGGGCGGCCCGAATTGCTTGAACAGCGACACCGGGGGCACGCTGACCGTGCGCGATAGCAGTGGTGCCATGCTCCACGACGGCACGAACGCGGCTTCCGGTGCGATCGCTGTCATCATTGCACCGGGGCCGATCCTGACGCGCCTGGGACAGATCAGAGCTCAGGATCGGGGGTGTACCGGTGACGCCGATGTCCGCAACTGCGAGCAGACAGACAGATGCAGTGGCCCGACCACTGCCCGCTGCAACCCGGTCAACTACCTCGATGTTGCCGGCCCACCGCTTCGCTGGGCGTCGGGCCCATCCAACCTACGCGAGGACAACGCGACGTTCTCCGACACAACCAGCGACGATGGCTTTGTCGCCGGACCGATCCAAGACCAACACGGAAATCCAATTGTCAACGATACCTTGCTCGCGGTCCGGTACGAGGAGCTGATGCCTCTCGTGGAGCAGCGGGTTGCGCGCGAGGCCCTGAAATGCCTCGAAGACTACGCTTCGAACCCGACGAGCGGCCGGGGCCGCTATCCTTGGGCCGCACGAGTCAGCGCGGACTACACGGCGCAACTGGCCGACGCTAACGGCCTGCTATTCGGGCGATTCCCCCAGACGCTTGCCGCCACAGCCGCCGACACCTCCGGCACCATGAGCGGCGCTTGGCCGGCTTCCTGTGCGATCGCCGCCGACTCCGATGCAAACAAATGGTGGAACAACTGGAAGAATCTCGTATTCTATGCACTGGCGCCGTCATACGGTCCGGGTTCGGGCGCTCCCGGGTGCGGAGTCTGTTTGACCGTATCCCCGTCCACCACAGCGCAGGATAAACGCGTGGTGGTTTTGGTGGCAGGGCGTCCGCTTGGTTCCTGGCAGCGGCGAGGCCCGGCGGCAAACGTGACGAACTACCTGGAGGACGTCAATGCCTCGGGCGCATCGCCAGGTTGGGCCTCTTTCAAGCGCGGGCCGGCATCGGCGACGTTCAACGATGTAGTCATATCCAGATAATTTGACAAAAAAGATGGATCATCGACCAACTGTGCCTCTGCGACACGCATCGCGGGGCTTTACGCTGTTCGAGCTTGCGGTGGTGCTCCTCGTGGTGACGCTGCTTCTTGGCAGCATACTCGTGCCGCTCCGCGCCCAGGTGCAGCAGCGCAACATCGCGGAGACGCAGCGCATCCTCGAGGAAACGCGTGACAGCCTGATCGGCTACGCGATGATCCATGGTCGCCTTCCACGGCCGGCCGCCTCCGCCACGGACGGCGTAGAGCGCGGCACCCCGTGCATCAGGGATGCCGATTGCACTGGCTTCGTCCCCTGGGCCACCCTGGGTACGTCGCAGGTCGACGCCTGGGGCAAGATTCTCCGCTATAGCGTCACGCCCGTGTTCACCGCCAGCGGAGCCCTCAGGCTGGAGACTCAGGGAGACAAAACGGTGCGCACCCGGGACGGCTCGGGCACGCCAACGTGGGTGGTACGCTCTTTGCCCGTGCCGGCGGTGGTCTTCTCACAGGGGCTGAACAACTTCGGCACGACGGTAGATGGAATTGCGCTGCGCAACGCATCGAGCACCAACATCGACGAGATCGACAACGACTCCAACGACGGCAGCCGCCCATTCTGGGCGCGCCCACCTGGGAGCAACGCTGCCGGGCAAGGCGGCGACTTCGACGATCAGGTTCTGTGGGTTCCTACGGGACTGCTGTTCGCTCGGATGGTGCAGGCGGGTCAGCTTCCTTGACGTAGGCCGAGGAGGTCTGCGGCGCCAGTGCGAAGCACACGCTGCCGTCGACGTTGCTCGCCAGGGTAAGAGCATATCCGTTTGCTGTGGCCTGGCGCGCCGCTTGGTACAGGCCGACCCCGAGGCCTTGCGCAGAATGGATGGGAGCCGAGAACAGCTCCTGCGCGAGGTGGCCGCGCAGCGCTTCTCCACTGTCACAGACCGTCAACACGCAGCCACGCTCCCACCCCAACGACACAGAGATCCGAATATCCGGCCGCGTGCGTCGTTTCTCGAGCGCGTTCTGCAGACAATTTTCGGCCACGCGGTCGAAGAGATCCACGGGCAAGACCGCATCCGGGGGTGTCGGGCTGGCATCAAAGGCGATCTCTTCGTGGGCAAAGCGCTGCTGCAGCTCGCGCCACCACTGCGTAACGGGCCCGCTCTCTGATATGGCATTGGCGGCCCCAGTGAGCTTATCCAAAGTGACTTGCAACCGTTTGCTGATCTGTGGCAGCTGGCGCTGCAGCAGCTGGCGCAGTGCGCTGGCATCGGCTTCGCCGCTCTGCTCGACCGCCTCGCACAGCGAGCCGAGCGACTGAAGCAGGTTCTTCACGTCGTGGGTCAAGCGCGATCCGGTCTCGTATATTGCACGCATATAGGCGCTTTGCCGCTGCTCCTGCTCCCGGGTTTTGGCCTCGTAATAGTCCGCAAGCAGCCGCGCCAGGAGCTTGATGTGCAGCACCAGCGACGGACCGGGACTCCAACGCGTGTACAGGGTGACACCGAGCCCACCAAAGCGGCAGGGCGTGGCATGTCGCGAGACCTCTCCCGCGAGACCGTGCCCGTTGCGCGTCTCCCACTCGATGCCCAGCACCCATGGAAAGGCCGCCATATCTTCCACCGCCAAGGCGACGAAGCGATCGGGATCATGCTCGCGGTCTGCCAAGTTGGCCAGGCCATGCATCCAACGCTCGAATCGCATGCCGACGCTCAAGAAGTAGCGTGTCACGAGCTGGCCGATGCCGGCGAAGCCCCCACGCGGGTCCCACAGCCACGCCAGCGCGACCAGGATTCCCCCGATGACCACCAAGGCTTGCGCCAGCGCGACCACGTAGTTGCCATGGCTCAGCTCCTTGATCACGAAAGCGCCGAGCACCAGGACCACGATCATGAGGAACAACAGCAGGCTGTAGATCAGGTCGACGCTGTAGCTTGCCGGCACCCGCGGACGGTCGGTCTTCAGCACGAAGATCAGCATCAATGGCGCGATGGGCCCATAGCGCACCGCACTGAGGAAGAGGGCGGTGAAGTCCTGCTGCACAAACAGATGCGGAACCACCCAAACCAGCAGCATCGAAACGATGTACGTGGCTGCGGTGAGGGAAACCAGGCGTTGTCCCAGGTTTTTGATTCCGGGGACCTCCCCGCCGATCACGGCGAACAGTACGGAAAGCCACAGCGCTATCAGCCACCAGCTTTCCGAGACGACGAGTAGGGCCGCCGCAGCCAGGATCAACAGCACCTGGCCCAGATAAAGACGCTGCTGGCTGCGCCACACAGGCTGCCACAGCAGGAAGCAACCGAAATGGAACAACAGGAAAGACTGCGAGACGGCGTCGTCGATTCCGAAGGCGATCGCGAAGTGCAGGCCGAGCAGCATCAGCGCCAGCCAGTCCTGCTGGCGCACCGCGAGAAGCACCCGCAGGAGCGGCCTCGGGGAAGCGGTCTCGTTCACCGGGTGCTGCATCCTGGCCTCGATGCCGCTTCTACTCGCGCACTCATTTGCCGAAGGGTAGGACGCTACCGATGCTGCGGACGCTGAACAAGACACTCACGATCGCCTCGTTCACGCTGCTGGAAGCGGTGCGCACACGGCTGCCGTTGGTGATGGCCGTCGTCCTGGCACTGCTCTTCCTTGGCAGCGTGTTCGTACAGCATGTCGCCGTAACCGAGACCGCACGTATGCAGACGGGATTCCTTGCCGGCACAGCACGCATCGCCGCGGTCTTCGTTTTGAGCTTGCATGTCGTCAGCAGCATGTCACGTGAGTTCAACGACAAAGGTGTGGAACTGTTGCTCTCTCTCGACCTGCCCAGGGCGGCCTACTACCTGGGGAAGTTCGTCGGCTTCGCGGGCATCGCCGTGGCTATCGCGATGCTGACCTCCGCCGTGGTGGCCCTGCCTTCCCCCGGCCCCGGAGTTGCCCTCTGGGGGATCAGCCTGGCGCTGGAATTGGTCCTGATGGCTGCCTTAGCGCTGTTCAGCGCGATCACGTTTGCACAGGTCATGCCGGCCATCAGCTTTGCGACTGCCTTTTACCTGCTCGCCCGCAGCATGACAGCGATCCGGCTGATGGCCGGATCCCAGCTGCTGAGCCCCGAGGACTGGCTGAGCCGGTTGATCGCCCGGTCGGTGGCTCTGCTCTCGCTGTTGCTGCCGGACCTAAGCCGCTTCACCCTCACGTCCTGGCTCTTGGACGACGGAGGCGGTGTTGCGCAGGTGGGCGCCGCGGCATTGCAGTGTCTGATCTACTCCTCGCTGTTGGTGCTCGCCGGCATGTTCGACCTGTATCGCAAGAACCTCTGAGCGCGCCATGAGAGAGCGCCGAATCGCTTCCGTACCGCGTCCAGTGCTCGCGCTGTTGGGATTGGCTTTGGCCACCCAGTTCATCTTCAGCGCATGGCAGCCTCGTCCCAGTGCCCGAGCCGAGGACTTGCCGTACCCGCCATCGTCGGCCGTCCTGCGCGTGCTCAGCCTCGGCGACCCGATCCCGCTTGCGCAGGGCATGACCCTTTACCTGCAAGCGTTCGACAATCAACCCGGCATCAGCATCCCCTTCGCTAGCTTGGATTACGGCCGCGTGCAGGCCTGGCTGGAGCAAATCCTGGAGCTAGACCCGCGTGGCCAATACCCGTTGCTCATGGCCTCGCAGCTGTACGCACAGGTCCCGATTGAGGACAAGCAGCGCCAGATGCTGGAGTTCGTATCGCGCCAGTTCTCAGCCGACCCCAACCGGCGGTGGCCATGGCTGGCCCACGCCGCGATCATGGCGCGACATCGGCTGCATGACCTGCCGCTGGCATTACGCTTCGCAACCGCGCTGTCGGCGCAGGCGACCGGGCCTGAAGTGCCGCATTGGGCGCGGCAGATGCACATCTTCTTCCATGAGGACATGGGTGAGTACGAAACCGCTCGGATGCTGCTTGGAGGCCTGCTGGCGAGCGGTACCGTGACGGATCCACACGAGATGCGGTTTCTCTTCGAACGCTTGGACCAGTTGAAGGCTGCTGAAAAGTCATCGTCGATGTCGAAAAGATGACTCTTGCACCTGGCGCTACATCCGAGGGCCCTCTCCGAGCCGTAGACGACTCTTTCTTTAAATCATTGGGTTAGGGCTGAGCGGCGAGAGATTGCGTGGAGAGCTCATGGGGCAAACCTGACGCACTTTTGGAGAATCATGCGTAAGCTCTTCACCTTTCTCGTTTTTTTTGGCTGGCATGGTTTTGGCGACGAGTGAGGTCAAAGTAGACCCTGTTTGCGCGTTCGGAGCCTCCAGCACGGGTGCCCAAACGGATGCTGGCAATCGCGAATAAACATCCGGCGCATCGGGGCTTCAAGGCTTCGGTAGGGCCACGGGCCAGTTAGGAAGCCCCGCAGCCTCGGGCAGCCAAGCGACCCGGATGCGGGCGGCTAGGCGGATATAGGTCCACGATGATAGTGAGTACTAACAAGACCGCAAGTCAGCGTGCGTGCGTCAAATGAATAGGAGCGAAGTCATGGTTTCCAAGGCGAGGGGCTTTACCCTGATCGAGATTGCGATCGTGCTCGTGATCATCGGGCTGCTCCTGGGCGGCGTGCTCAAGGGCCAGGAGCTGATCCGGAGCGCACGCGTGCGCAATCTCATCAGCCAGAAGGACGGCGTCACGGCGGCGTTCTTCGGGTTCCAGGACCGTTACCGTGCCCTGCCGGGGGACTATGCCAGCGCCTCCACGAACTTGGTCTGCCCGACCGGCACCTGCTTAAACGGCAACGGCGACGGTCAGATCCAATCCGGTGCAACGCCGGTCAACGGCTCGGTACAGCATGAAGAACTTCTGGTATGGACTCATCTCGGCGCCGCGGGCTTCCTCAATGGGAGCTACAACATGGCGGCGACCGACACGACGCCTCTGGAAACGAACAGCCCGAAGAACGCCTTCGGCACCTTCATGCAGCTCGTCGCGGACGCGGTGTACGGCAACGGCGCGAACCCAGCACGACATAACCTGAAGACCGGCAACCAGATCCCGGTCGAGATCCTGGCGGAGGTGGACCGCAAGGTCGACGATGGCCAGCCGTATTCGGGCGTGTTCCAATTCTCCACTTGGCAGAGCGTCGGCACCGCGCCCGTTGCGACTGGCAGCAGCACGAGCTGCTTGACGGGCGCCACGATTTGGCAGGTCACCGGCGCTAACCCCAACTGTGGCGCCGCGACCCTTTACTGATGGGGAGCGAGACCGCTTCAACCGCGCAGGGCAAACGGGGCCGCGCATTACAATCCTGCCGATACCGACACCTGACGACGCGTAAGGCTGTGAGGGGAAACCCCGGGATACGCACTTATCCGTGCTAGCCCTGCAGCAGCTTCATCTCCGCGGCCATGAGGTCCTTCTCCAACCCGCGGAGCACGACCACGTCGCCCTCGGCGAGTTGCATATCCGGGTTTGGGTCCAAGCTACGGACGTTGCGGCGGCGGACCGCGGTGACCTCGACCCGATCGCTAGGCAATCCCAACTCCCTTAGCGTCCTCGCCGCCGCAGCGGCACCGGAGACGACTGTAACGGAGTGCAGTCGCGGCTGCTCGCGGTCGCGTTCCTCTCCGGTTTCGTCGGTCACGCCGCGAAAGAATCCGCGAAACAGGTCATAGCGTCGCTCGCGTGTGTCTCGGATCCGCCGCAGCACGCGGTTAAATGGCACGCCCACGAGCATGAGAGCGTGGGACGCCAGCATCAGGCTGCCTTCCAAGATCTCCGGTACAACCTCCGCCGCGCCGGCCGCCTTCAAGCGGTCGATATCGCTGTCGTCGCGCGTGCGTACGATCACCGGCATTCCCGGTCGCAGTTCGTTCGTTAGGTGGAGAATCTTGAGCGCGGAAGCGGTATCGGCGTACGACACCACCAGCGCGCTGGCCCGCATCAATCCGGCCGCCACCAACACCTCACGCCGAGCCGCATCGCCGAACACAACGTGCTCGCCGGCCGCGGCCGCCTCGCGGACGCGCTCCGGGTCGACGTCGAGCGCGATGCAGGCGACGTGTTCCTGCTCCAGCAGACGGGCCAGATTCTGGCCGCTGCGTCCGTACCCGCAGATGATCACGTGCTTCTCGGCCGCAAGAGTCTGTGCGGCGATGTTGTGCAATGCCATCGCTCGGTACATCCAATCCGCAGCGCTGAAGCGCCGTACCATGTGCTCGCTGTGCTCGATGATGAACGGCGCCGCGAACATCGACAGAATCATCGCCGCCAACACGACCTGCGTGGCTTGAGGCGCGAGCACGTGTAGGTGCGAAGCCTGGGATAGCAACACGAGCCCGAACTCGCCCGCCGCGCAGAGCGCCATCCCAGTGCGCAGCGCTGTGCCGGGGTCGGCCCCGAACGCCCGGCTGAGCGCGGTAATGAGCGCAGACTTCACCACCAGCATCGCGGCCAGCGCGCCCAGGACCCAGGGCAACTGGCGGCTGACCGCGAAGGGGTCAAGTTGCATCCCGATCGTGACGAAAAACAGGCCCATCAGCACGTCTTGAAACGGACGGATGTCCTGCTCCACCTGATAGCGGTATTCGGTCTCGGAGATGAGCATGCCCGCCAGGAACGCGCCTAACGCCAAAGACAGTCCAGACCGCTCGGTGACCCAGGCGAGACCCAGCGTAAAGAGCAGCAGGTTCAACATGAACAACTCGGACGATTTTTGCCTCGCCACGAGGTGAAACCAAGGGCGCATCAGACGTTGCCCCACGTACAACAGCGCAACCAGAACCGCCGCTGCCTTCAAGAAGGCGAGGGACAGCCGTTGCGCCAAGTCCCCGGTGCTGCTCGCCAGTGTGGGGAGCAGGATCAGCAGCGGGACCACGGCCAGGTCCTGAAGCAACAACACACCGATGATCGATCGCCCGTGCTGCGAGCTGAGCTCCAGCCGCTCGGCCAGGATCTTTGCCAGGATCGCAGTGGAGGACATCGCCAGCGCCCCGCCGAGCACCAGCCCCGTCCGCCAACTCTCGCCTGCCGCGAGGCACAGGCCCAACACCAGCAGGATGCTGAGCGCCACCTGCGCCAGTCCGAGGCCGAAGACCACGCGCCGCATCGTCACCAATCTGGGCAGACTGAACTCCAAGCCCACGCTGAACATCAGGAACACCACCCCGAACTCGGCCAAGTGACGGGTCTGGACGTTGTCGCTCACCCAGCCCAAGGCATGCGGCCCGATGAGAATCCCCACCAACAGGTACCCGATCAGCGCAGGCAGGCGGAGTTGGCGGAACATGACCACCACCAGCACCGCAGTCGCGAGCAGGATCAAGACGAGTTCGAGAATGGTGTGCATTGCGGCCGGCGCGGCGTGAGGAGCGGCTTCCGCCTCACTGTACCATAGGGGTCCGTCATGCCCGCAGCATCGCCCGCACCGCGCGTTCAGTCGGCAGAGATGGCGCCGGAAGTCCAGACCCTTGCGCTATACTGCTCCCTTCGATGAGGACGTCAATCGAGCGCGAACCGTCGGTCTCGGCACTGGACAGCGCGCGTCGCACGCTGACGATTGAGGCCGCAGCCGTAGCGGCACTCGCCGCACGGCTGGACGAGAGCTTCACCCGTGCTGCGGACCTGGTTCTCGCTTGCCGAGGACGAGCAGTCATCAGCGGCATCGGGAAGTCCGGACACGTGGCGCGGAAGATCGCGTCGACGCTGGCCAGCACCGGGACGCCGGCCTTCTTCGTCCATCCAGCCGAAGCAAGCCACGGTGATCTGGGCATGATCACGGCCGAGGACGTCATGATCGCGCTGTCCAACTCCGGGGAGAGCGAGGAGTTGTTGGCGATCGTGCCGTTGGTCAAGCGTCAGGGTGCGCGGTTGATCGCGATCACCGGCAATCCAAACTCTTCGCTTGCGCGCGAGGCCGATGTGCACCTCGACGCGGGCGTGGCCGAGGAAGCGTGCCCGCTGGGCTTGGCGCCGACCGCCAGCACCACCGCTGCTCTTGCGCTGGGGGATGCCCTTGCCGTGGCGCTACTCGAGGCGCGCGGGTTCGGGGCAGACGACTTCGCCCGCTCCCATCCCGGTGGGGCGCTCGGACGCCGACTGCTCACGCATGTCAGCGATGTGATGCGCAGGGGCACCGCAGTCCCGGCGGTGGCGCGTACGGCGTTGCTCCCAGAGGCGATCCTGGAGGTATCCCGCAAGGGCATGGGCATGACGGCGATCGTGGAGCCCGATGGGCGCGTGGCCGGTATCTTTACCGACGGCGATTTGCGGCGAACTCTGGAGAAGCCGATCGACCTGCGCACCGTCCCCGTCGACCAGGTCATGACCGCAAGCCCACGGACGATCCACCCCGACCGGCTGGCCGTCGAGGCCGTGAAGCTGATGGAAGACCATCGGATCAGCCAAGTCCTGGTGGTAGACGAAGACCAGCATTTGGTGGGAGCGCTCAACATGCACGACCTGTTCCGGGCCAAGGTCCTGTGATGGAGGATGTGGCGCAGTGACACCCGAACTGCGCGAGCGCGCGCGTGGCGTGCGCCTGCTGGTGCTCGATGTGGACGGGGTGCTTACCGACGGCCGCCTTTACTACGGCGACGACGGCGTGGAGGTGAAGGCTTTCCATATTCAGGACGGACTCGGCTTACGCATGCTGATGGCAAGTGGCGTGCAAGTCGCAATCATCACTGGACGCGCCTCACAAGCCGTTGCGCTGCGCGCGGAGAATCTCGGCATCGCGCACGTGTACCAGCGGGTTGGCGACAAACTCGCGGCGTTCGAGTCGCTGCTTTCCCGCCTCGGGTTGAACGGCGCTGCGACCGCGGCGATGGGAGATGACCTCCCTGACCTGTCTGTTCTGCGTCGGTGCGGCTTTGCCGCATGCGTTCCGGAGGCTCCCCTTCTCGTCCGCCGACATGCTCACTACGTGACTCGCAGGCCGGGCGGTGCAGGCGCGGTGCGCGAGGTGTGTGAGCTGCTGCTGGCGGCGCAGGGAACGCTGGAGGCGCGAGTGCGGGAGTATCTGAAGTGACGGGACGCTGGATCGCCCTCGTACCGATCTTGTTGCTCGCGGCACTGGCCGCGCTCACATGGTGGCTCGATAGAACGGTCCAGCCGCTCGGGCCCGGACACACGAACTCGGCGGATGCGCCCGACTTCAAGGTCGAGCGCTTCGAAGCGGTCCGCATGAACACTGACGGTACGAAGCATTACGAGCTCATCGCCAAGAGCATGGTGCATTACGGAGACGACAACCGGGCGAAGCTGGATGAGCCCCAATTGTTCCGCTACGATCCGGAGAGCGCGACGATGAGTATTCGCGCCAACCAAGCCTTCGTGGCGAGCAACGGAGAAAGCGCGGATTTCATAGGGGATGTACATGTGCAGCGTGCGCCGTATGGACAGAATCGGGAGATGTCATTGCTCACCAGCTTCCTGCATGTGATCCCTGACCAGGACTTGGTCGAGACCGATCGGGAGGTCACGTTCATCAGCGGCAACAGCACCCTCAACGCGGTTGGCCTAGAATTCAACAATCGCACGCACGAGTTGAAACTCCGCTCTAATGTCAGAGGCCAGTTCGAGACGCCGCCCCGAGGGCGCAGCGGCGCTCCTTGGGAACGTCGGCACTGACGCGATGCAGTTCCCCGCAACCGTTCGGTGGCAATGCTTCGTGGCCGCGGCGCTGCTCACGGTCTGCGCGACGGCGCGTGCCGAGCTGGCCGATCGCGACAAGCCCGTCAACGTCGAAGCCGACCGGCTCACCATGGACGACCTGAAAAAAGAGAGCATCTTCGAGGGCAACGTAACGGTCACGCAAGGCACCCTCCTGCTCAAGGCCGACAAGGTCACGGTGAGGCAGGACGCCAATGGCTTCAACTATGCGTCCGCCTATGGCAAGCCGGCGTATTTCCGCCAGAAGCGGGAAGGCTACGATGAGTACATCGAGGGCAATGCGGAGCGCCTGGACTACGACGGCAAGGCGAACAAGATGCAGATGTTCACCAACGCAGAGGTGCGCAAAGGAGCGGACGAAGTCAAAGGCGACTACATTTCCTACGACGCGGCGACCGAGTTCTACCAGGTGATCAGCGGCCCGTCAGTCGCCTCCACGACCAACCCGAAGGGCCGCGTTCGGGCCGTCATCCAACCCCCCAAACGTACCGGGGACAAAACGGCCACCGACAAACCCGCGTCGCCCGCCCCAGCGCCGCCGCCCGTCTCGCTCAAGTCCTCCAAGTCATTGCGTGACAAGCTAGAAGAATGACCGGGCGCGCCTCAAGTGTTCGGCTGGGGTTGCCGATAACAATCACCGGGCTATGAGCGAGCTGCGCGCAGAACACCTTCAGAAGCGCTTCAAGTCCCGTACAGTCGTCAAAGATGTCTCCGTCGAGGTAAAGAGCGGCGAGGTGGTGGGGCTGCTCGGCCCGAACGGGGCTGGGAAAACCACGTGCTTCTACATGATCGTTGGCCTGATCCCGTCCGATGGTGGAACCATCGTGCTGGACCGGGAGAACCTCAACCGCATGCCGATTCATCGTCGGGCGCACATGGGCCTCGCGTATTTGCCGCAAGAGGCATCGATCTTCCGCAAGCTCACCGTAGCGGAGAACGTGCAGGCGGTGCTGGAGCTGCGGGGGCTCAAGAACGGCTCGATGGAAGAAAAGTTGAACGACCTTTTGAATGACCTGCACATCGGACATCTGCGCAATAGCCCGGCGGTCAGCCTCTCGGGCGGGGAGCGGCGACGCGTCGAGATCGCCCGGGCGCTGGCGAGCCATCCCCGGTTCATCCTGCTCGACGAGCCGTTCGCGGGCGTAGACCCCATCGCCGTGCTCGACATTCAAAAGATCATCCGCTTCCTGAAGGAGCGCGACATCGGGGTCTTGATCACGGACCACAACGTACGCGAGACCCTGGGGATCTGCGACCGTGCCTATATCATCAACGACGGCTCCGTGCTGGCCTGCGGGGCGCCGAAAGAGATCGTTTATAATGAAAGTGTTAGGAAGGTCTACCTGGGTGAGCATTTTCAGCTCTAGGCGCCTAGCGGCCGCAACCGACGCGAGCTTGCGGCCGATCGTTGGCCCGCCCGTAGGTGGCTGAGCAACCGCAAGCGCGCCGGGACGTTGAACGGCCCGAGCTGCACGCGCTGAACCCTGACCGGCTGCAACTGAACGGTCGAGCCGCCAGAGCACACAACCGCCAATTGCCAGCCACCTGCCGCCCGCCGTCTCTCCGATGAAGCACTCGCTACAGCTCAAGCTCTCCCAGCACCTCACGCTGACCCCGCAGCTGCAGCAGTCGATCCGCCTGCTGCAGTTGTCCACGCTGGAGCTAAACCAGGAAATCGAGCGGTTCCTGCAGGACAACCCCCTGCTCGAGCGCGAGGATGACACCGAAGAGCAGGGCTCGCCTGCCGAGCCCGGCCCGCCGACGGCCACTGACTTCGTGTCGTCCGCAACCACCTCGACCACCAACTCCGAGAGAGAGGAAGAAGCCAGGCCGGAGGCCCCAGAGATCGATGCCGACTGGCGCGACGACGGCAGCGGCGGCTACGGAGGCCATGACGACGGCGAGGAGTCGGAGTTTCCGCAACTGGCGGCCGATTCTCCATCGTTACGCGAACATCTGCTGTGGCAGATCAACCTACTGCAGTGCCCCGATCGGGACAAGAGGATCGTAGCGCTGCTCGTCGATACGCTCGATGATGACGGTTACTTGACGCAGGACCTGGACGAACTCGCCGCCATGTTCCCGGCGGAAATGGAGATCGAGATATCGGAGCTCGCCATCGCGCTCAAACACCTCCAGCATCTCGAGCCGGCCGGCATCGGCGCCCGCAACCTCTCCGAATGCCTTGCGCTGCAGCTCACCGCGATGCCCGAGGACACTCCTCATCGCGCCGATGCGCTGCAGACGGTCCGCAACCACTTGGACCTTCTCGCGGGCCGCGACTTCGCCAAGCTCAGGAAGCTGCTCCGCTGTACGGACGACACCCTGCGCGGGGTGCAGAACCTCATCACGCGGCTCAACCCCCGCCCCGGCGCCCGCTTCTCCAAAAACGAAGCGCGGTACATCGTGCCCGATGTCGTCGTGAAGAAGGTCAAGGGGATGTGGCGGGCATCCTTGAACCCCGATGCCATGCCCAGGCTGCGGATCAACCGGATGTACGCGGACATCCTGCATCGCAACCGCGATTCCAGCCTGCAACAGCTATCCGGGCAATTGCAAGAAGCCAAGTGGCTGATCAAGAATGTGCAGCAACGCTTCGAGACGATCCTGCGCGTATCCCAGGCGATCGTCGACCGGCAGCGGCACTTCTTCGAGCACGGCGAGGTCGCGATGCGCCCTCTGGTACTGCGCGAAATCGCCGATACGCTGGGCCTGCACGAGTCGACCGTCTCACGCGTGACCACACAGAAATTCATGCTCACCCCGCGCGGGATCTTCGAGCTGAAGTACTTCTTCGGCAGTCACGTGACCACCGAGACCGGCGGCGCCTGCTCGGCCACCGCCATCCGGGCGCTGATCAAGCAATTGGTGGCCGAGGAAGACTCGCGCCGTCCTTTGTCGGACAGCCAGATCTCGGAGATCCTCGGCAAACAGGGCATCGTGGTCGCGCGCCGCACGATCGCGAAATATCGAGAATCCTTGCAAATCCTGCCTGTCAACCTGAGGAAATCGATCTAAGACCGGGACCCAGGGGGTCCGCCCGCATGGAGGTGTCGATGAATCTGCAACTGACCGGGCATCATCTGGAGATCACACCCGCGATCCGCAGGTATGTTACGTCGAAGCTGGAGCGAATCACACGCCACTTCGACCATGTCATCGACGTGAACGTAATCCTCTCGGTCGACAAGCTCGAGCAGAAAATCGAAGCCAAGGTGCACGTGCCGGGCGGTGACATCTTCTGCGAATGCAAAGAGCAGGACATGTACGCCGCGATCGACGTCCTGATGGACAAACTCGACCGCCAGATCATCAAACACAAGGAAAAGGCAACCGAGCACCGCCAGACCGGCGCGACCCGCAACCGCGTGGCTGACTAGCTCGCGCGGCGCGGGCCGACACCCGATCGCGGCGCATTCGGTTGCGGCGGGATCGATGAACAAAATCGCTTCGCTCTTGTCGGCGTCGCGCGTCGTGCTGGACGTGGCGGCCCCCGACAAGAAAGCCTTGTTCGAACGTGTGGGGAGCCTGCTCGACGGCACCTCGGGGCTGAACCGTACCCAGATCGTCGGCAGCCTGATAGCGCGCGAGCGCTTGGGCTCGACGGCCCTGGGCGAGGGGATCGCGATCCCGCACGGCAGAGTCAGAGGGTTACGTGAGGCCGTGGGTGCCTTCTTGCGGCTGAATCCCGCATTGGCATTCGATGCCCCGGACAACCGGCCCGTCAACCTCGTCTTCGTGCTGCTGGTTCCGGATCGCGCCACCGACCTGCACTTGCAGATCCTTTCCGAGCTCGCGCAGATGTTCAGCGACCGCCGGTTGCGCTCGGAACTCACTGCGGTTTCCGATGCGCTGAGCGCCCAGCGTCTGATCGCCAGCTGGGAGCCTCATGCCCCCAACGCAGGCTAGCCGCGTTGGGGTACGCTTACGGTATGGTCCTCCCAGTTACGGCCCGGGGGTCAACACCCGATCGCAGGAGCCTGCGCGCCCGTAATGCGCGCCGAGCTCCGCAGCGGGAACTCCCGACCACTTACTAGCCTACCCCCATGCCTCAGGTCAGCGTGGCACAGCTGTTCCAGGACAATTGTGAGGCACTCAAGCTGTCTTGGCTCGCTGGCGAGCCCTATGCGGGCGCGGTGCTCGACAGCCTGCAAATCAACCAGGCTGGACAGGGCCTGATCGGACACCTGAACTTCTATCATCCGAACTGGATCCAGATCTTCAGTCGGATGGAGACGAGCTATTTCAAGGCGATGAGCCCGGCGGCGCAGGAAGAGGCGCTGTCGCGCTTGCAGGACAGCGGCCTCGCCTGTCTGATCGTGAGCGACGGCGAGCAACCGCCGCCTTCCATCCGCAAGTTCGCTGAGACACGACGCATCCCGGTCGTGGCCTCGCCTCTGCCCAGCCTGCAGATCATCTGGGTCGTGCGAGCCTACCTCGGCCGTGCGTTGGCCGAGTTCGCAACCCGTCACGGCGTCTTCCTCGACGTACTGGGCATGGGCGTGCTGCTCACCGGGGAGAGCGGTGTCGGCAAGAGCGAGCTGGCACTGGAGCTCATCACGCGCGGCAGCGGCCTGGTTGCGGACGACGTGGTCGAGCTGTATCACATCGCCCCCGAGACGCTCGAAGGTCGTAGTCCCGAGCTCTTGAAGGACTTCCTGGAAGTACGCGGACTCGGGATGCTCAATATCCGCACGATCTTTGGCGAGACCGCGGTGCGCGTGCGCAAGAACCTCAAGCTCATCATCCGGCTGGAGAAGCCCGTCGGTGGTGTGGTTCCCGGCGTCGAACGCCTTCCGCTCGAAGCCAGCACCGAAGAGATCCTGGGAGTGCAGATCCGCAAGGTGGTCTTGCCGGTGGCCGCAGGCCGCAACCTCGCGGTGCTGGCGGAAGCCGCGGTGCGCAACTATGTGCTGCAACTGCGCGGGATCGATAGCACGCAGGAGTTCATCCGCCGACAAGAGCAGCACTTCGGGCGCGGAGCATGAACCTCGCCCCTCGCACCGATGCCGTGGCGGCGCCGCCGCCCGCAGGGCAGCAGA
Source organism: Burkholderiales bacterium (assembly GCA_035501875.1). GTDB lineage: Bacteria > Pseudomonadota > Gammaproteobacteria > Burkholderiales > SHXO01 > SHXO01. Next base: position 59,381 of record DATJVI010000115.1, read on the forward strand.
TGCAGATCATCCTGGTTACCGGCATGTCCGGCTCGGGGAAAAGCATCGCGCTTAAAGCACTGGAGGACAGCGGCTATTACTGCGTCGACAATCTGCCGGCCACCCTGCTCCCGGGACTCGCGGAGTTCCTCGGCAAGGCGAGCTACAGCCGCGTGGCGGTGAGCGTGGACGTGCGCAGCGGGGATACCCTCGCGGAACTGCCTGCGTGGATCACCAAGCTGCGCCACCGCTCCATCGATCTGCGCGTGCTGTTCCTGGATGCGAAGATCGACACCCTGGTCAAGCGGTTCTCCGAAACGCGCCGCCGGCATCCGCTGTCGGACGACACGCGCACCCTGCCTGAGTGCATTCGTCTGGAGCGTGAGCTGCTGGCCGAGGTGAGCGCGCTCGCCCACCACGTCGACACCAGCGACCTGTCGCCGCATGCCCTGCGGGCTTGGATCAAGGACCTGGTGGGCCTGTCTGCCTCCGGCCTGACGTTGCTGTTCCAGTCCTTCGCATTCAAGAACGGGATCCCGCTCGACGCCGACCTCGTCTTCGACGTGCGTTGCCTGCCCAACCCGTACTACGATCCGCTGCTACGCCCACTGACTGGGCTGGATGCGCCCGTAGTAGAGTTTTTGCGCGCGGATCCGGCGGCGCAGCGGATGCTGGCCGATATCTGGCACTTCGTCGACGAATGGTTACCCTGTTTCGTGCGTGACAACCGCAGCTACCTCACTGTGGCGATCGGGTGCACCGGGGGCAGGCATCGCTCCGTCTATTTCGCGGAAGCGCTTTCGCAACGCTTCGAGTCCTCGGTGCCGGTGCTGGTGAGGCACCGCGAGCTGGTGTCGGCGTGAGGCCCGGGCGCGCTCTTGCGCTGGTTGCCCTGGTACCGCTGGCGGCGCTGGCGGCGGAATGGGTGAAGGTGCCCACACCAGACGCCCATCAGCATTGGTACGACCGCAGCAAGCTGGTGTTCGAAGGCGAAACCGTCACCTATTGGCGGCGTGTGGCATTTCGGTCGCCACAGCGGAGCAAGGGGGGCCTTGCCACCAGCGCCATGTACCGCGAGCGCATCGATTGCCGCACCCACACCAGCCGCACGCTCGGCTATCTACTGTATGCCCGGGACGGGAGCGTGATCGAGAACGTCCGCACACCAGACGCCGAGCCCGAGCCGGTCACACCGGACACGCTGGGAGATCAATATGAAAAAGTCATGTGCGCACTTCTGGCCCGCCATCCGCGCGAGCCGTTAGCGCCAGCGGCAAGCGCGATCCCGCCCAGCACCCAGGAGCTCCGCGACGAGATCGAGTGGCTCGAGGCGCGCCTGCGGATCCTGCGCGCGCAGCTCGAGCAGCGATCGGATGCCGGATTTGCAACGACAGGGCAGCCCGCGGCCCCCTCCCAGCCCGCACACTGACGCAGATGCCCGGCACGGTCACTCTCGCGCTCACAGGCGCGTCCGGCATGCCTTATGGGCTGCGCACGCTCGAATGCCTGCTATCGGCCGATGTCGCGGTGTATCTGCTCTACTCCCAGGCCGCGCAGGTCGTGGCACGCCAGGAGATGGAACTCCCCTTGCCCGCACGTCCCCGCGAAGCCGAAGAGTTTTTCGCGCAGCGATTCCGTGTCAAGAGCGGTCAGTTGCGAGTGTTCGGACGGGAAGAGTGGTTTGCCCCGGTCGCCTCGGGATCGAACCCCGCCGATGCCATGGTGATCTGCCCCTGCAGCATGGGCACTCTGGCGGCGGTCGCCTGCGGACTCGCGGACAATCTCATCGAGCGTGCGGCCGACGTGATGCTCAAGGAGCGCCGGCCGCTAGTCCTTGTGCCCCGTGAGACTCCTTTGTCCACGTTACACCTGGAGAACATGCTGCGGCTGGCGCAGGCCGGCGCCGTGATCCTCCCCGCCAACCCCGGGTTCTATCATCATCCCAGCACAGTTCAGGATCTCGTGGATTTTGTGGTGGCGCGTGTGCTGGATCAACTGCGCGTGCCGCACCGCCTCGTGAGACGCTGGGGCGAACACACCCGAGGCGACGAGGTGTGACGGTGGCGTTGGGCCTGCAGATCCCGATCTTTCCGCTCGGCACTGTGCTGTATCCCGAGGGTGTACTGCCGTTGCGCATCTTCGAGCAGCGCTACCTGGAGATGACAAAGGGCTGCATCCGAGACAACAGCGTGTTCGGGGTGTGCGGTATCCGCGAAGGGCTCGAGGTCGGTGGCCCCGCGGTGCCCTACGACACCGGGTGCACGGCGCGTGTCGCGGAATGGGACATGCCGCACCTCGGCATGTTCCATCTGGTCGTGCAAGGCGAAGCCGTGTTCCGTATCCAGGAACAATGGACGACCAAGAGCGGCTTACTTGAAGCGCAGGTCCAGTTGCAGCCCACTCCGCCAGCAGAGCCGTTGCCGCGTGAATTCGCGGACGTCGCAGAGGTGCTCGGAAAGATCATGACCAAGCTTGGCGCTGGACGCTTCCCCCGGCCCGCCCGGTTGGATGACGCTGCTTGGGTCGCCTACCGTCTCGCGGAGCTGCTGCCTCTGGAGCTGGAAACCAAGCAGCGGTTGCTGGAGGCACGCAACCCCGCGGACGCGCTGCGCGAGGTCAAGGCGTTCCTGCAAGCCCGGCAAGTCGTGCCCTGAAGCGAGGGGCCGCCCGGTCGTGATGCTCGGAGTCGACGAGGCGCTGATTGCATGGGTCTTGGCAGACCCGCGACGGCGTGCGCAATTCCACCCGGCTTGCATCTTCCGCGCCCCATTGGTTGGACGCGGTGTCTGGTTCAGGGGCGGGCGCAATCCTCCGGCCACCACAGCGCATCCAAGATCCTTCTCACCGGCACTGGGATGGCCGCGGCCTTCGCCCGCTCCAAGCTGAGCCACAGGCGTCCCGACTCTTCGGCTTTGGGATCGCGGCGCCGAAGCTCCGCGACCAGCGGATGAATACGGAGCCTGAAATGCGTGAACCCGTGCTCCACGGGACGCAAAAGCCAAGGCCGGCCCGCTGCCTCGCCGACGCGCTCGATGAGGAGTTCCGGCTGTGCATCGCCGAGCTCGGGGAAGCACCATAGCCCACCCCAGATGCCCGGAGCCGGGCGTTTCTCCAACAGCACTTCGCCGTCGCTCAGCAGGACCAACAGGGTCGCCTCCCGCTGAGGCAATGGCCTAGCCGGTCGCGGTGACGGTATTCGCTCGGTCGCGCCTTCCTGGCGGGCGATGCACGTGTCGGCGACGGGACAGGCGCTGCACAGCGGGCTGCGACGCACGCAGATTTGCGCGCCGAGATCCATGAGCCCCTGCGTGTACGCTTCTACGTTGCGCTCCGGCAACAGCGCCTCCGCCCAGTGCCACAGGCGGTTCTCGACCGACTTCTCGCCAGGGTAGCCTTCGATTGCGAAGTGGCGCGCCAATACGCGCTTGACGTTGCCGTCGAGGATGGGGTGGCGCGTGCCATAGGCGAACACGCAAACGGCCCCGGCTGTGGATCGGCCCACCCCAGGAAGCGCGCGGATCTCGTGTACACCGCGGGGGAACACGCCCGAGTGAAGCTCGAGGACGATGCGCGCCCCGCGGTGCAGGTTGCGGCCGCGTGCGTAATAGCCGAGGCCACTCCAGTAGGCCAGCACCTCGTCTTCGCTCGCGGCAGCGAGTGCTTGCAGGGTCGGGAAGCGCCGCAGGAACCGATCGTAATAGGGGACGACCGCGGACACCCGAGTCTGTTGCAGCATGATCTCGGACAGCCAGACGCGGTAGGGATCGCGTGTCCGCTGCCACGGTAGATCGTGACGGCCATACCGCCCTTGCCAGGCGATGATGCGCCCCGAGAAATCGCGGAGCTCGCCTGCAGCGAAGGCTTCAGGGCCAGCGGCTCCGAGTCGAATGCTCACACCGGCATGTTCCGCCGACAAGGCCGTCGGACACGCACCCGAGCGCGCTCGTGGTACCACCTGTAACGACCCGCCGGCTTCATGCGCGCCTCATGAACGTTAGCGTAGCAGCCCCTTCAGCTGCTCCCTGACCTGGTCCTCAGGCTTCTTGGCCGGGGCCGCCGGCTGTGATTGATCGCCGCCCGGTTTAGGTTGCCCCTGGTTTGGCCCGCCGAGCAGATCCTGGAGCTTGGCTCCTTTCAGCGCTTCCTTGGCGGCCGCGCGAGCGGCTTCTTTGGCGGCCTCGAGCTGCTCCTTGTCGCTCAGCATCTGGCTGAGCTCGACCTGGTAATGGAGCGCGTCATAGGGCCCGGATACGCGTACCGGTACGCTGAGTCCCTTCAGCTGGGCAAGCTCCTTACCCCCCTGCCCTGCCATGGTTCCAACGATGGATGCCTTGACCACGTAGTTCACGCTGTCCTCGCCGATGTTGATGTCGCCTGTTCCCCCCACGCGTAGAAAAGGTGACTTCAGGCTGAGGTCCTCGTTGTGCGCAACGCCGTTTCGGATGGTAAAGCTCGCAGTGAGTTCCGAGAAATCCGTCTTCTCCGTTTTGGAGCCTGTACCCTCGGCACTTTTCGCGCCGAACTTCGCCTTGACGCTGCGCATCGCCTGCGCCAGGTCGATGCCGTTGACGGCGCCATCCCGCAAGTCGATCTCGGCCGTCCCGTTGAGGCCTTTCTTCATCGCGCTCACTAGCTTTCCGGTCGTCGTGACGTCGAGCATTACGTTGCCGCGCCCCTCCAGGATGTCCTTCTGCATCACGTCACGCAAGAGGGGGCCGATCGACACACCCGTGAGGTTCTGCTTCACCGCCACACGGCTGGCATCGGCGTCCACGGCGAGCGAACCTTTCACGGTGCCTTGGTACAAGTTCGCAGCGATCGGATCGGCGTTGAGCTTCCCGTTCTTCGCTTTGGCCTCGATGCGAACATCGCTCGCTTTGACGTTGTCCGCCACGAGGCCACCGATCTTCAGCTTCGCATTGAGGTTCAGCGCTTTGAGTGGCGAGAAGTCGATGGGTTGCTCGGACTGCCGAGCCTGGGCCGCCTCGCCGGCCGGCACCGGCTCCTTGCGCGGTGCTTTGGCCGGTTTGGCTTCGGTGGCCTTCTGCTTCGGCGGCAAGTACGAATCGACGTCGAGTTTGTCGATGTCGAGATCCAGATCGTAGGCCGGTGCAGTGAACGGGCTCATGCCGAGCTTGGCCTTGATGGTGCTCTGGTCGAGCTTCGCCACCAGGTCCGCACCGAGTCGCTCCTTCCCCGCGTCGGCACGCACGGTACCCGATAGCGACAGGTTCACCGTCTTCTGCCGGATCGACGGGTCGGTGAGTGAGACCTCGCCCGTAATCCTCGGCAGCTCGAGAAGCTTAGCTTCGAGATTCGCGGTGACTGGCGTACGCAGGGCTGCCTTGACTGCGCTGTCCTTTTGCTTCGCGTCGACGTCCAGCGTCAGCGCAGCGATCTTCAGCGCTCTGGCCGAGCCCTCGACACCCGAGAGCTTGAGCAAGACGTCTGCCTTGCGCTCGGCACCGGTGAGCTTGGCGAGAAGCTGCGCCGCCTCGCCCGCAGCGCTGTCCGGGCTCACCTCGAGCCTGGGCGCGTTCAGATCGACATCGAGTGCGTCGTTCCCGAGCTTGCCTTTGATCAGCAATACCAAGCCCTCGACCCGGATCTGATTCGCGGCCAAGTTCACGCGCAACTTGGGCGCCTTGAGGTTCGCTTCCGACAGCGTGAGTCCGGCAACGCTGCCCCCTCCAGCAAGCGTAAGCCCGTCGACGACGATCGACTGCGGTCCCGACTCGATGCTCGGTGCCGCGAGCTTGATCTCGAGCTTGTCCTTGCCGCGGCTGACCTTGGCGTCCAAGGACAGGTCGCTCACCTTGGCGGTCCGCTGCGCACCGTCGGCCTGGAGCTCGGCCTTCACTTGGGCGTCGATGTCCGTGAACTGCAACGCGCTTCCGTCGAGCTTGGCACTCACCGCTTTGAAGCTCATCCGCTGCTGATCCGGATCCAAGGTCAACGTCCCCGTCAGCTTGCCCTTGAGGTCAAGCTTGGGACTGCGTCCCCTCACCGCAACGTCGAGTGCGATGCGGCTCGGCACCCGGTTCGCAAGACGTCCGGTGTTCAGGTCATTGAGCTCGAGATCCACGTCGTTGCCAGTGGTCTCGTCGCGCCAAGTCACGCGTGAACGGGTGATTCGGATCCCGCTGACGTCCAGCCGCAGAGGACGCTGCCCGCCGGGACCGGCCGCCGGCCTTTCCCGCTTGGGCCCTTCTACCTGCCCGGCGTTGCCGGCGCCGCCCAGGTCCGAGAAATTGGTGCTGCCGTTCTTGTACTTGACCAGGTTGGCGCGCAGGCCATCCAACCGGATCTCGTCCACCACCACCTCCTTTCGCAGCAACGGCAGGACAGCGAGGTAGACTTGCATCGTGTCGATCGCGGCAAACTCCTTGCTGCTACCGGGTTCCGACAGGGAAACCTTGGCCACGCTCGCCCCGATCTTCGGGAACAGCTTCAGACCGATGTCTCCGCCGATGATCAAGGTTCGGCCGGTCTTGTCTTTCACGAGCTGCACGATCTGTGGCTTGTAGGCGTTGGGGTGGAATGTCGCGGCCACGAACACTGCGCCCGCAACTACGAGCACGATGAGGGCGCCCACTGCGTACAGCACGTACTTCAAAGATCGCATGACTTGTTTGTCCTCCTGGTCTCAGCCGTCAGGCACATTGCGCGCTCTGTCTCAGGGATGCGCATTGGAGTTCCGCTGGCGCGTCTTGGTTGCACAGGCTCAGGCCGACCTGCCATGCATGACAGAGATTCTGGCGGTCCGGGGCAAACGCCTCCGAACGACCCCACGATCGGGCAGGATGGGATGGGTGCGTCCGTGGTCAGGATGCGAGTCACGCTGCGCGCCCGTCGAGTAGCTGAACCTTCGCCACTATCCTCACCCGCACGCATACAGCGAGGTGAGCTCTCCAGCCTAGGCCCCGCGACGGAACCATTCTCTTTCCGCTCGGGCCGCGCCAGCCGCAACATGCCGACGGTGCCACCATTGGGCCGGCTCGTGTCGGGCCGACCCAGCCGCTCAAGACCGGATGGCGATGCGGGGGTCACCTCTTCTGCTGAGCGAGCCACGGATAGCGCGCGGTATCCTTGCCGGCGTAGTCGGGGTCGAGATAGATGAAGCAACGCTGGATGAGCCAGTCGCGGATCTCGAACACGTCGCACCAGCGGCCCGCGCCCCACTCCGGCACGCCTGCACGCCACGGCCCATCCTTGTGCTCGCCGTGACTCGTGCCCTCGCAAACGACGACGTCGCTGCCGGAGAAGATCCAATTGAAGTGCGAATAGTGATGGACGATCGACTTGAGCGTCCCGCCCACCTCGCCGAATAGCTTCCCGATCTGGTCCTTCCCGGTAGCCAGTCCCCATTTCGGAAAATAGACCTGCGCGTCCGCCGCAAACAAGTCGAGAATGGAGCCTCCCGATGATGTGACGCCGCCGTTGTCGAATGCTTTGAGATACTCGAGTGCGACCGATTTGCGCTGTTCATCGGTCATTGTCTGTCGGGTCAGTGCCATTGCAGCCTCCTCCGTTCGTTGGGTTAATAGGTACCGCGGAATGCGTCGTGGCCTCGCACGTAGGCCCGGTTGGTCTGCGCCGGGTTCCGGTTGACAAGCAGCCGTCCGTACAACGGATGCTTGAGGCTGCGTACCTCGTGCTCGACCGTGAACAGGAGCCGCTTGGTGCGTGGATCCTGGATGTCCTGGAAGCGCCACTCGTGAGCATCGGTCTCTCGTGTGATCAGACCGTACTCGAGCAACCTCCGGTGCGGAGCCGAGAAGTCGGCGATGTAGATCTGGATATGATGGCCGTCGTACGAAGGAATCGGCCGCGACGTCTCGCGAAAATAAATCCGCTGGTCGCGTCCCGCGCACACGGAAGCAGCCGCCGCGCCGTCTCGGCTGACGATCTCCGAGGGTGCACCCAGGATTTCGGCATAGAACCGCGAAATCCCGTCCGCGGTTCCAGGAGGGACGTCGAACTCGACGTAGGCCATCGCCAGCTCCGTCTCGCCGAACTCGGGTGCGGGAGCGTGGCAGCGGAAGCGGTTGCCCCAAGGGCACGTCACGTCCACACACGCGCTCTGGTCCACAAAACTGAACTGCGTATCAGCGAGGTCCGGCGCGACCCGCTCTAGACGCCGTCGCAGCTCTGCGAGGTTGGGCACGACCAGCCCGATCGTCCCTCGAATCCGCTGCGGACGATTGGTGGGCAGGTGCATCTGACTACGCCCGATGTTGATCCACATGTTGTCGATCTCGACCATGATGAAGGGGTCACGCGTGAAGCCAAGCCCCGCTACGTAGAAAGTCGTAGCCAGGCGTTGATCGGGCTGCGTCACATTGACATGCTCGAGGTGAACGATATTGCTCACATCTTCGCGCGTGCGATCGTACACGGGATTCACGGGTGCTCCCTCCTCTTGGGTCCCGCCGGGCATGCTGCGCAGCCGGCCGCGGGCCGTCCGCATATATCATACGGGTTCAGCGAAAGACGATCTGGCGCGGCCGGATTTTTCCCACGCAAAAAACCGTGCGCGGGCGACAGAGGGTGCACGGTCCGACTTGCTGCTGCGACGCAGATGTACCCGTATATGGCGGGTGACTCGATGCCGGGCGCGCCCGGCATGCTTCGGCAAGGTGCCTGGACGCCGTTGTACACTGACGACCCGACGAGGCGAGCCGGTAGTTCATCCGGCCCCTGTGTCCGCCCTGTACGGGAAGCGCCCCGACGGCCCCCGAAGCCAGCGACCAAGAATTGAAGAGGAGACCCCACCGTGAACCGCACACGCATACTCCAAATCTCTGCCGCGGCAACGGCGATCGCGCTCGCCTTCGCAGGCGGCGTCGCCGTGAGCCAGAACCCTCCGACCGAAACGAAGGGCGTGAAGGTGAGCCCACCGACGGCACTGGACCTCGGGCAGGAGATCGACATGGTTCAGGGCCGGCAGTTGCGCATGCGCGTGGTCACCGTCGAACCAGGCGGCGTGGTCGGGATTCACACGCACGATGGGCGCCCGGCGGTCGCGTACGTCGTGCAGGGCACGCTCACCGAGCATCGCGAGGGTGGCGGCGTGTACGAGCGTCATTCGGGCGAGAGCTGGACCGAAGGCAAGGGCGTCACGCATTGGGCCGAGAACACCGGCGAGCAGCCGGTGGTGATCGTGGCCGTGGACGTGTTCAAGCCCTGACGTGACCTCAGCGGGTCGGGTCGAACTGGTCGACCTGACGCCGTGTCTATGGTCTGCATCTGGGTGATGGGGAGGGCCTCCACATGTTGACGCGTTTTGCTGCGCTCTTGTCGCTCGTGCTAGTGGCGGCATCGCCCGCCGCCGCGCAGCGAGCCTCAATCAAGATCGGAGCGATTTTGCCGCTCACCGGCTCTGGGGCATCGTACGGTGTGTGGATGAAGGGTGGCACCGAGATCGCCACCGAAGAGATCAACGCCGCCGGCGGCATCCTGGGCAGCAAGCTCGAGGTGATCTACGAGGACCATGCAGCCGACGCCTCCAAGGCCGTCAACGCGATGCAGAGGCTGGTGGAGGTGGAGAGGGTTCCGTTCACGCTCACCTCGTATTCGGCCATCAGCTTGGCGATCCAACCGATCGGCGTGCAGCAAAAAGTGGTGATGATGAACGGGGGTGGTCAATCGGACAATCTGGCGAACAAGGAGTATCTGTACAACAACATCCCCCTCATCTCCAACGAAGTCGGCGTCCTGTGCGACTGGTTGACGCAGGAGAAGCGGCTCAAGTCGGCGGTGATGATCGTCGCCAACGATGAGGCAGGACGCAACTCCGCGAAGTTCTTCCGCGAGCGCTTCACGGCGAACGGCGGAGCGGTCTTGGCCGAAGAGGTGGTGGCGCTCGACGGCAACGACTTCCGCGCGCCGCTCGCGAAGCTCAAAGCAGCCGGCGGCGACCTGCTGTTCATCTCGTCCTACGGCCGCAACGTGGCCATCATCGCCAACCAGGCGCGAGAGCTGGGGATCAAGGCGCCAATGGCGGCGACCTCCTGGGTCTTGATCCCAGAGGTCCTGAGGGCCCCCGGCGCGCAGGGGATGCTCGTCACGCGCCTTCCCTACGATGCCAACTCTGCGTTCGCACGTAAGTTCAAGGAACGCTACAAGACCGAGGCAGGGTTCTTCGCTGTGCAGTATTACAGCGCCACGAAGATCTTCGCCGTTGCCGCCAAGGCGGCGATCGAAAAGACGGGCAAGCTCGACGGCCCCGGGATCAAGAACGCCATCGAGTCCATCCGAACCTTCGACACGATCACCGGCAAGCTGGTGTTCCAGCCGAATCACGCAGCGCTGCTGGACGCCGAAGTCGGGGTGCTGAAGGACGGCAGAGTCGAGGTCGAGAAGCTAGTCAAGGCCGCGCATTAGCCGGCGCGCCGAGCGTGGATCTCGTCCTCCAGCTCCTGGCCACGGGGCTCGTGGTCGGCAGCGTCTACGCGCTTTGCGCTCTCGGCTGGGGGCTGATCTACGGCACCACGCTGCACTTCCACGTCGCGCACGGGGCGGTCTTTTCCCTGGCCGCGTATTACGCCTACGCTGCGCAGAAGCTACTCCACCTGTCCCTGCCTCTCGCTTTTGTGCTGGCGAGCCTGGCGGCAGCCGCCTCCGGGCTGCTGATCGATCTGCTGCTCTACCAGCGCCTCGAGCGCCGCGGGGCCTTCCGCACCAGCCTCTTCATCGCCTCGCTCGGTCTGCTCATCGTGGTGGAGAACGCACTTGCCATCATCTTCACGCCCGATCCGATGCGCATGGACATCGGTGTGCTCGACACTTCGATCATTCTCGGTCCGGTCTTCCTCACTTACCTGCACGTCCTGACCATCCTGCTCGCGGCTGGCGGCTATGCGGCGCTGATGCTCTTCCTCAAGCGATCGCGCTGGGGCCAGGCCATCCGCGCGGTGTCGAGCTCGCCGGAGATGGCACGCACCGTCGGCATCGATCTCAGCCGGGTCCATCTGCTGACCTACGCGCTGGGGTCGGCCCTCGCCGCGCCAGCGGGAATTCTTGTGGCGTTGGACGTGGGAGCCGAGCCGTTCCGCGGCACGCGCTTCGTGCTGGTGGCCTCGGTGGGCGTGATCATGGGCGGCATTGGTTCGATCCCAGGAGCGCTGCTGGGCGGGTTGTTCCTTGGGTTGCTCGAGAACCTCGGGATCTGGAAGTTGCCCTCGGAGTGGCAGTCCGCAATCAGCTTCGGGACCTTTCTGGCATTCATCCTGATCCGGCCGCGCGGCTTCTTCGGTCGCACCGTGAAGTCAGCGGAGCTCTAGAGGCGATGGCCGCCTACCTCGCGCACTACCTCGTGATGGTCGGGATCTACTCGATCCTGGCCATCTCGCTCAACCTGCTCATTGGTTACGCGGGCATTTTCTCGCTTGCCCAGGCGGCGATCTATGGCATCGGCGCTTACGCTTCTGCACTGGCCGCACTCAAGCTCGGGCTCGGGTTCTGGGGCGGGTTGGTAGTGGCCGGGGCTGTGGGCGCATTCGCCGCCGCGTTGATCTCGATCCCCTCGCTACGCGTCGCGGGCGACTACTACATCGTCGCGTCCTTCGGGCTGCAGATGGTCATTCTGACGGTGTTCGTCAACTGGACCTCGCTCACGAACGGCCATGCGGGATTGCCCGGCATTCCGCGCCCCCGGGTGTTCGGCCTTCTCATCGATGACCCGTTCAAATACGTCGTCCTGGCGCTCACGCTCACTGCATTCACCTATGCAGTCTGCCACCGCCTCACCCACTCGGCCTTTGGTCGCCTGCTTCGAGCCATCCGCGAGGATGAGATCGCGGCTCAGGCCGCAGGGAAGAACGTGGTGCTCGTCAAGATCGTGGTCACTGCGCTCTCCTCCGCCCTTGGTGCGTTGGCCGGTAGCCTGTATGCCCACTACATCACGTACATCAATCCCACCAGCTTCACTCTGGAAGAGTCGATCTTCATCACCTCCGTGGTCGTGCTTGGCGGCACCGAGCGGCTGGCAGGTCCCCTCGTGGGTGCGTTCATTTTGCTTGCGGTGCCCGAGGCGCTGAAGTTCCTCTCCATCCCGGACACCGTGGCAGCACCCATGCGCCAAATCATCTACGGCGCCCTGTTGATCCTTTTCATGTTCGTTCGCCCCGAGGGCATCCTCGGCCGAGCTCGCACCGGACCCGACCGCTGAGGCAAGCGCGACGACATGACGGAGCCCGTTCTTACGATTCAACGGCTGTCCAAAGCTTTTGGTGGGATCCACGCCGTCCAAGACTGCAGTTTCGCGGTCGAACCACGTCTCGTTACCGGCTTGATCGGACCCAATGGCGCCGGCAAGACCACGGTGTTCAATCTCATCACCGGATTTCTGACCGCTGACAGCGGCTCCATCCGGTTCAAGGATGAGCAGCTGTTGGGACTGCCACCGCACCAGGTGGAAGCCCGCGGCGTAGCCCGTACCTTCCAGCATCTGCGTCTGTGGGGAAAGATGACCGTGCTGGAGAACGTACTGCTTGGGTGCCGAACACCAGCAGGCGAGAACGTCCTGGCACTGTTCCTGCGGCCGGGCCGGGTGCGCGCAGAGGAGGCGGCCGCGCGCGCGCATGCCATGGAAGTGCTCGAGTTCTTTGGGCTGGCTGCCCGCGCGCACGTGCTGGCGGAGGACCTCGCCTACCCTGAGCAGAAACTGCTGTCGATGGCGCGCATCTTTGCCACCGACGCAGAGCTGCTGCTGCTCGATGAGCCTACCTCGGGCCTCGACAGCGAGTCGCTGCGCAAGATCGGGCCTTTGGTTCGCCGCTTGGTGGACCGCGGCAAGACGGTGCTGCTGATCGAGCACAACATGGAGCTGATCTCGCAGCTCTCCGACACCGTGGTCTTCCTGCACCAGGGGAGGGTCGTGGCACAGGGGAAGGCGGACGAGATCACCAGGGATCCCGCGCTCAGCCAAATCTACTTCGGACTCTAGTGCTATGGCCGACGTGCTGCTCGAAGTGCAAGCGCTGAAGGCGGGCTACGGAAAAAAGACGGTGCTGCACAGCGTATCGTTTCACGTCGAAGCCGGCGAGGTAGTCACGCTGCTCGGGCATAACGGCGCGGGCAAGACGACTACCCTCAAGGCCATCCTGGGCTTGCTCCCCGCGTGGGCTGGTGAGGTACGCATCGCGGGCCGCACCTGGGCCAACGCCGACCCAGCAGAGAACGTGCACCGCGGCGTCGCTCTCGTTCCGCAAGGGCGCGGAGTGTTTCCCGACCTCACCGTGATGGAGAATTTGGCGATCGGCGCCTACACCCAAGAGGACCGGACGGCGGTGCGGCGGCGGCTGGACGAGATCCTGGACCTGTTTCCGGCGCTGGCCGAGCGCCGGAATCAGAACGTAGGGACACTGTCCGGCGGGCAACAGCAGATGGTAGCGGTGGGCAGCGCACTGATGCAGCGCCCCCGTCTGATGATGATGGACGAACCTTCGATCGGGTTGGCGCCGATCGTCGTCCAGCGCGTGCTCGAGACCGCGTCGCAGATCAACCGACAGTTCGGCACCGCTATTCTCCTCGTGGAGCAGAACATCAAGACAGCGCTGGCGATGGCGAGCCGTGCATATGTCATGAAGTCGGGTCGGATCGTGCTTGAGAAACGGGCGGCGGAGCTGCTGGCGGCACAGGACTCTTGGTGGGAGCTGTACTGATCCCTCCGCTCAACATCGTGGCCGATGGGATCGACGCCGCGATGTGCGCTCGAGCAGTCCGCTGCATCGGAGCGCATAGCCGGTCAGCCCGCATGCCGACCGCCTCGACTTGGCCCATCGCGTCTGCGCAGACGGATGCGTCACGCACGGGCGCAGAGCGGTGCTCTTGTGCGGTGCACTGCGCGCGTTGACGACCTGCGTTCCTACATCTAGCCTCCACGAAGTGCGATGCGCAGCGTTCTCGAGGCGCAGCCGCGCGCCGTCAACGCGCGAAGTTAAAGTGACTCTTCACCGTTTGGAGTGGGCGCCAAAAGGTGAGCGTTTCGGGCTCGCGGGCTGAGTCGAGTGGGTGATTCACATCGATGCGCCGCATCCGCGCAACGAGACGCGTGGGGATTTCGTCGCGTGCGGCCTCGCCCACCCAGAGATGGGCTGCGGACATTCACCGTTCCGGATGCAGGTCCTCGACAACGAACATCAGTGCGCTCAACGCGCGCTCCAGATCGGAGGCTGGACAACGATTACCGGATTCTGACCTGCTGGCTGGCTTCCGGCGATCCTCGGATTGAGCCAGCCCCGACGCCCTGTGGGCGCGTTGCGTCGCTGCAAACCGCTGGTTCCTGCCGGGGTCGCTGGCAAGACGCAATGGCCCCACCGCAAAAGCGCCCGCGGATCGCGCCATGCGGTCGGAGCGTAGCGCCTTGCGCTCCCCACCAGCGCCCTCCTGCCAACCTGAAGAGCATGCTGATGACGCGATCGGGTAGCTTTGTCCGTGGCGCGTCGGCGCGGCCCGTCGGCGGAATGTTTTTCTGACCGGCTCCACGCCACCTGCAACTCCCCAGCCTCCGGTCACCAGACCGTCAGCCTGCTTCGGTCTGCTTGCACCGCGCGCGCGATCGGCATTCGGCACGCGCAACAGAATTTCACCGTGCTATGCACGATCTTTGCGTAACGTTCACGCTATCGTCATGCTTCTGTGCTCCGCTCCGCCCGAACCTGCACGACAACGCGCAAGCGAAGCGCGCCGCGCAGTTCGACAGCGGCGAGTCCGCCCGATTCGACGCGACACTTTTGACACTGCGAACTACGCAGCGGGCGGCTACGCAATCGCTGGCGGACGGTGAAGTGCAGCGAGTGCGCAAAATTTTCACCGTCGATGAGACCGATGGCCCCGGCCTTGCTTAGTACAGGGCACCAAACGAAATACCCAAACGACATGAACGCTCTGTTGCACAAGGTTGACAAAGGAGGACTCGGTACCATGACCACGCCACGACATGCGGTGTCTTCTTCGTTGCATTTCATGTACGCGCGCACAATCGTTTGGTCCGCGGTACTGATCACTACATTGTTCATCGCGCCGGCTCAAGCCCAACTGCAAGCGCCGGCCGCGGCGAGTCGGCCCCTGGCCGGTTCCGGTGTCGAAATCTTCCTGGGTGGCCAGGTATACATCGGAGACACGTGCCAGGCCGCTTGCGAATCAGGCTACGGGTACTACGCTGGCGGCGACTCGTGCATCGCAGGAGGAGTGTATCAATGCTCTCCCGCTCACCTGCCTTGCCCGGTTGGATATCAGATCGACCCGAGCGACATGTTTTCCTGCGCTCCCGCTATGCTGAGTCTCACGCTAACCAGCGGGGAGCCGGGCAAGGAGATGGGACTCCCGGCGCAGTGCATCGGTAACGTCTGTGATCCGGCCACGGGAAACAAGTATCGCGAGGACGTAGACTACCTGGGAGCTGGGCCGTTCCCGCTGCGTTTCGCGCGCTACTTCAATACGCTTTCCTGGGACTTCTGGTCCGAGTTCGACGCCGTGCGCGGGCGCGTCGGGCCAAACTGGAGGTCGACCTACGACCGCAATCTCACCCCATTCTCGGCCGCCGGCGCAAACTGGATGTCATACTCGCGCCAGGATGGGAGCAGGTGGCTTCTGACACAGTCGCAAGGCGCGTGGCAGGCCGATCCGGACTTGGTCGTGACGGTACAACCCGGTGCCTCAGGCTCGGGATGGACTCTGCGCAACGCGAACGACGAGTTGGAGAGCTATGACGCGAACGGGCGCTTGGTCTCCATCACCAACCGCGCCGGACTGCGGCAGACCCTGTCCTACGATGGAACGGGCCACGTCATCAGCGTGCAGGATCCGGTGGGACGCACGCTCTCTTTCACGTATGACTGGTTCGGTCGTATCGCTACGGTGACCGACCCCGCCGGCGGCGTGTACAGCTACACCTACGACGATTCGCTGTTCAGCCTGGTGTCAGTGACCTATCCCGACGGGAGCGTAGTGAGCTACGTCTACGACGAGCCCGAGAATATGGGTGGCTCGAGCCTGCTGTACGGTTTGACCGGCGTGATCGATGAGAACGGACAACGTCTGGCCACGTACAGCTACGACGATCAGGGGCGAGTCATCGGCACTCAGCTCGCCGCGGGCGCAGAGTCGATCACGCTGCAGTATCTGAGCGACACATCGACCGCGGTAACCGACGGCCTGCAGACCACGCGGCTGTATGACGCGCAAACCGTGCTGGGCGTCAAGCGCAACACGAACATCACCCAGCCGTGCCCCGGCTGCACGACCGCAGCCAGCGGCTCGACTCGCACCTATGACCAGAACGGCAACGTCGCCTCGGTCACGGATTTCAACGGGAACCTGAGCTGCTACAGCTACGATCTGACTCGCAACCTGCAGACCCGACGTGTGGAAGGGCTGAGCGGCGCCAACTGCCCCGGCACGCCCGTCGCCGGCGCCACGCGCACCATCACCACCCAGTGGGACGCGACCTTCCGGCTGCCGCACCGAATCGCCGAGCCGTTGCGCATCAAGACATTTACCTACGACGTCCGCGGCACGCTCACCTCCAAGACCATCCAGGCCACTAACGATGCCGACGGCTCGCAGGGCTTCAACGCCTCCGCCAACGGCAGCGCTCAGACCTGGACCTACACCAACACCTACTCCAGCGTGACCCCGGGCCTGCTCATCCGGCAGGTAGTGGCCGGCCCGCGCACCGACGTGGCCAATGTCACCACCTACGTGTGGGACGAGTCGGGCAACCTGATCTCGGTCACCAACGCCTTGGGCCAGACCAGCACGCTCAGCAACTACGACGCGCATGGGCGCGCCCAGCAGGTCACCGACCCCAATGGGCTAGTCACCACGCTCGCCTACGATGTGCGCGGGCGACTCATCTCGCGCAACGTGGGCGGAGAGCTCACCAGCTACGCCTACGACCCCGCCGGCCAGCTCATCCAGGTCACCGCGCCCGACGGCTCCTGGCTCGCCTACACCTACGATGCCGCCCACCGCCTGATCCAGGTCCAAGACAACCTGGGCGACCAGATCGTCTACAGCCTGGATGCCATGGGCAACCGCGTGCAGGTGCAAGTGCTCGACGCCAACGGCACGCTGGCCGCCGCCAGCGCCAGCGCCTACGACGCCCTGAACCGCCTGGCGCAGAGCATCGGCGGGGCCAACCCCGCCACCGAGGTCACCAGCTACGGCTACGACGCGCAGGGGAACCTCACCAGCGTCAGCGACCCGCTGGGCCACCTCACCAGCAATCTGTACGATGCGCTGAACCGGCTGATCCGCGTGGTCAATCCGGGCGCCTCGGGCACCGCCTCCGGGGGCAGCACCCAGTACCTCTACGATGGGCTGGATCAGGTCACCCAGGTCATCGATCCGCGCAACCTCGCCACCCGCTACAGCCTCGATGGGCTCGGCAATCTCACCCAGTTGCAAAGCCCCGACAGCGGGCTCACCCGCAGCAGCTACGATGCCGCCGGCAACCTCGTCTCCCAGACCGATGCGCGCGGCGTGACGGCGAGCTTCACCTACGATGCGCTCAATCGACTGACCCAGGCGGTGTACGCCCCGCCCGCGGGCTCCAGCATCGCGGCGGTCACCCTGCTGTACGGTTACGACCAGGGCGCCTTCGGCATCGGGCATCTGACCGGGATGAGCGATCCCAGCGGCACCACCCGCTACAGCTACGACCAGCACGGGCGGCTGATCCAAGACCAGCATAGTGTGGCCGGGGCCAGCTACACGCTGAGCTACAGCTACGACAGCTCCGGACGGCTGAGTCGCATCACCTACCCATCCGGGCGCACGCTGAACTACGGGTTGGATGCGCTGGGGCGCATACGCCAGATCGACACCAGTTACCGAGGTACGAGTCAATCGGTGGTATCCAACGTGGCCTACCAGCCCTTCGGGGCTGTAGTGCGTTTTAGCTTCGGCAACGCGCAGGGCTACGGCCGCAGCTACGACCTGGATGGGCGGGTCACCGGCTACAACCTGGGAGCGAGCAGCCGCACGCTAAGCTACGACGCGGCCTCGCGGCTCACCAGCGTGAGCACGCCCAACGCCGCGCTCAATCAAAGCTACGGTTACGACA
>DATJVI010000116.1:0-2652 GCA_035501875.1 Burkholderiales bacterium
TGCCGGGGATTCGCCATCGACAATACCAGCCCTCCCACGCGTGCGCGATACAGGTGCGGCAGCAGGTCCTCCACGGGCACGTCGAAGTTGTGCGGGCCTTCGTAGTTGCCCCAGCACACGTGCAGGCGGACGCGGTCGGGCGCCACGTTGGCCAGTGCCCGATTGATCGCCGAGACCGTCAGGTCCACAAAGTCGAGGAACTCGCCCAGAGGGCGGTCGGCGAACAGCCGGTGCCGTTCCATCGCCAGGTCGGGAGCGTCGATCTGCAGGACCAAACCGCACGCGGCGATCGCCTCGTACTCGGTGCGCAGGGCATCCGCGACTGCGTTCACGTACTCCGCGAGCGACCCGTAGTAGTCGTTGTGCATGGCGCAGGCGATGATTCCCGGCGAAGGGGCAGTCCAGAAGCATTCGACGAAGCGCGTCGATTGCTCGGTCAGGATCCGTCCGAAGTCGGCAAGCTCCTTTTCGAGCGGCGCGCGATTGACATACCGCACCTCGCCGATCGCGCGCGGCGGCGCGGTATGCAGGCTCGGGCGGGCCTGGATTTGGAACAGCTCGCGAAAGCTCGGATAGGTCGCCAGGTCCTGCACCGCGGGCCGCGGGCCCTCGCCTCCGAACCCACTCATCCGGTAGCGCACGTAAGTGAAGAAGCTCTCGCGCGGCTGCTCGCCATCGTTCCCCACGTCGATCCCACACTCCCACTGGCGCTGCACCGCCTGCCGGGTCGCCTGCTTGACCTCCTCGTCGAGCACCGCCGGATCCACCGCCTCGCCACGGCTCAGGCGCAGCTGCAGATCGACGAGCGTCTTGGGGCGCGGCAGGCTGCCTGTATGCGTGGTGAGGATCCGAGATTCGCTTCGCTCCATTTGCCGCTCCCGCCCGCGGTCCGCTACAACCACTTCGCCTTGCGGAAGCGATAGAACAGATATACATCGATCGCAGCCATGACTCCAAGCGCTACCGGATACCCGAAGGCCCAGTTGAGCTCCGGCATGTTGCGAAAGTTCATTCCGTAGACGCCGGCGATCAGCGTCGGCACCGCCACCAGCGCCGCATAGGCGGCGAGGCGCTTGGTGACCTCGTTTTCCTGGATGGTGAGCAGCGATAGGTTCACGGAGATCGCGGTGATGACCATTTCCCGCAGGCTGTCGACCGATTGGTTGACCCGGATCAGATGGTCGTAGACGTCGCGGAAGTACTCCTGCAGCCGCGCGCAGGCATGCGGGACTCGCCCGCCGTAGAGCTTGCCGGTCGCGTCGAGCAGCGGGCCCGTCGCATGCTTGAGCGTCATCAGCTTCTGCTTCAGGCCGTACAGCGATTCGATGATCGCGCGGCTCTGTTGCGCGGAGAAGATGCGCTCCTCGACTTGCTCGAGCTCCCCCTCGAGCGCATCCAGCACCGGGAAATACCGGTCCACCACCGCATCCATGATCGCGTACAGGACGTAACCCGAGCCATGCCGCAGCAGTTCCGGCTCGCGCTCGGAGCGTGCGCGCACGTCGGCAAACCCGCGCTCCGTGTGGCTTCGAATCGACAGCACGTAGTTGGGGCCGACGAACACCGCCACCTCACCGACATTGAGCCCCTCGCCGGCGATCTCGACCGTGAGCAAGACGGCAAACAGGCAGTCCCCGTACTCCTCGATCTTGGGCCGCTGGTGGCCGTGGCGCGCATCCTCGACCGCGAGCGGATGCAACCCGAATTCCTGCTGCATCGCGTCGAGCTCGGCAGAACTCGGTTCGCGCAGTGCGACCCACACAAAGCATTCGGGCCGGCTCACATAGGTGCGGATCTCGCTCGGCTGGATGTCGGCGAGCTTCCGGCCCTCCTGATATGCGGCGCAGTTGACGAGCACGGGTTCCTCCCAGGGCGAATGCTAACACTCCCCCATGTGGCCCTCGCACTGTGTCGCTACTCCCGAGCGAACCCCGCGTCCTTACGTCCCGTAGCGCACGCTGGTATGCATCGCTTTGAGCGCCGCGAGCGCGCTGTAGCACGCGAGCCATGCCGTCTTCGGATTCTCCGGGGAAGGGACGTTTTCGAGCTTGACGCTGATGTTGCCGGTCTTGCCGCGGACTTCGATGTAATGCGTGTTATGCCGCAGTTGCGGATCCGCCACCGCCTTCAGGCGCGTGCGGTCGAAACCGATCCCGGCAAGCGACAGCACCGCCGCGATATTCACGTTGGCCGGAAAGTGAGGCACACCGGCCCGGGCCGGACCTTCGAACAGCGTGACCGGCGTCGTCAGCCGATCGAGATCGACGCCCAACCGCTCGACATAGGGGATGCCCTTCCACGCGGCCGGAGGCTTGGTGACGGCGATCGTGACCTCGTCCACGCCGGCGATGCACGCGGCTTTGAGCGCATCGAGGCCACCGATGCCGCCGGAGGGGACGTAGAGCAGCGCACCCTGCTCCGCCGCGGCGCCTTCGAGCGATTCGCGCAGTGCATCGTCGGCTAGCGCGCCCGCCGAAAGCACGATCAACGCCACGCCCGCGCGGAGCAATCCCGGCCCGAACGCATGCACCGCCTCGTGCGAGGCCGCCTCTACCACGACGTCCGGTTTGCGCGCCAGCAAGGCCTGGACTCCGAGCACGAATGGCACGCGGAACTCGCCGGCCAGCGCCTTGCCGCGCGAGGCGTCGCTGC
>DATJVI010000117.1:0-56852 GCA_035501875.1 Burkholderiales bacterium
GCGGTAGAACTCGGCCCGGGGCTCGGCGCACATGTAGCCGGCGGTCACCGCAACGCTGCGCACCCCGAGCTCGCGACACGCCTGCGCCGTGTCGATCGCATACTCCATGAACACGACCGGGTCGTTGTAGGTGAAGGCGACGCTGGAGCAGCCGAGCCGGCGGGCGGACCGGGCGAGATCTTCGGGACGGGCGCGGTCGGCGAGCGTATCCATCTCGCGCGATTTCGACATGTCCCAGTTCTGGCAGAAGGCGCACGCCAGGTTGCATCCGGCCGTGCCGAAGGACAGCACGCTGGTACCCGGCAGAAAGTGATTGAGGGGCTTCTTCTCGATGGGATCGACGCAGAAGCCACTGGACCGGCCGTAGCTGAAGAGCTTGATGCGCCCGTCTTCCGCGCCACGCACGAAGCACAGCCCGCGCTGCCCGTCATGCATCTTGCAGGCACGCGGACACACGTCGCACTGCACGCGGCCGCTTTCGAGCCTGTGCCAGTAGCGGGTGTCGATGACCGAATCGTCGGTTGATCCCGGCGCGCGGATCTGTGGCACATCCATAAAGTAATTATGCGCCGCAGCAGCGGCAAGGGCTGTATCGCCCCTGCGGTATGTGGTGGCCCCGGAGCCCGGATTCAAGGCTGCAAACACCTCGCAGATGACGGCCCGATGCCGAGCCTTCGACCCGCGCCAGCGGCCGTCGCCGACATCGTCGAGGAGCTGCGCCGCGACGGCTGGCCGCCTGACCACCGCTTACCCGATTCCGCGGCCGAGCCGTCTTAATCCCTGAGGCCACCGTTCTCCTGCTGTTGGCAGCAGGGATCGGGGCCGACAGGCATTAGCCAACGGCTGACTAACACAACCGCGGAGGATTTATGCGGAGGCAGATATTGGTGATGGCAACGTTCGGTGCGTGTGCAGCGCTCGCCGGCTGCGCAACCATCGTGCACGGCGGGCCCAGGTCGATTTCCGTGGCCTCGAGCCCGAGCGGTGCCAAGGTGTCGATTTACGATCGCTCAAATGCGCTGGTGCAGACCAGCACCACGCCGTTCGTCGCGCGGCTGAATCCGAAGTACAAGTATTTCCAGGGACAGACCTATCGGCTGGTGTTCGAGCTGCCGGGTCATGCGACCGCTGAGGCGAAACTCAACGCATCGCTGAGCGGCTGGTACTTCGGCAACATCGTCTTCGGAGGTCTGGTCGGCATGCTGATCGTCGATCCGCTGACCGGAGCGATGTACAACCTGACTCCGGAGAAGATCGAGCAGCCCCTGAGTGCGGGCCAGGCGCAGATCATTCGCGAGCGCAAAGGACTGCTGGTGGTGCTGACATCTCAGACCACGGCGAACGAGCGCGAGCAGATGACGCGCGTGAACTGACAGGCCGGGCTGCTGAGTGAGCGCGCCGCCATCGTCACGATGACGATGGCGGCGGCTTCTCTACGGTGCGCCTGAGTCAGAACCGCCAGGTTCCCGCCAACCCCACGGTCCGCGGCCTGAAGGTTGTGGCGTAGTACAGGTTGTTGGCGTCGGCCCCCTTGTTGCGCTTCAGGAGCGTCGGTTGCGAGTCGAAGGCGTTGTTGAGGTAGATCGCGATATCGAAGCTCGCGGGCTCGTCCGCAGCGCAATGGCACAGCGCCGGCAACGGATTGGGCGCGCGCACGCTCAGTATGGCGCGCAGGTTGACCAGGTTGGTGGCTGGATCTCCCGCGAGACCGGGCGCGTAGTTCGGGATGAAGCCTACAGGGTGGACAATCCCGGTGTAGAAAGGCCCGGGGTTGTGGCTGTGAAAGGCGTCCTCGGCCCGCAGCGTCGCCTGCAAGCCATCGCGCAGCGTGAGGCTCTTCTCCAGCGACCCGAGCACCTGCCAGGGGGAGACGACGAGCGGTGGCGTGCCGAGCGCATCCCCCTCATTCACGATCACCTGGCCGTCGAAGCTCTCGGTGGCGGCGTAGTAGGCATCGGTGTACGCGACTTCGAACCGCAGCAGCAGGTCCCCGGCCTTGCCGACTGCCCGCAGGTTGAAGCCCCGGCTCACCGCCGGTCCCGGTATGTGATTGACCAGGCAATTGGTGGTGAAGGTCGGTCCATTGTTCCAGCGCTCCTCGAACACGGAAGTCTCCACGGCCAGGCCCTCGAGGAGCGACAGGCTCGACCCGAGCTCGTAGTTCCACAGGCTGTCGCTCGGGTAGGGCTGGAGATCCTCGAAGCAGGTAGGAAGCGCCGCATCGACGCCCGCCGGGGCGTAACCCCTGGCCACGAGCAGGTAGTAGCGATCGTGAGCATCGGACTGGTAGGTCAGGAACATTTTCGGCGCCACGATCGTCTCCCCGGCACTCGCGTGCAGCGGCGGTGACGGCGGCGTGATGCCGTAAACGGACAGCTCGGTCTGCGCCGACTCGTCCTCCGCAGAGTCGTATTTCTCGTGCTCGACGCGCAGCCCGGCACCGAGTGTGAAGTGCCGGGAAAACCGCTTCGATACTTGCGCGAATCCGGCGAGCCGCGTCGCGAGCGTATGGGTGGCGTTCTCGGCATCGAGCGGGGCGCCGCCGAACAGCGGAATGCTCGCGCCCGTCACCTGGTAGCCCTCGGTATCGCGGATCTTGTAGTAGGAGGCGCCCCAGGTCAGGTCGGGCCGGGTGAACCGCAGCTCCTGCGACAGGACGCTCTGGCGCAGCGCGGTCACGGTCGTCACGGCGTTGGCATAGCTGACGGGATAGGCGCATCCGAGGCGATTGCCCCAGCCCGTGCAGGGGGGACCCGCAGGGGGAGCGCTCCATTTCACCGACTCGGTATCGTCCACCACCAGATCCCCGCTGCGGTGATAGTAGGAAGTGTGGCTGTCGAGCTGCCCAAGCGGAGTCTCACCGAGGATTCTCAGCGAGCCGACGTGGTAGCGGTCGTTGAACGGCTGTTGTACCAGGCTGCCGTTCTCGAGTATTCCCGCCCCGGGGTCCGACAGATAGGTAAAGAACGATGGCGAATCGTGCGCGCTGCTGGAGACGTAGTTGATCGAAGGAGAGATCTTCCAGGATGGGTTCGGCGCATAGGTCAACACGCCGCGCACGCTCTGGCTCGTGTCGCGATTGGCGTTGGGGTCCACAATCGTATCGGTGAACGGATTGACCCGGTCGACGTACCCGCCGTCTGAGCGGCGCCAGGCGCTGAAACGAAAACCGAGGACACCGGCCACCAGCGGCCCTCCGGCAGCCGCTCCTGCCTCGTAGCTGGGCTCACCCCGCTCGGTAGTCGCCAGCTCGGCGTGGGCCTGCGCGGTGTAGGCAGTAAGACTCGGCTGATTGGGCTCGAATCGCACCGCGCCGCCCTGCGTGTCGGCGCCGAGCAGCGTCCCCTGGGGGCCGCGCAGCACCTCGACGCTGCTCAGGTCGAAGCTCGGCGGCAGCGCGCGCCCAAAGGTGTTGCTGCGCGCGGACGGCAGGGGAATGTCGTCGAAGAAGACACCCGTGGCGCTGCCGTGCCGGTCCGTGACCCCGCGGATGATGATGTCGGTGTAAACGCCGCTGCCGACGCTGGAGAAAAAGTCGAAGGCCACGCCCGGTGTGCGTGCGCCGATATCGGCAATGCCCTTGATGCCGGCAAGCTGCATCTCCTCATCGGACAACGTCGCCAGATCGATCGGCGGGTCCTTGACCCGCTTATCCCAGCGTGAGCTCGTGACCAGGATCTCGGGTACGGGTGGCTCCGGCGGCGGGGTCGGCGGCGGGGGCGCCCCGCCCTCACTCTGCGCGTAGACCCGTATCGAGCCCTCGGTCAGACGCTCGAACGTCAAGCCGGTGTCCCGCAGTAGCTGCTCCAGCGCCTTCTCGAGCGGCAGGCCCGAGGGCGCTCCCGGCGAGGGCAGCATGGCCATCTCCGGCGGCCAGCTCACCGAGAGCCCGGTGCTTTCGTTGAAGGCTCTGAGCGCCGCGCCGAGATTCTGCGGCGCGATGTCACTGCTCAACGTCGCGCTCGCCGGTGCGCCGATGACCGGCGCTGCCGCGAGCACCCATGCGAGCGCCCACGGACACGCGCTACGCAGCAGGAGCGCGCGCATCTAGCGCTTGAACACCCGGATGCGGGTGGGCGTGACTTCCACGCCGACACCCTTGAGACTGCGCAGGAAGGCAACGAAGGACTCGGTGTCGTCCACGTTGAACACGCCGCTCACCGGGAGCGTGCCCACCTCCGGGCTTTCGATCACGACGGGCACCGGGCTGTAGCGGCTGAACTCCCCCGCCACGGCCGATAGCGCCTCGTTCTCAAACGCGATCTGGCGATGCAGCCATGCCATCACGCGATGGATATCCACCTGCGAGGGCGCCGACACCAGGCCGCGCACCACCCGTACCTGCTGGGCGGCTGAAACATCCACGGAGTTGGTACTAACCGTTGCCGGCTGGTCGCCGGCTCCCGAAGGCCCCACCGAGACGCGGCCCTCGACCACGGTCACCAGCGTGACGTCGCCCTGCAGGTAGACGTCGAACTGAGTCCCGACCGCGACGACCTGCGCCGAGCCGGCGGTCACGCGGAACGGGCGCGCGGGATCGTGGGCGACCGTGAACACGGCCTGACCGCGCTCGATCTCGACCTGGCGCAGCCCGCGCTCGTAACGGACGGTCACGGCGGAGTCGGTGTCGAGACGCAGCAGCGAGCCATCCGCCAGCGACTGCGTGAGTTGCTGGCCGTGGCCCGTCAGATAGTGCTGGCTGGGAACCTGCGCGGTCTGCGGCGGGTGGCGCTCGGCACGGCCCCAGAACATCAGGACGGCCACGCACGCGAGGCCCGCGGCGGCCGCGGCGTACAGCCAGGGGCGTGGCAGAAACGCCGCGGGCGCGGCACGCCGGCGCGCACCGATCGGAGGCGCGCTCCCAGCCTCCTCGGACCGGACCGCCTCGAGCAGTGCCTCGACGGAGGGAGGCCTGCCCGAGGCGTGCTGCAGGCGACGAGCGAGGCGCAGCAGCGTCAGATACTCCTGCTCGTGCCGCGGTGAGCGTCGCAGCCACTCGCCGAATGCCGCCTTCTGCTCGGCATCGAGCGGCTCGCGATTGGCCACGAACCAATCGGCCGCCTGCGCGGCAATCGTGTCCTGCTCCCGATCTCTATTCGCACCTATCGTCATGGCGGCTCCAGGCGCTTCCTGCAATGCTGCATCACCTTGCTCAGGTCCTTCTTCACCGTTTCCTTGGAGACCTCGAGCTGCCGCGCAATCTCCTCGTAGCTCATGCCATGCGCGTGCTGCAGCCAAAAAGCCGCGCGCCAGCGGGCGGGCAGCTCGGCCAGCACCTCGTCCAGCCGGATCGCGCTCTGCGCCTGATCGATTTGCTCGGCAAAGCTCGGGTCATGCGCCAGCTCGGGCTCGAGCACCGGATCGCTGATATCCAGCGTACCCCGCGCGCGGTGCTGTCTGGCGAAATGCTCCGAGGCCAGTCGGGCCGCGACCGTGAACATGTAGGCCCTCGGGTCGAGAATGCCAGCCACGTCTTTGATCTGCAGCATGCGGACGTACGTTTCCTGAGCGAGCTCGATGGCATCCGCGTGGCTTCCGGTGCGCCGATACAGGAACGCCTCCAGCGCGCTGCCATGCTCCAGGAAAAGCCGCTCCACGAAGGACCGGGCGTCGCCTTCCATCAGCACGGCCGCCGGCAAGGAAACGGCGAGCTCCTACGATATAAGGAGCGCCCGGTCAGGAATTCGGGTATGCGCCCGGCCCGCCCGAGCCTCCACCGGCGCCCCGGACACGGCAGCCTGCTCGCTGCGGCGCAGCGCTCAGCCAAGCGGACAGCCCCCCCGCGCTATTGATTGCGCTCATCGGATTATGTGCCGCCGGTCTTAGCGACGCCACCACCGGTCCAGTCCACGCCCTCGGGCCGTCACTACACCAACACCAACACCGTGGTACCCGTTTCGAAGCCGCAGGGGCTCTTACAACTACGGGTGACAGCTGCGCAAAGGTTCGGTCATGTCGGGGGATCTGACCTTTGGGATCGCCTACGCGCAGCCGGCGGCGGAACCGTGTAAGTCAACAAAGCAATCGGGCAGCAAGTGCGCCCCATCCACGTCGGCGACCGCTCACGGGACCCCAACTATCACGCTTGCCGCGCAACCAGCCTTACCACCAATTTTGAAGTCCGCGGACGCCGACCGTGGGACGCCGCGACAGAGTCGCCAAGCGAGTCCAGTCGCCGGCTGAGGACGCGCTCGAAGCAACGCTGGTGTAGAAACGAAAAGGCCCACCGCGGGGTGGGCCTCTCCCTTTCGTCCTGCGGATTTTCGGTCCACGCTCCAAAACCCGCTAAGTTATTGAACACTTACAAGAAACTCTCCTGCCGGTGTCCAATATTTCTGCGAGATACGGGCAGTTGAGGTCCTGATTTCCCGAGGTAGCGCCACTTAATATTGGACGCTGTGTCCCGCGCGAGATCCTGATTTTCGACGCAATGCGTCACTTGAGATTGCGCAGCACCAAACGTGCCGAACGGGATTGAGCCAAATCCTGACCCCGGCCCTTCAAGGCGCGGCGCGAGGACAGGTGGCTGAGCTAATCCTTGACCTTGTGTGGAGTCAGAGGCTAATGGTTCCGCCGATGGACGCCGGGTCGAATCGACGGCGTGCGCGGACAATTGCGCCAGGAGGCGATAGCGTTGACAGACGAAGCTGATTATCCGGTCGGCAGGCTTGTTGACCGGAGGAGAATCGGCCCCTTTGTTTTCGTGGAGCATGAATACCCCGTGCTCGCAGAGGGAACCGGCCACGCGCACCCGTGGCTGCATCTGACACTGGTCCGTCGGGGGCACTACCAGCGCGTGCTGGGCCTGCGAGCCACGGCCTACAAGGCTGGATCTGTCGCCTTCCTGCGAGCCTACGAGCCTCACACCGACTCCTACGCTCCCGGGACAAAATGCCTGCACGTCGTTATTCCCGCGGAGATGGAACGGAGGCTGACAGGTGACCTCGGTGTGCATAACAGCGCCGCCGAGATGCCGACCGGCCTCAGTGCGCGTTTTTCGATCGCGCTGCAGAGCGAATTCAGAAGTCCGGACGACTTGTCCCACCTCATCGTTGAAGCCCTGCTCGTCGATTTCGCCGGCAGATATCTCAATGTCATCCGGGACCGATCCTCTGCCCGGCCCAGATGGCTGGGTCTATTGCTGAACTTGCTGGACGACGCGTTCGAGCAGCGATGGACGTTACGCGGCATAGCCGCGGAGATGGGCGTTCATCCCGTGCACCTTTGCCGGTCGTTTTCCGAGCATTTCGGCTACACGCTCGGAGAATACATTCGCGGGCAGCGTGTACTGCGCGCCTGGCAGCTACTGGCCATCGGCGATGGTGCTCTTGCCGAAGTGGCAGCGCAGTCAGGGTTCGCAGATCAAAGCCATTTCACTCGTGAGTTCAAGAGGCAGTTCGGCATCACGCCCGGCGAATGGCGCCGCCGGTCATCGGCCGGGCTCCCGCCATGGGCGCGTCAAAATCCCCGGCGTTAATCCCGTTCAATACAGGCCAGCGCTCTTCTGGCCTCATTACGGCTGAGATTGCGCGCCCCAACCGGTGCCATGAGAGGCAAAGTCCGATGCTGCAGCGCTACTCGAGCATTACCTACAGTCTCATGCGGCTCGTCACCGGCTTCCTCTTTGCCTGTCATGGGGCGCAGAAACTGTTCGGAGTGCTCGGCCAACAGGCCGAACTCCACGATCCCGAAGGCCTTGCCGCTGGACTGATCGAGTTCTTCGGCGGCAGTTTGATTGCGCTCGGCCTGGGTGCGCCAGTCGTCGCGTTCATCGCAAGTGGCGAGATGGCGGTTGCCTACTTCAAGGCGCATGCGCCTCGCGGGTTCTGGCCAATTCTCAACCACGGAGAATTGGCAGCCTTCTACTGCTTCGTCTTCCTGTTCATCGCCTCTGCGGGGGACGGGCGTTGGAGCGTTCGGGAGCTCTGGCGCCACTTCAGACCAAAGAATTTTGGGCGCGCGGACTAGCGAAGCTCATCGCGCCTTCGGCGTCAAATGGTGGAGCCGCGGGCGCGGTCGGGGCCATCCCTCGTGAATGGGGCTTCGAACACCGCGCGGAGCATTACGCGTCGCCGGGTTGCCGCGAGCGGCAAGCGCTGCCGCTCGTCACGAGGGAGGTCGGGGGGACCGCGGTGGAGATGCACCGCCGCGAGGTCATGCGCAAAGAAGATGGCGTTCGGCTCGCCGCCTCGGAGTCGCGCCCGCAACGGTCGGTTTCGAGACGCGAAACCTAGTCGTAGAACGCCGGGAGGAGCTTAAGGGTATCCGTCTGCTCCTTGTCGTGGTTGATGAAGAACTTTGCCTTGTACGTTGCGATCATCCGCCTGATCTTTTCCATCGATGCGATGGACTCCGCCTTGTCAGTATTGAGCGACGGCACTGCGTCCTTCTCAAAGTTCTCCTCCGAGTGAGCGACGTCTCCCGACAGGATGATGAAGCCGGAGTTCTTGAGATGAACCAGCAGTGATTGGCTGCCTGGAGTATGCCCCGGGGTGAAAACCAGGGTTACGCTGCCGTCGCCGAATACATCCGTATCACCATCGATCAGCTGGAGGTGCTTCGGCGTGCCCATCAAGTTGCGCGCCAGCGCCAGCAATTGTCTTACGTTGTCGTTCGGCGCGTCCCCGTCTGAGTTGATCCAGGTGTACTCCGCCCGCTGCATCACGACTCTCGAGTCGGGGAACAGATGCATGTTGCCGATGTGGTCTCCGTGAGTGTGGGAGATTGCAACGATAGTAATGTCGGACGGCTTCAGCCCGATTTCCCCGAGTTGATCGGTAAGCGACCTATCGAGGTGATAGACGATCAGCTTCGGCAACGTGGACCAACCAGCCGGGTTGTTGAGTGCTGACTCGGGGACGCCCGTATCCCAGAGCAGCCAGTTGCTGCCGTGCTTCACGAGCCAGCAGGTTGAGGAAAATTTGACACTGCGCCCGACGTTTTCGCCCGGGGTCCACACCGACTCGTCGTTAGCCACGGAACGGCCGCAGTCCAGGCGATAGAGCCTGTCGGCGGTACCTGCCTTGTGCGGGTCCGGCAGCTGGGACGTGCCCTGCGTATTTGACATGGCCTGGGTCACGAGTGAAACGCCCAGGACAAACGGCAAGCCCAGCTTCGTGTGTCTTCGCACAGCCATGTCTCCTCGCATGAATGACAACCGTTACTCACCGCGCACCCAAGTCCGCTAGTGACGTTGATCTTGCACACTTATGCGCAAGAGCAACATCACACCTTCGTCCAATTACCTCGCCGAAGGGCCGCGGGTCGGTGCGGGCGAGGTGGAGGCGGGTCCATCCGCCCACGTCGACGGCCGACACCATCGGCCTATCGATACGATCGTCCAATGGCATCGGCTGCGCGTGCGCCTGAGACTGGGCGACAACAGAGGTTCGATGGCCGGCAAGAGGTTCCGGTGGACGTGGCAGCGAGGCGGGCGCAGATATGGCTCAATCGACGTTCACCGGGCTATGCGCGGGTGACATTCGACAATCCGCCGCTGAACGTGATGGGCCCTCAGTTCGTCCTGGAAATGAGGGGGATCATGGACACCCTGGAAGCCGACGAAGAGGTCAAGGTGGTCGTCTTCGACAGCGCGGTCGAAGGGTTCTTCCTCAATCACAGCGACTTCCGCGCCAAGCTCGAGGATCTCACCGCCATCCCGCAGGGCCCTACGGGGCTCGAGGCGTGGCCCGACGCACTCGTGCGTCTGACGCGCGCTCCCTTCGTATCGATCGCCTTGATCCGCGGCCGCGCGACCGGAAACGGCAGTGAAATCGCGCTCGCGTGTGACATGAGCTTCGCGAGCCTCGAAAAGGCGATCCTGTCGCAGTGGGAAGTGGGTGTGGGGATGGTCGCTGGCGGCGGCCCCATGGCGCGGTTGCCCCGCCTGATCGGCAGAAACCGGGCGCTGGAAGTGCTCCTGGGATCGGACGACATCCGCGCCGATCTGGCTCAGGCCTACGGCTATGTGAACAGGTCCTTGCCCGACGCCGAGCTGGATGATTTCGTCGAGCAGCTCGCCATGCGTATCGCGTCCTTTGACAAATGGGCGATCGCGAACACGAAGCGCCTTGCGAATGCGAGCTTGCCGCCCGACGTGGAACTCGCCGCGGGTTGGGATGCCTGCATCGCTTCGATCAATCGACCCGCCACGCAGCAGAGGTTCAGGGACTTGTTCAAGCAGGGCTTTCACGAGCCGGGAGATGTGGAGGACCGCCTCGGGTGCTATCTGGGGCGCCTCACCCGCTGAGCGATCGTCGAGCCGGGCCGATGCGAGTCGTCTCGATGTTTGGTTGCCAGAAGATTCCTCGGCTTTCTTTACTGACCGAATGAGGGAGTAGCTGATATGAACAAACGAGCGGCCATCGCTCTGGGCGTTTCCGTCTCGATCGCCATCCTTTCCGCGGGCGCCGCGCTGTCGGCACGGGACAAGTACAGCGTGCGGGTTCCAGGAGGACTCGCCTTTTCCGAATTCAAGGGATACGAGGGCTGGTCGGTCATCGCCGTCAGCCAGAACCTGGGCAAGATCGCGGTGATCCTCGGGAACCCCGTGATGATCGAAGCTTTCAGGAGTGGCATTCCTGCCAACGGCAAGCCCTTCCCGGATGGAGCGAAGATGGCGAAGGTCCACTGGAATCCGAAGACGGTCGAGTCGGAGCCCGGCGGCCCCGTGGTGCCGGATACGCAGTACAACGTGGATTTCATGGCCAAGGACCATAGCCGGTTCGCCGATAGCGGCGGCTGGGGATGGGCCTCATTCGACTACGACGCGCCATCCGATACGTTCACGCCCGCGACCTCGGCCGACAAGCCACCGCAGGGGAACGATGCCAAGTGCGGCTTTGCCTGCCATACCATCGCGAAGGGCCACGATTTCGTCTTCACGAACTACGCGCACCGGTGAGCGGGGCATTGGCGTGCGGCATTCCAGCCTTTCAACCCCGCTGCTACAAGCCCCGAGTCCGGTTTATTGCCTGACCCACAAGGGTGTTTTCCAGGCGGCGAGCGCCTCCAGGAACGCGCTCACGCGGGGAGGCAGGAACTTGCGACTGGGATAGATCGCAAACACCGGGATCGGCGGTGAAGCCCACCGGGGCAGGAGGCGCACCAGATCACCGCGCTCGAGCGCCGCCTCGCAATAGGTAGAGGGAAGGAGCCCGACGCCGCGGCCGCGGAAGACCAGGCCGCTCACCGACAGGCAGTCGTGAGTGGCCATCGGCCCCGAGACGTGCACCCGAACTTTCCTGCGGCCGCTGACCAGGTCCCAGTCGGCCTCGTTGTGCTTGGCATTCATCATCACGCAGTCGTGCGATTCGAGGTCCCCGGGCTCAGCGGGAGGCTTACGGCCCTTCATATATTCCCGCGCGGCCACGACATACCGCACGCACTTGCCGAGCTTGGTGGCCACGACGCTCGAATCCCGCAGCTCGCCAAAGCGGATCGCCAGATCGATATTCTCGGCCACAAGATCGAGAAATAGGTTGGTGATGAAAAGGTCGATCTGAATTCGCGCGTGCTGCTTGGAGAACCGGGAAAGAAAATCCAGGAAGGGATCCTGACTCAGGATCACCGGAACCGAGAGTCGCAGGGCCCCTTCGGGCTGGCGCTGTGCCTGAGTCAGGACTCGCTCGGCCGCCTCGATGAGGGCGAGAGGTTCGCGACACTGCTCGTAGTACTCCTGTCCCTGCGGCGTCAGGGTCATCCGTCGGGTGGTTCGCCGTACCAGTGAGGCGCCCAGAGCAGACTCGAGCACCGCGAGCCTCCGGCTCACGGTGGAGATCGACATTCCCAGGGAGCGCGCCGCCTTGCTGATGCTCGCGAATTGAGCCACCTTCACGAATACCAGGATGTCGTCAAGATTCGTCATGGAGTAACTGTGGCATCTGTGGGGATGAGACTTGCCGCTGGAAAGAGGTCGTCGCCCATGTGGCCCGACGTCGTGATCTCTACACCTGGACGTGATCGCCGCAGCGACGCCACGTGTCGTCGCGATCAAGGGCCCAGGCGCCCGCCTCTATGAGTAGGCCTTCCCCGGTATAGGCATTCACATCCACCTGAGAGAAATGCTGTATGACTTCCAGCCAGCTCGATCGGTTCGGGGGCTCGCCATACCTCACCTTCCTATTATTGGGCGAGCGGCGTCCACTTGATTAGATAGGAAAGTCAGGAATCTCTTTCCCGAAGCTGGAACAAAAGAGCTGGCGGTATCCGCGTTCAGCGCCCGGCGGAATCCGACCGCCGGCTCGCTTCGTAGAGAAACCACGTGCGCCGCTCGGTCTCATCGATCCACAGCTCGATGAGACTTGCCGTGCCGACGTCGCCGTATTCTTCACACACGCCATGCACCTCGCGCAGCCGGCCCGCGAGCGTCTTGTTGTCCTCGCGCAGCTCCGCGAGCATGTCGGACGGCTCGACGTACTCGGCATCGTTATCGCTGATGCGCTGGGTTCTTGCGATATGTCCGATGGACCGCAGCGTGGTGCCGCCCACCTTGCGGACACGCTCCGCGATCGAATCCGTCATCGCGAAGATCTGATCAGCCTGTTCATCGAAAAGCAGGTGATAGTCACGAAAGTGCGGACCGCTCAGGTGCCAGTGAAAATTCTTGGTCTTGAGGTAGAGCGCGAAGGTATCGGCCAGGATCGCATTCATAGCTGCGCTGATGTCGCGCGTCGCCTCTGGGGCGAGGTCCGTCGGGCTGATCAGCATCGGCCGCGGGGCCGGATCGCTTCGGCCTTTGGAATGTGCAATGTGGGCCATGACAACAAACCTCCCCAAGTAATCCTTTGCCGGCCGCTGCCGCGCCGCCCGGCGCTAGCCGTACGTGAAGTCCGGCTTGCTCTGCCCGACCTCTATGATGTAACCGTCAGGATCCCGGATGTAGCAGCGCGTTTCGCCGTACTTGTCTTTCGGCTCCGTGATGAACTCGGCTCCCCGACTTTTCCAGAGTCGGTAGCATGCTTGAATGTCGGCAACGCGCATATTCATGAAACTGTCGACCTTGTTGGGGTCGGCCAGTACGTTGAGCGTCACCGTCGGCTTGTCGGGCGTCGGGCCGCCTCCGACGTTCACAATGAGCCAGGTGTTGGCGATCTGGATGTAGCCGGGCGCACCGTCCTTGTCGCCGCGGCTCAAGATGCGGCCGCCGAAGACCTTTTCGTAGAAGCGAAGCGAACGATCAATGTCGGCGACGGTGATAAAGTGCGCGACAGTGAACCCCTCCCGTGGAGGCATCTCATAGCTCTTCTCGTCGACTTGCACGCTGTTCATGGAAGACTCCAGGTTAAGTTGTCCCACGTTCGATCCTCGCCCCTCGTTCGTTCGCTCGCCAGCGGGGCGCCGCCTGCATCTCCGTCGCCCAGGCGACGCACGCCATCGGGCTCGTGCATCGCCGACGGCGGTTCTGTGCCCGCGAGGCGGGCGGCGATCGCTGCATCGAGGCTCCACCGCCCCGGTCCCGCCAGCATCACGACGGCGAGCCCGATACAGTAGAGCGATTCGGGAAGGTAGAGGAGGTCACCGAGCCAATCGGCGCGATCGATCGGCCGCCACGCACGTATTCGCTTGATGGCGTCGAGCGCGATCGCCCCGACACAGATCACAAAGAGCCCGAAGGCCGCGGGCACCGCCAACAGGCCCGCGAGAAGCGCGCACCCGCCGGCGAGCTCGGCCCCGGGCAGAACCCACCTCATGACCGGGATGATGTGTACGCCGTCGTCTTGCAGAGTTTGCCTCAGGCCCGCGCGCCTCGAAGCATTGAACAGCTTGTGATAGCCACTGATCGCGAAGAACGCCCCGAGAGCCATGCGGTTCAGCGTCAAAGCCACATTCGGCGCTTGCGCGCCTTGCGTGATGAAGGAAAGGTCCATCGTTCAGCGGCTCCTGCCTCGAGGTCGCGCCGGTCGGCAACCGCCGTCCGCGATCTCCGGCGGCGCCACCACCGAGGGTGATCAGATCACTCGTATCGCGCTGAAACCATTGAACGATGGTATCGGCTGCTGTCCAGTGCGGGAGCCGCCCCGGCGCGAGGGCGATCGCCAAGCGACCGGCGCCAAGACCGAAGAACGACTGAGCGCGGCTCGCCGGATGAATCGCTGATCAAAATCCCCGGGACGAGATGGTGGTCTGGAACAGCCGGTCCCAGAGCGCCGTCGTCACGCCGAAGTTACCCGGCTGACGGGAGCCGTGATGAAGGCCATGCCGCCTCGTGGCCGACCTCAACATGGTCGCCAGCAGACGCGGTCGCCGTTGATGGACGACATGGTGGACGGTTCCGTACCAAAGCCAGCCGGCGGTGAGCCCGCTCGTTGCTCCGAGCGCGACATTGAGTGTGGAGACTCGCCAGAGCGGCAGGAACACCAATGCGCCCAGAATCAGCATCGTGAGCCAGGTTGGCGTGCCGAGGTAGGCGCGCGGCTGCGCGTGATGGGCGTGATGAAGGTCGGCGATCAGGGGTACTCGGTGAAACACGAAACGGTGCAGAACGTACTCAATCAGCGTCCAACCGCACAGGCCCGCCGTCGCGGCACCGAGCCAGATCAAACGATCGGACCGACTGGCCCTCGCCGAAAACACCAGCAAGGCGAACAGCAGCATCGGATAGAGGATGAAGTCCGCGTAGTAGGACACCCGGCCGCCCAGCAGGTGAGCAGTTCCTGCCACTCCAGAAGTTCGGCCGTTGTGAAAGCGCCTGCCGGGGGAGCCTGGCCGCTCCGGCGCCTTGGCTGTCAAGGCGCGCGTCTCGGGCAGTGGCGCCCACCGTCGGCCGGGAACCGCCGCTTGCGGGCGCGACGACTTCATACGCACCGCTGCCTGTCGAGTCCCGCCCGCTTCGGCAGTGGCGAGACTCCGGTGTTCTCCAGCAGCTCCAGAACACGGCTCCGGACGCGCATGAATTCCGCCTGCGAGCGCGTCGGCGTATCGCATAGCAACTGTTCGTACGGCGGCAGCGGCCGATCGCCAAGGAACGCGAGCAGGCTGGAATTCGTAGCCTCGCTGGCATCGAATGGTGTGCCATGATGAGACCCGTGCACGACCACCAGGCTGGCGGCGAGCCGCGCGGCCAGCATGCGCTTCTCCTCGAGCGGTGTGTAGTCATGTTCGGCTGCAATCACCAGGGTTCGGCTTTGCACCCGGTGGAGGCGATCGGTCGCGTCCCAGCACTCCAGGGCTCGCAGCATGGACAGGTAGGTGCCTGTCGGCACCGCTGCAACCACCGCCTCCGCTCGATCCCGGAATGTCTGCTGCCACGGCTCCGGGAACAGCCCCGCCGCGAAAATGCGCGCCGCTCTACGCATACCGACCAGACGCACAAGCGCGCAACAGCGACGTGCGCACAGCCACTTTCGCCACCGATCCCGGTAAGTCGCGAGGCTATTGATGAGCACGAGCCGTGGCACCAGCGCCGGTCGTTGGATCGCCATCTCGAGCGCGATTGCACCACCCATGGAAAAACCGACGATGCTGATCTGCGGAAGGTCCAGCTGCTCTAACCACGACCACAGAGTGGAAGCTACCCTCGCGATCGAGTACGCGCCTCCGGGTGGCAGACTCGATCCGCAACCCGGAAGATCCGGCACCAGCACGCGGAATCGTCGCTCGAGGGCGGGAACCTGCAGTGACCAGTCGAGGCCGCAGCCCCCGAGTCCGTGCAGGAGCAATATCGGCTCACCCTCGCCGTGCACGCGGTGGCGCACCACCGACCCGCCCCTGTAGTCCTCATGCGGCGCGGCGGCCACCGCGCCAACAGTCCCGTGCCATCGCGTCCCGACGGACTCGGCTCCCGGTACTCCGCATGCGATCTTGACGGCGGTCATGTGCTGCTTCTCCGCGCCTCGTGAGCCGATCACACCAGAATGACCGCTGCGC
The DNA here is from genome assembly GCA_035501875.1 of Burkholderiales bacterium. Taxonomy (GTDB): domain Bacteria; phylum Pseudomonadota; class Gammaproteobacteria; order Burkholderiales; family SHXO01; genus SHXO01. The sequence continues at coordinate 15,868 of DATJVI010000117.1, forward strand.
GGTTAATTACCCGAAGGTGTAGGGCGATACCTTTGCATCGGGACTGACACTGGGATCTCACGCTGCCGGGCCGGATGCCGCCGGCGGAGTCCACTGTAGGGATTAGAGGGCCCGCGACGCGCCCAAACGAGCCCTCAGCCGCCGACCATTCCTCAGGCATCGCCCGCGGATCCGAGGATCAGGGCCATCGCCGCCGCTGAGCGAACGGCGCGGAGCGACCGCGCTTCGAGGCACCGCCTCGACAGCATCGCGCGAGCGGCAGCGATCAGGGGTGGGCAGTGAAACCTCTGTTCTGATTTCTCTGCAACACGCGCAAGTCCAGGAGCACGTGCCCGGACTTGCGCGCCATCGTCATTCGACGGTCAGGTTATCGACGACCGTCCGCACCCCGGGCGCCGACCAAACCGCCGCCTCCGCCCGCTCGCGCGCAGCGCAGGAAGTCACCGTGCCCTCGAGGGTCACCGCCCCGTCGGAAATCGAGAGCGTGATCGCATCACTGTCGATCTCGGAGCTTCTCTCCAGTGCCTTCTGGATCCGCTCTCGCAGGTCCGCTGGCTGCGGCTGAGTCTTGATCGTAATGGCGTTGGTCACGCCGCTCACGCCGTAGAGGTTGCGCATCAGGCTCTCCGCCGCAGACTTCTGATACTGCCAGGAGACCTCTCCTGAGAGCGTCACCCATCCGTTCTCCACCTCGACCTTCACGGTGCCGCTCGGAATCGAAGTGCTCCACGCGATTGAATCGACCGCCCGCCGGGCCACCTGGTCGTCTCGAGTCGAGCTATCCTCGGGGACGCGCACCTCGACCTCATCGGCCACCGCGAGAACGCCGGTGAGTGCCTGGGCCGCTTCCCCGGCCGCGACTTTCTGCGCGTAGCTTGCGACGTACCCAGTCAGGGTGATCACGCCCTTGTCCGCGCTCACTCCGATGTGAGTCGCGTCGACGTCGGGACGAAAATCCAGCTCATCCAGCACGTTCTGTCGGAGCCGTATGTCGTCAATCATGATTCAGCCTCCACAGTTGAAAAATGTGTTGCAGAAAAAGCCCGCATTCCTCAGTAGGCGCTCGTGAGGTCATCCACGTAGCAGTACAGCCAGCGCTCGTCCGGCTCTGCGGACGCGATGACGGGGTGGTGAGACCCTTCCGCGTGCTTGCGAGCGTGCCGATTGGGCGAACTGTCACAACACAACGTCACGCCGCATCTCTGGCAGGTTCGAAGATGGACCCAGGATCCGCCGACCTTGACGCATTCCGAGCATTCGTACCGCTCGGCCCCTTTGACCTCTCCGATGCGCTTCAGGTGTCCGCAGAGCTCCATGTTCCCTCCCGCGATTTGAGTCCTGGTGCAGGGCTGCCTACGACGTTATCCGTCTCGTGCCCGCAGCGATCAAGGGCACCAACGTATCACCGCGTCGACCGGGTCCGGTCACGAGCGATGCGAACGCACCGACCTACACCATCGGACAATGGTGCCGGCCCGGGCGGTTCTGGAGACTTGGCGCGGTGAGACTCCCTCAACCCTTCGTGGATGTTTGGACGCCGCGAGCGCTGGGCCTGCTGCGGCTGGTCGTGGGGTTTCTCTATCTGCAGCACGGCACCGCCAAGCTCCTGCACGTTCCCCACGTGACGCTCTTCGACGGGCTCCGCCCGTGGTCCCTCGATGGCTTCGCGGGGATGCTCGAGATCGCAGGAAGCGTGCTGATCCTGCTCGGGCTGTTCACGCGCCCGGTCGCCTTCCTCCTCTCGGGAGAGATGGCCGTCGCGTATTTCATGGCGCATGCGCCGCAGGGCCACTTCTTCGTGCCGGCCCTCAACCAGGGAGAGCTGGCGGTGCTGTACTGCTTCATTTTCCTGTTCCTGTCGGTCGCCGGGGCCGGGACGTGGAGCCTCGATGCGCGCCGGGCCGAATAAGATCGGGCGCTTAAGGCCCCGCTCAAGGCCGTCTCGATACCATCGTTCAATCGACGTGCGCTCGCGGCTGTGGCGGGATAGATCGCAACCGTGCGGGAGCGGCCGGATGAAGGTCGCGAGGACGACGCCGTGACAAGCCAGATGGTCGGGATCTTGCTGGTAATTGCCAGTGCCGTGATGGCGCTTCTCGGGTCGCTGATCCTCGGAAGTCTCCGCGCGGGTCGCGAGGACTCACGACCCGCCGCGGTACTCCTGGAGGCGCGCGGAAAGCCTAAGGTGAGCGAGCACCGACGGTTCTCGCCGCTACATTACTGACTCCGAGGCGTCAGCGCGGGTTGGCCGATGCGCGAAGCGGGCTGCCGCTCCGGTGGCGAGTCATTTTCGACGGAGGACACGGGGCCGGGGTCGCTCGCGGTACAGCTGTAGGTGCAGCCATGAGAGCTTCTGCTGGACGAGGGCGGCCGCGGCAACGCCGCTCGGAGCACTCGTGTTGACCGTGAAGGCGCAACCCTCCGCCGTTGAAATCATTCGGTCCACCCGCAGCAATGCCGCCCGCTTCAGGCAACACAGGGCCTGGGTGCTGGCGGTGGCGATTCTAGGCTCGACCGTGACGTTCATCGACCAATCGGTCGTAAATGTGGCACTCCCGAAGATTCGTGCCGATCTCGACACCTCGCTCGCATCGATGCAATGGGTCGTCAATGCCTACACGCTGTGCCTGTCCGCGCTGCTGCTGATCGGCGGCGCAGCTGCGGACCGATTAGGGCGCCGCAAACTGTTCCTGGCCGGCATGATCATTTTCACGTTGGCCTCGATCGCCTGTGGCGCCGCGCCTGACGTCGAGGCGCTGATCGGATCACGCGCGATCCAGGGCGTAGGGGCCGCACTGCTCATTCCCTGCTCGCTGGCGATCATCGGCGCCGCGTTCGAGGAGCACGAACGGGGTGTGGCCGTCGGGATCTGGTCAGGAGCCGAGGCGCTGGCAGGTGGCGCAGCCCCCCTGCTCGCCGGCCTGCTGATCGACCATCTGTCGTGGCGTGCGATCTTCTTCATCAACCCGCTGATCGCAATTCCGACGGTATGGATTGCCGTGCGGCGCCTGCCGGAGAGCGTGGATCCGGCCGCACGGGCGCGTCTCGATTGGCGTGGCGCCGCCCTGGTGTTTAGCGGGCTCGGAGGTCTGGTGTACGCCATGATCTCTGCAGCCATGCTCGGCTGGCGGGATGTGAGGGTCGTCGGATCGCTGGTGGCGGGCGCGCTGCTGCTGCTCGGTTTCGCGCTGGAAGAGCGCCGCAGCTCTGTGCCGATGGTGCCAGTCGGACTCTTCGCCTCCGCGAGCTTCAGTGGCGTCAACCTCGCGACACTGTTTCTTTACGGCGCCCTCGGCGGCGCGTTTTTTTTCCTGCCGTTTCTGCTGATCGACGCACATCGGTTCTCCGCGACGGCGGCCGGCGCGGTCTACTTGCCCTACACGCTCATGATCGCGCTGTTATCGCGGTGGTCGGGGAGGCTGGCCGATCGGGTTGGCGTACGATGGCCGCTGATCGTCGGCCCGCTCATCGTGGCGGTGGGTTTTGCGTGGCTGGCCGCCCTGAGCGGCGAGCAGCGGTACTGGCTTTACCTCGGGCCCATGCTGGTGCTGGGCTTTGGAATGGCCATCACCGTAACGCCGCTCACGACCACCGTCATCAATTCCGTGAAGGACGACGAGACAGGCCTGGCCTCCGGCATCAACAACGTGGTCGCCTCAGTGGCGGGTCTGCTGGTGATCGCGGTGTTGGGCACTCTCGTCAAGGATTCTCTGGTTTCCACCGCGCGCGTGGTGATGACGGCAGCCGCGGTGCTGGCGCTCGCCGGGGCCGGCGTTGCGGCGTTCACGATTCCATCCCAAGGCGAGGCCGCATCGCACCGCGCTAGCGACCTGCCGCCCGGCTGCGCAGGTAAGCCAGTGTCGTAAGCGACCCGCCCAGGACCCAGAGGACCGGACCCACCAGGCCTGGCCAGAGGGGCAGGGAGCCGGGCACCAGTACGAAGAAGATCAGTCCCGTATCCGCCAGGCCGAGGACCCAGAGGTTGATCCAGTACCCCCACGCGCTGTTACGCACGTTCAGCGTGAGAGCGATGACGATCCCGGTCACACCAAAGAACAGCAGGTTCCAGGAATCCTGAAGGACGCGGCCGCGCGCCATCCCGGGCGCGAGGGCGGCCCCGACCTGATACACCGCGTACGCCGCCTGCAGATGCAGGCATCCCCAGAGCACGGTAGCAGATGGCGCCGGCGACACTGAGCGCGGTGAAGACCGAGTGGGTCGGCGGCTGCGAGCGGTCGGTGCCCCTCAACGACCGCTCCCGTTCTGGCCCCGACATCGCGAACGGCCCGCGACTCATATGGCGTTCAGCTTACGGATAGCGACGCGGCCCCCAGAGCCTGCTCAGCCAGTGCCAGCAGTTGTGGGGGCGTGATGGCCGAGAGGTCCGCCCCGATCTCACTCACGATGCGCTGATAGGTCTCACGGTGGTGCGTGCGCAGGTATTCCGTGAGGTGCTGCGCCGCGTTGCTCTTTCCCGTTCCATGGCCGACCACGACAATCGCGCCTCCCGCGGCGAGTGCATCGGCGATTGCGCCGTAGAAGCTCGCTTCCTCCGGAGCCCGCTGGCCTTCTTCCCGCGACTGCCCCTTGTGCGTGAGGTGATGCAGGAAGTGATGCGGGTCGTAGGGCCGGATCTCCCGCTTAGAGGCGTCCCCGGACAGGGCATCCACCCGGTAGATCCTCGCGCCATGATGATCGACCGCCACCAGAAGAATCGGCGCCGCCGGCTGCCGCCGAGCCGTCCCCTGAGGCGGCGCTTCAGGCGACCAACCCGCGCGCTCGAGGAAATGCCGGAGGTCGACCACATCGGAAATGCTCAGGTCCTTGCTGTGCGGCTTGCACATCAGGACCTGTTCGCTCCCGACGTCGAGGCTGAAACTATCGCCGCTCCTCTTCCTCACCGCCCCTATCTTCTCGATCAACGCGACCACATCCGTCCATTCGAGGTTATGCGCCGGCGGATGCCGGAACACCGCTTCGAGCGTCCTGAGATGGGCGCCGTGTATGACGGTACTCCCCCGGGAGACTGCCTCGCCCTGCGCACTGATTTTCATGGTGCCTCCATCACTCCACCGAAACGCGCGCGTCGTCCGCCCCACGGCATACCGATCATGGTGCGGCCAGACAGTACCAGGCATCGATCGAGTATCTTCCCGGACCGGTAACGACCAACAACAGGAAGCCGCCGACGATGCTGAGATCCTTGTAGAAACCATCCATGCTTTCGACTCGATCCGATGCAGCCGCCTTCCAATAGCGGTGCCCGAGGAATGCAGTCCCCACCGTGTACAGAGCCATGAGCAAAGCCGCCAGCTGAGCGAGCGCGCCCACGGCGACCGCGAACGCAACCGCAAGCTCCATGAAGGTCGCAACGGCCGCGGCCAGGGTCGAGCCGGGACGCCAAGCTGCACCATCTGACTCACCGTGCCCGAGAAGTCCCCGAGCTTCCTCCATCCGAAGATGAGAAATAGCGCCGTCAGCAGAAGGCGCGCCGCAAGAATGAGCCCGTCGTTCAGGAAGGGACTCGTCACAGAAAGTCCCGGGGAATGCTGCGATCCCAGTCGCGACGACACACTTCGTTCGTGCCCTCGAAGGCGCGCAGACTCGCCTGCAGCAGGAAAGCATTGGCAGTGGACGACAGCCGCAGTCGCGTATCGATGCGGATCTGCCATTCGTTCCGTGAAACTGTCTGCGTGTTGGCCAGCTCCGCAACGGCACTCAGCGAATCATTCTCCTCGACGTGATACTCGGACCTGTATTGCGTCGCCAATTCCAGACCGAGGCGGTCGATGCGTTCAATCCGCACGCCATCGCGACGGAAGCGAGTGGGCTTCTCGGGTGCCGCCGTCTCCGGTTCGGGAAAGGGCGAGAGCCCGGCATCCGCGACGTTGGGCAGGCGTTGCGGCAGATCGAGCGTGCCGGCGAGCACCTGCACCGTCGCCGTCTCCGGCGGGGGCCAGACCATCGGCCAGTACGCCGTCGAGATCGCGAGCCTCAGCGTGTGACCGGCTGGAAAAACCGAGCCTGCATCATCGAGTCGGATGCGCACCCGGTAGCGCTCGCCGATCGCGAGCGGGGCGGGCTGTTCGTGGCCGTCGCGATGCGTAAGATTGAGCACCCCGTAGCTGACCCGCAGCGATTCACCGGACGGGTGCACATCGCAGAGCCGGACGATGAGATTCGCGACCGGCCGGTCGCAGGCGACATCCAGCGTCACGATCGGAGCGCCGAGGATCGCGATCTCCTCCCCGAGCGGCGCCGTCTCGAAGACGAGCGAGCGCCTGTCATCTTCCTGCTGGTCGCCCGCCTGATCGTGCCCACGCCCGAACGGCACCCAGTCGCCGGCACACTGACCGAGCGTCTGCGGCGAGCAGACCGGGCGCGCCGTCAAGGATGAGGCAGCGTCCCGCAGTCCCTCATCGGTCAGAAACAGCCGCAGCGGCGTGATTCCCGGCGGTGGCCACGCGGGTTCCGCGATCCACCAGCCCGGCAGGATGTCGTGGTGGCTCGCCGGCTTCACACTGTCCGTCATCCACGCGCGCAACATGGGCTCATCCATCACGCCCGTGTCGACGCCCTTCAGCCAGTGATCCCACCAGCGCAGGATTTCCTGGAGAAATCCGATCTGCGGCCCTGGAAGTGCAAAGTGCGGATAGGCGTGCGCCCAAGGCCCGATGAGGCCCTTGCGGGGCACCTTCAGCTGCTCGAGAAGGCGCGGGATCGCATTCTTATAGCCATCGGTCCAGCCGCCGACGGCATAGACCGGGCACTGGATCGCCGCGTAGTCCTCGCATACCGATCCATGCTTCCAATACGCATCGCGTCGCTGGTGCTGCAGCCAATTTTCGAGGAACAGCGGCAGTTTCTGTAGCCGCTCGAGCCACATCGCTCGCCAGCTGTCGCCCACCAGCGCCGGATCGGGCGGCAGGCACATCAAGCCGAAGAAAAAGAAGGCCCACTCGACGGCAGCGGTGTTGAGCAGCGTGCCCCCCATGTAGTGGGCATCGTCCGCGTACCGGTCATCGGTCGAACAGATCGTCACGATGGCCTTGAGCGCGGGGGGGCGGCGCGCCGCGATCTGCAGTCCGTTGAACCCACCCCAGGAGATTCCCATCATTCCAACGGTGCCGTTGCACCAGGGTTGGGCCGCGAGCCACGCGATGAGCTCGACGCCATCGTCCTGCTCCTGCTGGGCGTACTCATCGAACAGCAGGCCCGTCGATTCGCCGCTCCCGCGAATGTCGACGCGGACGCCCGCGTAGCCGTGACCGGCGAGATAGGGATGAGTCAGCGCGTCTCGTTCGTACGTCCCGTCGCGCTTGCGATACGGCAGGTACTCGAGGATCGCAGGGACTGGATTCTGCTCCGCATCCTCCGGCAACCAGATGCGGGCCGCGAGCGTCGTGCCGTCCTTCAACGGTATCAAAGTGTGCTCGATGACCCGTACCGCTCTCGGAAAGCTCGTGACGACCACAGTACACTCCTACCGACGACGATGAGGCAATCCGCTGGGGCGACTGCACGCCCCAAGAGCCGGCATCGTCAGGCACTCTTCCCGAGCGCCTCGAGAACCGCCGCGGGCCTGATCGGCAGGTGCCGCACCCGCGCGCCGACGGCCGCAAAGATCGCGTTACCGATCGCAGGACCCACCACGGTGGTACAGGGCTCGCCCAAGCCTACGGGCACCTCGGTGCTCGCGATGAACTCGATGTCCATCTCCGGCATGTCGCCCATGCGCAGCGGCGTATAGCCGTCGAGATTCGTCTCCTTGATCTGTCCATTCACGAACTCGGCGCCCTCGTGCAACGCGAGGCTCGCTCCCCAGAGCGAAGAGCCCTCGACCTGCGCGAGCGCGCCATCCGGATCCACGATCGTGCCGGCATCGACGACGAGGGTGAGCTTCTCGAGCGTCACCCGCCCGCTCGCGCGATCGACTCGTACTCGGGCGACGCAAGCCGTCCAGGTGGGCATGGTGCGCTCCTGGCCGAAGGTCGTCGCGATGCCGAGACCGCCGTCCTTGGGCATGGCCCCACCCCAGCCGGCCTTCTCGGCGACCCGCTTCAGCACCCGCGCCTGCCGCAACGCACCGCCCACCGCGTTCGGTGCACTGCCGGCGTTGCGGCCTGCGCCATCGAGCATGGCGAGGCGAAATTCCACCGGGTCGCGCTTCGCCGCCCGCGCGGCCTCGTCCATGAAACTCTCCAGCGCCCAGTTGACCCAGCCCGATCCGACCGAACGCAGATACCCGGGGCGGAAGGCCCGGTTGGCCAGGTCGTTCGAGAGCGCCCGCACGCGTTGCGCGCCGACCGTATACCAGTGATTCGCGCCCGAGATAGAGAAGGTGTCATACGGCTCCCCGTTCAGGCCCTTCGAGAGGAACCCCGGGGCCAGCACCTGCGTCGGCCAACCCGCGCAGGCGTGGTGCTCCATGCCTGTGACCTTGCCCTCCCCGTCGAACGCCATGCGCACGCGTTGGATCGAAGGGGACCGAAAAGAGCCGAAGCGCGTATCGTCGGCTCGCGTGCAGACCATCTTGACCGGCTTGCCGATCGCCTTGGCTGCGAGTGCCGCCGGCACGGCATAGTCACCGTACAGACGCCGACCAAACCCGCCGCCGAGCAGATAGGTGCGCATGATCACCTTGTCCTCACCGACACCAAGCGCCTTCGCGATCGTCGGCAGGATCAACGATTGCCACTGGTTACCGGTGTGAATCTCCCACACACCGGCTTTCTCGCACGCAAGTGCATTGACCGGCTCGAGCTGAAAATTCAAGGCGCTCGCCGTCGTGTAGGTGCGCTCGAGGGTGGATTTCGCGGCGGCGAACGCGGCATCGACGCCGGCATCCGCCACGAGGAGTGAGCCGCCGGAAGGGTTCTCGATCAGCTGCCGGCCGTGCTCGAGTAGATCCTTCTCGGAGACCTTTGCGGTGTCATCCGAGGCCCACTCGACCTTCACCTTGTCAGCGGCGGTACTGGCCGCGAAGAAGGAATCCGCAAACACCATCACCCACCCGGGCACGGTGCCCGAGGGGTCCTCGAGTACGATGCTGCGCAGATAGCCCTTCACATTCTTGGCGGCCGAATCGTCGACCGAGACGACTTTCGATCCATTGCGGGTGGGCGGGACCTTCGGCCGCGCATACACCATGCCGTCAATTTCCGCGTCGATGCCATACCGGCCGGTGCCGTTGGTCTTCGAAGGGATGTCGATCGCCTGCACGGGCTGACCGATCAGGCGCCGTTCGGCGGGAGCCTTGATCGGCAATTGCTGGAGCTGATCGGCGGTATACGTGCGGGTCAGGTTCCCGCGCCGCACGATCTCGGCATAAGTGATCGAGCGGCCGCCGCCGTGCACGACGCTCGAGCGCGCGGAGCAGCTTGCCTTGGGAACGCCGAGCAGTCGCGCACCCTCCTCGATCAGCGCGATCCGGCCCGCGGCGCCGGCGCGGCTGTACAAGGGGTAGCTCTGCCACACCGACCAGCTGGCACCCGTGATCATCAGCCCCCACTTGGGGTCCGTGTCGACCGAGTCGATCCGCACCGAGCTCCACTCGGCCTCCAGCTCGTCGGCGAGGATGCGCGCCACAGCCGTGCCGACATGCTGGCCCATCTCGGCACGGATGACATTCACCGTCACGAGGCCGTCGCGGTCGATGTGATACCAGATGGTGGGTTCGAAGAGCTTCCCCGCGACCGCCGCCGCCGGATCGGTCACAGCGGACGCGGTACGCGCGAACGCCAGCACGAAACCGCTACCGGCGGCTCCGATCAGGAAGCCGCGGCGTGAGAGCGCGAGCGCAGCGTTCGCCGCCCGTGAGCGCAGAGGATTAGGCATGTGGGGTGCTGCTCCTCATTTCCTTGGCGGCCACCTTGATGGCGGCGCGGATCCGCCGGTACGTCATGCAGCGGCAGAGGTTGCCCCCCATGACGGCGTTGATGTCCTGGTCGGTGGGGTCCGGGTAGTCCTTGAGCAGAGAGGCGGCCTGCATGATCTGCCCCGACTGGCAGTAGCCGCATTGAGGAGCCTGCATCTCGATCCAGGCCCTCTGCAGCGGATGGCGGCCCTCCGGATCGAGTCCTTCGATCGTGGTGATGTGCGCTCCCGCGACCGCATTGACCGGGGTCACGCAGGAGCGCATGGCACGTCCCTCGAGATGCACGGTACACGCGCCGCACATGCCGATCCCACATCCGAACTTCGTGCCCTTGAGGCCCATGACGTCCCGGATCACCCAGAGGAGCGGGGTCTCCCCGGCCACCTCGACCGATGCCGGCTGGCCGTTGATTTGGAATGTGATCGACATGTTCACCTCATGGGGCAGATTGCCGCATCGCATGCCACCGCGGGATCACGACCCGCTTCCGGATCGGCGAATGGCGGTGACCTTGCCCTCGAGATCCGTCCAGGCGGGTTGGTCCGTGCGCGTGCGGCGCAGGTAAGCACCGAGGCTCGCGATCTCGGCGTCGCTCAAGTGAGCAAAGGGCGGCATGAAAAGGCCCGGCGCGCCGTCCTCGAGGCCGATGCCGTGCAACACGACCTGCACGAGGTTCGTGGGTTGCGCAGCCGTCAAGGCGCTGTTGAGCGCGAGTTCCGGCCGAGCGATGAGGGGCTCAGGCCCACGGTTGTAATGGCAGGAAGCGCAGGCGGCCATGTAAAGCCTGTCACCCGGATCGTCTTCCGCTTTCTCATCCACGCCCGAGACGCTCATCGCCTTCGCCAGCACCGTGCTGACGGTCGCTCCTCGCGTCGCGGCGCCATTCATGTCTGCAAAATAGGTGGCGATCGCTTTGACGTCGGCATCGGGAAGCTTGGCAAGTCCGAAGTGGATCACCTCCGACATCGAGGCGGCCGCTACACCGTGGAGCGCGGTGCCCCCGGTACGCAAGAAGCCATAAAGCTCCTCTTCGGTCCACGGAAGCGGTGCCGGGTTGGCGGCCGTCAAAGCCGGCGCTACCCAGCCATCGACCATCCCACCGGTGTAGGCATGCGATCCCGTCTTCGAGGCCCCGAGTGCGTTGCGCGGCGAATGACAGGCCGCGCAATGGGCCAGCCCTTCCGAAAGGTATGCGCCCCGGTTCCACGCCTCGCTCTTGGCAGGATCGGGCCGATACACCCCTGGGTGGAAGAAGAGCAGTTTCCATCCCCACTGCAGAGCGCGGATGTTGAGCGGGAACGGCACGGTATTGGCCGGAGGGACCCGATTCACCGGCCGGCGCGTCATGAGGTAGGCATAGAGCGCCTGCACATCGTCATCGGTCACGCGGGTGAAGTGGTCGAACGGAAATGCGGGATAGAGATGGGAGCCATCCCGCGCGACGCCCGCATGCAGGGCCCGCGCGAAGGCGGGCTCAGACCAGCGGCCGATGCCGCTCACGGGATCCGGAGTGACGTTCGAGGTGTAGATCGTGCCGAACGGAGTCCCGATCCCGAGGCCGCCGGCAAAGTGCTGGCCGCCAAGGGTCGTGTGGCAGCTCTCGCAGTTCCCCGCAGTAGCCAGAATCTCCCCGCGCGCGATCAGTTCGGGGGAGAATGTCGCGGCCGCCGGTGGCTCGATGGGCGGGATCTCCGCGCGGTGTGCCAGGGCGAAGAAGCCCAACACGCCGACGACCAGAACTGCCACCACCCAGATCAGACTTCGTTTGCCCATGACGCCTTCACGGTTGCCAACTCGGAGCCACCTCAGCGGGTAGCTCGCGAAGCCCTGCTCCAGCCCACCGCGGCAACAGACGCCTCACGGCGATCCCGGCTGACGGTGATTGGGCACGCAGCCGCCCATCGCTGCCATTGCACGAAGGTATCGACCCCCACGCGATTTCAACGGCACGTCGAGGATGTCCCTGTGGCCGTCCTGTGCGCACGTGCCCCCGATACCATCGTCTAGCAGATTCCTCCGGGCGCTCGTGGCCTACTGAAGGCGAACCGCCATTCAGAGCCTAGTCGATCACTTGCAGGTGGATGTCGGAGTACGAGTTTGATGCCCGAGACGAGCGACGCTCTGGACCTCGCGCGGCTGCAGTTTGCGTTCACGATCTCGGCCCACATCATCTTCCCCGCGATCAGCATCGGGCTCGCGAGTTATCTGGCAGTGCTCGAGGGCCTGTGGTTGCGAACCGCAAACCCGGTTTATCGCCGCCTCTTTCTCTTCTGGTCGAAAATCTTCGCTGTCGGTTTCGCCATGGGGGTCGTCTCCGGTGTCGTAATGAGCTACGAGTTCGGCGCCAACTGGGCTGGTTTCGCCCGCTTCGCGGGCTCCGTCAACGGGCCGCTGCTGACCTACGAAGTGCTGACGGCGTTCTTCCTCGAGGCCGGCTTCCTCGGCATCATGCTCTTCGGCTGGCAGCGGGTCGGTGCGCGGCTGCATTTCCTCGCTACCCTGCTGGTCGCACTCGGCACGCTGTTCTCCGCCTTCTGGATCCTGGCGTCCAACAGCTGGATGCAGACCCCGCAAGGATTCCAGATCGTAGACGGCCGGGTGCTGCCGCTCGACTGGCTGAAGATCGTCTTCAATCCCTCGTTTCCGTTCCGGCTCGTGCACATGTCGCTGGCGGCCTTTCTGGTGGCGGCGACCCTCGTAGCGAGCTGCGCCGCGTGGCATCTGCTCCGCGGCCGGCGCGGCGCTGAAATCACCACTTCGTTCTCGATGGCGGTCGGCATGATCCTCGTGGCCACCCCGACTCAGATGATTGCCGGCGACGCGCACGGCCTCAATACGCTCGAGCACCAACCGGCCAAGATCGCAGCCATCGAGGGCCTGTGGGAAAGAGAGAAAGGCGGCACATCGCTCAATCTCGTCGGCTGGCCGGACATGCGCGCGGAGCGCACCAAGTACGCTTTGTCGGTGCCGCATCTTGGCAGCGTGATCCTGACGCGCAGCTGGAATGGCGAGATCCCGGGTCTGAAGGAGTTCGCGCCCGAAGACCGGCCGAATTCGACGATCGTGTTCTGGAGCTTTCGCGTCATGGTCGGCATGGGTCTGCTCATGCTGCTGCTCGGGGTGCTCGGCCTGATACTGCGACTGCGCAACCGGCTCTATGACACGCGCTGGTTCCAGTTTTTCGCCCTCGCAATGGGGCCGTCGGGTCTCATGGCCCTGCTCGCGGGCTGGATCACGACGGAGGTGGGGCGCCAACCCTGGGTCGTCTACGGGGTGCTGCGAACCGCGGATGCCGCCTCGCCTTTGTCTTCGCAGCAAGTGGGGACGTCGCTGCTGATCCTCTTCGTTGTCTACTTACTCGTCTTCGGCACCGGCAGCTACTACATGGTGAAGCTGATGGCGAAGGGACCGGAGGTGGGTGACGAGGGAGCCGGGTCAGCGCGCGAGGTCGGCGCGAGTGCGGCGGCCTTCGACCGCCGTCCAATGTCGCGCGCCACCGATCCGATCGACGAATGAGGCACTCATGACGATCGATCTTCCAACCCTCTGGGCGGGCATCATTGGCCTCAGCGTGTTTCTCTACGTCTTGCTCGATGGCTTCGACCTCGGCATTGGTCTGCTCTTTCCGTTCTTTGACCGCGAGGGCGAGCGCGAGGTGATGCTGAACACGGTTGCTCCGGTCTGGGACGGCAACGAGACCTGGCTGGTGCTCGGCGGCGCCGGCTTGTACGGAGCCTTTCCCGTCGCCTACTCCACGTTGCTGCCGGCTGTGTACCTCCCGGTGATCGGGATGCTCTGCGGCCTGATTTTCCGCGGCGTTGCCTTCGAGATTCGCGCCAAGGCGCGCCGCACGCAGAACCTGTGGGATCTCGCCTTCATTCTGGGCTCGGGCACCGCGACGCTCTGCCAGGGCGTGATTCTCGGCACGCTGCTACAAGGCATTCGGGTCGTCGACGGGCGATTCGCGGGCGACCCGTTCGACTGGGTGGCCCCCTTCCCGGTGTTCTGCGGGCTGGGGCTCCTGGTCACCTATGCAGCGCTCGGTTGCGGCTGGCTCGTCATGAAAACCGATGGCGATCTGCAGCGGCGGATGCGCGTGCTGCTGAAGCCGTGGTCGGTGATACTGCTCGCGATCATCGGGATCATCAGCCTCTGGACGGTACTCGGTCAGCCGGCCGTCGCGCGCCGTTGGTTTGCGGGGTACCACTTCCTGTACTTCGCCCCGGTGCCGCTGCTCGTTCTCGCCTGCATCGCCGGCGTCTTCCGCTCAGCGGATTCAGGCCACGACGCGCGCGCGTTCATCCTGATGGAAGCGCTCATCTTCCTCGGCTACAGCGGCTTGTTGATCAGCATCTTCCCGAACATTGTGCCGCCGAACCTGAGCATCTGGGCGGCCTCGGCACCCCGATCGAGCCAGGTTTTCGCCCTGGTCGGTGTGGCGATCATCCTGCCCATCATTCTTTCCTATACGGCGCTGTCCTACTGGGCGTTCCGCGGCAAGGTGCACCACGGCGAGGGCTATCATTGAGTAAGAATGTACCCGAGCGCCCTCCGTTGCGATCGCGGCTCGGCTGGTTCGCGCTGCTGTACATCGGCGGCGTGCTGGCGGCCTTCCTATTGGCCGCAGTCCTTCACCTGCTGCTGAATGCGCGGCTCTAGAATTTAACGTCAGTCCTGCCATCGCCACGCGCGAATCTCCGGGAGATCCTCGCCGTACTCGCGGATGTACTCGCGGTGCTCGGTGAGCTTGTCCCGCAACGCCTGCTTGGCGTACCCGGCCCGGGCTTCGAGCTGCGGCAGGCGGTCGATCGCAGCCCCGACCAGGTGGAAGCGGTCGAGCTCGTTGAGCACCGTCATGTCAAACGGTGTGGTGATCGTTCCCTCCTCCTGGTAGCCGTGCACGTGCAGGTTCTGGTGATTGGTGCGGCGGTAGGTGAGCCGATGAACGAGCGAGGGATAGCCATGGAAGGCGAAGATGATGGGTCTGTCCCGCGTGAACAGCGCATCAAAATCCGCATCATCGAGGCCGTGGGGGTGCTCGCTTGCGGGCTGCAGCCTCATCAGGTCCACGACGTTCACTACGCGGATCTTGAGTTCGGGAAAACTTCCCCGCAGCAGCTTCACTGCCGCCAACGTCTCGAGCGTCGGCACATCCCCTGCGCATCCCATGACGACGTCGGGCTCGGCCCCGCGGTCGGTGCTCGCCCACTCCCAGATGCCGATGCCAGCCGTGCAGTGCTTGATGGCGGCGGGCATGTCGAGCCACTGGGGCGCTGGGTGCTTGCCGGCGACGATCACGTTGACGCGGTGGCGGCTGCGCAGACAATGATCGGCCACCGACAGCAGGCAGTTCGCATCCGGCGGCAGGTAGATGCGGACGATGTCCGCCTTCTTGTTGACGACGACATCGAGGAAGCCCGGATCCTGGTGAGTGAAGCCGTTGTGGTCCTGCCGCCAGACGTGGGAGGCGAGCAGGTAGTTAAGCGAGGCGAGCGGCCGACGCCAGGGGATGCCGCGCGTCACCTCCAGCCACTTGGCGTGCTGGTTGAACATCGAGTCGACGATGTGGATGAACGCCTCGTAGGAGTTGAAGAGGCCATGGCGCCCTGTGAGAAGGTAGCCTTCGAGCCATCCCTCGCACTGATGCTCGCTCAAGACCTCGATCACGCTCCCCGAAGACGCCAGGAACTCATCGCCCGGGACGGTCTCCGCCATCCACTGCCGCGAGGTGACCTCGAACACCGCGTCGAGGCGGTTTGAAAGCGTCTCATCCGGTCCGAACAGGCGAAAACTCCGCGGACTCCGATTGAGCTTGATCACATCGCGAAGGAAGCTCCCGAGAACGCGCGTATCTTCCGATTCGACCGCACCCGGCGCGGGCACGCGGACGGCGTACTCGCGGAAGTCGGGCATCCGCAGATCCCTGAGGAGCGTGCCTCCGTTCGCGTGCGGGTTCGCTCCCATCCTGCCGGCGCCGCTCGGAGCGAGCTCGGCGAGCTCCGCAGTCAATCTGCCCGCGCTGTCGAACAGCTCGCCGGGGCGGTAGCTGCGCATCCATTGCTCGAGCTGCTTGAGATGCGCTGGATTGGTGCGCACCCCGCCGAGCGGTACCTGGTGCGCGCGGAATGTGCCCTCGACGGGCTTGCCGTCCACCACCTTGGGACCGGTCCAGCCCTTCGGTGAGCGCAGCACGATCATGGGCCAGCGCGGCCGGCCGGTGACGCCCGCCGCACGCGCCTCGCTCTGGATGCGCCTGATCTCGCGCATGATCGCGTCGAGCGTTGCGGCCATCGACTGATGCATGCGCACGGGCTCATCGCCTTCGACGAAATGCGGTTCATAGCCGCAGCCGCGCAGATACTCCTCGAGCTCCTCCCTCCCGACGCGCGCGGCCAGCGTGGGATTGGAGATCTTGTAGCCGTTCAGGTGCAGGATCGGCAGCACAGCCCCATCGCTCGCGGGATTCAGGAATTTGTTGCCATGCCAGCCGGTCGCGAGCGGCCCGGTCTCGGCTTCGCCATCGCCGATGACACAGGCGACGATCAGGTCCGGATTGTCGAAGGCGGCGCCGAAGGCATGGCCAAGGGAATAACCGAGTTCGCCTCCTTCGTGAATCGAGCCGGGTGTTTCTGGCCCCACGTGGCTCGGGACGCCTCCGGGGAATGAGAACTGCTTGAACAGCCGCCGCAGTCCCGCCTCGTCCTGGGTCACGTTGGGATAGTGCTCGGTATACGTACCCTCGAGATACGTATTGCCGACGAGCGCCGGCCCACCGTGCCCGGGGCCGGCGATGTAGAACATGTTCAGGTCGTACTGCTTGATGATTCGGTTGAGGTGCACGTAGATGAAGTTCTGCCCGGGAGTGGTCCCCCAATGGCCGAGCAGCCGTGGCTTGATGTGCTGCGGGGCGAGCGGCTCGCGCAGCAGGGGATTGTCCAGCAGGTAAATCTGCCCGACGGACAGATAATTTGCGGCACGCCAGTACGCGTCCATCCGTCGCAGCAGATCCGCGGAGAGAGGCTCATCCATCGTTCTCCTCCAGGCGGTCACACAGAGTTCGCTGGATGGGCCACCGCATCGATTCGCATCCAGCGCAGGCGCGAGCCGATCCTCAAGCCAACGCCGTTCGCGCGCCGAAGTTCACGGCGAAACTCCATTGAGAGCGGAGGGAAGCTCCCTCGCGGCGTTTCCTCGCCAGTAGATCGCACTCCTCCGGCTCCTTGCAGATAGACGAAGGTGCAATGGACGTGTGCTCATCGAGTCGTACGCTCTACCGAACCGGCGACCGGCTCGGGCGGGCGATCCACGGAGGGCGCCGGATAGACGAGTGATCCATAGAGGAGCCCACTGAGATGTCAACTTCGTCCTTAGAAGCAGGAATGCCCTACGCTCTCACCGGGGTGCTCGGCGCCCACTGGGTCTTGTTCCTCACCGAGGGCATTGCGCTCCTCGTCCTCGGCTCGCTCGCAATCCTCGTGCCGGTCGTCGCCTCAGTCGCCGCGACCATCTTCTTCGGCTCCCTACTTCTCATCAGTGGTGCCGTGGGAACCTTCTCGACACTGCGTGCCGGCCGCATGCCCGGCTTCGCCTGGTCGCTGCTCTCCGCGCTGGTCGCCCTCGCGGCAGGCGCATTGCTCCTCTGGTGGCCAGTGCAGGGAACGCTGTCGCTAACCGCTGTGCTGATCGCTTTTCTTCTCGTCGACGGCACTCTCACGATCCTGTACGCGCTCGATCACCGCCGGGCGCTCTCGGGCCGCTGGGGCTGGATGCTGGGGAGCGGCATTCTCGGCATCGGCCTCGGGGTGCTACTCCTCGTGGGTCTGCCTGGAACGGCGCTCTGGGCGCTTGGGCTCTTGGTCGGCATCGACATGATCTTTGGCGGGTGGGCGCTGACCTTGATGTCGCTGCAGGCGCGGCACGCGCGTGCCGCATCGGCGTGAGCGTAGAGCGCCCGTCGTAGCCCCGTTCCGCGATGACTCAGCCCGCCACGCGTAGCGCGGCGCGCTCGATGGCGGCTCGCTGATCCTTGAGCTCGCCGAGGAACCGGTGCAGGCCCCTCAGGACCTGGGCGCCTTCGCCGACTGCGGTGGCGATGCGCTTGGCCGAATTCGCCCGCATGTCGCCGACCGCAAACACACCGGGGACGCTCGTTTCAAGCGATCGGCACTCGTGGCGCGCGACATCCCCGCCCGTGAGGACGAAACCCTTGCTGTCGACGGCGACACCGGCGGCGGCGAGCCACCCGGAGTTGGGCTCGGCGCCGATGAAGAGGAAGAGATGGCGGATGGGCCGGCCGACGCTCGCCCCCGACGCGAGACGCCAGCGCAACGTGTCGAGCCGGCCATCTTCGCCCTCGAGAGCCGCCACGGTGGCCTCCCGCACGACCTCGACGTTCGGGAGACTCTGGATTCGATCGACCAGGTAACTCGACATCTTGGCGCCGAGCTCCTTGCCGCGGAGCAGAAGCCAGATCTTCGCGACCTGGTTCGCGAGGAAGACGACCGCCTGGCCCGCCGAGTTACCGCCCCCGACCACCGCGACCTCCTGGCCGGCGCATAGCCGCGCTTCGAGCGGTGATGCCCAGTAGTGAGCGCTCGCGCCCTCGAACGATACGAGATTCTCCACGCCGAGCCGCCGGTATCGCGCCCCGGTAGCGGCGACGACCGCGCGCGCGCACACCCGCTCATCGTCCGCGAGATGCAGCGTGAAGTGGCCGCCCTCCCCGTCCGGACGCTCAAGCCCGATCACGGTCTTCGGGATCCCCATCTCGACCCCGAACTTCTGCGCCTGGTTATAGGCACGCGCCATGAGTGCCATGCCGCTGATGCCCGTAGGGAAGCCGAGATAGTTTTCAATGCGCGCCGAGGCACCCGCCTGCCCGCCGAAGGCATGACGGTCGAGGACCAGCACGGAGAGACCTTCGGAGGCTGCGTAGACGGCGGTGGACAGGCCCGCGGGTCCCGCCCCCACGATGGCGACGTCGTACACGCGCTCGCCGTCCAGCACGAAACTCAACCCCAGGCAGCGGGCCAGCTCGCTTTCCGCCGGATTGCGGAGGAGCTCCCCGTTGGGGCAGAGGACGATCGGCAGTTGCGTCACATCGATATGAAAGGGCTCAAGGAGCGACCGCGCCTCGGCATCGACATCGGGATCGAGCGTCCCGTGGGGATGACCGTTACGGCGCAGGAATTCCCGCAGCCGCAGCACATTGCGGTCCTCGGGGCGCCCGATGATCAGTGGCCCTCCCGCCCCGACCTCCAGCGCCACCATGCGCCTGAGAATCAGCGCGCGCAGAATCCGTTCGCCGAGCTGCGCCTCGCTGATGAAGAGGGCGCGCAGTCGCTCGGGCGGGAGGAGCAGCACCAACACCTCACCCTCGGCCCGCGCATCGACCAGGGCGGGGCGTCCGGTGATCTGGGCCAGCTCTCCAAAAAAACCTCCCCGGCCGTAGGTGACGAGGGGCTCCTGCGCTCCGGTGACGTCCCTGCGGTACACGGTCACGTTCCCCTCGAGGATCACCATGAGCCCCCGCGACCGCTCACCCGCCCGGGCGAGGTACTCCCCCTCGGTGTAGGCGCGGTTCGTTCCGAAGCGGCGGACGCGCTCGAGCTCGCCCGCCTCGAGCACGGGAAAGAGCTGCTGGCGGCGGGTGGCGATGAAGGGGCTCTCGTAGGGCATGGGCGCGCTAGGGACTCGGCCGCGACAGTCGGGGACACCCGCCGGTCGTGAGTGCGGGCACGCGGGCGATAAGACCAGACCGCTGCAAAACGATCGATTACACGATGGTATCGGCCCGCCGGCCGGCACGCCTCGAGGCGCACACCATCGTGTCATCGCCGTCGCTCGAGTGGTGTGCTCCCATACGTCCCCGGCGGCGCTGGCCTCATGCGGCCGGCGGATGCGCAGCATGCCTGAAAGGAGTGCCCATGCCAGAAGCCCACCAGCCCGGCGAGAGCGAGTTTCGCGTGATCTGGCCGGATACTCTCGAATGGCAGCCCTTTGCCGGCTTTCCGTCCGCCGTACGCCTCGCCATCCTCGTGGGCGATCCGACCCAAGCAGGTCCGTACGTCATCCGCGTGCGCGTTCCGGCGGGCGAGAGAATGATGCCGCACAGGTATTCCGACGACCGCATCTACACCGTGATTTCCGGGATCTTGTATATCGGACTCGGCGAGCACTTCGATGAGAGCAAGCTCACGGCTCACGCTCCCGGGAGCCTGCTGGTGCTACCGAGCGGGCAAGCGCATTTTCACTGGGCACGATCCGGCGAATTCATCGCGCAGGTGAACGGCATCGGCGCCGTGGCGCTCGACTATCTCAAACGCGGCGATGACCCACGGCAGTTGTAATGGTGCCCGCCCTCTTTCAACACCAACACCATCGTGCAATCGCCCGCCAGTCGTGCAGGTGATGGGATGACAGCAGTTGTATCGCGGAGCTCTCGTCTGACCCCCCGACGGATCGCTCCGTAACCTGGCCGGGGGTCGCCCCGCGACCCGCCGGTCGTTTAGCGACGCCGAGGAGGACTGAATGCTCGCGCCGTTGTCCGAACCACCGCTCTGGTGCGTGGTGCAGGCCGATGGGGACCGGATGTGTCTCACCAGCGTCGGATCGGTTCCGATTCAGTATTGGAGAACGCACGAATCGCCGGCGTTGATCCAGCGCGGTCTCCACCGCGCATTCTGCATCGCCCGGCCGCAGCATGTGGTCGCGACGGTGGCCGAGGCTCACCGCAGCTGGTGGTCGGACCCGCTGTGGTGCGTCCCGAGCGCCCGGCGCATCGTCGACGAATCGAGCGGTCGGCCCACGGTGACACTCGCGGCGGCGCTCGCACTCATCGAGCGTCAGGCCGACGGCGAGGCCCTGATTGTGCTGCAGCCGGCCGACACGTTCTACGCGAGCGAGGACGCCTTCATCGCCGGCGTGCGTCGCGCCGTACGAACGCTCGAGCGACTGCCGGGGCACGTCGTGACGCTCACCATGGATGCCTATGCGAGCGAGCCCGGCCAGGACTATCTGCTGCTCGGCGCCGAGGATGGCTATCCCGGAAGACACGCCGTGCGCTTCATCAAGCGTCCCTCGCCCGTGATCGCGGAGCGTCTGGTCGACATGGGCGCACGGCTCAGCACGGGAGTCTACGTGGCGCAGCTCGCCACGTTCACCGCCATCCTCGGCGAGCTTTGGCCGGACCTGGTCACCGAGGCGCGCGCGCGGGCGTGGGCGAGCGAAGAGGAGGTCCTGCTCCCGGCGCGCATGATCGGCAGCCAGTTCTGCCGGCCGTGGCGCCACACCTGGGTGCAGCGTCCGCTGCCGCGCCTGCGGGCGGTGGCGGTAGATGATTGTGGATTCTCCTCACTCGCCGCAAGGACCGAGGCGGAGCGCACCGCCCAACGGTGCCACTGACAGGCCGTGCCGGCTCACTAGAGAACCTAGAGTCCCCACCTGAAAGCCAGGCAGACGCCGATGGCGCGCGCTTTCAAAGTCGGTGACCACGTGAGCTGGAACTCGGAGGCCGGTCGCGTGACGGGGACGATCATCGCCGTTCACACCCGGGCCGTGAGCTGGAAGGGCTATATGCATCACGCGACCCGTGACGACCCGCAGTACGAAATCCAGAGCGACAGGACCGATCACATCGCGCTCCATAAGAGCGCGGCCCTCACCTTGAACGATGAATAGCGCTCCGCGCACACAAACCGTTTATACCGTTGGCCATTCGACCCGCTCGATCGGCGAGCTGGCGGGCCTGCTGACTGAGGCCGCCATCGAATTGCTGGTCGATGTGAGGTCGCTGCCGCGCTCGCGCAGACATCCCCAGTTCAACATCGAGGTGCTGCCGGGATCACTGGCCCCCTTCGGGATCGACTACAAGCACCTCGCCGCGCTCGGTGGCCTCAGGGATCGGCCGCGAGAGGCGCCGCCCTCGGCGAACACGTTCTGGCGCAACGAGTCCTTCCGCAATTACGCGGACTACGCGATGACGGGTGAGTTCGCCGCCGGGATGGAGAGACTGCGCGGTCTGGCGAACATAAACTGCTGCGCCATCATGTGCTCGGAAGCGGTCTGGTGGCGCTGCCATCGTCGCATCATCAGCGACTACCTGCTGACGGAGGGATTCGAGGTGCGCCACATCATGGGAGAGCGCGAGGTGAAGTCCGCGGTACTCACCCCGGGCGCCGAGAAGCTCCCCGGCGGGGCGCTGGTGTATCCGGGTTAGACCGAACGCCCCCCCGCCGTCAGCTCGGGTCAGAGACGGTCGGCGTAGATGAGATGGCCGGGCCCGAGCTCGCTCAGTATCTGCTCGAGACTCTCGTGCGAGACCGCGAAGCAGCCCTGGCTGCGTCCCAGCATTCCCCAGGTCCCCACCATCGCCTGACTCACGTACCAGGCGCTATGCACGACGAGAGCGCGTTGTTCTGCGTTGCTGTTGGTGGCATCGAGCCCCTCGAGACGGATCGAGCGGCCGTGCGCACCCACGTAGCTCTCCGAGGTGCGATAGGCGCCCGCCGAGGTCGCGTTCGAGCGCGGCTCGTTGGAGAAGCGCTCGAGCCATCCGCTGCGGGCGGGGTCCGATCCCCGCCCGTGGGCAACGAGGTGCGAGCTCACGCTGCCGTCGGCGAGCTTGAGCAGATGCAATCGCGGCGACCGCGAGGGACGCGAGAAATCCGCAATGGCGATCAGGTCGCGGTGTTCGATCCGGTCCCAGTGCTCCTCGAGGGCCGCGAGCGCGCGGCGCAGGAGCTCCGGGCCTACTACGCTCTCGACCCGTGGAGAGCGCGGCGAAGGCCAGGCCGCCGCGCTGCCCACGCCGCCCAAAGCCGTCGCGAGAAACCAGCGACGCGAGCGTTTGAAAGATGAGCCCGGGATCGACATGGAGTGAGTGGGACCTGACTGCGACACCAAAGTTCACTTGACCCTCGAGGTCCCTCGAGGTGCCATGCTGTCGATCAAACCGGTACTGCAGGTTCCGCCATGCCCCGAATCACGCTTCTGGCGCTGCTCTTGCTGAGTGCCACGGCCGCGCTTCACGCCGTGGCCCGCGCCGACTCGGTCCCCTTCTGGGGAGCCAAGGCCTCGGTACCGATCGACACGCCGATCAATCGACTGCACCGGGGCGAGTTCCTGTGGATGGGCAATGCGGTCGCATCCGGTCCCCTGGTCATGGTCGTGAGCCTCAACGAACAGCGGGCCTATGTGTATCGCAACGGTGTCCTGATTGGTGCGACGTCCGTGAGCACGGGCCGGCCGGGGCACCTGACGCCGACCGGGGTCTTCACCGTGCTGCAGAAGCAGCAGGAACACCGCTCCACCATCTACGACGGCGCGCCCATGCCTTACATGGAACGACTCACCTGGAGCGGCATCGCGCTGCACGCCGGAGGCCTCCCCGGTTATCCGGAGTCGCACGGCTGCATCCATCTACCGAGTGAGTTCGCCAAGCTGCTCTTTGACACCACTACGATGGGCATGACGGTCGTCATCGCGAACCAGGCGTCGCAGCCCCGGCAGGTCGCGTATCCCGGGTACCTCGTGCCGGTCAGTTTCCATGGCGGCCAGCCGATCGGTCACGCGCCACTCGCCCCCGCCGAGAAGGACCGCTGGCAGCCCCAACGCTCGCCGAGTGGTCCCATCAGCATCGTCGTCAGCCAGCGCAGTCGGCGGGTCGTGGTCTACCGCAACGGCATCGAGATCGGTCGGGCGCGTCTCGAGGTCAAGAGCGATGAGCCCTTCAGGAGTCACACCCTGATCCTGACGGACAGCCCCAGCACGATGCCCGATCCCTACGTCCCCGATCCGACCAAGTACCGTTGGATGTTGATCGGCGCGCCAGGGGATACCGGTGAGGCGGGCACCGAGATCAGCGCGGCTTCGCTCGCGAAGATCAGCCTTCCGGAGGAGTTCGTGCGCGAGGTCGATGCGATACTGACGCCCGGCGCCACCGTGTTCGTGACCGACCAACCGCTCACCCCGGAAAGTTCCGGGACCTCGCTCCAGGTGCTGGACGCTGACCCACCGGCGACCGACCCGCCGCCCAGGCTCTGATACCCGGGCTTAGGCACGCAGCCTAACGCGGCAGCGTCGGGCGTCCCTCGTGTTGGATCAGGAGATCGTGCATGTCGTTGGCATGCTCCTCCTCCTGCGCGAGGATGCGCTCCAGCAGGATGCGCGTGCTCGGGTCGTTGTCGGCGAAGTAGCGCACCATGTCCCGGTAGCTCTCGATCGCGATGCGCTCGGCGACCAGATTCTCCCTGATCATGTCGACGAGCGTCTCTCCCTCGACGTACTGCGAGGCGGCGCGATCCGTCACCCGCGCGGGATTGAGACACGGCTTGCCGCCCAGTTGATTGATCCTTTCGCAAAGGAGATCGAGATGCTGCTCCTCTTCCTTAGCGTGCTGGGCGAATTCCTCGCGCACGGCCTCGCTCGATATCCCGGCGGCCGCGACGGCGTGGTACTTGTAGCGCAGCACGCAGACGATCTCGGTCGCGACGGCGTGGTTGAGGAGCGCGACCGCCTGCTCGATGCTCCCGCGATAGTTCCGCGTGACCGCCCCCGCGGCCAGATCCTCACGCGCCGCGCGCCGGATGGCGGCCAGACTTTCGCTGAACCAGCGATTCTGACTCTCGGAAAAAGGCTCGCTCAGCTCGGGCGCGGCGTGCCGACGCCCGGCCTCCTCGGCCGCCTCGAGCTCCCGCGCTTCGCGCGCGCTGCGAGGAGCCGCGTCACGCGCCGCACGCTCGACGTCGGCGCTTCGCAGGAACCGTTTAGTCGACCGCTCGAACCTCCGCGCCGCCCGGTAATCTCCCTCCCCCTGAATTCGGGCCTGCAAGCGCGTCCCGGCAGCAGCCGGACGCCTGCGTGCGCGCTCCGTCGTATTCGATGCCCTCATCGTGCGCCTCCAGCCTGCTCTTGCAGGGCTAGTACATCAGAACCGCGAAGGCGAAGCGATTGGGCGAAGGTATCAGTCGATACGTTCGGTTACACGGCTGCGCTGATCAGCAGGACCAACCTCCGCAAACCAGGCTCGACAGCCGTCCCGAACGTTTCCTCTGGAGGCAGCGGAGGGTCGCCGCTGATCCTCCCTGGCAACGCCGGCCTGATATCCCTACTCCAATGGCGGAATACTGTTTCCCTCTAATGGAAAGGTGTGATGGCCCGGACCGCCGCGCGGCGCGACCATATCGCCGAGATCACTTATACCGTCACGACGGCGTTTGAGTTCAGTGAACCTTGCTTGATCATGATGCGGAGTCATCGCCATGTCCGAAGCCACACCAGACTTCCTGCCCTTCGCCGACGCCTATGACCAGGGATCGAACTGCTGCGCAGCGCCTACTGTATATCTGGTGTGTGACGATGACGCCGGCCGTCAGTCGCTACGATCATTGATCGACTCGGCCGGCTGGCACCCGCAAGCCTTCGCCTCCTCGGGCGAGTTCCTGCTCCGCGCGCGGCCCTCTTCGCCGAGCTGCCTGGTGCTCGATGCCTCGGTTCCGGGCCTCGAAGGTCTGCTCGCACGTCTCGCGTCGGATCACATCGACACGCCGATGATCTTCATCATTGGAGATGCCGATGTGGCGATGACGGTCCGGGTCATGAAGGCGGGCGCCAGCGAGGTCTTGATCAAGCCGTTTGACAACGAAGCGCTGCTCAAGGCCATTGCGCAAGCTCTCGAGCGAAGCCGTAGCTCACTCCTTCACGGCCTCGAGATGCGGGCGCTGCGCGAGCGGTACGCGGGCCTCAGCCGCCGCGAGCGCCAGGTCCTGGCACGGGTGGTACTCGGGCGGTTGAACAAGCAGATCGCCGGAGAGCTCGATATCAGCGAGATCACGGTGAAGGCTCATCGGGGCAAGATGATGCGAAAGATGAAGGCCCGCTCCGTGGCGCAGCTGGTCATCATGTACGACAGCATCGGGGACGACTCAGGCGGCTGATGCCGGGCGGCACGGGACCCGAGAGTCGACCCCGCGCACGGGCGACCGTTACCCACGCCGGTCGTGTGAGGCGGGGATATTGAGCGAGCCCGCGATCCTGACGAGGTCGGCAAAGGAATCCGCCGCCATCTTCCGCATGACATTGGATCGATGGATCTGGAAGGTTACTTCGCTGATTCCCAGCTGCGCGGCGGCCTGCTTGTTGAGAAGGCCGCTGACCACGAGGGGCAGCACCTCGCGCTCACGCGGCGTGAGTGACTCAAAGCGTTGCGCAAGCGACTGCAGAGCGGCTCGTTCGACCCGGCGCTCGCGGTCAAGCTCGAGAGCGGCACGGACGAGGTTGAGCAGCTCCTGGTCGTCGAAGGGCTTCGTCAGAAAATCCAGCGCTCCCGCCTTGATGGCTCGTACGCTCGTGGCAATGCTGCCGTGACCGGTGATGAAGATGATCGGCGGATGATGTTGGTCGGCAATCTGCCGCTGCAGATCGAGGCCATTGATGTCCGGGAGCTCGACATCCAGGATGACGCACGCGGGCACGTCGGGCCGGGGATAGGCCAGGTATTCGGCAGCGGACCCCAGGGCGACGGAGCGGAGGCCGGAGGCGGCCAGCAGGTCCTGGAGCGCTTCGCGAAGACCTGCATCGTCGTCTACGATGAGTACGAGATGGTCCGCCCACGGCATTGGAGCTTGCTCGGGTTGCCGGCACGATGGCTTGCGGGCTTATGGTACGTCGCTCTCCCCACGCTTTGAATCCCGTGAGGTGACGGCGCCCGCGAAGTGCGGCCAGATCCCGGCCTCTCCCACGCCTACTCGCCAACGTCCCTGCCGTCTCTCATAGCTTTCTGTGAGTTAACCCGGGGAAGCGCTCCGGCACACTTCGGCCGTCGACCGACGACGACTGACCCGACCGCCCGGGGAATCGACGGAACTGCCTCAAGGAACATACGTAGGTGGAAGGGCTCATCGACAGGAAGGCGGTTGCGTGTGAGGCTCCCGTGGCGCTTGAATTCGCTGTGAGAGAGACCCGCGCCATGGCTGAAGCTTCTCGAGAACTCATCATCGCGGTGGTCGATGATGATCGAAGCGTTCTCGAGGCGCTCGAAGATCTCCTGCAATCCGCTGGCTACCGGGTGCGGCTCTTCGGCTCCGCGACCGCGCTGCTCGAGAGCGGGAGCCTCGCGGACATCGACTGTCTCGTCTCCGACATCGACCTCCCGAGGGTCGATGGCTTTGAACTCCTGCGGCTTGCCAAGGCGGCCAGACCCGAGCTGCCGGTGATCCTGCTCACGGGACACGCCGACATGACGAAGCGACCCGAGCCTGCCGGCGCCCGGTATTTCCGGCTCTTCAAGAAGCCGTTCGACGCACAGGAGCTGCTGACGGCGATCTCGGACGCACTGCGCCGGGCCGCCCCGCGATAGCTCCTCACCTGGACGAACGCGGCGGACCCTGTTACGGCCGCTTGCCGTCCTGAATCCACTGCCTGAACTCGTCGACGGATGCCTTCTGCCATCGACCGTCGCACGGCATCGACCCGTCTTCGAGGCGACTGAGGATTGCCTCAGCCGAGGAGCGGACATCCTCATAAGAACTCAGATCCAGTCCGAGCGGCTTCATGGCCTCCACATCCTTGGGGCGGAACAACGGCTTGATGTCTTTCGCGAAGCTCAACATGGCGAGATACCCCTTGGGTTTCGCGATCAGATCAGCTCCGCGTCTGCGGCTCGACCATACGAAGGTGTCGGCCGATACCTTGGTACATGGCGGCTCCTATTACGCGCATGCCTCGGCCGCGCGAGAATCCCTGGCAAGGCGAGATCCCGTGGCTTTGCGAACCTTTTCGGGCGTTCACGCGAGATCGGAGAGCCACGCATAGAGGAGGATTTTCGATGCCGCGCTACGAGCTTCCCCCGCTTCCTTACGATTACGCTGCGCTCGAGCCCCACATTTCAGGGCGCATCATGGAATTGCATCACGACAAGCACCACCGCGCTTATGTCGAGGGTGCGAATCGAACCCTCGATCAGTTGGAGGAAGTGCGAGCGCGCGGGTCCTCCAGCGGTGTCGGGCAGCTGGCGCAGGTGCTCGCCTTCTACGTGTCGGGACACATCCTCCATAGCCTCTTCTGGACGAACCTCGCGCCGAAGGCGGGCGGTGAACCGCCCGGCGAGCTCGGCAAGGCGATTCAGCGGGAGTTCGGCAGCTTTCAGGCATTCAAGAAGCAATTTTCGGATACGGCCGCCGACATCATGGGGTCGGGCTGGGCTGTGCTCATGTGGGATGGCGCATCGAGGCGGCTCCTGGTGACACAGATTCACGATCATCAGTCGCACACCATTCAGGGCGCGGTGCCTCTCCTGGTCCTCGACGCCTGGGAGCATGCGTACTACCTGCAGTACGAGAATGCCAAGACCAGGTACTTCGATGCCGTCTGGAACCTCTGGAACTGGCCGGCAGTCGCCGCGCGCCTGGATGCGGCGAGTCAGTCTCGAGTCTGATCGACCCGCGGAAGCGAGCGACGGCTGCCTGAGGCGGGATCGCTTTCCACCGTCTGTCAGCCGACGAACCTCGAGATCCAGTGCTCAAAAGCGCTCATGAATGAGGCCAGGAACGCCCGAGTCGATTCGTCCTTGAACTGACCGTCTGCATCGATCAGGCGATCGACGCCGCCGATGTAAGCCTCGGGCTGCTGCATCGTCGGCATATTGAGAAATACCAGCGACTGCCGCAGATGGTGATTGGCTCCAAAGCCGCCGATCGCCCCGGGCGAGGCGCTCACTAGCGCGGCCGGCTTTCCGTTCCACACGCTCTTGCCCGGCGGTCGCGACCCGACGTCGATCGCGTTCTTGAGCGCCCCCGGCACCGAGCGGTTGTACTCCGGGGTCGCAAACAGCACGGCGTTGGCCCGAAGGACGCGAGCCCGAAACTCCGTCCAAGGCCGCGGCGGCTCGCCTTCATGGTCCTGGTTGTAAAGCGGCAGCGTGCCGAGAGGAATCTCCTCGATGCGCAGCGACGGCGGCGCGACCCGGATGAGACCGCGGAGTAACCCCCGCGTCAGCGACTCGCGGCGCTGGCTCCCGACGACAGCCACGACATCAAAGGGCGCGCTCATATCATTGCAGTTTGACCTCATCCGCACCGTCGAAGCGATTGCACCATGGTGTGGGTCTTCCGCCTGACACTTTGGTATCGGGTGACACCATCGTCCAAGAGACTCCCTCCCCGTCCGATGATGCAATCGGCTCTGGTAAAGGAGTCGACGGGTGGCGGATAGGCCTGACAGCGGCACCACCGAGCGGCGACTCCGTCAATTCATCATCTGTCAAAGGAGATAAAGCTATGTCAGATCTCGATGTACGCGAGGGCGTAAGAAGCGCGCTCGACTGGAGTCCCAAGATTGATGCCAGCCGGATCGCGGTGAGCGTGGACCATGGCGCGGTGTCGCTCACGGGGCAGGTGGGAGGCTACCTCGAGAAGTGGGACGCGGAGCGCATCGCGAAGCAAGTGTACGGCGTGACCGGCGTCGCGAACGACCTGCAGGTCGACTACGACTCCAACGGCGCGGCCACGGCCATCCGCGACTCGGACCTGCTGCAGCGTGTCCTGCAGTCGCTCAAGTGGAGTTTCGAGGTTCCATCGGGCGCGGTGAAACCGGTCGTCAGCGACGGTTGGGTCACGCTGAGCGGGAAGGTCAAATGGAACTTCCAGCGCGAGGCCGCGGAGAGCACCGTTCGCAACCTCTCGGGCGTCAAGGGCGTGACGGATGAGATCACGCTCGAGCCCCAGCCGACGCCGAAGGATGTCGACAAACGGATCAGCGACGCGCTGAGTCGCAACGCGCAGCTCGACGCGCGGCGGATCACGGTCTCGACGGACGGCGGCACCGCCGTGCTCGACGGCTCGGTGAGCTCCTGGGCCGAGCGCGATGAGGCCGAGACGGCGGCCTGGTCCGCTCCCGGCGTCAACATGGTGAAGAACAATCTCCAGGTGAACTACTGAGGTGAGTCCCATGGCCCGGCGCGGCGATATCTATGGTCACATCAACGGCGAGTCCGACATGCGCCGCGTATTCAAGGACATTCGACAGGATGTCGCGGAGGCTGATTCGCGTCCGATGCTGACCGAGCTCTATCGCCGCGCCGGCTACCTCATCACCCTCACCTACGCTCCTTCGTGGGAGGAGAAATTCGGGCGCGAGGCGCTTGAGCTGCGCAAGGTCGCCGAAAACGAGTTCCGCGTCACGGCGCAGCTGATCAACCGGCGCGCGGAGCAGATCGGCAGCGCCGCCGATTATCGCGACACCTGGGGCCGCGGCGCACCGACGGGCCGCGCGCGCAGCGGCCGGCGATCTCGAGGCTCCGCGACCAACTCGGAAGTCGACTTATAGGTCGCCGCAGCCGTTCACACCGCTCTTCTGTCCCGGTGTTCCCCGTTCATCAGCGCAGAGCCAACCTTTTTCCAGCGTGGAGATAAATCAATGAGCAGTCAGTCGATTGTCAGCAAGCCCATGCGTGCTTCCCGCGTCCTCGGCCTCCCGGATCCCTTCCGCGAGGTCGAGAACCACTTCTGGGAGCTGTTCGCGCGTCCCGCCGGCGCCATGCTGCAGCTTCCCGAGATGAAGGTCGACATTTCCGAGGACGATAAGGCCTACCAGATCAAGGCAGACGTCCCCGGCGTGAAGAAAGAGGACATCAAGGTCAAGATCGACGGGAACCGCGTGTCCATTGGCGCCGAGACCCGGACGGACGAGGAGTCGAAGAGCGGGAAGAAGGTGATCTCGAGCGAGCGAGCGAGCAGCCAGTACCGTGCGTTCACGCTCGCGCAGGACATCGACGCCGAGAAGGCCGAGGCCAAGTATCAGGACGGTGTCCTGGAACTGACGCTGCCCAAGAAGCCCGGCGCCAAGGTCACCGATCTTCCGGTCAAGTGACGGATGTCTTCTCCGGGCCGGGCGCAGGGAAAAGAAGTTCCCTGCGCCTCGAGCTGGCGGGTGGGCTTAGGAGTTCGCCGTGCCGGGCGCCATGCCTAGCGCCTGGTCGGCGCAAGTGGCGCTTCCTTGCAGGACGAGCGGCAGCTCCACGGTGAAGGTCGCTCCGGCGCCTTCGTTCGGCCTGACCGATATCCGTCCCTCGTGCGCCTCGACAATCGTCCGGCAAATGGAGAGTCCCATCCCCATGCCGGTCTTTTTGGTGGTAAAGAAGGGCTTGAAGACGCTCTCCGGGTCCTGTAGCCCGCAGCCCGAGTCGCAGACTTCCACTCGAACGTAGCCGCTTCCTTCCCTCCTCGAACGGATCATCAGCAGCCTGGGCGCTTCGGTCATCGCCTCCATCGCCTCGATGCCGTTGCGAACGAGATTGACGAGGACCTCCCGGATCTGTACGCGGTCCGCCGGGATCACCGGCAGATCCCGCTGCAGATCGGTTTCAATGCGGACACCGCGTCCTGACATTTCCTGGAGGATCAGCAGCCGCACTTGCTCGATCACCTGGTTGAGATCCACAGCACGGGCCGCGGGCTCGGCCTGCTTGAACAGGGCGCGCACCCGGTTCACGACCTCAAAGGCCAAGTTGGCGTCGCGGACCGTGCGTTCGGCACTCAGCCGGGCCCGCTCGAGATCCGGCGTCGCGGCTGACAGCCATCGCTGGCACGCCGCGGCATTCGCGGCGACCGCCCCGAGTGGCTGATTCACCTCATGTGCAATGGCAGCCGACAGTTGCGCCACGGTGGCGAGCCTCGCCGCCTGCGCGAGTTCGGCTCGCGCCTCGGAGAGTGCCGCGGTCCGGGCACGGACTTGAGCCTCGAGGCTGCCGGTCAGCTGACGCAGGCCGAGTTCGGCCTGCTCACGCGCGGCCACTTCCAGTTTGAGGCTCTCGATGGACTCCACGGCCTGATAAGCGGCGGACGCGAACTGGCCGAGACTCTCGAGCAGCCGCAGATCCTCGCGATCGAATTTGCGAGACTCGTTGTGCGCGATCGCCCAGATCGTGCCGACGGGCCGGCCCTTGACGTAGAAGGGAACCAGCAGGCCCTCATTAGCCAGCGGCAGCGCCTCGGCCAAATAGGGATAACGGCGATCCCAACGGCTGAACAGCATCGGAACGTTGCGATCGAGCACGTCACCGCACGGACCAAATCCGCGCGGGGTACCGCCGCCGATGTGCGGGTGCCACGCACCGGCAATCGCGGCCCAATAGAACCTGTCTTCGTCCTTCGTCAGCAGGCTGAGGCCAGCAGACTCGGCCCGGAGGACCTCGAGGACTTTGTCGGCCAGCGTCTGCAGAATTGTGTCAGGGGACTCGGCCAGCGCCCGCACCAGCGCCGCCAGTGCGCCGGTCTCCCGCTCGTAGTCCGGAGGACGTGCCGGACGCTTAACCAGCTCCTCCGTCCTGACAATCGATTCCAGAGAGGCGGTGGGGATTGCCGTTTCCGGCGACACATCCGTCTGCCAAGGCGCCGACTCGACCACGGTTCCCTCCACGGGCCTTTGGAAACGTCGAATCTCGTCTATTCACCGAGCTCGATGAAGCCCGGCGAATCCGCCCGATCGTACTCCAAATGACTTGGTTCTCACCATCGCGCGGGGCCGCGACAGTTGCCGTCATGGTTGCAGAATCGTTGCGCTCCCGCTTTGGGAAACACTTTCTTACAGATCAACGCACTCCCGTTTTACCAGCATGCGATGGCGAGCAAGGGCCGTGCGACTCGCGGCTCGGATTACCGAATCGCGACGCTGACCCTCCCGGCGGTAGCGGCGGTTCCCTCGGCATCCGATGGGACCTTCTCTACGAAATCGCTCTCCCGCATCATTTCCGAGATGCACCCCTTGACGCTGGCCGGGCTATTTAGCCTCGGGCTCTATCTGGTTACCGGGCTTGGGTCGGGTCTGCACGCGCTCCTCACCAAGGCCGATCCGCGGAGCGCCTTGAGCTGGATGGCCGTGTGCCTTCTCGTACCGTACGGCGGAGCGCTCCTTTACTGGCTCTTCGGCATCAACCGGGTGCGGCGCCGGCAGCCGCTCGCGCCGCCCCACCCGAGTGCGCTGGCCACTGCGCGCCCCACTCTCGTCGGGTCGCTCGCCCCGCAGGTTCGGATCGGGGACGCACTGACGCGCCGCTCCCTCGAGCCGGGAAACGCCATCGAGCCGCTCTACAACGGGGAGCTCGCTTTTCCGAGCATGCTGACCGCCATCAGTGAAGCGCGCGAGTCGGTCTGGCTCTCCAGCTACATCTTTCAGACGGATGCGGTCGGCGGCCAATTCATTGCCGCGCTCGCGGCGGCGGTACGGCGCGGAGTGAGTACACGGGTACTCGTCGATGGCGTCGGTGAGTGGTATGACTGGCCTCACGTGGTGCCGCAACTGCGGCGCGCCGGCGTGCCGAGTGCACGCTTCCTGCCGCCGCGTCTGCTGCCGCCGAACCTCTCGCTCAACTGTCGCAACCATCGCAAGATCCTCGTCGTCGACGGCCGGACCGCCTTCATCGGCGGCATGAATCTCGGTGGGCGTGAGATCGGCGGCGGAACCGGCCGCCGCATGACAGATATTCACTTCAGGCTCCGAGGGCCGGTTGTCGCGCAGCTCGCCGAGGCCTTCGCAGAGGACTGGGAGTTTGCGGCCACCGAGCCGCTGACCCTGCCGGCCGTATCGAGCGCGCACGGACCGTCGGTGTGTCGCGTCATCACCGGCGGACCCGATCAGGACGTGGACAAGCTGCTGTTGATCCTGCTCAGCGCACTCGCGAGCGCCGAACGCCACGTCCAGATCATGACGCCCTACTTCATCCCGCCGCTCGAGCTGGTCGCGGCGCTCGAGGCGACGGCGCTGCGCGGGGTAACGGTGTCGATCGTGCTCCCCCGGCGCAGCAATCTGCGCTACATCGACTGGGCGACGCTGCACTGGATCCCGGCGCTCGTGGCGCGGGGCGTTGACGTGCACCTGCAACCGCCGCCCTTCTCGCACGCGAAGCTCCTGGTCATCGACGGCCGCTATGCCCACATCGGTTCAGTGAACGTGGACACCCGCAGTCTGCGCCTCAACTTTGAGATCGCCGTGGAGGTCTACGACGAGCAGTTCTGCGGGGCGCTCTCGGCGTTCATTGCCGAGCGCGAACGCGCGGTCCCGCCGCTCAGTGCGCGGGACGCTCAATCGGTGGCGCCCCTGGCGCGGGTGCGTAATGCCCTTTGCTGGCTGGTGTCGCCCTATCTATAAGGAGGGAGCCCATGCGTGAACCCGTGACAGGCACCCATCCGGACGACCTGCCGGCAACGGCGCCCCGTACCGGCCTCGGCAGCGCAGCGGCGACGCTCGCGAGCCTTCGCTCGAGCGCAACGACCGGTCTTGCGGCCACCGAAGCGCAGGCGCGGCTCGCTCGTGACGGCGCGAATGAGGTCCCGGAAGAGAAATCCCATCCGCTGCTGCGGTTCGCCCGTAAGTTCTGGGGACTCTCCGCCTGGATGATCGAGTTGATCGCGCTCGTCTCGTTCATCCTGCACAAGCAGGCGGACTTCTGGATCGCGCTCGCGCTGCTTTTCGTCAACGCCTCGCTCAGCTTCCTGCTGGAGCAGCGCGCATCCGCTGCGGTTGCCTTGCTCCGGGCCCGGCTGCATATCACGGCACGGGTGCTGCGTGACGGGACCTGGCAGCCCGCTCCGGCGCGCAACCTGGTCTCCGGTGACATCGTGCGGGTGCGCTCCGGGGACTTCGTCCCGGCGGACCTGCAGCTCATCGAGGGGGCACTGCAGGTCGATCAGTCCACCTTGACGGGGGAATCGCAGCAGATCGACCGCGAGCCCGACACGCGCGTGTATTCCGGCTCCGTCGTACGACAGGGAGAGGCGACGGGAGTCGTCATCGCGACAGGACTTCGGACCTACTTCGGCCGCACTGCGCAGCTGATCGAAACCGCGCATCCGAGGCTGCACATCGAAGAGGTGGTTGGCCGGGTCACCCGGTGGCTGTTGCTGATCGTCGGGATCCTGGTGTCCGTCACCTTCGTCGCCTCTCTGGTCGAGGGGCTGCCGCTGTTCGATACCCTGCCGTTGTCGCTCGTACTGCTGATGAGCGCCGTGCCCGTGGCACTGCCGGTGATGTTCACCGTCAGCATGGCAGTAGGCTCCGTGGAGCTCGCGCGCCACGGGGTGCTCGTTACTCATCTGAGTGCGGCCGAGGATGCTGCGAACATGGATGTGGTCTGCGCAGATAAGACCGGCACGCTCACGATGAACCGTCTGGGGGTCACCGGGGCTCTGCCGCAATCCGGATTCACCGCGAGCGATGTGATCCGCGACGGGGCACTGGCCTCGAACGACGCCGACCAGGATCCCATCGACCTGGCCTTCCTCAGCGCGGCTCGAGAGCACCAGCTGCTGACGGCGCCCGTGCGAACCGTGTCGTTCGTACCCTTTTCTCCGAAAACGCGCTACACGGAAGCAAAGCTCGAGGACGCCGGCGGAAAGCTCCGCGTCGTCAAGGGTGCTCTGCGCACCGTGGCGGAACTGGCCGCCGTCGACCCGGCCGCCTTGTCGGTACTGGAAACGCGGGCGGATGCAGAGGCCCAGGGCGGCAGCCGCGTCCTCGCCGTGGCTCGTTCGAGCTCCGATGGGCCGCTGCGGCTGGTCGGCATCGCGCTGCTGCGCGATTCGCTGCGACCCGATTCGCGGCAACTCGTTGACGAGCTCCGCTCGCTCGGCGTCGCCGTGAAGATGCTGACGGGCGATGCGCTTTCCGTCGCCCGCCAGGTCGCGCGCGAGCTCGGCCTCGGTGACATGGTTCGCGCGCCGGATCTACGGTCCAGCGACGCCCAATCCGCTGCCCGGCGGACGGCGCTGGCGCAGGATTCCGGCGGCTTCGCGGAGGTGTTTCCCGAAGACAAGCTGCTGGTCGTAAAGATCCTGCAGCAGGCACAGCACGTCGTCGGCATGACGGGCGATGGCGTCAACGATGCACCCGCGTTGCGCCAGGCCGAAGTGGGGATCGCGGTCAGGAGCGCCACCGATGTGGCCAAGAGCGCCGCGAGCGTGGTGCTCACCACGGAAGGCCTGGGTGGAATCGTCGGCCTGGTCAGGAACGGGCGGGCCATCTACCGGCGGGTGCTCACCTGGATCATCAACAAGGTGAGCCGCACCATTCTCAAGGCGGGATTCGTCGTGATCGCGTTCCTCGCCACCGGGCGATTCGTTATCTCCGCGCTCGGGATGGTCGTGCTCGTATTCATGACGGACTACGTCAAGATTGCGCTCTCGACCGACCGCGTGCGCCCGTCGGCTTATCCCGAAACCTGGAAGATCGGACCTCAGATTCAGCTCGCCGTGCTGCTCGGGCTGCTTCTGCTCATCGAGGCGCTGGCACTCCTCGCCTTCGGCTGGAGGCGGTTTGGGCTCGCCACCGGCGCGGGACTGCAGACGTTCACATTCCAGACATTGCTGTTCTTTGCCTTGTTCTCTCTCGTGTCCATCCGCGAGCGCCGCGCGTTCTGGGCGTCGCGCCCGAGTGCCATCATGCTGGGGGCACTCATGGCCGATGTCGCTGCCGGCGTGTCGATCGGATGGTGGGGGCTCGCGGAGCTGCGTCCATTGCCCATCGCGGAGACAGCCGTGATCTTCCTATCTGCCATGGTGTGCTGTCTGGGCCCCAATGACCTCGTGAAATTGTGGTGGCACCAGAAATTCACCCTGGAACCTGCCGGCATACCGCGGGCGAGAATTCCTTAAGATCTCCGGGGTCCGCGCCTTCGGGCCGGGCATGCTTCGCGTGCAGGTGTCGCACGGGCTCACTCCCGAACCACGGTCCGACACTTTGGTGCAATTGCCCCGCCTGCGCACCTCTACGACGATCAATCGACGCTGTTGCCGTCAGCGGGTGTAACGCCGCCGTTACTGAGCGCGTATAAGCATGCCGAACGCATACCCCTATCAAGACGCCGATGCCGGCCGGTCCGTTGCCGCAAGCGGGATGCGGGGTTATCTGCTTCGGGTTTACAACTACATGGCCGGCGGTCTCGCGGTGACGGGGATCGTCGCGTATTACGGAGCGGCGAGCGGGTTCTATGCCTCCGTGGCCGGGACCCCCTGGCTCTGGCTGCTGCTCCTTGCCCCGCTCGCGCTGGTGTTGCTCCTGAGCTTTCGGATCGAACGCATGACTCTGGGAGCGGCACAGCTCGCCTTCTGGGCCTATGCCGCGCTCGTTGGGCTGTCGCTCTCCGGGATTTTCCTTGTTTACACCGGCGAAAGCCTCGCACGCGTGTTCTTCGTGAGCGGCGGCACTTTTGCCGCCACGAGTCTTTACGGCTATGCGACGCGCACGGATCTCTCACGGTTCGGCTCGTTCCTGTTCATGGGTCTGATCGGCATCGTGCTCGCGATGCTCGTGAACATCTTCCTCAAATCCTCGGCCCTGCAGCTGACGGTGTCGGTGATAGGTGTCTTTGTCTTCGTCGGGCTTACGGCGTACGACACCCAGCGCATCAGGAAGATCTACATCGAGGGCGAAGAACCCGCCGCCGCGGGGAAAAAAGCGATCCTCGGAGCGCTCGCTCTCTACCTCGATTTCCTCAACCTGTTCTTGATGTTGCTGCGACTCATGGGCAATCGGCGGCAATGAGTGCCCCGCGCCATGAGTCACAGTAGGAACTCTCAAACGCAGCAAAGGATTTCATCATGTCAACAGATAGCCCCGATCTCGCCGTCGCCACTTATGACCAGCACACCCAGGCGGAAAATGGTGTCAAGGCGCTGCAGCGCGCCGGATTCGATATGAAGAAGATCTCGATCATCGGCAAGGAATACGAGACCGAGGAACGTGTCCTCGGCTTCCTCAACGCGGGCGATCGGGCCAGGATCTTCGGCAAGTATGGAGCATTCTGGGGCGGCTTGATGGGAGTGCTGTTCGGCTCGGCGCTGATGTTCGTCCCCGTGGTGGGTCATATCGTCATTCTGGGCCCACTCGCCGCGATGCTCTTCGGCGGCCTCCAGGGCGCCGTGGTGGTGGGGGGTCTCAGCGCGCTGGCCGGTGCTCTGATCTCCATTGGCATCCCGAAGGATTCCGTATTGCGGTACGAGACGGCATTGAAGGCCAACAAATTCCTGCTCGTGGTTCACGGCGACAGTCAGGAGATCGCGCGTGCGCGCGACGTGCTGAAGTCCTCCGGGCTGTCCTCCTTCGACCAGCACCACGCTCAGGGTGCGGCCCCCACCGCGGCAGTCGCATAGGCAACGGGCGGTGCGTGCTTCGCGCCTGTGCGTGCAGCCCGCACGGCAAAGCGCGCGCGTTGAGCCGCAGGAGTTCGCGCGGCTGACGGGCATCGCCGAACGGGTGCCCGTCGGCTGCGTCGGTCGCGAACCGCTGAGTTCGCGGGATTCCTTCCTGGCGTAACTCGCACTCATGCGAGTCCAGACTCGAGTGCGAGCATCGAGCGATCGATCGGTTGAGGTGTCCGTCGGAATGGCGCGAGCGGGAGACGGAGCCTGATCGCCATGTTCACCAGATCGGCGACCGAGCCGGCCCGCATCTTCCTCATCATCCTGCCTCGATGGGCCTTCACCGTGATTTCGGAGATCCCGAGCTCGCCGGCCACCTGCTTGTTCAATCGTCCGGAGATGACCAGCGCCATCACCTCGCGTTCGCGGGGGCTGAGCGAGGCGTAACGAGTGCGGAGCGCGACGAGCGCCGCCTGCCGCTTGACTTCCGTCTGACTGAGCTCGATGGCCTGCCTAACGGTGCCCAACAGCAGGTCGTCGCGGCAGGGCTTTGCAAGGAACTCGAACGCTCCCGCCTTCATGGCCTCGACCGTCATCGATACGTCGCGGCAGGCCGTCAGAAAGATGACGGGCATTTCAGTCCGATCAGCGACAAGCTTCTGCAGATCGAGGCCGTTGAGGTCCGGAAGGGCGACGTCCAGAACCAGACACCTCGGCGCACTGCGCCGCGGGCATGCGAGAAATTCCCTGGCCGAGACGAAGGTCTCGAGCCGCCAGCCCGCAGGGCGGATCAACAGCTCCAGCGATTTGCGCACTGAAACGTCGCCGTCGACGATCAATACCG
The DNA here is from genome assembly GCA_035501875.1 of Burkholderiales bacterium. Classification (GTDB taxonomy): domain Bacteria; phylum Pseudomonadota; class Gammaproteobacteria; order Burkholderiales; family SHXO01; genus SHXO01. The sequence continues at coordinate 54,716 of DATJVI010000117.1, forward strand.
TCGGCGTCACCTCTGACGTCGATTGCCCCGGGCGCCGGGAAGCATGCTCACTGGAGTTCATGTCCAACCTGCCTTGGTCCAATGGTTGAGAGAGGGGACCCTTTAAGTCAGGCTAGCCGGCGAGCATTCCGGCCGTCGTTCCAAAAGACCCGGTCTGTGCAAATCTTCCGAGTTTCCTGGCCGGCGCTTCGCGTCAAGGTCGCGCACAGAGGCCGAGCGCCACACCCGCCGCTTCGGGTTGCCAAGTTGGCTGAGGGGGCGGCTCGGAAGTCGTTGCACCCCATGGGCCGCGCGCGCCGCGATGGGCTCTCGCCCGCCCGCCGGCGGTCGGATCGCGGATGCGGACGAATCGGAAGAACGCCCGCTGCGTGCGGCGCACTCCGCTCGGGCACGCTCGAGCGCTATGCCGACGCCGTGTAGGCCTCGCCGCCCCGAGAGGCTCGGTTGAGGCTCTCCGACCTGAAATCGGATGGGCTGATACCCACCCATTTTCGGAACACGCGTGCGAAGTGACTCGGATTCTGAAAGCCGGCATCGAGTCCCGCCTCGATGACGGTGAGCCGCGGGTCGCGGAGACGTCGCTTTGCGAAATCGATGCGCCGCTGCAGTACATACTGATGCGGCGCGCGACCCGTACTCTGTCGGAAGAGCTCGGCAAAGTAGTGCGGACTCATGCCGGCAACAGCGGCCAGCTGTATCAGGCTGAGATCGCGGGACAGGTTACCATCCATGTAATCGATGACGCGCTTCAACCGGTAACGCGGCAGGCCGCCTCTGTAGGGGGCCGGCATGCGCGGTTTCAGCGCATATCGCTTGAGCAAGTACACAGCTAGCGCGTTGGCCAGTGATTCGCCATACATCCGGCCCGCCGGTGATCCCGCATCGAGATCCGTCTTCATCGCGACCAGGACGGACATGATATTGGGATCGGTCAGGTTCCAGCACTCGATCAGTTCGATCTCGCGTTCGTGAGCTGTTTCGTCCAGAGCGCTCGCCAGCAGGCGCGGCTGGAGCGTGACAGCAATGCGATGTGTCGGGCCGCTCCAACTGATCTCATCGATCGTCCCGCGGGGGAGAACGAAGGTGGTCCCGGGATTTGCCCTGAGTTTGAGCGTTTTACCGCGCGTGAAGACTTCATAGCGGCCCGAGCCTTCCAGCACGACGTGCAGGAAGTCTTCCGCGTGCTCGTGCCGCGGAATGAAGCACGCTGGCACGGCGTACTCCTCAAGCGCGACACCGGACCACTGCGCGGCGGCGCTCGACACTTTCGGATGAACGTGCAGGAAGGGTTCGATCCGTCCCTCGCGCCGCACTGAGACACCGGATGAATCGATCCCGGCTGCCGGGCTCCGCGATGAAGGTGTCAGATCGCTGGTATCTACGGCCATGGCCACCGTCGCGTCATTACTCGCGCAGGATTGATCAGCGCTGATCCGAGCCAGCATCATCGAAGCTACCACAGTCCCGGGTCACGCTTTGTAGGAGCCAGACGCGAACCTCGGATGTAAATAAGTGTAAGCAGCGTTCACGATTCCGTGCGCATCGCGAGGCCTTCATGAAGCTGTCCAGTCTGATCCTCTATTTCATAACCGGCGGCGTCGTGGGCGCGCTCTCTCTTCTCCAGCGGTAATTCGGGAATACCTAGCTGTCGCGTATGGTGCCCGCGAGTCCGAACTATTCGGGATGCTGATGGTCGACAACCGCAACCAGCTACTGGGCGTCGCCGAGCTGTTCAACGGCACGATCGCCGGCGCCAGCGTCCATCCGCGCGAAGTCGTGAAGACCGCCCTAGCGGCGAATGCGGCGGCTGTAGTGATCTTCCACAATCATCCGAGCGGCAACGCAGAGCCAAGTCAGGCGGATGAGACCATCACGCGGCGGCTGCGCGATGCGCTAGAGCTCGTGGATGTTCGAGTGCCCGATCACGTCATCGTTGCCGGGGATGCACATGTGTCCTTCGCCGAAAGGGGCTGGCTGTGACGTTGATTCGCTTAGGACCGCTCGAATGTGCTGCCAAAGCGCTGCCACGAATCAGCGGTGCGATTTTCTGTTTCCGGCCTGCGCGCGAAGCGATTGAGCTATAAAGGATTTATGGTGGCCAGGGGCGGAATCGAACCACCGACACGCGGATTTTCAG
>DATJVI010000118.1:0-13708 GCA_035501875.1 Burkholderiales bacterium
GCTGCAGTACCTCGAGATCGTGGGCTTGAAGGAGCGCGCTCAGCTCCCGCCGGTGAAGCTGAGCGGCGGCGAGCAGCAGCGCGTGGCCATCGCCAGAGCAATCGTGAGCGCGCCCGACATCCTGATCTTCGACGAGCCCACCGCCTCCCTGGACGGGGACACCGGCAAGCGGATCCTGGAGTTCGTGAAGACTCACATCCTCAACGAGCGGCGCTCCATCCTGGTCGTCACGCATGACAGCCGGATCTTTCCGTACGCGGACCGGATCATCCGCATGGAAGACGGGAAGATCACCACGATCGTCGGCGGAGGCCTCTCCGGTGAGGAATAGGCTGCTCTTCGCGCTGTCGATCCTGGGCATCTTGGCCGGCCTGGTGAGCGCCTATCTGTACGGCATGGAGCGCAAGCCCCAGCCGCCGGTGTTCAATCCGGCGACCAATCCCTATGCCCGCGGGATCTACGCCAACGGGATCATCGAGAGCTATCAGTCGCACGGGGAGAATATCAACATCTATCCCGAGGTGCCCGGCACGGTCGTGTCGATCCTGGTCGCCGAAGGGCAGCATGTCGAGCGGGGTACACCGCTGCTGGCTCTCGGCGACTCGGTGCAAAGGGCAACCGTCGAACAGCTCCGCTCCCAGGCGGATGCCGCGCTGGCGTTGCTCCAGGAACTCAACGCGCAGCCGCGCAAGGAAACGCTCGACGTCGCGAGAGCGCAGGTGACGCTCGCGGGCGCCAATCTGAAGACTGCGCAAGACCAGCTGGACAAGCAGCGGCGCTCCTACGAGCTCGACCCCAAATCCGTCAGCAAGGACACGCTGGATACCGCAGAAAACGCGGCCAAGTCGACCGCGGCGAATCTGGAAGTCGCTCGGCGCCAGTACGATCTGGTCAAGGCAGGCGCCTGGATCTACGACATCCGCAACCAGGAGAAGCAGTACGTCGCGACTGTGAAGGCGTACACGTCGGCGAACAATCTGCTCTCGAAATATACGCTGCGTGCACCGGTCGACGGCGTTGTGCTCTCCATCAACACCTCGGTGGGCAGCTATGTGTCTCAGCAAGGCGCCTACGACACCTATACGCAGGGGATGAACCCGGTCATCTCGATGGGAAGCAGCGCCGGGTATCTGGGAGTCCGGTGCTATGTCGACGAGATCCTGCTTCACCGCCTGCCGGAAGGCGGACCCGTCCGCGCCCAGATGTTCATCCGCGGCACAGACATCCGCGTCCCGCTCGAGTATGTACGCACCCAGCCGTATGTGTCGCCCAAGATCGAGCTCTCCGACCAGCGTACCGAGCGGGTCGACGTGCGGGTGCTGCCGGTGATCTTCCGTTTCACGCCGCCCAAAGGCGTTCAGCTGTATCCCGGGCAATTGGTGGATGTTTACATCGGCGAGGCGGAGAAGTAGCACGCACGCATCGGGCCGCGCGACAGCGGTTGCGAGCGCACGCAAGTCCCTGTGCGGCGGAATTGCCGGGCTGCTGTTTCTCGGCGGCTGCACCGTGGGACCCGATTTCGTACGTCCCACACCGCCCGAGGACAAGCGCTACACGCACCAGCCGGTTGCGGCCTCGACCGTGCCCGCGGACAGCCAGGCACAGAATTTCGAGCAAGGCGCAAAAATCGCCGCCGAGTGGTGGCGCCTGTTCAATTCCAGCCAGATCAACGCGCTCATCGAGGAGGCGATCGCCGACAATCCGAGCCTGCAGGCCGCCCAGGCGAGTCTGCGCCAGAACCAGGACACCCTGCGCGCCGGCTACGGGATCTTCTATCCTCAGGTCGACGCAGGCGCCGGGGTGAGCCGGGAGAAGTTCTCCGGGGCCGGCTTCGGACAAACCGCGCTGAGCAACATCTTCACTCTGTTCACGCTCAGCGCGACGGTGAGCTACACGCTGGATGTCTTCGGCGGCGAGCGGCGAGCATTGGAAGGCCTCTCCGCGCAGGTGGATTATCAACGCTACGCGGCGCTGGGCACCTACCTCGCCCTGTCCGGCAACATCGTCAACACGGCAATCGCGCACGCTGCCTACGCCGCGCAGATCCAGGCCACCGACGAGCTGATCGCCCTGGAGGCAGAGCAGGTCCACATCATGGAAGCGCAGGTGACAGCCGGGACCATTCCCTACGTCAACCTGCTCAGCGTGCAAACCCAGCTCGCGTCCACCCAAGCGACCCTGCCGCCGCTGCGACAACGGCGCGACCAAGCCGAGCATCTGCTGGCGACCCTGACCGGGCGCACGCCTGCGGAGAGCGCGCCGCCTCAGATTGACCTGGCAGACCTGACGCTTCCGTCCGACCTTCCCGTCAGCTTGCCTTCGGAGCTGGTGCGCCAGCGTCCCGACATCCTCGCGGCCGAGGCCCAGCTGCACAGTGCTAGCGCCAGCATCGGCGTGGCGACCGCCGCGATGTTCCCGCGCTTCACGCTCAACGGTTCCGTGGGCCAGGCCAGCAACAGCGCGAACACTCTGCTCCAGAGCAGCAGCACGATCTGGAGCATCGGCGCGGATATCACCGCCCCGCTGTTTCACGGCGGAACGCTGTGGTATCAACGCAAGGCGGCCATGGAGGCGTACCAAGCGGCACTGGCAAGCTACCGGCAGTCGGTCCTCGGTGGTTTGGAACAGGTTGCCGACACGCTGCGCGCGCTGGAGCACGATGCCGAAGGCGTCGACGCACAGTCGCGTGCATGGCAGGCCGCTGGCGAGGCGTACAAGCTGCTGCGGGCCAACTATCAGGCCGGGCTCGCCAACTACCTGCAAGTGCTCATCGCCGACGCTCAGTACCACCAGGCGACGATCTTGTATCTACAGGCCCGTGCGCAACGTCTCCAAGACACCACCGCGCTGTTCGTCGCGCTGGGCGGCGGCTGGTGGAACCAAGCTCCGGAGATGCTGGGCAGCAAGTAGACGCGTCGCGCGCCAGCGCGGGCATCCCGGATTGGCTCCGAATCTAGGGGATCACGGACGCCGCAGCCTATAATCTAGGCTCGTCAGACAACAACGCCCGGTTCACCCGGAGCGGATTTCTAAACGTCCCAGGAGAGGGAGACCAGCATGAAGTGCGTTTCCGCTTCGCTGCGTGCGATCGCGCTCGGCCTTGCGCTGACGGCGAGCTGCGCTTGGGCGCAGCAGAAAGTCCTGAAGTTCATTCCCCAAGCCGATCTGCGCATCCTCGATCCGATCGCCACCACCGCTTACATCACACGCAACCACGGCTACATGGTGTACGACACGCTGTTCGCGACGGACGCGCACTTCCGCGTCCAGCCGCAGATGGTGGACAAGTGGGAGCTGTCGGCGGACAAGCTCACTTACACCTTTACGCTGCGCGATGGGCTGAAATTCCATGACGGGCAGCCGGTGCGCTCGGCGGACTGCATCGCGTCGCTGCAGCGTTGGGGCAAGCGCGATGCGCTCGGCCAGAAGCTCGCCGAGGCGACCGAGTCATGGAGCGCCGTCAACGACAAGACGTTCCGGCTGAAGTTGAAGAAGCCCTTCCCGCTCACGCTCGACGCGCTCGGCAAGCTGTCGTCCAACGTGCCGTTCATCATGCCGGAGCGCATCGCCAAGACCGATGCGTTCCAGAACATCACCGAGGCGATTGGCTCGGGTCCGTTCAAATTCGTGAAGGAAGAGTGGGTGCCTGGCAACAAGGTCGTGTACGTGAAGAACCCCGACTACGTGCCGCGCAAGGAACCGCCGTCCTGGGCCGCGGGCGGCAAGGTGGTCAAGGTCGACCGGGTCGAGTGGGTCTACATCCCGGATTCGGCGACTGCCGCGGCGGCGCTCAACGCCGGCGAGGCGGATTGGTGGGAGCAGCTGCCGCCCGACCTCATCCCGCTGCTGCGCAAGAACAAAGACGTCCGCGTCGAGAACATCGATCCGCTCGGCTCGGTGAGCGTGCTGCGATTCAATTTCCTGCAGCCCCCGTTCAACAACCAAAAGATGCGTGAGGCGGTGCTGCATGTGCTGAACCAGCACGACTACGTGCTGGGGATCGCCGGCGACGAGAAGAACGGCCACACCTGTTATTCGTACTACGCCTGCGGCACGCCGCTCGCTACCGAGGTCGGCGCCGAGCCGCTGAAAGGCAAGCGCGACTTCGACCGCGCCAGGAAGCTGATTCAAGAGTCCGGCTACAAGGGCGAGAAGATCGTGATCATCTCGGCCACCGATCAGCCGATCGTCCATTCGCAGTCGCTGCTGACAGCAGAGCTGCTGCGCAAGCTGGGTGTGAACGTCGAACTGCAGGCGGGCGACTGGGGCACGCTGATCACGCGCCGCACCTCGAAAGAGCCGGTCGAGAAAGGCGGCTGGTCGATCTTCCACACGTGGCTGGTCGGGCCGGACATGCTCTCGCCGGCGTCGACCCCGCTGGTCAGCTCCGGCGACAAGGCCTGGTTCGGCTGGCCCAACGATCCGAAGATGGAGGAGCTGCGCCAAGCGTGGTTCAACACGAGCGACCCTGCGGCTGGCAAGAAGGCCGCCGAGGCGGTTCAGCTCGAAGCGTTCAAGTTCATCCCCTTCATCCCGACGGCGCAGTTCATCATCCCGACCGCTTACCGGTCGAACCTGTCCGGTGTCATCATCGCGCCGGTGACCTTCCTCTGGAACGTCGAGAAAAAGTGAGGACACAGACCGGACCGCGCCCGCCATGATCGCGTACGTCCTCCGCCGGCTCGGCGCGACGCTCATCGTCATGGCGGTGGTCGCGCTGGTCGTGTTCTCGCTGCTGTTCCTCACGCCGGGAGACCCGGCCGCAGTGATCGCCGGCGACGTCGCCACCGACGAAGACATCCGGAATATTCGTGCAAAACTGGGCCTGGACGAGCCGTTCCTGGTGCAATTCGGCGGCTGGGTCTGGCGGCTCCTGCACGGGGACCTCGGCACATCGATCTTCACCAATCTCCCGGTCACGACGCTGATCGGACAGCGCCTGCAGCCGACCGTATCGCTGACACTGTGCGCGTTGATCGTCGCGGTGCTCGTTGCAGTGCCGCTGGGCGTGCTGGCTGCTGCGAGGGTAGGCACCTGGATCGACCGCTTCGTCATGGGCTTTTCGGTCCTCGGGTTTTCCTTGCCCGTGTTCGTGCTGGCCTATCTGCTGATCACTGCATTCTCGGTGCAGCTCGAATGGCTTCCTGTGCAGGGTTACAGCCCGTTGAGCGACGGGCTCTGGCCCTGGCTTTCGCATCTGATCCTGCCCAGCCTTGCACTGGGCACGGTGTACATGGCGCTGATCGCGCGCATCACTCGCGCAGCCATGCTCGAGGTTCTGTCGCAGGACTACATCCGCACCGCGAACGCGAAGGGCCTCGCGCCGGGTGCAGTGCTCACTCGGCATGCGCTGAAGAACGCAGGCGTGCCCATCGTCACCGTGGTCGGCATCGGCATCGCGTTGCTCATCAGCGGCGCGATCGTCACCGAGACGGTGTTCGCGATTCCCGGTATCGGCAGGCTCACGGTGGATGCGATTCTGCGGCGCGATTACCCCATCATCCAGGGCGTGATCCTGCTCTTCTCCGCGGTGTACGTGCTGATCAACCTGCTCGTCGACTTGTCGTACCCGCTGTTCGACCCGCGCATCCGCTACTGACATGAGCGCCGCGGTCCTCGCCGCCCCAAGACCCGCATCTCCCACCTGGCAGCGCTTGCGCGAGGGATTCCGCAGGCATCCCACCGCGATCGCCGGAGGCGCGGTGATCGCCGCGATGGTGCTGGTCGCGGTGCTGGCGCCGTGGCTCGGAACGGTGGACCCGCAAGCGCTCTCGCCCATTCAGCGTCTCAAGCCACCGTCGGGCGAACACTGGTTCGGTACCGACATGCTGGGACGCGACGTATACAGCCGCGTGATCTACGGCTCTCGCATCTCGCTCACCGTCGGGGTTGCGGTTGCCTCGCTGTCGATCGCCGTCGGGCTCGCGATCGGGCTCGTCGCCGGCTTCGTTCGCTGGCTCGACGCGATCGCGATGCGCTTCATGGACGGCCTGATGTCGATCCCCTCGATCCTGCTGGCGATCGCGCTGATGGCGCTCACCAAGGCCAGCGTCGGCAACGTGATCGCCGCGATCACGCTGGCCGAGGTCCCGCGGGTGGTACGGTTAGTCCGCGGGCTGGTGCTGAGCCTGCGGGAGCAGCCTTATGTCGAAGCCGCGGTGGCCGCGGGAACCAAGCTGCCGCTGATCCTGGTGCGGCATATCCTGCCCAACACGATCGCGCCGCTGCTCGTGCAGGGAACCTACATCTGCGCTTCGGCGATGATCATCGAGGCGATCCTCTCGTTCATCGGCGCGGGCACGCCGCCCAACATCCCGAGCTGGGGCAACATCATGGCCGAGGCGAGGAGCCTGTTCCAGATCGCCGGCTACCTGATCTTCTTTCCGGGCCTCTTCCTGTCGCTGACGGTGCTCGCCGTGAACCTGCTCGGCGATGGCATGCGCGACGCGCTCGATCCGCGGCTCGCGCGGCGCATGTAGAAGGGGGTGAGAAGGTGAAGAGGTGAAAGAAGTGCATGAGGTGAAGGAGGTGAAAGAGGTGAAGGGTGAAGGGTGAAAGCCGAGGCGCTGCTGGAAGTCGACGAGCTCAAGACCCACTTCTTCACGCGCGAAGGCGTGGTGCGCGCCGTGGACGGCGTATCGTTCTCGGTCGCGCCGGGCGAGACGCTCGCCCTGGTGGGCGAATCGGGCTGCGGCAAGAGCGTGACCTCGCTCTCCATCTTGCGGCTGGTGGCCTCGCCGCCGGGACGCATCGTCGGCGGACGAGTCCTGTTCGAGGGTCGCGATCTCGTCGCGCTCAGCGAGGAGCAGATGCGCGCGGTGCGCGGCAACGCGATCTCGATGATCTTCCAGGAGCCCATGACCTCGCTCAATCCGGCGCTGCGCGTCGGCTGGCAGATCGCCGAGAGTCTGGTCGTGCATCGCGGCTTGTCGCGCAACGAGGCGAGGGCGAAAGCCGTCGAGCTGCTGCGCAAGGTGCACCTGCCTGAGCCCGAGCGGCGGGCGCGACAGTATCCGCACGAGCTTTCGGGGGGCATGCGGCAGCGGGTGATGATCGCGATGGCGCTCGCGTGCAGTCCGCGGCTGCTGATCGCCGACGAGCCTACGACCGCGCTCGACGTCACCATCCAGGCGCAGATCCTCGAGCTGATGCGCGAGCTGGCGCGCGAGACGGGTGCGTCGATCATCCTGATCACACACGACCTCGGCGTGGTCGCAGAGATGGCGCACCGTGTGGTGGTCATGTACGCCGGACGCAAGGCCGAAGAGGCGCCCGTTCACGAGCTCTTCGCACATCCTCGGCACCCGTATACGCGCGGGCTGCTCGGCTCCATGCCGCATCTGGGCGACTCGGTGCGCGTCGGTAGCGGCAAGCGTCTGGTCGAGATCCCAGGCATGGTGCCGTCGCTGAAAGGGGAACGGCCCGGCTGTCTGTTCGCGCCGCGTTGCCCGAACGCCATGGCGCGCTGCGCACGCGAAGTGCCGCCCCTGACTGCACAGGGGCCCGGACACTGGGCGGCCTGCTGGAATCCCACCTCATGAAGTCGCCTGGCGCGGCGCTGCTCGAAGTACAGGAACTGCGCAAGTACTTCCCGGCCAAGACAGGGCTGCTTGCGCGCGGTGCCAACGTGCACGCGGTCGACGGAGTGAGCCTCTCGATCGACGCCGGCGAAACCCTGGGCCTCGTCGGTGAATCCGGTTGCGGCAAATCCACCACCGGCAAGCTCATCCTGCGCCTGCTGGACCCGACCGAAGGCCGCATCTTCTGGCGGGGCCAGCGCATCGATCAGCTCAATCGAGCGCAGATGCGACCGATACGACGCGAGCTCCAGGCGGTGTTCCAGGATCCCTACGCATCGCTCAACCCGCGCATGCGCGCCGGCGACATCGTGGCCGAACCGATTCGCAACTACGAATCGCTGTCCGCTGCCGAGGTGCGCGTGCGTGTTGCCGACCTCTTCGAGCGGGTGGGCCTGCACGCCGACCAGATGGTGAAGTATCCGTACGAGTTCTCCGGCGGGCAGCGCCAGCGGCTGGGCATCGCGCGGGCCCTATCCCTGCGACCGCGCCTGATCGTCTGCGACGAGCCGGTGTCCGCGCTCGACGTCTCGGTCCAGGCGCAAGTGATCAACCTGCTCATGGACCTGCAGGAGGAGTTCCATCTCTCGTATCTGTTCGTCGCCCACGACCTGGCGGTGGTCGAGCACATCAGCCATCGCGTCGCGGTGATGTATCTGGGCAAGATCGTGGAGATCGCGCCGAAGCGGGAGATCTTCACGCGCCCGCAGCATCCGTATACCGAGGCGTTGCTGGCGGCTGTGCCCGTGCCCGATCCCGCTTTGCGCAGGGAACGACGCGTGCTCGGCGGCGATGTGCCGAGCCCGATCGACCCGCCGTCAGGCTGCCGCTTCCATACGCGCTGCCCCTATGTGGAGGAGCGCTGCAAACGCGAGGAGCCGCTGCTCAAAGAAGTGTCGCCAGGACAATGGGTCGCGTGCCACCTGCGCGGTTCGGCAGGCTCGGCCTGACACGGTCGCCCGGCGCGCCGCGAGCACCCTTACTGAGGAACGACTGCGCGAAAGCGCGCGGGCAGAGGCTGCAACACCTGCAGGCCGAGGAAATTGGAGAGGACCTCGGACGGCCACAGCTTCGCATTCTCTCCTGTGGCGAGGTATACCGCATGCTGGCCCGTCGCGTAGCCGTCGCACACAGCACCCGCGAAGCGCGCAAAATACTGGGTCGGCGCGTCTGACGCTCCCCACGGGTTCGCAACGAAGGTGCCGCGATTCCACGGCCTGCGGTTCTCGTACAGCTTGCTCTCCCGCAGCACGCGCACGTCGAGCACCACCCCCGGGTCCGATTCCACCATCCGGTCGAAGTCTTGCTTCCACCCGGCTCGCGGCGAGGCCCAGGTCACTCTCGCCACCTGGCCATCCCAGTACTCCATCGCCTTGTCTCGGATCGAGTCCGGCGGCGCGCAGCCCACGATCTCGGCGTCCACGACGTTGGCATAGTACCTGGGCGGCGGCATGCTGAAGTACAGACAAGCCGCAGCGAGCACCGTCGCCGTCGCCACGAGCGCGCTGCGACCGATGTGCGCCGGGACGCGGATGGCGCCGGCGATCAATCCCAGGACCGCTCCGAGGAGCGCGCCGCCGGGGCCGGTGATCAACAGCCCCAGCAGCGGCCCTTGGTTCGAGTCCGGCGAGAACACCATGGGCCCCACGAACCCGCAGACAAACCCCACCGCCCCGAGCACTACCGCCCACTTCCAGACGGATCTGCCGATGCGTTGCCCCAGGCTCGCCTCGACGTACTCGTCGCGATCGATATCGGGCATGGCGGTTCTCCCGGCTCAGAAGACGAACAGCAGCGCGATCGCCAGGAGGGCGTAAGCGGCGATCGCCGACCAGTACCGGTACGGCTCACCGGCCCGCGTCGAAGTCGCGCCCGAGACGCCACGCTTCGCGTAGACCTCGCCGATGCTCAGCGCATAAGCGACGTAGAGCGCAACCAGGATCCCAAGAAGCTTGAACATGTTCGCCGCGCCGGAGCCCGCCGCCACGCTAGCAGGCGGCTGAACGCGCCGCCATTGCCCTGCAGCGCGCTTACCGGGCCCGGTCAAAGCAAGAATCCGTCCCGTCTCGGCGCGAGCGAGCCTACGCCGACCGCGTGGAATCCGTCGCGCGGTCGGACGTGACGAGGGGTGGAGTAGAGGCGGCGGCCCTCAGGAGTCTGGAACGCTCAGGAATGCACCAAAGCCGGCCCGGCTCCAAGAGTCAGGCCGGCTAGCTTCAGCTACTTCGTCCCGGATACGCAGCAGAGGTCGTTCGCGGGACCAGGAATCGGGTTCTTGACCCAGCAGTGCGGCGCGTGGTTCTTGTCCGGTTCGACGTACGTCCAGGCGCGGCAGGTCGCGTTGTGCGCGCACTCGCCCTGGCACAGCCGCGGATCGGCGGTGGGGAGGTCGAAGTTGGCGAAGTCTGCTCCGGGCCGGTTGACCGCACCCTGCATCGCGGTCATGCCGGTGGGATGGATCTCCACCTTCACGCCCGAGGTGCAGCAGTTGTCCGCCTGCTCGAGCGGCATGCCGCCCTTGATCCAGCAGTGTGCCTGCGGCCCCTGAACTCCAGGGTTGACGTAGGTCCAGCTATGGCAGGCTGCGTTGTCGGCGCACTGCTGCTGGCACATCGCCGGGTTCGGCGCCGGCAACGCCATATTCGCGATGTCGGATCCGGGCCGGTTGATGTTGCCGCGCATCGGTCCGACCAGCACGGTGGTGTCCGAGTGGACGGTGATCGCGTTGGTCGCCCGCGTCCAGTGGATCGAGCCATGTTCGAACAGGCTGAAGCGGCCGCTGCCATCGACTTCGTCGGTTTCGTCGCTGATGGGGTAACCCAGGGCGCTGCGTTCCCACCCGAGCGCTGCCCACCGGTCGCGGATCAACCCATGCACCTCGTGCGCGCCGGTGAGCGCCGTCCAATAGATCGACCCGCCTTGGAAGTGGTTGTAGCGGCCGATGCCGTCCGGGGTGACCGTCTCGTCGGTCACCGGGTAGCCGAGAAAGCTGCGTTCCCACCCCAGGTTGGACCATTCCCCGCGGATCGCGCCGTGCACCTCCCAGGCGCAGGTGGCCGGCGTCCAATAGATCGAACCGTTGTTGGCGTAGTGCTGATAGTGTCCGACGCCGTCCGGAGCAACGGACTCGGCTCCCGTCGCCGCACCCAGGAGGCCGTCCGCGCTCCCATAGTTCTGAAATCTCTGCGCGATGTTGTAGCAAGGGATCGGCGTCGCTCCCGTCTTGGGACCGTAGACAACCAGCTTGTCGGCGAAGGTCGGCCGGAACACCTTGCCGCCCGCCACCGTGGGCGGGTTGAACTTGGCGAACGCGATGTCGTCGTCATCGCGCCACAGCTCGTGGAGGGTGAGCGCGTCGAAGGCGACCAGCCGCCCCGGCACGTTGTCCCACTGGCCGTCGTACTTCGGCACCAGCGCCCAGATGATGCCGTTGGCGCTCCCGTTCGCCGACAGAGACAGGAACGAGCCCGGCATCCCGTCGGGTGAGCGCAGCTGGCTGGTCACCGAAGCGCTGGTCGCGAGTTGATGCGTCGTGTGATCGTAACGGAACGCCCGCAGGTAGTCCTTCTCCGGCATACCGTAGACGAAGCCGTAGCTGGGGTTGGCGTCGTGCCAGTAGATCGGTCCGGTGTGGATGTTCGGGCCGGTCAGCTCGCTTTCCTCGTAGCGATGGTGCGGCATGTAGCACACTCGATTGAGCAGAGACGCGCCGGTGCACGTGACCTGGCTGGAATCGTCGTGCCAGGTGTTGATGAACGCCTGGAACCCGTCCGAGCCGCCCGGAACCGACGCGCCCGAGGGCGGGTTTTGGGTCGGCTGCATCGTGTTGGGATCCAGCACGTACAGTTTGCCCTGCTTGCCGCCGCCGACGAGCCTGGCCCCGGGCAGCAGGATCGGACCGCCCGAGCCTAGGTCGGTGTCGCCACCGTTGAGGGCTTCGCGGTTGCTCAGCGTGTAGTGCCCGGCCAGCGAGAGGCCGTAGAACGGATGCGGGCCGACGTGCAGCTTGATGAAGCTCTCGTCCAGCGCGGAGTCCGGCTGCGTGTTGCCCTGACGGTTCCCGGTCTCGAAGTAGAGGTTCTGGCCATCGCCCACCAGTCCGTTGCCGGACTGCCAGATTCCGGCGCCGGGGCTTTGCCCGTTCGGGGAAGTCAGAAACACGCCGACCTGCTGCAGATCCGGCGCGCGATAGGCGAGCACCCATCCATGCCAGCCCGCGTTGTCGCAGTTGAGCGCGCTGAAGCTCATGAAGATCGCGCCGTCTTGGAACAGTAGCCCCGCGCGACCCAACTCCAGGTTCTGGTCGAAGCTAATCTGTTGGCCGTTCACATTCACCGATGCGGTGATGCGCACCGCGCCCGGCGTCCCGTTCTTGGGCTGACCGGTCGCGATGTCGAGCGCGTGCAGCCAGATGGTGCCGTCGGACTTGCGCGCGACCACGTACATGGTGTCGGAGGCGCGATCGATGACGGGTGTGCTGGTGATGCCCACTGGGCCGTGTGTCTCCGTGCACATGTTCGGCACGAGCCCCGCCGCTTCGACTTGCACGGGTGCGGACCAGATCAGCCCGTGCGTGGGATCGGGGTCGAGGTTGTCCGCGTCGAACGCATAGATCCAGTTCTTGCGCGTGGCGACGTACACGACGTTGTGCAGGCCCTTGCCGGGAATCCACTGGTTGCTCACGTACAGCGGCTGGGCGATGATCTGCCCCTCGACATGACGTTCGTATAGCCGGCCGAAGCTGTTGGCGGTGACGTTGGATGGCTTGAGGATCGACTCGTGTGGCTGCGTTCCGGTGCGAGCAGGGTCGTTGTGTTGCGTGAGCACGTCCCACAGCACGGGATGCACCTTGAAGCGCGAAGCCGCCTGTGCGTCGTCTTGCGCGGCCTGGCTCCGGGTCGCCGGCGGGACGCACACATGGTCTTGCGGCCCACAGGCTTCGCGCCACACATAACCCGAGCGGCAAGTGTCGGGCCCATAAGGCCCGCCGTTCGGCTCACGGTGCGCCGCCGCTTGACTGTTGTCCTGCGCCGCCTGCGCTCGTACGGCCGGCGTCACGCACACATGGTCGTCGGGTCCGCAGGCTTCGCGCCAGACGTAGCCCTCCTGGCAGGTCTCCGGACCGTAGTCGCCTACCGCTAGGGCGGGCAGCGGCGTCAGCACGCAGAGAGCTAGCACCGCTGCACCGCACGCAGTCAAGAGCACGCGTGCACCGTTCAGCGCCCGCAGTTGGTAGTACGCAGTGTTTCTACATGTCATCTCCGCCTCCTCGCTCAGACAGGATTGATTTCCGATCAGGGCAGCAGCCCGTACACGACAAGCTTGTTGGAGAACGTCGCGACGTAGACCTTGCCGTTCGCCACGGTGGGGGGCGCAAACTTGGAACAGTTACCCACGTTGTCCCGAGTAGGGTTCTGCGCGCTGTTCCACAGCTCGCGGCTGAGATTGCTGGCGTCCAGAGCGCGCACGATCCCGGCGACGACCTGCTGGTTCGCGTTGTCGCGCAGCGGGTGCGTCGCCCACACGATGCCGGTGCCGGCCTGGCTGGCGTTAGCGGAAATCGAGAGCATCGCGCCCGGCATGCTGGCGCCGGGAGTGGTGACCAGCTTGGCGCTGATGTCGGCTGGCAGCGCGTCCAGACGCGTTCCGTTGAAGTGGAATGCACGCAGCCAGTCGTCTTCGCCCCAGACGTAGATCAGCGGTCCGCGGTTGGGGCTGTTCCAGTAGACGGGACTGCCGTGAATATGATGCAGGCCGTTCGAGTACGGCGCGGGCGGCGGTGGTGGCGTCCCCGCATTGGGCAAGCCTGTCGCTTGGAACCACTGCACGATCTGTGTATCGCCGGCAGGATTGCCGCAGCCAGAGCAAAAACCGCCCAAGCGGCGGCGGTCCAGCACGTACAGCTTGCCTTCCTTGCCGCCGCCCACGAGAAGCTGCGTATTCGGCAGCAGCAGCACGCCTCCGGAGCCGAGGTCCTCGTCGGTGTTGCTCAGCTCGTTCGTGTTCCATGGGCTGAACCAGTCTTCGAGCGCGAGACTGGGGGCGAGCTTGATGAAGCTGTCGCTGAGCGACGGCGGACCGCCTAGTTGTGCGACGTTCACGTGGGAGGGCGTGTCGGTCCCGGTCCAGCC
>DATJVI010000119.1:0-5413 GCA_035501875.1 Burkholderiales bacterium
AACGTCAAACATTGACACTCCCACCGCCCAACCCGGTCCGCTAAGTTCTTCTGCTGCATAATCCGGCCAGGTAGCTCAGTTGGTAGAGCAGCGGACTGAAAATCCGCGTGTCGGCAGTTCGATTCTGCCCCTGGCCACTCGATCGCCCGTCCTAAAACCCGATCGCTGCGACGATTTGGACGGAATAACCGCGGAGTGTCGAGGTCGCGGCGAATTCGCTGTAGTACCTGGCGCCCACGCTCACACTTCGCGCCGGCGACAGCACAGAAATGCCCAGCCCAAGCGCGCTGACGCGGTAGCGCTCGGCGGCCTGCGCCGGCGTGATCGTTGGCCCGCTCTTCGCCGTAGTTTGCCATTGGCTGTAACCGATGAGCCCCAGTTGCAAACTCAGGTCGCGTCCCGCCGGCACAGTATGTGTGACGGAGTAGTCGACGCTCAAAGTCTGGCCCGGATGAATCCCGGTTCCCTCTTGCGTGGTGTGCAACTCGTAGATCTCGAATCCGGAAATCGCGGTCGCTCTGCCGTTCGTCACCCAGAAGGTCTCGCCGGCTGACAGGGTGTGCGTCCAATAGCCGGAACCGACATTGTCGCTCGCCCCGGCTTGGAACCGGCCGGTAGGTGCCAGGAACCCGTAGATCGCCTTGATGTCCGCGCGCTGCATCTGCCAGCCGAGTATGAGCACCTGATAGTAGGAGTCGGCAAACCCGCCGCCCCCACTCATTGCCCCCTGCGCGTCGGAAGAAAGCGAGTTATTGGCGATCGGCAGCGTCGCCGCAACGGAGACTCGCGCGTCGCCCAACGGCTTGAGTCGCTGCGTGCTCACCCAGACGAGCGTATTCATGTCCATCAGGACCGAGTTCTCGCCCGTCGCCACGACCTCGCCGCCCGGTCCCACAAGCTCGTCACGCGAGTAGAACAAGAACGCGTTGATGTAGCTGATCCCCGGCTGGGCCATGACTCCCGAGGTGGTCGCGCTCATGCCGAGCGGGTACACGCCGCGTACCTGGGCGAACCCTGGAATGCCGGGCAGCGCCGCGGCGACGGCGAGCACGCAGACTCTCCCGACCCGGGAACGAGCCACATCAAGACGTTCCCGCACGCCGCGTGGAAAGGAATCGCGACAGCGCCATCAGGATCAGCAATCCGACGAGCGCGACGACGGTGATCATCACCACCACCTGTGGATCGGTGAAGTTCTGACCGCCGACGACGAGCGCTGCCGCGATGTTGCGTTGCGAGGTCCCGAGGCCCAAGACCCACCTCGTATCCCGATCGGGCCCGCCCAGCAGGTAGCCGACAGCGACGCCCCACGCGATGAACAGAATCCCCGCGAGAATGCCACCGGTCCCGAATACGGCGACCACCTTATCGAGATTCGTGATAGTGATGAGCGAGATCACGAGAATCAGGCTCAGGTTTGCGACCCGATCGAGGGTCGGCTTGAGCGCCGCGGCTACGGTGGAATACCGGGCTTTCGCCGCAAGTCCCACACCCAGCGGAAGCAGCATGAGCAAAATGAGCGAGCGGGCGATCCTTGCGACGTCGACCGAAACACCGGTGAGCAACAGCGGGAGGACGAGCGGCATGTATCCGACCGTAAGGACCATGAGCAACACCATGAGCCCGACGGCGACGGCTTGATTCGCTTTGGCGACGCTCGCGAGCTTGGGGAGGAACGGTGCCCCGGCCGCGGCGCCGAGGACCAACAGCCCGGCACCCGGCCCCTGCTCGAGGTGCAGCACTCTCGAGAGCGCGATCGCCCCCAGCGGCATCATCACAAAGTTCGCGAGCAGCGTGAGCGAGACCAGCCGAGCGTTGCGCAGCGGTCTCAGGATCTGCTCGACGGTGAGGCTCAAGCCCATGGCGAGCATACTCGAAACCACGAACGCCAGCATCGCGAACGGGACGGCCTTACTCAGCAATTGCATCGGAATCTCCGACCCCGGGAAGTGGACCGACGATCAGCAACCCGTCATTTCATGAGCGCCAGGTTCCGCCAGAAGTTCGCGAGGCTGTCCGTTCCGCCGAACAGCGTCGTGAAGTTCGTGGAGTCCACGAGGAGGATGTGCCCCGCGCGGGGCGGCTTCGGCGGCATCCAGAGCAGGGTCGTGAACTCGGTGTTGCCGGCGGCCGTGAAGGGATGCGGTCGCTCGAGGTCGATAGGCTGACGCGCCAGCACCTGGACCGACGTGCTCCCCCCCGAGGTCAGCTCGTAATGAGGCAGATGGGGGTGGAAATTGAACGTGGTGACGTTGCGGAGCAGGCCGAGGGCGTCCAGGTCACGAAAGGCTGTGAGCGGAGCGATCTCTTTCGTGCCCTTCACGACCGCGGGCCGAAGCCCGTACTGGTTGATGACCGGAACGTCGAGCGCTCGCATGAGGGAGCGCGTGTATTGCCCGAACCGCTGCTGGCGCGGGACGAGCGGGTCGCCATGGTGGTGGTACTCCATCTGCCGCTGTTGCATGTCGGCGGTGAAGCCAACGTCGTGATGCGGCGCGAGCAGGAGACACGTGCCCTCGCGCTCGAGCCACTGCTCGATTGCGGCGATCTCGTCCGGCGTGGCCTCCTGCTCCGACAGGAGGTGGTCGAGGCCGAAGACCATCAGCGTGTCGGTGTCGGCGAGAATCCGCTCGTCGACGGGGAGCTTGTAACCCGCCTGGTCGATCCGCTGAAACACAGCCACCGGATGCCCGGTGACTTCGCCGGCGATCCCCTGGAAGCTGAGCGTGGAGCGGTGAAACAATTCCAGTGTGCCGGCAATGCCCTGAAGGAATTGCGCGGCGCCGTACTCCGGCGTTTCGTACGCAGGCCAGAGCGCGTTGCGCACCTCGGTCATGGTCGAGAAGCGGTTCTCCATCGCCGCGGGATCGCGTCCCGCCTCCCACGGGTAGCTCCACGTCCAGTAGATGCTCAGGCGCCGCTTGCCCCGCGTGTGTTTCCGCGGGATGTGGTCTTGATTGTAGGTGCGCGCAGCCCGTAGCGAGCTCATACCGTCCCCTTCCTATCCGTCGCCGACCCTACGTCCGCCGTACCTCGCTGGGCATCACTCAGGGTGGCGAGGTAGCGGAGTGCCTTAAGTCCCGGCAGAAAGAAGTACGCGCCACCCCGCACGGTCGTGAACGCCGGGAGACCAATGATCTTCTTTCGGATCGGGCGCTTCGGGATCTTGAACTCGAGTGTGCCATCCTGGTTGCCGATGATCGGGTCGCGTTCGTTGCCGAGCTCGTGAAAGTTTCGGTCGTTGATCCACACGTTCTGCGCGAACTCGAATTGGCGGATCAAGCTCGCACAAATCACGAACGCGGCGATGCCGCGCTCCACTGCGTCGTCGGGCGCATCCTCGGGGAGCGCTGCGCCGTAGGTGGCCCCGCGGCGGATCATGCGGCGGCGGTGCAGGTTCGCGGCCGTGTCCCGCGGGTTCATGCGGCGAATATGAGCGCCGAGCGGTACGGCGTAGCCGTGCGGATCCATCTCTTTGTAGTTGAACGCGTTGTTCCGGCTCGGATCGGCGCCCAGCGCCGGATCGTCCTTGTCGGGCGCCAGGACGAGGGGTGCGCCGCTGCGCCAGCGTCCCATGAGCTTGGCCGCCACGAGCTCCTGCTCGTCGGGCGTCTTCCCGTGTTGGCGCAGGAAATCGCGGAATGCGCTCACGTGCTCCTGCAGCCGGCGGTACGCCATGAAGCTGCCGTTGCGCGAGAGGATTTCGGGCTGCGGGAGGTGAGCCGGGGGGCCGTCTTCATCGGGATAGCCGAGGATGAACTCTCCCGCCTTGAGCGCCGCACCCGAGCCGGGCGTCGGCTCCTCGCCGCTCCCTTCGATCACCGGCTGCGAGAGCCTGTCGCGATACCCGAAGTGGTCGTGGGCGTAGTCGAAGGGGGGTGTGGCTTCGAGATCGAGTGACGAGAGCACGTTCACCCCTTGGCACCGCGCCAGGAGCGTCTGGTGCTCGGCCTGACACCGCCCACGCTCCACGGCGTCGCGAGCGAACAGGATGACGATGGCATGCAGGTCGGGACTCGCGAGGCCTCCCACCCACTCGGCGGGGCGATTCGCGCCCGTGTCGCCAAGCATCTCGGCGCGCGCTGCCATTCCCTGCCTGAACTCTTCCGGGAATGTTGCGAGGGAACCCTCGTCCACGCCCAAGGCACGCAGCCCGCTCCACGTGAAGGCGACCGTGACCCAGCGAGAGTCCTTCTCCTGCGAAGCGCGCACCTGCGCCGCCGAATGCACCTTGTCGAGCATCGCGCCCAGCCACATCCGTCCGCCCGCGGCGTTTTGAAAGGAAAGGAACTCGTAGCGCCCCGTGAGCGCAGGCACGCGGGCCAGGATGATATGCTGGATATCGTCGAACTCGAGCACGTGGAGCGCGCTCCGGTCACTGCATGTGATCGAGCATGTCCGAGAACGCCGCCTTGAGCTTGAGCGCCTTTTTGATCTCGTCCGCGCTCACGTACGGGTATTCACCATACTCGAGGAAGCTAGGGCGCTGATGGTCGCGAACGAACTTGATGAACGCCGGCGTGTTGGTCTTCCAGTCCTCCGGAAACCCCTCGAGGTTCTCGAACACCGTGTTGAGACCATACTTCGAGAACAAGGCCACAGCGTCCTCCGTGTACTTGTCGAAGTCGGTGTCGAAGATGCCCTGATACATGAAGTACGTGTCCTTGCCGATTTCGAAGAGCACCCAACGCAGGTAGTGCAGCTTGAGCACCGCGAGGCCGTCCGGCAGACCTTCGATCGTCTTCTCGATCGTCCTCCCGTACTCGCGGATTGCCGCTTCTCGACCGGACTTGATCTTCGCGATGATGGTGAACCCGTAGCACGCCGGCGTCTTGGGGAAGATGGGGCCATACCTGCCCTGCTCAGGCGTGAAGTATCCCTCTTTCGGGATTGCCATTGCGGCGGGCTTGGTCCAGTCCGCGTTCTTTGGGGCGTCTGACATGGCTGTGCGCCTCTCGTGGTTTACAGTCTGCCCGAGTGCGTGACCGTCTCGGGGGGGGACCAGCGAAAACTGCGCGCTCACCGGGGCAAGGGTATGGGACGAAAGGCGCATGCAGCGCGGAGTCCTTCGTGCCCTCGACGCGTCGTTTGTGGTGTTCCGCTCTGTGCATGTACGGAACCGCTCATCACTGCACCCGCTCAGCGCGCGGCGTGTTGGGGTGCGCTCCGGGTCGCACCCGCGACGCTCACCAGGGGGTGAGGACGCGAGCAGGGGGAGGACCCGAGACCTAGTTCCTTTTTCACCTCATCGTGCGATATCCGCTCGAGCTTGCCGGCCCTAAGGTTATCGCCAGGAAATCTCCCGTTCTGAACACGTGCAGGAGGGGTTCCTGGGATGACCGCACTCGCAATGGAGCGCAGGACGCCGGCCCTTTCCCCCGTCCCCGTGCTCGATGGCTACCTCGCGCAACGA